>NZ_JBYZMQ010000011.1:0-156066 GCF_058216355.1 Pontibacter sp. GD13
TGCCTTTGGTTCTTTTTCTGATCGTTGCTGAGCTTTAGTGGCCTTTGATGCCGCCCAGACCTAAAAAAGCCTGAAAGACACGCCACTTTTAAAGCTCGTAAATTCACAATCACGGTCAACTTGTTTATAAACGGAAGTTATTCCGTTTAGCCAACCAACACCAGGCGGCTAAACAGAACTGGCCTAACGAATATACTATATTTCAGACACTAAATATCTTGAAAAATAAGCGGCTGACCTCAGGAGAGCCAGCCGCTTTATGATGGTTTAGTTTTTAGAAGCAGTTAATGTGCCTGCAAACACTCGTGCAGTATTTCAGAAAAGCGATACACCTCCTCGAAGCTGTTATAAAGGGGCGTTGGCGCTACACGAATTACGTTCGGCTCGCGGTAGTCTACAATAATGCCGGCTTCCATCAGCTTGTTAAACAACAGGCGGGCATCCTTTTTTACAAGTATAGAAATCTGGCAACCACGGGACTTCGGGTCGCGCGGCGTAATCATCTCCATCGCATCCTTCCCGGCATGCACGTCATCAATCAGGTACTCCAGGTAACCGGTTAACTTCTCGCTTTTTGTGCGCAGGTTGTCCATGCCGGCTTCGTCAAACATTTCGAGGGAGGCACGGTGCATCGCAAACGGAATGATCTGTCCGTTGCTCAGCTGCCACCCTTCGGCACCCTCCATCGGCACAAACCCTTTCTTCATCTGGAAACGCGCCTGCGCATCGTGCCCCCACCAGCCGGCAAAACGCGGCAGGTCTGGGTTATGGCCATGGCGCTCGTGCACATATACCCCAGATGTGCCTCCGGGGCCAGAGTTCAGGTACTTGTAAGTGCACCACACGGCAAAATCCACATCCCAATCGTGCAGCTGCACGGGCACGTTACCGGCAGCATGTGCCAGGTCGAAGCCCACGACGGCACCCTCCTCATGGCCTGCTTTGGTAATGGCCTCCATATCGAACACCTGGCCGGTGTAGTAGTTAATGCCACCCATCAGCACTAGTGCCAGCTCGTGACCATGCTCCCGTATACTTGCCAGTATGTCTTCGGTGCGCAGTGTTTGCTCGCCCTCTCTGGGGAACAACTCGATTATGGCCTCATCGGGATTATAGCCATGGAAACGCACCTGCGACTCCAATGCGTACTGGTCGGAGGGGAAAGCACCGCCTTCTGTCATGATCTTGAAACGCTTGCCCTGCGGCCTGTAAAACGACACCAGCATCAGGTGCAGGTTCACGGTCAGCTGGTTCATGATCACCACTTCTTCTGCTTTTGCCCCCACCACACGGGCAGCAGCCGGCGCTAGCAGCTCGTGGTAGTTAAACCAGGGTTCTTTGCCTTTAAAATGTCCTTCCACGGCCAGGTTAGCCCACTTATACATTTCGTTATCAATGTACATCTGCGCTGATTTGGGCTGAATGCCCAGCGAGTTGCCACAGAAATAGATCGCATCGTGGCCATTTACCTGCGGATAATGAAAGCGTTCTCTGAAATGGTACAGGGGGTCCTGCCGGTCTTGCTCCTGCGCAAAGTCAAGCGTATTCTGATAAGTCATTTTGTAAGGATCGTTTTATGCTTAGAACCGCTAGTGCAGTTTTAGGTTTATTTTATTCTGCTAAGATAAGGATTTGTGAGTTAGGCTTTAGTGGCTGCAGGCTAGATTTTAAGCTTTGATGCTATGATGCTAATTTAAATCAAACCACCCCCGGCCCCTCCTTGGTCAGGGCGGGTAGTTCTTCATCGCTTAGTACCTCGGTATACTTCAGAAGAGAAATTGATTAAAGATTAACAAGACTGAGAATGAGCCTTAATTAAACCGATGTACAAAAAATAGTTCGCAGCTTACAGCGTAACCTGTATACCTCCATTTACAAACTTGCTCTTCTCCAGGTTAAGCCATTCTAAAGCCGTGCCACTGAGCATGCGTTCTTTGGTGGCCCAATCGTAGGGCATGGATTCGATGAGTTTGCCGGGCTCCAGTTCACCGAGCGGGAAAGGGTAATCGGTGCCCAGGGCAATGCTGTTGGCACCCACCAGGTTGACGAGGTACTCCAGTGCAGCCGGGTCGTGCACCAGGGAGTCGAGGTAAAACCTGCCCAGGTACTGGCGGGGGTTCACGTTGTTGTCGATGGCGCAGAGGTCGGGGCGCACTTCAAAGCCGTGCGCGATGCGCCCAACCGTTGCCGGAAAAGAACCGCCGCCGTGGGCAAAGGCCACACGCAGCTTAGGCAGCCGCTCCAGCACCCCTCCAAAGATCATGGAGCAGATAGCCAGACTTGTTTCGGCGGGCATGCCTACCAGCCAGGGCAGCCAGTACTTGCCCATCTTTTCTTTTCCATACATATCCCAGGGGTGCACAAACACAGCAGCGCCCAGCTCCTCTGCCGCCTCAAATATGGGGAAAAGCTCCGGCGCCTCCAGGTTCCAGTCGTTAATGTGCGTGCCGATCTGCACGCCGGCCATGCCCAACTCCTTCATGCAGCGCTCTAGCTCTTTAATAGCCAGGTCAGGGGCCTGCATGGGCAGGGTGCCTAAACCAATAAAGCGGTCGGGGTAATCTGCCACGATGCCGGCAATGTGGTCGTTCAGCATCCTGGAAAGGTCCAGGGTATGCTCTGGCTTGGCCCAGTAACTGAACATGACCGGCACGGTGCTCAGCACCTGCACCCCCACCTTGTGCTGGCTGCACTCGTGCATGCGCACTTTGGGGTCCCAGCAATTATCCTGTATCTCCCGGAAGAACTTATCATCCATGAGCATGCGCGCGCAGCAGGGTTTGTGGTGCTCCAGCCGGATAAAGCCCCCATAGCCATACCGATCGCGCAGGTTCGGCCAGGTGGCAGGCAAAATGTGCGTGTGTATGTCGATCTTCAGCGGGTCGTGGCCGGTAAGCGTGGCTGATGTGGGGCTGTTCTGTTGCATGCTGTAATAAAGGGACCAAAAAGCTGCTTTATGCTAAATGATTGATTCAGGCAATCCAACAATATAAGCATTTTATACTTTTTACGCACTTATTATACTAAAAGCTTAGCCTAAAGCTGCGGTTTTTAAAGGGCGCTACTGCCGGGCTCTCACCCGCCAGATGGTGTTGCTGGTATCGTCTGCCACCAGCAGGGAGCCGTCTGGCAAAACAGCCACCCCAACTGGGCGGCCAAACACCTTATCGTCTTCGTTATCGGCTATAAAACCCGTCAGGAAATCTTCGGCAGGACCCACAGGCACCCCGTTTTTGAAAGGCACAAAAACCACCCGGTACCCCACCAGGCTCGAGCGCCTCCAGGAGCCGTGCTGCCCCACAAAAGCGCCGCCTCTATACTTTGCAGGAAATGCGCTTTTATCGTAAAAAGCCAAACCCAGCGATGCGGAGTGCGACACCAGCGGCACATCGGGCACAATGGACTTTGCCACCATGTCCGGCCGCTGGCCCGCCCAGTTCGGGTCTTCGTTGGGCCCGAAGTAGGCATACGGCCAGCCGTAAAACCCGCCTTCCTGCACGCTGGTTAAATAGTCGGGCACCAGTTCGTCGCCGAGGTCGTCGCGTTCGTTCACGGCCGTCCAGAGGGTAGTGGTGCCCGGCGCCCAGCCCATGCCCACGGGGTTGCGCAGGCCACTGGCATACACTCGCTCACCGGATCCATCGGGGTTTACCTCCAGGATGTTGGCCCTGCGCTGCTCATACGCCAGGCCATGCCCGCCGCTGTCGCTGGCCGAGCCTACGGCAACGTATATTTTCGAACCAGCGGGGTTCGAGATGATGTTGCGTGTCCAGTGGTTGTTATAGCCGCCTGCCGGCAGGTCCAGTAGCTTTTCGCCCTTGCCCGTAATACTTGTCTGCCCTGGTTGGTAGGGGTATCGCCACAGGCCGTCGGTGTTGGCGACATAAAACATGTTGTGGAGCACCAGCATCCCCAGCGGCTGATTTAAACCACTTAAAAACGTTTCCCGCACCTCGGGCTTGCCGTCCTGGTCGGTATCCCGAAACAGGGTAATGCGGTTCGCACTGTTCCCGAGGGCCATCGAGTTGGAGATGCCGACCAGCCGTGCCCCGAGCCGCTTCCAGAAGCCTACTTCCGTACTTGCTTCGGCCACCAGCACATCGCCGTTGGGAGTTACATAGAGCCATCTTGGGTTCTTTAGCCCATCTGCATACTTGCTTACCGTAAACCCCGCCGGGGCCTGCGGGGTACGGCCATTTTCCCAGCCAACTACGTTGCTAAAGTTCGTGTTCGATTCGGTGGCATGAGGCGCCGGCAAGGTAACGTGCAGCCCGGCAGGGGTTTCTAATTTTCGGGCCTCCTCCTGCACAATAGGTGGGTGCGAATTGCACCCAGTCAGGGCAGCCGTTATGGCCAATACAGGCAGGGCAAGTATAGATAATCTTTTCATGGCAGTTTAATTGGCTATACTTACTGAAGCGGGGTGCGTATGGTTTTGCAAAAAAAAGCTGCTACCACTGCCTTGTTTGCAGTAGTAGCAGCTTTGCCAGGGTACCATGCGCTTACTTTGCCGCCTCGGCAGGCTTGGTAGGGGGCTCCATCACGGTGCCGCACACGTTGCAGGTGCGGTGTTCCATGCTATCCCAGAAGTTATTCATGATCTTGGGCAGCTGCTCCACAATATCTGTTACATCGGCATACTCTTCATACAACTTATTACCGCAGTTCTCGCAAAACCACAGAAAACCATCCTGCTCACCTGCTTTGCGGTAGCGTTCTATCACTAAACCGATGGTGTTGGCAGGCCTTCGCGGGGAGTGCGGCACACGCGGCGGCAGCAGGAAGATCTCCCCTTCTTTGATCAGAATATCCACAGGCTTGCCATCTTCTATGATCTTGAGTGTAATATCGCCTTCCAACTGGTAAAAGAACTCCTCCCCCTCGTCGTAATGATAGTCTTTGCGGGCATTGGGCCCTCCCACCACCATCACAATAAAGTCGTCGTTGCCTTTAAACACCTGCTGGTTGCCTACGGGAGGTTTAAGCAGGTGGCGGTGTTCCTCTATCCATTGCTTAAAGTTGAAAGGTTTTGCTATAGCCATTTTTTTTTTTTTGCGCGCTAAGGTTAAAATGCTTGATCAGGTTGATAAATTGAAGGTACGTAAAAGCGCGCAAAAATGGTAACGCAAGTATGGCTTTGCAAGAATGCGGTGTATTATACAAGTCTTCCGGTTTTGCGTACATTTAACCTATGAACTTAAATCTGACAGATAAACAAGCGCTGGTGTGTGGCAGCACCCAGGGCATCGGCAAGGCCATCGCCCTGGAGCTGGCAGCGCTGGGAGCCAGTATAACCCTGGTAGCCCGTAACGAAGACAAACTGGAAGCTGCCGTAAAGGAACTGGACACCAGCAAAGGGCAACAGCACGACTTTATTGTGGCTGATTTCTCGGAACCCTACGAACTGAACATCAGCGTGCAGGCCTACCTGAAACAGAAACACACGGTGCACATCCTGGTCAACAACACAGGGGGCCCTCCCGGCGGCCCTGTTACAGAGGCTGTGACGGATGAATTTATAAGCGCCTTTAACCAACACCTAATTGCGAACCACCTGCTGGCAAAAGCCGTGATACCGGGCATGAAGGAGGCTGGCTATGGCCGCATCATCAACGTGATCAGCACATCGGTGAAACAGCCTTTGCAGGGTTTGGGCGTGTCGAACACCATACGCGGGGCAGTGGCCAGCTGGGCAAAAACTATGGCCAACGAACTGGGGCCGTTTGGCATTACGGTAAACAACGTGCTACCCGGCGCTACCCGCACCGGTCGGCTGGAGTCGATCATCGAAAACAAGGCCAATAAGCAGGACACAAGTATAGCAGCCACTGAAAAGGAAATGATGGCGAGCATACCGGCCAAGCGTTTTGCGGAACCGGAGGAAATAGCCGCTGCCGCTGCTTTTCTGGCATCGCCTGCCGCCGGATACATCAATGGCATTAACGTACCCGTAGATGGTGGCAGAACAGGGTGTCTGTAAATTCTCTGTTAGGTTGTAGGTATTAGATTAAAGTTGAATCTGTAACAGTGATCCCAATACCCCACCATTTATATTTTTACCAATTCTAAAAACGCACGCGTGAAGCTTCAGAACTATATAAACGGCCAGTTAACGGAGCCTGTAGCAGGCCAGTACCTCGACAACTACAACCCTGCCACGGGCGAAGTGTATGCTTACATCCCCGACTCGGATGCCCAGGACGTGGAGCGGGCGGTACAGGCGGCGAAGGCGGCTTTCCCGGCCTGGGCCAAGATGCCCGCCGAGAAGCGCGGCCAGCTCCTGCTGCGCATCGCTGACCTGATCGAGCAGAACCTGGACCGCCTGGCCGAAGCAGAGTCTATTGACAACGGCAAGCCGCTTAAACTGGCCCAAACCGTAGATATACCGCGTGCCAGCAGCAACATGCGCTTTTACGGCACCGCTATTCAGCATTTCGCCTCGGAGGCACATTACATGGAGGGCACGGAGGCCATCAACTACACCGTGCGGCACCCGCATGGGGTGGTGGGCTGCATCTCCCCCTGGAACCTGCCGCTCTATCTGTTCACCTGGAAAATAGCCCCTGCCCTGGCCGCTGGCAACTGCGTGGTAGCCAAGCCATCTGAAATTACGCCCATGACGGCTTACATGCTTTCCGGCATTTGCATGGAGGCAGGATTGCCGGCAGGCGTACTGAACATTGTACATGGCTATGGGCACAAAGTGGGTGCCGCGCTTGTCGCGCATCCCAACGTACCGGTCATCTCGTTTACCGGTGGCACCAAAACCGGCCGAAGTATTGCGGCCACAGCGGCCCCCATGTTCAAAAAGCTGTCGCTGGAGCTTGGCGGCAAAAACCCTAACATCATCTTTGCCGACTGCGACTTTAACAACGCGCTCCATACTTCCATCCATTCCTCGTTTGCAAACCAGGGCCAGATCTGCCTCTGCGGCTCCCGCATTTTTATTGAGCGGCCACTATACGACAAGTTTCGGGATGCATTTGTAGAAAAGGTAAAGGCCCTGCCCGTGGGCGACCCACTGGAGGATGGCATCAAACAGGGCGCAGTAGTATCGGAGGAGCACATGCAGAAAGTACTGGCCTACATCGCGCTGGCCAAAGAAGAGGGCGGCACCATACTTACCGGCGGGCACCAGGTGCAGGTAGCGGGCCGTTGCGAGAAGGGCTGGTTCATTGCCCCTACTGTTATCGAAGGCCTTTCGCCGGAGTGCCGCACCAACACCGAGGAGATCTTCGGGCCGGTGGTTACCCTTACCCCCTTTGATACCGAGGAGGAGGTGATCCAATACGCCAACTGTACTGATTACGGCCTGTCTGCCACCATCTGGACACAGCACCTGACCCGGGCGCACCGGGTTGCGCACCAGGTGCACGCAGGCATTATCTGGGTTAACACCTGGCTGTTACGCGACCTGCGCACTCCTTTTGGCGGCATGAAAAATTCCGGTGTGGGTCGGGAAGGAGGCTTTGAGGCGCTGCGCTTCTTTACCGAGCCGCAGAATGTTTGCGTGAAGTTGTAGAAGCGCTTTCGTAACATTTCGCACAAAAACCTATTATACGTTTACAGCAGGCTTTATTAACGGCCTCACCTGATGAGCAAAGCCAACCTTCCAAAAAGCGCCACACTACCCTTTGTCCTTTCTTTACTCGAAGACAGCGAAAGCGAGCTGCGTGCGTTGGGTTTAAAGCCGCAGGATCTGCTGGATATCTATAACGACTACCTGGGCAGGCAAGCGGAATTGGCGGATATAGCAGCTTTTACTGCCCAAAGGCTACAGCAGGCACCGGGTGTGCATAGCGTTACCCATCGTGTAAAGGAGCCACAGCACCTGTTAAAGAAAATCGTCAGGAAGCGGAAAGAATATCCGGATAGAGAAATTACCCCGCACAATTACCTTGACCTGGTAAACGACCTGGTAGGGGTGCGGGTATTGCATTTGTACAAAGAGGCCTGGTACGGGATAGGAAAGTTTATACGCGAGAAATGGGAATTAAAAAGAAGCCCTTATGCGTATGTAAAGGAACCGGACAAGTCTGTGTACACGCAGGCCTTCACCGCTTTTGGCTGTAAGGTGCTTGCCCACCCGTCTGGCTACAAAGCAGTGCACATTGTAATTGAAACCAAGCCCGAAAAACAACGCTATTTTGCCGAGATACAACTCCGGACGCTTTTTGAAGAGGGCTGGAGCGAGATTGATCACAACATCCGCTACCCCGACCATGCCGGTAACGAGTTGCAGGACTTCATGCTACAGCTGCTGAACAAGTTAACCACCGAGGCCGACGAGATGGCCACGCACCTGCGCACCTTAACCGATAAGCTGAACACTTACCAACAGCTTGGCAAAGGGCACAACACCACCGAACTAAGTGCCTACGTAGACAAGCTGCCCATCCGGGACACTGAAAAGAAACGCCTCCGTTCCTGCATCGAGAGGTTAACAGGCAAAAAATAAAGGAGGCCTGCCGTTGCCGGCAGGCCTCCTGTTAACATACTTCGGTTTTATAACCTTTCTTATTGGTTCAGGCTTCCACTGGTAGTCGGGTTGATCAGCTTGCGCTCTAAGAAATTCGTCATCATTTTAAAGCGATGGATATAGGTAGTGCCCCCATAAATGCCGTGGTTCCGGTTCGGGTAATAAAAACTCTCGAACTGTTTGTTCGCACTGATTAAGGCATCCTGCATGGCTACCGAGTTCTGGAAATGCACGTTATCATCACCTGTGCCGTGGATCAGCAACAGGTCGCCTTTTAACTTATCGGCGAATTGCAGCGGAGAGTTATCATCGTATCCGGCTGCATTCTCCTGGGGTGTTTTCAGGAAACGCTCGGTATAGATGCTATCGTAAAAGCGCCAGCTGGTAACAGGTGCCACAGAAACTCCGGCCCGGAAAATACCATCGCCTTTGGTTAGGCCCAGCAGCGTCATGTAGCCCCCGAAGCTATGCCCCCAAATACCGATGCGGCTTTTATCTACATATGGCTGATTGCCCAGCCATTTGGCCGCCTCTATCTGATCTTCAATTTCATACTTGCCCAAGTTGGCATAGGTGGCTTTCTTAAACGCAGCACCGCGGGCACCTGTGCCCCGGTTATCCACACTCACCACAATAAGCCCTTTATCGGCCAGCACCTGGTACCACAGGTAGTTGCTGCCGCCCCAGCTATCAGTTACAGTCTGTGAGCCCGGGCCACCGTACACGAACATGAGCACCGGGTACTTTTTGTTCGGGTCAAAATCAGTCGGTTTGATCATCCAGCCATTCAGCTTGGTACCATCCGGCGTGTTCATGGTAAAGAACTCCTGCCTGGCAAGTTTATACTGCGCCAGCGTGTTTTTTAGTTTCTGGTTATCCTCCAGCACTTTTATCAGCTTGCCGTCTTTGGCAGAGTGCAGGCTAACCGTGGGTACTGTGTTGGCGGCAGAGTAGTAATCGAGGTAGTACTTAAAGTCGTTGCTCATGTTCACGCTGTGCGTACCTTCCGCGTCGGTCAGGCGCTGCTTCTTTTTGCCTTTGCTACTGATACTGTACAGGTGGCGTTCCAGGGGAGAAACCTCCGTGGACATGTAGAACAGGCGGTCATTCTTCTCGTCGTAACCCACAAACTCGCTTACCTCCCAGTTTCCGTTGGTTATCTGGCGCTCCAGTTTGCCATTCATGTTGTAAAGGTACAGGTGGTTATAGCCGGCTACCTCCGAGGAATGTATAAAGTGCTTGCCATCTTTCAGGTAAGTCAGGTCGTCGGTTACATCAATGTAGGCTTTATCTGTTTCTTTCAGCACAACCTTAGATTTACCCGTGGTAGAGTTCGCGTGCAGGAGCTCCAGGGTGTTCTGCAGTCGGTTCATTTTCTGGATAGAAAGCAGGTTGGCATCATTTGTCCATTTAATGCGCGGGATGTACACGTCGGCCTCGCTGCCGGTATCCATCTTCACGGTTTTGCCACTGGCCACATCGTACACCGATACTTTTACCTTTGAGTTGGCCTCGCCGGCTTTCGGGTACTTGAACTTGTAATCCTGCGGATACAACTCACCCCACATTTGCATGTTATACTCGGGCACGCTGGTTTCATCGAAGGTATAAAAGGCGATCTTCTTTCCGTCCGGGGACCAATGGAAGCCCTTGGCAAAGCTAAATTCCTCTTCGTACACCCAATCAGAATAACCGTTGATGATGGAGTTAAACTTACCATCAGAAGTGATCTGCGTTTCCTGCATGTTGCTCAGATCTGTAACAAACATGTTGTTGTCGCGGGCAAAGGCAACGCGCCTGGCATCCGGGGAGAAAGAAGCATACAGCTGCTTTCCGCCGTCACTCAGCTTGGTCAGTTTCTTGGTCGGGATGTCGTAGATATAGAAGTCCGCTTTGGAAGAGCGGCGGTAAATTTGTTCGGTGTTGGTGGAGAACAGCACCTTTTGCTCATCCGAAGAGAACGTATAATCATCAAACTGGATGGGCTTACTGCTTCCTTCCGGCTTCAGGTTCTCGCCATCAATAATGGTGCTTACCGGTTTGCCGGTCGTTACATCATACTTTACAATGTCGTATACCTTGTTCTGCTCATCGGGCACCTGCGAGCTGTAGTAGCGGCCATCGTTCATCCAGTTCACGCCGTAAACCGACTGCGACCGGAAAGTCCCTTTTTGGTAAATATCCTCCAGGGTAACAGCTTTTTTCTGTTGCGCCTGCGCCACAAAGGCCAGGCACAGAAGTAAAGCAGCCAAGAGGTTTGCTCTGAATTTAATAGGCATGTGTTTGATTTTAAGGTTTAGCTATCCCCTAAGTTAGTCGATTATTCTTATTTTGCCATAAAGCAATAGCCAAAACCATACCCTGGCTGGGTTTAGGAGGCGAAAACTTACAGAAAGTATAAAAAAAGCGGCAACCCCTGCCGGAACTGCCGCCTTCACACTAAACTGACAAAAATCAGAAGCTATAGCCGACGGTTAACAGCACCGTGGTTTGCTTCTCCTGAATGTCCACTACCGGCTCACCGCCACCGGCGTCAAAGGTGTAGGGCGAGTAGCGGCTATCTCTGTTGCTGCGCACATAGGCCAGATCGGCGTAATAGTTTTTTAAACGGACACCCGTGCCCAACGAAAAGGAGTTGATGGCACCATCAAAAGAGGCATTTTTGTAGGGATCGCCTGAATGGGCATACCCGGCCCGGAACCTGAAGACATCGTATCGGCCCTCGGCTCCAACTTTATAGTTCACCACCGACTGGTAAGTATCGGCTATTCGGCTATTCACATTGCTGAAATATTCGCCTACCGTTCCAAAGTCATCCTCTGATTCGGAGTACCGCATGCCGCTGTAATTCACAAACTCTACATCGGCTGTTACAAAACCATACTTGCCAACAAAGCCCGCCACACCCACAGAACCCCTGAACGGCGTTACCAGGTTATAGCTAAACTCGCCGGGTAACTCGATGGCGCTGTTGTTGTCGGGGTTTCCTGTGCCAGGGTTTACCGTGGTGGCATACAAAGAGCGCTGGTACGTATCCGTGAAATTGTAAATTGTAGGGGTCTGCAGGGTTACGCCCACACGCAAGGCATCTACAGGGCGGGCAATTACGCCGATTTTCAGATTAAGCCCTGCTCCCTGGGTGGTAAACTCGTCGCGCAGTTCCAGACTGTAATCCCCATCCACAGCTATTTCGTTGTTCTCGTCATAGCGGTCCACGTAATAACCAGACTCCCTGAAAATGCTTTCCTGTGTGAAGGTAGAAGTGAGGACACCCAAGGAGGCACCCAGGTAAACCTTATCCTTATAACTGGTTCCAATACCTATGTCAAGTTGGTTTTGCGAGCCTCTGCGCTGTATGTCTTCCCGCTGCTCAATAGCACCCAAGCTATAAAGGGGCCTTGCATTTGCAACCGGATTGCCGAACTCATCCATAAAATTAAGAAGGTAAGTGCCGTACGCCAGGCCTGCCAGTGTGGTGTAATTTCCGTACTCGTCGTTCAGGTCCGCCTTCGTCCTACCGTTTGCCTGTTCGGCAAAATAATCCACGATGGTGTTAGGCGGCTCGGAGGTGTTGCGATAAGTCAGGCGCTGGTTAAAATTATTGAGCCTGGTAAAGCTAATGCCCAGGCTGGCCCCGCGCCAGTCGCCGTCATCGCCATCTGCTTTGCGGTTGCTGAGTACCAATCCGGCCTGTGGAATCACGACGGCGTTCTGATCATCTGTTGCGGCAAGCCCACCTACCTTCGTTTGGGTAGAGCTTAACTGCAATCCGGGGCTGATGCTGAACTCAGACCTACGGAACATACCCAGGCCAGCAGGGTTAGAGAAAATGGTCGATATATCTGCTCCTAATGCTGTCTGGGCCCCGCCAATGCCTTGCATGCGGGCAGAACCGGCTACACCTAAGCGTGTGTAACGCAAGGCATCTTCTCCGTTTTGGGCAAAAGCGCTGCCGCTCCAGCCTAGCGCAAGCGCCAGACTGGCCAAAAGTATCTTATTCCTGTTCATGGGGTGTGTCTGTTTATTGTCCTCTTGATGGGCGTCCGCCACGGCTCTCACTCGATTGGCTACCGCTCGATGACGATGAACTGCTGCTGTTATTGTTGCTCTCCCGGCGCTGCTCCCTGGCGGGCGGCTGGGTGCTTTCGCGACGCTGCTCTCTGGCAGGTCTGGTCTGCACCGGTCTTGGCTGGGTTTCGCTGTTCTCGCGGGTTCTTACTCTATTCTCCCTTGTTCTGGGGGTATACTCACGCGTGCGGGTTTCTCTGCGTTCCTGTGGCAATATTACCGGGCGCTGCTGTTGCTCTCCGGTGCGGACAGGCTGTTGTGTACCCTGTCGGCTTTCGCGTGGCACATAATACTCGGTTCTGCCCGGGCGGGAAGGCAGGGCCTGCTTGGTTTCTGAGCCTGCTTCAGGCTGTGTGGCCGTGCGCTCTCCCCTGGAAGGGCGTGCAGGCCGGGCATTGTCCGTGGCTGGCCGCGTGCTTTCTGTACGCACGCCATCTCCTTCAAAAGCTTCGCCGCGTATGGGCCTGCCATTATCTCTGTTACTGCCATTGGTTACCACCGTACCGCGCGCATCCCGAGGGCCGTACTGTCTTTTCACCGGATTCCCGATGATAACAGGGCGATCGTAATACCACACGTTGTTTGCATAGGCGTTGTGATGGTAGCCATGGTAATACCGGTTATTAGGATACCAGTTGCTATAGTAGGCATAAGGTCTGTACCAGCCGCCATAGCCATAATTATAACTTATGGCAATAGTGATGCTGTTGCCCCAGGGCGAACGGCGGTAGAAAGGATCGTAGTAGAAAGGGTCGTAATAAAAGGGATCGTAGAACGGGTCATAGAACGCCCTGCTGCCCACACGGCTGTAGGCGCGCGGCGTGTAAGCGCTTCCCCAATAAGGATCTATGTAAGAGTAATTCGGGCGGTACCAGTTGTCGCGCGGGTTGTAGCTGCGGCCGTCGTAGTACTCGTCTCCATAATAATTATCGGTCACAGCATTGCTCCCAGAATATTCAGGGTTTAACACCTCCCCCTCCTCCAGAGCCTGGCTTTGCGCATCCGCCTCATTAGCATAGGCTTGCTGCGGGGCATTAGCCTCCGGGGTAACATATTGCGTCTGGTCCGATGCGCTGTAATACATATCATCGTACTCTGAGGATTGCATTGCCGTTTGGCTGCTGCAGCCAAACGCCACCAGTGCGATAGCGGGGATTAAGGTATATAGCGTAATGTTTTTCATGGCCTTCTTTTAACAACTCCTTCTATATCAAAGATAACCACACAATGGTGCTAAACCTTATCAATAGTCTAATATATTAAACGTAATTTTGAGCCAGAATGATATGTGGCTGCACAGGTTGAAACAGCAAATACTATTCCAAAAGCATTAATTAATAGCAATATAAAATAATATTTGTAAAAGTATGAGCAAGGGGCTACCAAAAAGAAGCGAAGATTACTCCTTATGGTATAACGAGCTGGTTAAGAAAGCAGGCTTAGCCGAGAATTCTGCCGTGCGCGGGTGCATGGTGATCAAGCCTTATGGCTTCGCCATCTGGGAGAAGATGCAACGCATACTCGACGACATGTTTAAGGCCACAGGCCACGAAAACGCCTATTTCCCGCTGTTCGTGCCCAAAAGCCTGTTTGAGGCCGAGGAGCAGAACGCCGAGGGTTTTGCCAAGGAGTGCGCCGTGGTAACCCACTACCGCCTGCAGGCCGACCCGGACAAGCCCGGAAAGCTGCGTGTAGACCCGAACGCCAGGCTGGAGGAGGAACTGATCGTGCGCCCCACTTCCGAAGCGATTATCTGGAGCACCTATAAAAACTGGATACAGAGTTACCGCGACCTGCCATTGCTCATTAACCAATGGGCAAACGTGGTGCGCTGGGAAATGCGTACGCGCCTGTTCCTGCGTACTGCCGAGTTCCTGTGGCAGGAAGGCCATACGGCTCACGCAACCTCAGAGGAAGCGATAGAAGAAACCGTAAAAATGATGAACGTTTACGCTGACTTCGCAGAGCAGTACATTGCCCTGCCGGTGATCAGAGGTGTAAAAAGCCCGAGCGAGCGCTTCGCCGGCGCTCTGGATACCTATTGCATCGAAGGTTTGATGCAGGATGGCAAAGCCCTGCAGGCCGGCACCTCGCACTTCCTGGGGCAGAACTTCGCCAAGGCTTTCGATGTGAAGTTTGCGACCAAAGAAGGGGGCCTGGAGCACGTTTGGGGAACTTCCTGGGGTGTGAGCACCCGTTTGATGGGCGCGCTGGTGATGGCACACTCTGATGACGAAGGCCTGGTACTCCCTCCTAACCTGGCCCCGATCCAGGTAGTGATCGTGCCGATTTATAAAGGCGAGGAGCAACTGGCGCAGATCAGCGAAAAGGTAAACCAACTGAAGCGCGAACTGGAAGCAAAGGGCGTTAGCGTGAAGTATGACAACCGCGACACCGAGCGCCCAGGTTACAAATTTGCTGAGTGGGAGCTGAAGGGCGTGCCGGTGCGCATTGCCATGGGCGCCCGCGACCTGGAGAACGGGACAGCCGAGCTTGCGCGCCGTGATACAAAAGAAAAAGCGACACACCAGTTTGCCGAGCTTGCCGACTACATCCCTGCGCTGCTGGACGAGATACAGCAAAACATCTATAACAAAGCCTTTGCCTACCGCGAAGAGCATACGACTAAAGTAGATTCTTACGAGGAGTTTAAGCAGGTGCTGGAGACAAAAGGTGGCTTTGTGTTAGCTCACTGGGACGGAACCCCTGAAACAGAGGAACGCATCAAAGAAGAAACCAAAGCAACTATACGTTGCATCGCACTTAACACCCCTGAAGAGGATGGTGCTGACATGCTTACCGGAAAGCCAAGCAAGCAGCGCGTATACTTTGCGAAAGCGTACTAACTGGTAATTGTCTTGTACTGATTATCTTTTCGGCAAAAAGCGCCACTCTCCTGACCGGGGAGTGGCGCTTTGCATTTCCGGCCTCTGCTACAGCACGTTTACCAACTAAATTTATTCGTACTAAATAGTAGCTATTGACAATAATCAGTAGCAATCAATTAGATTTTACTATATTTACTTATATAAGCACAGAAATTATGCCCCTCGACTGGATAACAGTTATTTTATTGATCGGGATCGGACTGCTACTGATTATTGTAGAGCTGATCTTTGTGCCGGGCACCACCATTGTCGGGGTGCTGGGCTTTGTGCTGACTGGCATCGGTATCTGGATTGGCTACGCAGCCCTGGGCACCACCACCGGCCATGTCATACTTGCCGCCACCGTACTTATAGCGGCTGTCGCGTTTGTGTACAGTTTCCGCTCAGACACCTGGTCGCGCTTTGCCCTCAAGGAAAAGAACCGAGGCAGGGTAAACGAGGATTTCCAACACACGCTGCAGGTAGACGAGGTAGGCAGAACAGTGTCTGCCCTAAGGCCAATCGGAACAGCCTTGTTTGCAGACCGGCATCATGAGGTGCAAACCAGAGGAGAGTATATTTTACCTAACACGGCAATTCGCATTATTAAACTAAACCAAAACAAGATCTTTGTTGAAGAGATCAGCTAACCTAAACAGATGGAAAACTTCTCAGCCCTCTTTCTCATAGCAGGCATACTTGTCCTGCTTATCGTTTTCTTATACTTTGTGCCCCTCAGCCTCTGGATCACTGCCCGTTTTTCCGATGTTAGAGTAGGTTTGCTGGAACTGGTGTTCATGCGTATCCGGAAAGTGCCGCCAAGCCTGATCGTTAACTCCATGATCAACTCTTCCAAGGCCGGCATAGACCTGACAACAAGAGAACTAGAAACGCATTACCTGGCAGGTGGCAATGTGCCGATGGTTATCAAGGCTTTGATCTCCGCTGACAAGGCAAACATTCCACTATCCTTTAAGCAGGCCACCGCCATAGACTTGGCAGGGCGTAATGTGTTTGAGGCCGTTACCACATCGGTTAACCCAAAGGTGATCAACACGCCAAACGTGGCCGCCGTGGCCCAGGATGGCATTCAGCTGATTGCCAAGGCCCGCGTGACCGTGCGCGCCAACATTAACCAGCTGGTAGGTGGCGCCGGCGAGGAAACCATACTTGCGCGCGTGGGCGAGGGTATCGTAACCTCCATTGGTTCTTCTGTCTCGCATAAAAGCGTGCTCGAAAACCCTGATATGATCTCGAAACTGGTTTTACAGAAAGGGCTGGATGCCGGTACTGCCTATGAGATCCTCTCCATCGACATCGCTGACATTGACGTGGGAGAAAACATTGGTGCAAAACTACAGATAGACCAGGCAGGAGCCGACTTAAGAGTGGCTGAGGCGAAAGCCGAGGAACGCCGCGCCATGGCCGTTGCCGTAGAGCAGGAGATGAAAGCCAAAGCCCAGGAAGCGCGCGCCAACGTGATACAGGCCGAGGTGGAAATTCCACAGGCGCTGGCGGCCGCCTTCCGAAGCGGCAACCTCGGCATCATGGACTATTACCGCATGCAGAATATCCAATCGGACACCGACATGCGCAACTCCATAGCGAACCCCGGCCAGCAGGGCGGTGGTCCTAACTCACCAAAGGCCTAGGTAAAAACCTCCCGGCTCCAACACAAAAGCGCCTGCATCTGAAAGCCAGATGCAGGCGCTTTTGTGTTGGAGCGTACGCGACCGGTATTACTTCAAAGTGAAGGTGCGGGTCACGCTGTTGTAAGGTCCCGAGATCAGGTTGCCCTCGCTGTCCACCAGTTCCAGTTTGATGGTGTTCTCGCCCATGGGCAAACCTTCCATGATATAGGGCAGCCATCTGTCCAGCATAAACTCTGTGCCGTTAATGGTGGCGCGCACTTTATTGCCGGTAGAAGCCAGGTCCGTGTTCACCAGGTAGAAATCCAGCATCACCTGTTTGGTGTCATCGCCGGTGTACTCCCCTTTCGGGCGGCTGTAGAACATATGCGGCGCGTTTACATCAAACTCCATCCTCTCCGAAGGGTTGCCTGCTGTAACAGTACGCAGATCGTAGGCACTTTTATGCTTCAGGCTTTCATGGTACGACCTGGATAGAAAAGAAAGGATTACATGGTCGCCCTCCGCCAGGTCTTTCGTAAACTCAGTGGTGTAATGCGCTGTATAAGGCTCGTTGTCCACAATGTTATGGATATGTTGCCCCTGCTGCGAGTTGGCCATCTGCTTGGCATGCTCAGAAGAGGTCATGCTGGTTAGCTCGTAATTCGCCAGGTCGTAGTCAAACTGCACCGGCCCAGCCGCCACTTTGGCTCCTGCCTCCGGTGTTTTCAAGGTCAACTGTGCATCCGGAAAGTCAGGGGAGTCATTAAAGGCAAACACCCGAATTCCGTCTTTGCTCATAACCTCCCCTACAGGCATAGGCCCCTCAGCATTTGCTGACTCACTTGGTGTTTCTGTTCCTGCTTCCTGGGTCTGCTTGGCAGAGTCGCAGGCAGTGAAACCGAACATTAAGGCCGCGGCCAATACTACGTATGTTTTTTTCATGTTTTAAAAAGTTTAGTAAGCAATGCAGCTAATTTACTGCTTTTATTTTTCTTTGTATATTGCGCTTCCTGTGTGGTTGACTAAACCTACGTGCGGATTTCTAAAAAGTATACAGAAAGAACTATATGAGCGAAATTTTGTTTGATGAGGTTCCTTCCCTGGACTTGGCTGATTTTACATCAGGTGATGCGGAAAGAAGAGCTCAATTTGTAAAACGACTAGGCGATGCCTACCAGAACATTGGCTTTATTGCCTTGCGCAACCATGGCCTTAGCGATGAACTGACAAAAAAACTATATGCTGCCACCAAAGCCTTTTTTGCCCTGCCCGACGAGGTAAAGCAGAAGTACGAAGTGCCTGAGCTGGCCGGCCAGCGTGGCTACGTGGGTAAGGGCAAAGAGCATGCAAAGGGCCGCAACACCGGCGACCTGAAGGAGTTCTACCACGTGGGGCAAAACGTAACCGACAACGACCCGATTAAGGAGGAATACCCGGATAACATTTTCCCTGAGGAAGTACCTGACTTTGAGGAGGTATCCCTGGAGGCTTACCACAAGCTGGAAGCAGCCGGCAAGCAGGTGCTGCGCGCCATTGCCCTGCACCTTGGCCTGGAAGAGCAGTACTTCGATGCCAAAGTACACCATGGCAACAGCATTCTGCGCCCTATCCACTATTTCCCGATCGAGGACCCGGACAGTGTGCCGGCAGACGCCGTACGCGCCGCCGAGCACGGCGACATTAACCTGATCACGCTGCTGATGGGCGCCAGCGCCGACGGGTTGCAGGTGCTCCGCCGCGATGGCCAGTGGATTCCGATCACGGCCCTGCCCGAGCAGGTGGTGGTAAACGTGGGCGACATGCTGGCCCGCCTCACCAACAACAAGCTCAAGTCTACCATTCACCGTGTGGTGAACCCGCCGCGCGAGCTGATGCACACCTCACGTTACTCCATACCGTTTTTCATGCACCCACGCTCCGAAATGGACCTGACGTGCCTGGAGAGCTGCATTGATGCCCAGAACCCAAAGGCCTACCCGGATGCGACAGCAGGAGAATACCTGAATGAACGGCTGGTGGAGCTTGGCCTAAAGAAGGCGTAAGTATAAATACCAACAATAAAAAAGAGAGGTAGCGTAAAAGCTGTCTCTCTTTTTTTATTTTTATGCCATGAGTCTGCGCTATTATATCTTTTTGAAAGACGTACTGCTACTGGCCTTCACCGCTTTTGGGGGCCCGCAAGCACATATAGCCATGATGTTTAAACTTCTGGTTGACAAAAGGCGCTACCTCTCCGAGCAGGAACTGATAGAGTTGAACGCGCTTTGCTCCATACTTCCCGGCCCCACCTCCACGCAAACTATTACCGCCATCGGGTTTAAGATCGGCGGGCCCAACCTGGCCTACCTCACCCTGCTGGTCTGGATCGCCCCTGCGGCCACCATCATGGCCATTGCCGCGCTGGCTATCTCCTACCTGCAGGATCAAGGCATATCGCTGGCGTTTTTGCGTATTATCCAGCCCATGGCGGTGGGCTTTGTGGCTTTTGCGGCTTATATGATCAGCGCTAAGGTGGTGAATACCAAAACAGGCGTGGTGCTGATGGTGATCTCGGCCATACTCGCTTATTTCTTCAGTTCGCCCTGGGTTTTCCCTGCCCTGCTTCTGGCTGGCGGCGCAGTTACGGCGCTTCGGTTCAGGCAACACCCGTTGGAGAAAGACAAAAAAATAAAGATCCAGTGGGCTAACTTCGTCCTTTACGTGGGTGTACTCATCACGGCCGCGGTGCTGGGTAGCGTCACTTCTTCTTTGCCGGTAAGGCTGTTTGAGAACTTTTACCGGAACGGAAGCCTGGTGTTTGGGGGCGGACAGGTGCTTATCCCGCTGCTCTATGCTGAGTTCGTTGATTTTAAGCATTACTTAACCGGTGAGGAGTTTCTGTCAGGCTACGCCATTGTACAGGCGCTGCCCGGCCCTACGTTCTCCTTCGCCTCCTTTGTGGGGAACCTGGCCATGCGCAGGTTCGGCACCCCCGGGCAGTTACTAGGCTCCTTCGTGGCTACGGTCGGCATTTTTCTGCCCGGCACCTTTCTTATCTTCTTCGTGATCCGCTTCTGGGATGAGCTTAAAAAGTATCGGGTGGTGCGTGCCTCTCTGGAGGGTGTTAGTGCCGTAAGTTCTGGCATGGTGGTAGCCGCAGCCATACTTCTTTACCATCCTGTAGAGAACACTATCCTTAATTTCGGCATTGTGGTGGTTACGTTTTGCCTGCTGATGTTCACCAAAATTCCGCCGCCTATACTTATACTTACGGGTTTAGTGCTGGGGATTGTGATTTACTAGCGTAGAAAGATTGAATGCGCTGCAAGTCAACAACAAGCAACTGGTTGAACTTTATCACACCAGACTGGCTTAAGTGATTAGCATCTACAAAATCATTTTGTGAAGACAGGTATAGATCATTTTGTGAAGACAGGTATAGATCAGGCCTGTTGTTATAGTCGATTAGCGGCAGGTGGTTTTTTTGTGCTATGTCGGCTATTGTACTTGTGTACTCTTCATAGTTAATTACCTTGCCCTTCAGCTCCTTTGTTACCGGGGTTACAACAAAAATCAACTTCACTTGCTTCTCTCTGCATAGCCCCACAATCTTATGCAGGTACTCTAGCTGCAAAGCAGCGGCCTTAAAGTTGTAGGGCCTCAGGCTGTTTAATTTCTCTGCGCTAAAGGCGTTTTCCCTGCGACAGGTTTCAGTAAAGCCACCGGTTACATACGTATCTTCTTTATACTTTTGCTGGTCGGTGCCGCTAAGTGGCTGCACAAAGTTTCTGGCACTGCTAACAAGCAATGTGTTGAACAGCATAGCATTTTTACGATGCCATACCATCTCCAGAACAGTGCTGTCCACTTCAGAATTGGAGATGATATCAACGCCGGCCTCTACCCCTGCTTCAGAAAGTATCTCCCAAAACAGGTCCATGACCACATACTTTGGGTTAAGCTGCTCCAGGTTTGCCTTTAGCAGAAAGTATGAGTCGAAAGGTGTTTGGGATGATGAGCCTAAGTTAAACGAGTTGATGCCGTTCTGTTTAAAGATTCTGGTATCAAACCCTCTGTAGACTTGAGAAGACCCAATAAAAAGCATATCCACATTTTGCTGCTTTTTAGCCTCCTGTAAGCGGAGCAAAGTGTGTCCGGTACCGCCCAAGGTATACTTTACATTCGGCAGCCAGTTAACATTGCCAAACATGAACAGCGCAAACACTACAACTATATAAAATGATACAGCTGCTGCTACTATAGTCGAGATGCGGTACAGAAGCTTTTTCATCAACTAAAACTGGAAATAAATAAACGCTGTCTCGTTAAAGCTGCCAAACAAATAGATAAAAACCACTACAGCCCCATAAATTGCAACTCTTATAGTAGCAGGCAGCATGGCAACTTTTAAGGCAACCTTATGCTCTTGCATCCACTCTACCGCAATAAGTAAAAGTATAACACCAATAGCTATCAGGAAGGAGGTTCTTGTTTGCCCCAGCAGAAGCCACGTATCTCTTGCTCCATCAGCATCTGAATAAATATAGCTTAAAGACAAACCTAGACCTGTAAATGCGTGGGTGGTAACGTACCAGGCATCTGCCAGTGAATTTGCCCTAAAGAAGATCCAGGAGAAACAAACGAGGCCAAAGGTTACTACTACCTGCAGCCAACTGTAACGCTGTGGCTGTTTCGGAAATGCTCTACCACCTGCCGAAGCGGCTTGTTTTGGCCTCCTCATCTCAGCAAAAACAAGGTAAAGGCCATGCATTGCTCCCCAGATAATGAACGTCCAGTTGGCGCCGTGCCACAAGCCACTGATCAGAAAGGTGATAAAAAGGTTGTAGTACCAGCGCCACTTTACCACACGGCTGCCCCCTAGTGGTATGTACAGGTAATCTCTGAACCAGGTGGAAAGCGAAATATGCCAACGGGCCCAGAACTCCTTTAACGACTTGGAGAAGTATGGCCTCCGGAAATTCTCCATCAGCCTGAAACCCATTACCCTGGCCACACCTATAGCCATGTCCGAGTAACCCGAGAAGTCGCAGTAAATCTGGAAGGCAAAGAAAACTGTTGCAATTATGAGTGGAATACCTTCATATGCCGTTGGGTCGTTGTAAACCTGGTTCACCATTACTGCAAGGCGGTCGGCGATGACCACTTTCTTAAGCAGGCCCCATGCCATCAGCTTAAGACCGCTGGTAACGTGGTGGTAATCAAACTCGTGCCGCTGCCTGAGTTGCGTTAACAGGTTGCCTGCCCGCTCGATGGGCCCGGCCACCAGCTGCGGAAAAAACGTGACGAACAGCGCAAATATGCCCAGGTGCCGCTCTGGCTTAATGCGGCCATGGTACACATCGATGCTGTAACTCATGGTCTGGAAGGTGTAAAAGGAGATGCCCATGGGCAGCAGCAACTCAAAGGCTGGCGTGGCATACGCAACATCTAACAGCAGCGCCAGGTTATGGGCAGCATCGCTAAAGAAGTTGTAGTACTTGAAGGTAAAAAGTATACCCAGGTTGGCAAGAAGGCTAGCCCACAGCCAGGGTTTTCGTTTATACTTCTCGTCATCCTGATAGCGGCCCATCATGAGTCCGCAAGTGTAGTCTATGAGCGTGGAGACAAGGAGCAGCCCTGCGTACGCAGCACGCCAGAACATATAGAAGGCGTAACTGGCAATTAGCAACAACAGCCACCGAAAGCGATGCGGCAGCAGAAAGTATAAACCTGCCACCATAGGAAAGAAAACAAGAAACTCGAAGGAGTTAAAAAGCATGGTAACCTACAGCTACATCATTGTAAATCAGGCGCTGCATACTTATATGTTTTACTGCAGATTACCATGCGAAGCTTTAGTTCTCCCTGAGTACACTGAGCAAATAATCCCCGTAGCCGCTCTTGCGCAGGGGCTCGGCGATGCTGCGCAGCTGCCCGGCGTCTATAAAGCCCATGCGGTAGGCCACCTCCTCGATGCAGCCGATCTTGAGGCCCTGGCGCTCCTCGATCACCTGCACGAACGTGGCCGCCTGCATCAGCGACTGGATGGTGCCCGTGTCGAGCCAGGCCGTGCCGCGGTCCAGGATGCCCACCTTGAGCTTGCCCCGCCTGAGGTACTCCCGGTTGATGTCCGTGATCTCGTACTCCCCCCGCGGGCTCGGTTCCAATGCTTTGGCGATCTCCACTACCTCGTTGTCGTAGTAGTAGAGGCCCGGCACGGCGTAGTTGGATTTGGGCCGCAGGGGCTTCTCCTCAATGGAGATCGCGTTGTTGTCCTTGTCGAAGGCCACCACCCCGTAGCGCTCCGGGTCCTGCACGTGGTAGGCGTACACCACGCCCCCGTCCGGGTCGCTGTTCTGCTGCAGCAGCCGGCTCATGCCCGAGCCGTAGAAGATGTTGTCGCCCAGCACCAGGGCCACCTTGTCATCCCCGATGAACTCCTCGCCGAGCACAAAGGCCTGCGCCAGCCCGTTGGGCTCCTGCTGCACCTGGTAGCTGAAGGCGCAGCCGATCTGGCTGCCGTCGCCCAGCAGGCGCTCGAACATGGGCAGGTCATGGGGCGTGGAGATGATCAGGATCTCCCGTATCCCGGAGAGCATCAGCGTGGCCAGCGGGTAGTAAATCATGGGCTTGTCATAAACCGGCATGAGCTGCTTGCTCACCGCCAGCGTGAGCGGGTGCAACCGCGTGCCGGAGCCCCCGGCCAGGATGATTCCTTTCATATGGGTCTTGTTTACTGCTACCGGCAGGCCGCCTGTTAGGTTAAGACAGCCGCGCTGCAGGGTAATTTCTATACTTCTATTGCATGTCGTTTGTCACTAACCGGAATTCGGCCAGCAACCAAACTAATTACGGTCTTAGCGGTGCGTGTACTGCTGCTCGTAGTAGCGCTGGTAATTGCCCGTGGTCACGTTCTCCAGCCACTCGCTGTTGGCCAGGTACCAGTCCACGGTCTTGCGCAGCCCCTCCTCGAAGGTAACAGACGGTTTCCAGCCCAGCTCGTTCATCAGCTTGCTTGAGTCGATGGCGTAGCGCAGGTCGTGGCCGGCGCGGTCCTTCACAAACGTGATCAGCTTTCTGCTCTGGCCCTGCTCGCGGCCCAGCTTCTCGTCCATCACGTCGCAGAGCAGCTCGATCAAATCAATATTTTTCCACTCGTTCACGCCACCGATGTTGTAGGTCTCCCCCACCTGGCCCTCATGGAAGATCACATCGATGGCCCGGGCGTGGTCCAGCACGTAAAGCCAGTCGCGCACGTTCTCGCCCTTGCCGTACACCGGCACCGGCTTTTCGCTTTTGATGTTGTGGATGGCCAGCGGGATGAGCTTCTCGGGGAAGTGGTTGGGTCCGTAGTTGTTGGAGCAGTTCGATATCTTGATGGGCAGGCCGTAGGTATGGAACCAGGCCCGCACGAAATGGTCAGACGAAGCCTTGGAGGCCGAGTACGGCGAGCGCGGATCATAGGCAGTTTCCTCTGTAAAGAGCCCCTCCTCGCCAAGCGAGCCGTACACCTCGTCGGTGGAGATGTGGTAGAAGAGATGCTTTTCCAGCTCCCTGGCCCAGTGCTTTTTGGCCGTGTTCAGCAGGTTCACTGTCCCGATCACGTTTGTTTGCACAAAGGCCAGCGGGTCGGCAATGGAGCGGTCCACGTGCGACTCGGCCGCCAGGTGGATCACCGCATCGAATCCGTGGGCAGCGAAGATCTCCTCCACGAAAGCCGCGTCCACGATGTCGCCCTTCAGGAAAGTATAGTTCTCCCTGTCTTCAATGTCGGTGAGGTTGGCCAGGTTGCCGGCATAGGTCAGCTTGTCGAGGTTGTAGATCTGGTAGCCGGGGTACTTGGTCACGAACAGGCGCACCACATGCGAGCCGATAAAGCCCGCTCCGCCCGTAATTAATATCTTCATACTTATGCTTTTGCTGTGTTGTCAGAAAGGGATAACTGCCAGTTCCAGGCGCTTTGCATGGTCTCTGGCAGGGTGCTGGTGGTTTTAAAGCCCAGCACTTCGGTAGCCTTGGTTACGTCGGCGTATATTTTGGGCACATCACCGGCGCGGCGCGGCCCGATCTTATAATTCAGTTTCTGGCCCGTGGCATGCTCAAAGGCATGTATCGCCTCTAAAACAGTATTACCCGTTCCGGTGCCCACGTTGTAGAATTCAATGCTTTCGGCTTTGTTTTGCAGCATTCTTTCCACCGCTACCACATGTGCTTTTGCCAGGTCTACTACATGCACGTAATCACGGATGCAGGTACCGTCCGGCGTATCGTAATCATCGCCGAAAACAGTGATCTGCTCCCGGATGCCAGCAGCTGTTTGCGTAATGAAAGGCACCAGGTTGTTGGGCACCCCCAAAGGCAATTCGCCTATTCTGGCTGAAGGGTGCGCCCCGATCGGGTTGAAATACCGCAGCGCAATGCTTTTCATGCTGCTACCGCTAATGGCCAGGTCTGTCAGAATCTCCTCACACACCTTCTTGGTGTTGCCGTACGGCGAATTGGCCTTCTGAACGGGCGTCTGCTCTGTAACAGGCAGCTTTTCGGGTATGCCATACACGGTGCAGGAAGAAGAGAAGACAAGGTTAAACACCCTATACTCTTCCATTACCTGTAGCAGCGTCACCAGCGAGCCCACGTTGTTCTGATAGTACTTCAGCGGCTCGCTCACCGATTCTCCTACTGCTTTGTAGGCGGCAAAGTGAATTACACCCTGAATATCCTGCTCCTGCGCAAACACATTTCTAAGTGCCGCCGCATCTGTACAGTCAATTTGGTGGCACGTTACGGCACGCCCCAGTATCGTGCTTATTCCCTCCAGCACACTCTCCTGCGAGTTAGAGAAATTATCGATGATAACGGGTTCGAAACCTGCTTTCACCAACTCTACAACTGTGTGCGAGCCAATGTATCCGGCCCCACCTGTTACAAGTATCTTTGCTTTAGCCAATGCTTTCCTGTTTGTAAGTTGTACTGATCAATTCAATTTTTCTGAACGCTCCTGCAGCCTGCATACCCCCTCGGTGAGCAGGTACACTTCCCCCGTTTCCGGACAAGTGGCCTCCCCGGCTTCGCTGAACGTTAGCTTATGCCCGTAGCGGCTTACCCAGCCCTGCTGTACTGCCGGCACCCCATACACCAGGGCAAAGGGCGGCACATGCTTCGTAACCACCGCCCCAGCGCCCACCATGGCATAGGCCCCGATCTCTACACCGCAAACAATAGTTGCGTTTGCGCCAATGGAGGCTCCCCTTCTGACCGGGGTAGGCCTGAACTCCTTCTTCCGGTTCACGAAGCTGCGTGGGTTCAGCACGTTGGTGAACACCACCGATGGGCCCAGGAACACATCGTCCTCGCAGGTTACGCCTGTGTAGATCGACACATTGTTCTGCACCTTCACATTGCGCCCCAACACCACCTCCGGCGACACTACCACATTCTGGCCGATATTGCACTCATCGCCGATGACACACCCGCTCATGAGGTGCGCAAAGTGCCAGACGCGGGTGCCTTTGCCAATTCTGGCTCCTTCATCTATCACAGCAGTCTCGTGCGCAAAATAGTCCATGGCAGCAGGCGTTTACACAAAGGTAAGAGTTTATAGTATAAATCAGGCAGATATAACGAATTCGTCGGGTTGGCGGCTGCCCCTTATTTAACCGCCTCCACCATTCTGTCTTTGCCAAACAGATCCTGAACCACTTCGGCCTGGCTATACCCTTTTTTCAGCAGCAGCTTTGCCACCTGCCCCCCATACTGCTCGTTTATCTCGAAGTATACCTTCCCGTTGGGTTGCAAAAGCTGCAGCCCCAGCGCAGCGATGCGTTTGTAGTACTTCAGGGGATCGGCGTTCGGCACAAACAGCGCCAGGTGCGGCTCAAACTGCAGCACGTTCTCCCGCATCTGCGCCTTTTCTTCTTCCAGGACATACGGCGGGTTGCTCGTTATAATATCCAGGGAGGCCGGGGCAATACTGGTAATCGGCTCAAACACATCGTGCAGCAGCCATTCCACGGGCAGGTGAAGCCGCGACCCATTTGCCTTTGCCACCTCCAGTGCCCCTTCGGATATTTCCAGGCCTGTTACCCGGCTGTTTTTCAGGTTAGCCGCCAGGGCCAGCGGAATACAGCCGCTCCCGGTGCACACATCCAGGATCCGGAGATGCTCCTGCCCCTGGTGCTGTTTGATCACCCGGTCCACCAACTCCTCTGTTTCCGGCCTCGGGATCAGCACCCGCTCATCCACCTGCAGGTCCAGTCCGTAAAAGTGCGCCACCCCCAGCACATACTGCACCGGCTCCTGCTGCTGCAACCGGGTTACGGCCCGCTTTACTTCCTCTTCCTGCTGCGGTGTTGCCTGCTCGTGTTGCTGCATGCTAAGCTGCATCCGCGACTTTTGCAGCACATGCTCCAGTACCAGCTGCGCGATGGCACCGGCTTCCGGCTCGGGGTACGCCTTTGTTATGTTCTCTCGGATAAAATACTGCAGTTCCTGGATAGTGGCCACGGCTATACTTTTAGGTAGATTTAGGTATCTTTGCAAAAATACGTGCGCCACAAGTAGCAGGACACACGAAACAGGTTTTTATTTGAGCGCCTTTGCATAATTCATTTTTATGCGGCCTACTGCTCATAAAGAAAGCTTAAACAGGTTGTGAAGCTACGAAAGGTGGCTAGGCCATACTTCCAGTTTTTACGCAGTTAAACGCTTTAAATTTATACCCACTAACGCAACCATGCCTGACGAACTATACATGCGGCGTGCGCTGGAACTGGCCCGGTTAGGGCACGGCGACACCAGCCCGAACCCGATGGTGGGGTGTGTGGTGGTGCACAAGGGGCAGATCATCGGGGAGGGCTGGCATAAACAATACGGTGGCCCGCATGCAGAGGTAAATGCCATTGCCGCCGTGGAGGATAAAAGCCTGTTGCCTGAAAGCCGCGTGTATGTTACACTGGAGCCCTGCGCACATTTTGGCAAAACCCCGCCCTGCGCCGACCTCCTGATCAGCAACGGTGTGAAGGATGTAGTGATCTGCAACACGGATCCTAACCCGCTGGTGGCCGGAAGGGGCATTAAAAAGCTGTTTGATGCAGGGGCGCAGGTAAAAGTGGGCGTGCTGGAAGAAGAGGGACTGGAACTGAACAAGCGCTTCTTCACCTTTCATGGCAAGGGGCGTCCTTTTATACTTTTGAAATGGGCCGAAACAGCCGACGGCTTTGTGGCAGCAGCCAATTATCAGCCAGAGCAGATCAGCGGCCGGCTGGCGCAGCGGCTCGTGCACAAATGGCGCTCCGAAGAGCAGGCCATTATGGTAGGCAGTCGCACAGCACTGCAGGACAACCCGCGCCTGAACACGCGCCTGTGGGGTGGCAAAAGTCCGCTTCGGCTGGTGATAGACAAGCAACTGCGGTTGCCCGAGAGCCTGCACTTATTCGACCAGGGCCAGCCTACGGTGGTATACAATTTTAAAAAGCAGGAAGCGCAGCATAACCTATACTTTGTAAAATTGCTGGAGGAGGAGCTTCTGCTTCCGCAGATCATGCAGGACCTGCACCAGCGCCATATTTTATCTGTGCTGGTGGAGGGCGGCACTTTTTTACTGGAGAGCCTGCTGCAGGCAAACCTTTGGGATGAGGCCGTAGTGTTTAAAAGCATGCATAAAACACTTGGCACCGGTATCAAATCCCCCCACATGGCATTTGGGGCATTGGGTTCTGTGCAAACTTTAGGCCCCGATCAGCTGTTGCATTACCATAACCTGTAAAAAACCACCACTTCATTCATACGCACATTCACTCATTCAAAACCCATTCATGGCCGAATCACTTTTAGTAGACCAAGCCCTCAGCAAAGAGGAAAAATATAAAGTACTGTTGCCGCAGATAGAAGCGTTGGTAACCGGCGAGACAGACCTGATCGCAAACATTTCAAACCTGGTGGCCGCCCTGAAGCAGGGACTGGGCTTTTTCTGGGTAGGCGTTTATTTCAACAAAGAGGGCCAGTTGGTGCTGGGGCCTTTCCAGGGACCTGTGGCCTGCACGCGCATCCCGTACCACAAAGGCGTGTGCGGCGCCTGCTATACCCGCCAGCAAACTATACTGGTGCCAGACGTAGAGGCCTTTCCGGGGCACATTGCCTGCAGCAGCGACTCTAAATCTGAAATCGTGCTACCAGCCATTAAGGACGGAGAAGTAAAACTGGTGCTGGATGTGGACAGCGACAAACTCGATGATTTTGATGAAACAGACCAGCAGTACCTGGAGCAGTTGATGAAGCTGGTGGAGAGTTGGTATTAGTATCTCGGTTAGGCGTTCTGCAGTAGTTTGGTTTGCAGCTGGCTTTCGGCGCCAGCAGAAAAGTGCATTTTATAAGATTTACACTTTATGGCTTATTGCCGAAGTATAAAGTATAGCTTCGGCTAAAACAATTTTACTTTTGCAAAGCAGTTACAAGCTGCTGCCATACTTAGCCACAAGTTGCGCCAAGGCTAAACTTGCGGCAGGAAATCCGAGACAGAATATCCGAGCTTTTAAATTCTATTTTATAAACAAGAAGGCCGCTGCAGTTTATACTTGCAGCGGCCTTCTTGTTTTGATTTATACTTCAATTCTTAAATCCTGTTTCTCAAAAGAGTCTTATCCAAAAAATGTAGGGGCATCTGTTTTAAGCTGCGCTATTACGGTCTGTCCTCCTTTGGTTTTCTGGCCGAGCTCCACTTTGATCTCTGTATCCAGGGGCACGAAGATATCCACGCGCGAGCCGAACTTGATAAAGCCGAACTCCTCGCCCTGGCTTACCTCATCGCCTTTGCTTACATACCATACAATGCGGCGGGCCATGGCGCCGGCAATCTGCCTGAAAAGCACCTCAGGGCCGGCAGTCGATTCTACCACTACCGTTGTGCGCTCGTTCTGGGTGCTTGATTTTGGGTGCCAGGCCACAAAATAGTTGCCCGGGTGGTATTTGAAGTAGGACACAATACCGGAAACGGGGTTTCGGGTGATGTGCACGTTTATCGGCGACATGAAAATGGATATCTGCTTGCGCTTGTCCTTGAAATACTCCGGCTCTTCCACCTCCTCGATCACCACCACCTTGCCATCGGCAGGCGCCACCAGCAGGTCTTCGTGCAGCAGCAGGTTGCGGTATGGGCTGCGGAAAAACTGCAGGATGAGCAGGAACAGCACCACAGAAACTGCGGAGAAAATTCGGTTAAAGGTATTATTTTCAGCGTTGAACTGGTACAGAAGCAGGTTCAACACCAGCAAAGCCAATAGCGTAAAAAATAATATTTTTCTTCCTTCCTTATGAATTTTCATGTTTGCTGTATTTGCCGCGGGTACTTATATAACTTATAATAGCTCATCCAGTTTTAGGGATGAGCTATTATCCTGTTTCAAAATTATATAAACTTTTGCTTATTCTTATAAAAATATTCTCTTAGAATCCACCTCGGTACCTATACGTCATGGCCACTTTGTCGATTGCCACAATATAAGCCGCGATGCGCATCGGCACGTTATACTTCTGCGAAGCTGCGTACACGCGCTCAAACGACTCGTTCATGATACGCTCTGCCCGTTCGTTTACGCGGTCCAGGGTCCATTTAAAGCCCATGCGGTTTTGCACCCACTCGAAGTATGATACGGTTACCCCGCCGGAGTTTGCCAGGATATCCGGCACAACCATGATCCCTTTTTCGTTGATGATGTTATCCGCTTTATAGGACGTAGGGCCGTTGGCACCTTCTACGATCAGGCGCGCCTGTATCTTGTCCACATTATGGATCGTGATCACGTCTTCTACGGCAGCAGGTACCAGCACATCCACTTTGGCGGTCAACAGCTCGTCCGGGTTCATCTGCTCAGCGCCTGTAAAGCCCTCTAGCCTGCCGTTGTTGCCGTTCTTATATTCAATCGCCTCCTCAATATCAATTCCTTTGTCGTTCCAGTAAGCACCGCTCACATCGCTGATGCCCAGTATCTTCACGCCCCGCTCTGCCATTAGCTTGGCGGCCCAGGTGCCCACATTGCCGAAGCCCTGCACGACAGCCGTGGATTTTGACGGGTCCATGCCCAATTTTTCCATGGCAGCCAAAGCGGACACCATCACCCCGCGGCCTGTTGCTTCTACACGGCCCAGAGAACCGCCCAGCACCAGCGGCTTGCCGGTTACCACAGCGTGCACCGTAGAGTTCTTCGACTTGGAGTACTCATCCATCAGCCAGGCCATCTCACGCGGGCCTGTGCCCATATCCGGCGCAGGAATATCCTGGTCCGGACCAAAAAGGTCTACCAGGGCGGCGGTATAGGCTCTGGTTAAACGCTCTATCTCACCGGCAGACATGGAATACGGATCGCAGATAATACCTCCTTTTGCTCCGCCGTACGGAATGTCCACTACGGCACATTTCCAGGTCATCCAGGCGGCCAGGGCTTTCACCTCATCCAGGAACACGTCCGGCGCATACCGGATTCCCCCTTTTGATGGCCCCAGTATGGTAGAGTGCACAACACGGTATCCCTCAAACACACGCACTTTGCCGTCATCCATCGTAACCGGAACGTTTACGATAACCTGTCGGGCTGGAGACTTCAGAACGTTGTAAGTTTCTTCATCCAATCCCAGCACCTCAGCAGCAATATTGAAGCGCGACATCATCGACTCGAAAGGATTTTCTCTGTCCTTGATCGGTGCAGGCTCTTTGTATAACATCATCTACTATAAAATTAAGCGGTGAGTGATTATTTAATTCAGGCGGTAAAGTTGAGAATTATACTTGCAACCTCCTACGGGGGCAATCAAAATATTTCTAGAAGATTTTCAGGTAGGCCACCACAAACGGAATCGCCATTAAAAGGCTGTCAAAGCGGTCTAACAGGCCCCCGTGGCCGGGCAGCAGCGTGCCTGAGTCCTTTACGCCCAGGCTACGCTTGAGCAGCGACTCCGTTAGGTCTCCTAAAACCCCGAAAACGGCCACGATAACGGCCACCCCGATCCATTGGTAGAGCTCCAGGTCGGTAAAGAAGAAGGACATTCCATAACCGGCCACCACGGCCAGCAGGGTGCCCCCGGCCCAACCCTCCCAGGTTTTGCCCGGCGAGATGCGCTCAAACAGTTTATGCTTGCCGAAGTTCTTCCCAAAAATGTATCCGCCGGTGTCAGAGGCCCAGATCAACAGCATCAGGCCAAGTATAGGTTGCCAGCTGTACTCATCCTCTAAGTAAGCCAGCGTGTGCAAAAGCCCGAAAGGCCCGGCAATGTAGACCACGCCCAGAAAAGTAAAGGCAATGTTTGTGAACGGATGCGGTTGCTTGCGGTAGAGTTCCAGGATGAAAATGAGGAAAAGAACGGGTATGGACAGAAACAGCAGCTCTGATGGCATCAGCTCCTTCTCGACCAGGAACATGGACACAAAGAAAAGCGCGCCGAGGGTAATGCCGACGCCCCGGTGGGGTTTGAGCTCCTGTACCTGTATCAGTTTGTAAAACTCAGCGATGCCCAGCAGCGTGAGGCCCAGAAAGAGCAGAAAATACGTCCACTCCCCGTACAGTATACTTCCGATAAAAACTGCGGCGCCCAGCACCCCTACTATAATTCTTTGACTGAGATTGCTAAGTGTGGCTATTCTTTGACTCATGAAAAGGGCTTTGGTCGGGGCCGTGAGGGGCTAGTAAGGTTTAGTTGGCTTGGTTCGGCGTTGGCAGTAAGTATGGCGGTTATTCCTCATCCTTTGGCCTGATGCCAGCCTCGGCCTCGGCTATGCTTTCGGCACGCACAGGCAGTGGCGCAAACCGCTGATGCAGGAAGTAGAGCACGGCAGCGCTTACAACCAACGACAAGGCAACGCTGATCCAGGGCATGGCCGATGTGCTCTCCACATCGAAATCTATTTTACCCGTTTGCTGCAGGTAAAGTAAGAACACGGTAAAGCCGTTGTTGAGGAAGTGCGCCAGAATGGGTACGCTAATGCGCCCCGACCAAAAGTAAAGGTACCCGAAGAGGGCGCCAAAAATAGCGCGCGGCACAAACCCGAAGAACTGCATGTGAATGGCGGCAAACACCAATGCTGCCACCCAGATGGCCACATGCGTGTTGCCCGCCCAGCGGTGCAGTTGGCGCTGCAACACGCCCCTGAACACCAGTTCCTCGCCTACGGCCGGAATGGCTGCGATCACAATGATGCCCACCAGGAGTTTTGGCAGTGTGCTGAAGTCGGCGATCAGCCTGGTCAGTTCAGCCAGTTCATCTTCCTTGGCCCTGGCCCAGCGCCCAAACCCCTCTAAAAAAGAAGGCAGGTGCATGTTAGCGTTCCAGTCGATTACCACGGAGTTGGCAGGCATGATGAGGAGTATAAGCAAACCGCTTAAAAGCACCAGCCCGATGCCCGGCCATACTTTCCAGCTCAGGTAGGTATCCAGGTTATAGCCGAAAGCCTTGAGCAGGTACAGCGGGGCAACCACAAAGGAGAAAAACTGCACCACCCCCTGAAACAGCAGGATGGCGCTGACCCCATTGGGGTGAGCGGCCGGGTTCTCCACCACCTCTACAAGCTCAAAGATACTGATGCCATAGATCCAGTTCACCACCAGGCTATAGATAAAGCTGGCTACAAAATAACCCGCCGTCATAAAGGCTAGCAGCAATAAAATCACCCAAAATGGATGCAGATCTTTGGAGATGAAACCTTTCATAGAGAAGATTAGGTTTAATTGACGTAAATTTACGCTAAAATTTAAATTTTGCTTTGGTAAAGATAGCGAACATAGAACTAGGTAAATTTCCGCTGTTACTGGCTCCCATGGAAGACGTGAGTGATCCGCCTTTCCGAAAGGTGTGCAAGGCTAACGGCGCAGATTTAATGTATACGGAGTTTATCTCTTCTGAGGGTTTGATACGCGATGCAGCCAAGAGTGTACAGAAACTTGATATTTTTGATTACGAGCGCCCGGTCGGCATTCAGATCTTCGGGTCCGATATCGACTCTATGCGCGAGGCGGCCATTGTCTCTTCGCAGGCCGGACCCGATCTGATCGACATCAATTACGGCTGCCCGGTAAAGAACGTGGCCTGCAAGGGCGCCGGCGCCGCTTTGCTGCGCGATGTGCCTAAAATGGTGAAGATGACTCAGGAAATTGTGAATGCCACGCACCTGCCGGTTACCGTTAAAACCCGTTTGGGCTGGGATGAGGATACCAAGTACATTGTGGAAACAGCGGAAAGACTGCAGGATATTGGCATACAGGCCCTGAGCATACATGGCCGCACCCGCGTGCAGATGTACAAAGGCGAGGCGGACTGGAGCCTGATAGCGGCTGTGAAGAACAACCCGCGCATGACGATACCGATCTTTGGCAACGGCGACATCGACTCCCCGCAAAAAGCCCTGGAGTACCGCAACCGGTATGGCGTAGACGGCATCATGGTGGGCCGCGCCAGCATCGGCTACCCCTGGATCTTTAACGAGATCAAACATTACATGGCAACGGGCCAGTTATTGGCTGAGCCTAGCCTGGCTGAGCGCGTGGCGGTTTGCCGCCAGCACTTTACACACTCCCTGGAGTGGAAGGGCGATAAGCTGGGCATTTTTGAGATGCGCCGCCACTACACCAATTATTTCCGTGGTTTGCCGCACTTTAAACCCCTGCGTATGCGCCTGGTACAATCCGAGGATATTGAGGAGATTTACGATACCCTGGAGGAAATAGCCCACACTATGGCTTACACAGAAGTTCAGGAAACTAGTTGAGTGTAGCCTGAACACCATATGGTTTGCAGCTACGGCCGAATACCCTTACTTGTCTTTTCCCAAAACGCTTACGCTCACTTTTTAAAGGCCCGACACCATCAAAACTGCAACACAAAACAAATCGGATGCTGCGGCAACCGCCACACCGCCGCTTGCCTGGTTCCTGATCATCATCCTTGCGCTTATCTGGGGCACATCTTTCATCCTGATCAAAAAAGGGCTTGTCGTTTATACCTCTAATGAGCTGGGGGCCCTGCGCATTGCCATTGCTTTTCTCACGCTCTCTCCTTTCGCGCTGAGGCACGTTGGTAAAATAGCGCCACAGCACTGGAAGTACCTGGCCGGCAGCGGCCTGTTGGGTAACCTGTTGCCTGCTTTCCTGTTTGCTTACGCCGAAACCCGCCTGGCCAGCGGCCTGGCAGGTGTGCTGAATTCCCTTACGGCCTTGTTCACCCTGCTCGTGGGGGCATTGTTCTTTCGCCAGTCCATCACCTGGATGCGCATGCTGGGCATTATGATAGGCATTTTGGGCACGGTCGTGCTTATCTTCTCAGGCAATGGCAGCACAGACATGGACAACAAATACTATGGCCTTTACATTGTGGTGGCCACGGTATGTTATGGTGGTAGCGTGAACATCATCAAACACCGGCTGCAGGGCATGAAGCCCCTCGTAATGTCGAGCATCGCCCTGCTCACGGTGGCCCCGCTTGCAATCGGCTATCTGTTTACGACGGATGTTTTCTATAAACTACAGCACACACCCGGGGCCTGGGAGGCACTGATGTACATTGCTTTACTGGCCGTGTTTAGCACCGCCATCGGCCTGGTGCTTTTCAATAAGCTTATCCACATGTCCACGACGCTCTTTGCCAGCTCCACTACCTACCTGATCCCGATCGTGGCGCTTATGTGGGGCGTGCTGGACGGGGAAACCATTCAGCTATGGCATTACCTTGGCATGCTGGTGATACTGGCGGGCGTTTTTATAGTGAACAGGGCAAAGTAAGCCTCAGACTTAATAAAGCATGGTTCTGTTCTCGCCCTTGATTGAAGGCCTTGTTGTGATATCCTTTTCCGGACAGTTACTGTGTCTGACGCAACCTGGCGGCGTTATGCTGCTACCCACTTCACTGAAGCAGCTGAATGCAACTTTCCATGGTGTAGCTCTAATCCGTAAAGTATAAACTTGTTATTTTTTGTACAAAGCACATGCAATGCTTGTAAAGCACAGAGGTGAACATCTTATTGCTTAGCGTTGATGTTAGAAGGTGCTGCCACATCCATTCTGCCTAAAAGCGAATAAAATTCCTTAAATAGAGTTATATAAGCTCCGCACCACCTTCTGGGATACTTATTATCTGGCTGTTATAATCTGAATGTTAGAAAAATTTAGTTACTTGAGGGGTTGAACATCAGAATTAACTTGTAAATGAAGCTTTCTAAAACGCTTTTCAGCTTATTAACCTTTTTCTTATTTTCCTACCACCTTCAGGCTCAGGAGGCTGCCCCCGGCAAGGAGTCTATAAAGGAGCTTAATTTACAGGCTGTCAACGACACAGCTTTTACCTTAAGCACCACCGATGAACTCGGCAACCTGATTAAGTATAGCGGCCCGCTGCCCTTGCGCTTAAACGGCGCGCTGCAGGAGACCAGCTTTACCGAGGGCGAGGCCCAGTTCTCGCTGGCAGAGAAGGCCCGTTTGGTGCAGGTCACGGCGAACCTGGGCACCCATAATATTGCCCGTTTGTATAGCCTGGACGACGAGGCGCCCAACGGGGTTAAAGAGTTTCCGATGTGGCTGTCCATACTTCCTCCGCTTATCGCTATCGTGCTGGCCCTGATTTTCAGGGAAGTGCTTATCGCGCTTTTTGCCGGCATATGGGTGGGGGGCTTTGTTATCTACGGCTTGTCGCTGCAATCGATCTTCACAGGGCTGCTGGCCGTTGGAGACACCTACCTGATGGAGGCGCTCACAGACTCGGACCACGTAAGTGTTATTCTGTTTTCGATGATGATTGGGGGCATGGTGGCCATCATCTCTAAAAACGGAGGCATGGCTGGGGTGGTGAACATCCTGTCACGCTATGCCCGATCGGCACAAAGCTCGCAAATGGTAACCTGGGCACTAGGCATTGCTATTTTCTTTGATGATTATGCCAACACCCTGATTGTGGGCAACACCATGCGCCCGGTAACCGACGGGCACCGCGTATCGCGCGAGAAACTGGCTTACCTGGTAGACAGTACCGCAGCGCCTGTGGCAGCCATTGCCTTCGTTACCACCTGGATTGGGGCAGAGCTGGGCTATATTAAGGATGCAGCCACCACCCTCGGCATAGAGGAAGGGGCCTACTCGCTTTTCTTCCACTCCCTGGAGTACGCGTATTACCCGGTGCTTACCCTGGTGTTTATGCTTTTCCTTATCCTGATGAACCGCGATTTCGGGCCCATGCACCATGCGGAGATAAGGGCGCGCGAAACAGGGGCTGTGACGGCTGCCGGCATGGACCGGAATGGCCAGGAGAAACAACAGCTGGAGATGTCTGAATTCGAGCCGATTAACCCTGCCCGCACCCGGGCTGTAAATGCCTTGATCCCGGTAATAGTGGTTATCGCCGGCACTTTGGTCGGGTTGCTTTATACAGGCTATAACCCCGAAGTATGGGCAGATGCCAGTGTTGGCTTTATGCGTAAACTCTCAATCACCATTGGCGATTCCAACTCTTATGTGGCCTTGATCTGGGCCTCGTTAAGTGGGGTGCTGGTAGCAGTGGCCTTAACGGTTAGCCAACGCATCATGAGCCTGACGGAAACCATGGAATCATTGGTGGTGGGCTTTAAGACCATGCTGCCGGCCATACTCATACTTATACTTGCCTGGTCGTTAGCGGCGGTTACCCAGGAGCTTTACACCGCAGAATACCTCACCTCCCTGTTCTCGGGCAATATCTCGGCGCATTTTTTACCGGAGATCACTTTCTTCCTGGCTGCCATCATTGCCTTCTCCACAGGGTCTAGCTGGGGCACCATGGCTATACTTTACCCACTCATGCTGCCTGCTGCCTGGTACGTTAGCCAGTCGCAGGGCCTGAGCCTGGAAGAAACGATGCCGATCATATACAATGTGATTTCGGTTGTGTTGGCTGGCTCGGTTTTCGGCGACCACTGCTCCCCGATATCCGACACCACCATTCTGAGCTCGCTGGCTTCTGGCTGCAACCACATCGACCATGTTAAGACACAGCTGCCTTATGCCATTACGGTGGCATTGGTCGCCAACCTGATCTGCACAAACTTGTCTAGCTGGGGGGTGCACTGGCTGCTGGTGTATGCCATTGGGGCGGCAGTACTTTGGGCCGTCATTAAGTTTCTGGGGAAAAAGAACACCGTGCAGAAACACAGCGTGAAAGCTGCCTGATACCTGACCGCCGCTGGCGTAGGCCGGCGGCATGCCTAAATTTCCAGTTCGTAGTAATCGTGTACCACTGTTCTGGCCCCGTAACTTTCTTTGTTCGCCAACAGCTTGCTGTTCAGGTGCAGGCCCTGTTGCTCCATAGATGCCCCCAGATCAAAATAGGCTTTCCGGTGATACACTTTGGTTAAAAGAAAATCGATCAAGGCCCCCAGGGCACCTGTGCGCTGGCTTTGTTCCGTGTACCCGATGTATTGGCAGTGCGCCACGGTGGTGGTTTCGTAAATGAGCACGCCTGCCACGATGGACCCGTCGTTGGCGCCGGCCACGTACAACTTGATGTTGTCGGGGAAGTTGCCGGCCAGCCCCTGTATCTCCTGGGGAGTATGCACGGGCACGGCGCCATACTTTCGTTGCAGCAGCGCCGTTACCACCTGCATAAACTGGCTGTAGTCCTGCGAAAGGCCCAGCAACCATGGATAGGCGCGTACTTTGGCTACCTCCCACCTTCTCTTTTTGCTGTACTTTAAACCGCTTGCCGGGGCCACCACTGACAGCACATCACGCCGTACAAGCTGCGCGTTGTACCTGAACAGGGCATACATGTCTTCTTCGGCGGGGGCCCGGTGGTAAATATGCGGGATCGTTTTATACTTCAGCACCCTGAACCCACGCTCGCGCAAGTACAACCGCATTGCCTCAAATACCTCCAGCATGACGGTTATTTTCATGCGGGCACCCGTCACCACGCCTCCGTAGGTCAGCCCCGCGTGTGTGTGCAGTTCATCCTGTAATTCGTTGGCTGGCAGCAGGCCTACCAGGTTCCCTTTGCGGTAAAAAAGCAGCGAATGGTCTGTAAAGCGATCGGCATGGTACTCCATGTAATCGCGGTGCAGCAGGAACGTACCGTTTTTGGAGCCCGCCACAAAAGCGTCCCAATCAGCTTTGTGCGCCGAACTATACTTTACTACCTCAACCATTTTTTAGACAAAGGATTTTTTTGACAAAGGACAAAGAGATTCTTTTCAAACTTTCTAACTCCACAACTTTCTAACTTCTCATTACCTGTTCAGCACAATCCGGAAGGTAGTTCCCTTGCCCACCTCTGACCATTTCACAAACAGCTTGCCCCGGTGATAATTGTCGATGATGCGCTTGGCCAGTGCCAGCCCCAAACCCCAACCCCTTTTTTTGGTGGTGAAGCCGGGCAGGAACACCGAGGCCATTTTACTCTTGGGGATGCCTTTTCCGGTATCGGTTATATCTACGGCTATATTCGCTTTGCCCAGCAGCACCAATTTTATAGTTATACTTCCCCTCCCCTCCATGGCATCCACCGCGTTTTTGCAGATGTTCTCAATTACCCAGTCAAAAAGCGACACGTTTACTTTAGCCGTTATTTCCGGGGCAAATGCAGACTCTACAGTGAAGATAACCTGGCGTGAGATGCGGTTTTGCAGGTAGTTGATCGCATTCTGGGTTACCTCCAGTAAATTCTCGTCGCGCAGCAGGGGCACCGAGCCGATGTTCGAGAAACGCTCTGTGATCACCTCCAGGCGCCGCACGTCCTTGCCCAACTCCTCGATTATGGGCTCGTGCTCAAACTTGGGGCTTGCCTTAATGTACTCGTACCAGGCCATCAGCGACGAAAGGGGGGTGCCCAACTGGTGGGCCGTTTCCTTGGCCAAGCCTACCCATACCCGGTTCTGCTCAGCGCGTCGCGAGTAGCTGAAGGCAAAGTAGGCCATCAGGGCAAAGCAGGCGATCACGATCAGCTGCACATACGGGTAAAAGCGGAGTTGCGAGAGCAGGGCAGAATCTTTGTAGAACACATAATTCTCGGAGCCTTCGGCCCAGGGAACGATGATGGGGGCATGCTGCGCCTTCATTTTATTTATTTCATGTTGCAGCAGCTGCGCTTTTCTTTTTTCTGAAATGTTTTTGGGTAAATCGATGTTCTTAGAATCGAGAATATTCTCATGCTCATCTGTTAAAATAACAGGCACCGTGTTGTTCGACGACAAGATCTCCTCTTCAATAAAAACAATGTTGTCATCGCTGGGCGCATTGATCATGTACCGGAGGCCCTTGGCGTACAATTGCACCAGTTCCTGCTCACGCTCAGATAGTTTGCTTACCAGGATGTTGGTGTAGGTGATGGTGACAGCTCCGATTATAAGCGCCACGATAACAACAATGAGCTTAATCCTGTTCTTCTGAGAGTAAATGGGTATCATGCAGTGTACACGTAAATTATTTTAAATTAGTATAAATTAAACATTAAGGGCAAGTAAGTTTCATTTTAAAAATTTGAGCTTTAAATTTGCACTTTAGTAGAACATACTTATTATGCTTCAGAATTTTAAAGCAATCAGCCTATCTTATAAAAAAGCGCCGCTGGATATCAGGGAGCTGATTGCCTTAGATGAAATTTCCTGCCGACAGTTCCTCCAGACGCTAAAGGCCTTTATTCAGGCCACCGACATATTAGTACTTTCCACGTGCAACCGCACAGAGGTGTACTATAGTGCAGACACGGATTACAGCCAGCAGATAGTAAAGCTCCTGGGCATTACCAAAGGCATTGAGAATATAACCAGATACCTGGATTACTTTACCATCCTGAACGAGCACGACGACACCGTACAGCACCTGTTCGATGTGGCGATGGGCCTTGAGTCGCAGGTGGTGGGCGACATGCAGATATCCAACCAGGTGAAGGTGGCCTACCAATGGTCTGCTGACAACGAAACGGCGGGCCCTTTTCTGCACCGCCTGATGCACACCATCTTCTTTACCAACAAGCGCGTGGTGCAGGAAACCGCCTTCCGCGATGGTGCCGCTTCTACCTCCTACGCCGCCATCGAACTGATCGAGGAGCTGACCGCCGACATGCAGGAACCCGCTATACTGGTGGTTGGCCTCGGTGAAATTGGCGCTGACGTTTGCCGGAACCTGAAAGACGCGGGTTACAAGAACATCAGAATCACAAACCGAACGCAGGCTAAAGCGCAGGCATTAGCCGAAGAATGCGGGCTGGAAGTATTGCCTTTCGAGAATATGGTGCAGGGGTTGAAAGAGGCAGACGTGGTAATCTCATCGGTGGCCCGTGAAACGCCATTTTTTACCAAGGAAATGGTAAAGCGCCTGAATGTGCTTTCCTTTAAGTTTTTTATCGATCTGGCCGTACCGCGCAGCGTGGAGGCCGACCTTGAAAGTATACCTGGGGTGCTGGTGTATAATATCGATACGATTCAGAACAAGGCTTCTGAAGCCTTGCAGCTTCGCTTAAATGCTGTACCTAAGGTGCAGCGTATTATCCAGGAATCTATTGAGCAGTTCAACGACTGGTCGAAAGAGATGATGGTTTCCCCAACCATTAACCGCCTGAAGAATGCCCTGGAGGCTATCCGGCAAGAGGAGATGGCGCGCTATATGAAGAAGCTTGACCCCGAGGAGACCAAGCGCCTTGATAACATGACCAAATCTATGATGCAGAAAATAATCAAGCTACCCGTGCTTCAGCTGAAAGCAGCCTGCAAGCGCGGCGAAGCGGAAACGCTGATAGATGTGCTCAATGACCTCTTTGACCTGGAGAACCAGTCGTCGGAGGCAAATCTATAGAAATTGGTAGATAGCTATATTTTCTTAGTGAATAGAAAGCCAAAGGTCTTCGTAAGCTTCTAAAAAGAAGGTAGTACGAGGACCTTTGGCTTTCTACAAAACAGCTGACAGGCAGTACATACCACCTGAAACACTACTCCTAGATGTCGATGCAGCATTCTTCCAGACAATCGATCACATCAATCAGTTTCGGGATTGCGAGTGAGTAATAAATCTTGGTGCCTACCTTAAAAGAGGACAAAACACCCTTGTCCTTTAGTGTGATAAGGTGCTGCGAAGCAATGGCCTGCGGCAGATCTAAGTGCTTATAGATCTCGGTAACGGTCATTTTATCTTCTTTTCCCAGCAAGTCGACTATAGCCAGCCTTTTCGGATGTGCCAGTACCTTCAGCATGGCGGCCGCCTTATCTATTTTCTTGGATTCTACTCTTGACAACAAACTTTTCATAATTAAAATTTATACCTAACAGTTTCTACATACATTTAGCAATTCTATTCATAATAAGGTATATACGACGTCTACATTATTTAGCTGAGTTGGTGTCAGCGTATTTTTATATTTTCGTACCATGGATACTTATCATGTGATCGGGCTGATGTCCGGAACGTCGTTAGACGGCATAGACATTGCACATTGTAGATTTACGTATAAAAAAGAAAATTGGATATATGAGATACTAAATACTAATACATTAACATATACTCATACTTTAATTGACTCCCTCCGGGATGCGGAGACTACGACGGCGCGCCAGCTTATTGCACTTCACCATGCCTACGGCAAATTCCTGGGGCAGCAGGTGCGGCGGTTTGTAACACAACACGAAATCGCCCCTGATTTTGTTGCCTCCCACGGGCATACGATCTTTCATCAGCCCGATCAGCATGTGTCGCTGCAGCTGGGCCATGGGGCCTACATTGCCGCTGCGGCACAGCTTCCGGTTGTCTGCGACTTCAGAACAATGGATATTGCCCTGGGTGGCCAGGGCGCCCCGCTTGTGCCCATTGGCGATGCGCTCCTGTTCAATTCCTATGACTATTGCATCAACCTGGGCGGCATCGCTAATGTCTCCTTCCAGCAGAAGGGCAAGCGCCTTGCTTTCGATATCTGCGCCTGCAACCTGCTGCTTAACGCGTTGGCCAACCAGGTTGAAAAGCCCTACGACCACAACGGGGCGCTTGCCCGTTTGGGCAGCATGCAAGCCGCGCTTTATGATGCATTAAACCAGCCGGCATATTTTTCTGGCCCTGCGCCCAAATCGTTGGGTAAGGAGTGGGTGCTGGACAACAGCCTGGCCGTGCTGGGAAACAATAGCGCAAGCGTTCCGGACAAACTGCACACCGTGTGCCACCACATTGCCTTTCAGATAAAGCAGGCGCTACCCCTACTTCACCTGGGCCAACACCGGGTATTGGTTACAGGGGGAGGCGCCTTTAACAGCTTTTTAATGCAGTTGATTTGGCAATACCTCGGGGAGCAATACGACGTGCAGGTGCCGTCTCCGGAGATCGTCTCTTTTAAAGAGGCATTGATCTTTGCTTTTTTGGGCGTGCTGCGCTGGCGCGGCGAGCACAACTGCCTGCAAAGCGTTACCGGTGCAAGCAGGGATAACATCGGGGGCGCCATTTATCTTGCCTAAGTCCCAGTGGCCTTAGGCACTCCTATCTAATTTTGTACCTTTGCACAGTAAAAAGCAATGTGCACTACATGAAAGACCTGTTAGAGAAATTTGAGAATAAAAGGCCTGAGATAGTTTTTGAGTGGAAAGACGCCGAGACAGAGGCTGAGGGATGGGTGGTGATCAACTCGCTGCGTGGCGGTGCCGCCGGCGGAGGCACCCGGATGCGCAAAGGCCTGGATAAGCGCGAAGTGGAGTCGCTGGCCAAAACGATGGAGGTCAAATTCACTGTGTCGGGCCCGGCCATCGGGGGCGCAAAATCAGGCATCAACTTTGACCCCGCTGACCCACGCAAACGCGGCGTGCTGGAACGCTGGTACAAGGCCGTTATTCCGCTGCTAAAGAACTATTACGGCACCGGGGGCGACCTGAATGTGGACGAGATACACGAAGTCATTCCCATTACAGAGGATTATGGCCTGTGGCATCCGCAGGAAGGCATTGTAAACGGCCACTTCAATGCCTCTGAACCCCAGAAGATAAACAAGATCGGCCAGTTGCGCCAGGGAGTTGTAAAGGTAATCGAGGACCCGCACTACTCCCCTTCCACCGCGCGCAAGTATACGGTAGCCGACATGATCACCGGCTTTGGCGTAGCGGAAGCCGTGCGCCACTACTATGCCATTTGGGGCGGGCAGTTTGAAGGGAAGCGGGCCATAGTTCAAGGCTGGGGGAATGTTGGGGCTGCCGCAGCGTACTACCTCTCCGCTAACGGGGTTAAAATTGTGGGTATTATAGACAGGGCCGGCGGTTTGATAGCTGAGGAAGGCCTGTCGTTCAACGAAATCACGGAGTTGTTTCTGAGCCGCCAGGGAAATGCGCTGAACCCGGAGGGGCTGCTGTCTTTTGAGGAAGTAAATGCGCGCATCTGGTCACTGCCGGCAGAGATATTTATTCCTGCCGCTGCCTCGCGCCTGGTTAGCAGAGAGCAGGTGGAACTGATGATACGCAACGGCATGGAGGTTATCTCCAGCGGAGCCAATGTACCCTTCCAGGACCCGGAGATTTTCTTTGGCCCTACGGGAGAGTTCGCAGACCAGAATCTTTCCGTTATCCCCGACTTTATCGCCAACTGCGGCATGGCGCGCGTTTTCGCTTACCTCATGGAAAACGAGGTGGAGATAACCGATGAGGCAATATTTTCTGATGTTTCCCGTATCATTGGCGAGGCACTTGCCAAAACGTATCAAAAACAAGCACAGAAAACAGAGATCGCTAAAAAGAGCTTCGAAATTGCGCTAAGCCAGTTGCTCTAAAACCTTTTTTTATGAACTGGAGAGAATTGTTAGAATATCAGTTTCTGGGTAACACCGTTACAGAATACCTGCTCTCGGCGGGCATCCTGCTTTTTGGTTTCATCTTTAAAACAGTACTCTCTAAGCTCGTGTCGGGCATCCTGTACCGGCTCGTGAAAAGGTTCTCGCACGAAGATCATCTTCCTGAGTTCAGGCGCCTGCTTATTCAGCCGCTTGAAATACTGATGTTCCTGGTGTTTCTGTACCTGGCTTTTCAGGTGCTGGATTACCCCCTCGACCCCAGTGATTTAAGAAAAGACGACCCCTTGCTGAAAACCTTCATGTTCCGCACCTACCAGGTGTTCGTGATTGTGGCGTTAACGTGGGTAATCATGCGTTTTATCGATTTCGCTGCCCTGATCTTTAAGCACAGGGCCGAGAAAACAGCCTCCAGGCTCGATGACCAGCTAGTGCCCTTCTTTAAAGATTTCTCGAAGGTGATGCTTGTGATCTTCGCCTTCCTGATTATGCTCGGAACCGTGTTTGATGTGAATGTGGTGGGTTTAGTGGCTGGTTTAGGGGTAGGGGGCCTGGCCCTGGCCTTTGCCGCCAAAGAAAGCCTGGAGAACCTGCTAGCCTCCTTTACCATCTTCCTGGATCAGCCTTTTGTGGTAGGCGACCTGGTGCAGGTAGGTGAACTTGTAGGCGTGGTGGAGAAGATCGGCTTCCGTAGCACCCGGCTGCGAACCCTTGAAAAGAGCTTCGTTACGCTGCCTAACAAACACATGATCGACAAGCCGCTCGACAACCTGACACTCCGCACATTCAGGAGGGCCAAGTTCGACATCAACCTGACTTACGACACCACCTCTGAGCAGATCCGCGCCATTACCCGCGACATACAGCTTTTTATTGACCAGCACCCGCGCACCAACCAGGACGGCCGTATTCGCTTCCTTAATTTAGGTGCGCACTCCAAAGACATCATGATTCTTTACTTTGTGGATACCATGGACTGGAATGAGTTTATAGACATTAAGGAGGAGATCAACTTTAAGATTGTGGAGATCGTTGAAGGGCACGGCGCCGAATTTGCCTTCCCGACACAAACCTTATACCTACAGCGTGGCGCGTCGCAGCAACCTGGTCCCAAAGCAGCGCACCAGTACCTTGGGGCTGACTCGGACCTGAAATAGGAAAAACAAAAAAGCAGGAGAAGCTCCTGCTTTTTTTTCACCCTTATATTTTCAGATTAATTTTGTCTCGCTTAAGGCCTTTACAGTTTTTTTATAATCTAATTCATCCCCTCGTTCAACTGCTGCTGTAGCCTGCTTACTTGTTTATTTCTTTTAGTTTGTAGATTTGGTTGGTTTAACGGGCTCCCGTGGCGATGGTTACTGCTTTGCTATAACTTTTCCGTTGTATAGGCTATTTTAACCGGTGAAAGCACCTATATCTTCCGTTAACAATGAATGGTATTTTTTTTATACGCCCTTCCTAAATTATTTTCTTAAAAGTGTACTTTATCAGGGGGAGCAATAACACCAGGTGTACAAAACCGCTTTTTAATCAAAGTCAAAATATTCGCCTTCCTGCAGTTCCACCTTCTTCTCCTTATTCATGGGCTTATTGCCTTTTAGCAAGTCCTTCAGTTCTTGCCCCTCCTGCTTTAGGTCCGTTTTTATTTTCTGACGCACGCGTTCGTTGTCGTAGGCCAGTTTAAAGTCGCTTTCGTTCCCCTTAAGGGTTAGAAACAAGCTGCTGTTGCCGGCATTGGCATCTTCTGCCACAACCCCGTAAACGGCATCCTTGTCTGGGCGGCGGCTACCGAACAGGGGTAGTTTTATTTTGTAATCCATCCGCTGGTCAAACGTGTGGGTACCGGAGACAGACACCGTAGGCACTGCCGACAAGCTGGAGCGGATATCCATTTCGGGGATGTAAATGGTGCGCTGCTGTATCCAAAAGCTGTTATGCAGCTCGGCAAAACGCATGTTAGCCAGCTCCGAGCGCCTTACAAAGGCCGACATTTTCTGCATGGGCTCAAAGTTGATGAGTTGCCCGTTACGCACGGTTGCCATGATCTCGGCCTGCAACAGGTCGGTTTTGGGGTTAAGCTGGCTATCGAAATACACCTCCGACACGATATCGGCGGTTAACTGCCCCTTCAGGTGGTTGTCCCTGATAAAATCCTGGTGAAAGTTTTCGAACACGTAAAAGAGGCTGTCCACGTTCATGTTATTCAACCGGGTGGCGGTGCTTGCCTTTATATGTTCCCGGTTGCGCGCATCCAGGCTGCCCCGCACCGCAAAGTTTCCGCCAATGGCATTAAACGATACATTAGGCGATGCTATAACCTGGTTTTTTAGCGTGATCTCCCCCTTCACTTCTTTGGCCCTGAAACGTCGGAATTTTACCCTGTTGATAGTAGCGCTCAGGTTAAAGGCAATGTTCGGTGAGACGATAAACTTATACCCGTCGCCTTTGCTACTCCGGGCAGCTTCTGGTGTGTTGAGTTGCTCGCTTAACAGTTGGTCGCAGTTAAGGTAATTGCTATTGAAATCAGCCTCTACCAGCAGCCGCTGTTTATCAAGCAGGAGCCAGGCCATCACATTCTTAAACATGCCGTTTATCACGAAGTCCGATTCGCCCAGGTTCCCCCTCAGGTCCGATACAGCCACATCGTTCTTCTTGAACATGAAGTTGCCGCTCAGGTTGGTCAGGGGCAGTGGCATCTCCTGCAAGGCCAATGAGACCTTGTGCAGGGTGATATCTCCGGAAGTAGACAGGGTGCTGTTGCCCGGGCGCGATTTAAATTCGTTCAGGTTGCCAGCGAAAGCAATATGCACATCTGCAAGCCCACTGCCACTGCGCACCTGCTGCAGTTTGGCAAGGTCCAGCACATAGCCTACGTCCAGCATGCCTTTCATGCTAAAGGCAATATCCGGGTTGTTAAAGTTGCTGTACTTCAGGGTGCCTTTAAAGGGGCGCCCGTTCAGCACCCCCGACAATTCCTTTAACTCCAGCACCGAAGTGGAGGCATTCTGCTTGCTCCCATTGGTGAAACTACCTTTCAGCTCAATTTTCTCAACCCGCTGCTTTACATCCGGATGGAAGAAAGACGCCTTGTTCGCCCCGAAATCAAACACGATCTCCGGATTCGTGTGCGCTGAAAAACTCCCTTTTACCGTGCCATTAAAGTATACATTGCCCTCACTTCTATACATGGCATAGGCACTGCTCACGGACTGCGGCAATAAAGAGAGCAGCGACTGCACATCCGTGTTTTGCCCGGCAAGCGTCAGGTCCAGCGAAACCGGGCCTGCGTAAGCAACAGAGCCTGCCACTTTATAGGCAGCCTTCTCTACTGCTATGACCGAAGGTTGTAATTGGACTGTCTGTTTTTGTCGGTCGATGCGTAAAGCCGTTGCCAGGTTGACATTCTTGTTCTTAAAGTATTCGCCGGTGCCAATTTTAATGGTGTTTATGGTGGCGCTCCCCTTTGTTTCTACGGCCACCAGTTCATCTGAAACTGACAAGGCTGCCTCCAGTTGGTGGGCGTCTATTTCGTAGGATTGTTTTAAGTGCTGGTCAATGTAGTGCACACCCACCGCTGTCAGGGTGATCTGCTCCAGATCGAATGATAATTCCTCTTCAGGGGTTTTGGTCGTGTCGGAGGCAAAAACCTGGTAGTTTACCTTACCGTCGGGGAATACCTTTACATAAATCTCGCCTTGCTCAACAAACAACTGTTTCACACGGTATTTCCCGCGCAATATATCCAGCACACTGAACGTGAAGTATAGTTTCTGGGCCTTCAGCAAAGACTCCTCACTTGCCTCCACTGCTTCCAATACGTTCACCTGGTCTAGCGACACCGCTATCTGCGGAAACTTATCGAAAAGGGAGAGCGAAATAGTTGCCACTTCTACCTTTGTCTTGATGTGCTTATTGGCTTCTGCAACAAATAACGCGATGATCTTATCCTGGTAAGCATAAGTTAAGCCCAAGGCTACGCCTACCACGGCTAGCAAACCGAAAGCTGCATAAAATAGTATTTTTTTAACAACTCTTTTCTTCACCTTCCGAAAGTTCAGATTTCTAGCCTCTTACAAAAGCTAAAGGTACTGTAGTAATAACACGCGCACAAGCGGTACAATGGCAAGAAAAAAAATTTTACATTTTTTTTCCAAATGTTTTGCAGTATCAAAAATATCCCGCATATTTGCATCATCAAACAGGGACAAAAGGTCTCTAAGCAACAAATAAGGGGTGTTAGCTCAGCTGGTTCAGAGCACCTGCCTTACAAGCAGGGGGTCACTGGTTCGAATCCAGTACGCCCCACAAAAGGACAACTCAAAAGTTGTCCTTTTTTTATATCCATACTTTCCGAAACCATCCTCCCTCTTTTCCAATCTCCTTTGTCTTTTCAAGTTGATTCAGCAGCATGTTCTGTTTGCAAAACGATGAAGCTCAGCTTCTAGTATGGGCTTCTGTATGTGCCGGGTGTGCCATTTGATTGATGCCAACAGGCAGCAGTCAGTTCATTTGCGTTGATAGTTACCCTTACGCCAGCGAAAGGAACAGTTGGTGCAAGCGTAGCACCTGCGGGATAACCAGCTGCTGTTCGTTGTTATAAATCACATGATCGGCACGTTGCATCTTCTCCTCCTCACTCAGCTGCTTTTCTATGATCGTTTTGATCTCTTCTTCCGTGCGGTGGGTATCGCGGAGCAGCAGGCGCCGCATGCGTACCTCCAGTGGGGCATACACAGCCACGATCTGGTCCATCTGCTTCCAGGCCTCAGATTCATACAGCAGCGCCGCCTCCTTTACGACATAGGGTTTACCAGCCTGCGCAGCTACCCAAACTATAAAATCGTTGCGGACATGCGGATGCACGAGTTCGTTGAGCCGCGCTAGTTGTTGGGGATTGTTGAAAACAATTTGGGCCAGGTAGACTCTGTCCAGATCACCTGCCTCTGTAAATGCTGCGGCGCCATACGCTTTAAGCAATTCCTGCCGCAGCGTTTCATCGTGGCGCATCACCCATTTCGCTCTTCCGTCCGAGTCGTACACAGGGATGCCCAGCAGTTTAAACATGCGGCAGACAACTGTTTTGCCAACACCTATCCCGCCGGTTATTCCTACCTTGAGCATGGCTATTCGACCACGGCCTTTATACGCTCCGGCCACAGGGTAACATTGCGAACGCCGGTGGGCTTTTGCACCAGTTCTGGCACTAGTGTTGAGTCCTGGCTATTGTAGCGCTTGTAATTCAGGATTGCCTTAAAGTTCTCCCTGTTCAGACTTGCTACAGAATCTTCCAGCAGCTGATACCGCACCAGCACGTAGGGAGGCCGAATAGTCAAGGACTTGTCTTTAGGGGCATTCACCACCTCCGGTATAATCTGCCGCTCTTCCTGTACCAGGTTGCGGATATTCAGGCTTACCTGGGCTTCCTTAACGCTGGCTTTCACAAACGATTTATTATCGTAGGCTATGGGTACAGTTAGCTTGGCGGATTCCGTTAACCGCTGCTCCGGTAATTGAAGCAACAAGGGGTTAGGCAAACTGTCAACCATCGAGGATGGACCAACAAGCGTAACAGAATCAGGTGTAATGCGTACCGGGCCGGTCACGGCGTGGTTGTTGTCGGTGATCTTTTGCGCCGGGTTTAGTTTTAGCGCAATGGTGCGGGAAACGCGCTCGTTAAAGTTAAAGTACAGCGTGTCTGTCACCACAAAGTTCAACTGCAAGCCATCGAGTGCGTTTACCAGGGCTGGGCGCAGGGCTGAGCCCAGCAGGTAATTGTTGCGTGGCAGGTTGCGGATGTAGATTTCCGCTGGCTGCACCTCCACTCTTAGCGATTTGCGGAGCAGTTTCCATCCTTTTCCGGTCACGTTTATCACCACTTCTTCTGGCAGGGGTTTAACAGGCACCAGTTCCCGTTCGTTAAACACAAACCTGACAGGGTATGTGGTTTGGGTAGAGTAGCTTTTGTTTAGCGCATTAAGTAGCCAAAAGGTAGAAGCCGCCACAAAACAAAGCAGTACTACCCTCCAGTACTGCTTTGTCTGCGGCCTAAATGGCTTTGCAAACCATAAAACTATATTTCTGACGCTCTCAAACGGCAATGCTTCTAAACTTTTTGCGCTTTAGCAGTGGCTTCCATCGAAATAGCAGATTTATCAAAAGTAAGCCTGATGCCTTTGTCTACTTCTACTAGCACAGTATTCTCTGCTACGTCTATTAACTTACCATGCAATCCGCCAATGGTAATAACATGCATGCCTTTCGACAATTCGTCACGGAAATTCTTCTGATCACGCGCTTTCTTCTGCTGTGGCCTAATCATAAAGAAATAGAAGACAAGAATGATTGCACCAAACATCAGAAGCTGTGGCAGCATTCCTCCATCTGGGGCGGCTTGTAGGAAAATGGTTTGCATGGGTGTGAACTCTCTTTGTTTTAAAGCTTCGGTTTATAAAGCTTAGTTTCTTTTTACCGGTCCGTCTGCTCCGGCTGCTGGCACGTTGTTTGGCTCAACTGTGCCTTTCAGGGATACCTGGGTAATGTTGGGCACTGTGTTAGCGCGCACTGTGATCATAGGAGATTGCTGCCCTACTTTGCCCGTACTGTTAAACTGCACATTTATCTGGCTGCTTTGGCCTGGTGCGATAGGCTCTTTTGGCGGCTCAGGCACTGTACAGCCACAAGAGGCAGTAGCACTTTCAATTATCAAAGGCGATTTACCGGTATTGGTAAAATTAAAGGTATGCTCTACAATCTCGCCCTGCTTAATGGTGCCAAAATCATATGTTGTTTCGGAAAATGAGATTACAGGCGCGTTTTCTGGTGCAATCACTTCCTCGGTAGAGGCTACGTTGGGGTTTGCCACGGGCTGAACCGCCGTTTCGGCAGCCATTTCGTTCTCCGTTACAGTATCAGTTGTCGTGTTGTTATCGCAGCCTGCTGCAAAAATAGTCACAGCAAGGCCTGCTGCTAGAATTAGGTTCTTTTTCATATCAGAAAAGGGTTATCTGTTTAAAGTTTTGAAATGATGTTCTGGGCAAATTCCTTGGTGTTGGCTTTGCCGCCCAGGTCACCGGTGCATTCCTGTGGGTTCGCCAGCGTGGCTTCCAGGGCTGCCTCAATGCGGCTTGCCTCGTCTTCCAGCTCCAGGTGGTGCAGCATCATGATCGCAGAGCGCAGCAGTGCGGTTGGATTAGCAATACCTTTGCCCGCAATATCCGGGGCAGACCCATGAACGGCTTCAAAAATGGCCATCTCATCGCCAATATTGGCTCCGGCTACAACCCCAAGCCCGCCCACCAGACCGGCGCACAGGTCCGACAGAATATCGCCGAATAGGTTAGTGGTCACGATCACGTCGAACTGCTCTGGCTTAGCCACCAACTGCATGCACATGTTGTCGATGATCTTGTCATCGGCCTGGATGTGCGGGTAATCCTTCGCGATGTCCTGAAACACGCCCAGGAACAATGCCCCCGCGCTTTTCAGGATATTGGCTTTGTGCACGGCGGTCACCTTTTTGCACTGGTGCTTGTTGGCGTATTCAAACGCGGCACGAATGATCTTCTGGCACCCTGTCCGCGTGAGACGCGCTACAGAATCAGATATCTGCAGGCGCTCATCCCACATTTCCAGCCCAGAGTACAGGCCTTCTGTGTTCTCGCGGAAAAGCACCGAATTCACGTTATCGAAGCGCGTTTTTATGCCCTTGGTGGTTTTGGCAGGCCGCACGTTGGCATACAGGTCAAACTTCTGGCGCAACTGCACATTCACGCTTTTGAACCCTTTGCCCACAGGTGTGGTGATCGGGCCTTTCAGCGCGACGCGGTTCTTATTGAGAGAGGCTATCAGCGTTTGTGGAATCAGTTCGCCCATGGCATCAAAAGTCGTCTGCCCGGCATTTTCTTCCTCCCACGCAATGGGTACGCTGGCCGCTTCAAAAATAGCTTTTACAGCATTCGTAATCTCAGGTCCTATCCCATCTCCCGGGATGAGGGTTACTTGTCTCATACTTATAGTTCTTTCCGGCTATTAATTTCGTTGATCAGTGAATCGACATCACCTAACAGCTTCTCAGCTTTATCTTTGGCATCCTGTATAACGCGCTGCCCTTCTGACTTGGCGCTCGAAGGCAGGTTGTCGCCTTTTGCCACAAGTTGTTCCAACAGATCGGCCAGCGTATCGCGGTACCTTTCCAGACGATAGCTTAGCCAGTTGCGGGTTTCCCTCCCTTTCTCAGGGGCGAACAGAATACCAAAGGCACCACCCACGGCCACTCCCGTTACAAAGAAAAGTAAGTTGCTCGTTTTCTTACTCATAGTCTATATCTAATAAATCGCGGACAAAATTTTCTTCTTCTTACGGCCTTACAGCCTTTTAGGCTAACCCGTGTATTCTCCTTTACTTGTTATCGATCAAGCCACGGCCCGACTTGCGGATATCGCCTTTGGTAGTTAGCTCCTGGGCCATTTTATCCAGCACGCCATTGATAAACTGCTTACTTTTAGGCGTGCTGTAAAGTTTTGATATTTCGATATATTCGTTGATGGTAACCTTAACCGGTATGCTACCGAAGATGTGCATCTCGCAGAGCGCCATCTTTAGCAATATCTTATCCAGAAGTGCCACGCGTTCCACATCCCAGTTTTGCACGCTGGCAGCGATCATCGCCTCGTATTTCTCATCATCTTGCAGCGTCTGGTGAAAAAGCTCCTCAAAGAATGTCTTGTCATCTTCCCAGTTGGCTGACAGGTCCAGCAATACGGGCTCTTCCTCAGTCTCCTCGCCGTAAATCTTTACTGTCTTGTTAACAAGGCTCTTAACGATAGCCTTGTTTTCTACCCAGTTCAGATCCTGCTCTTCAAACAAAGATTGTAAGTTTTTTTCTTTAAAGATAATGTTTTTGAAAATATGTTTCACTATATCAGCGTCCTCCTCCAGTGTGGGGGAAGGCAGGGCCAGGTAGGTCAGAAATGCCTCGTCCTGCTTCAGAGTGTTTTTGTAAACGGCCCGAATCTCGCTGATATCGGATCCCCAGCTGATGTTGCGGCGAATAATGGCTTGCTTATAGGACTCGTTCTGAAGCAGGCGGTGCACCACGCGGTTGTTCAGGAAACTTTTCACATCCGGGCCTGTGGCAGCCGTAAAGCGCTTTTCCTTTTTCTCTTCCTCCTCCTCTACCAGGCTCACCAGAACTTCCAGAATCTGAAGGGTGCCCAGGTAATGGTCATAAACACGCTCAACGGCGCTTAGCATCAGGGTGCTGTAATGCTTGTAATCTTTTTTAACAAGGTTATTATAGTAACCGATGGCCCTGTTAACCGCATCGAGTATTTCTTTGTCAGCTTCCTCTGTTTCGAACTGGCGCGTTTGGTACCACTCCTTAAACAGGATTTGCGCAATTTGCTTTCTTCCCTCCAGCATCTTCTTGTCCTGTACCTCCATCGAGTTCAGGTCCGGGGCGAAATCCTCGCTAATCTGGTCTAATGCCAGCAGATAATCTGAACCTTCGGCTTGCTGGTAGGCATAGATTGCTTGCATTGCCTTGATTCGTAGTGTTCTGCGGTTGAGCATAATCTTAATGTAAAGAACGTGTATGTGTAACGATGTATTCCCGTGCCGGGCACTCAAAATATAAACGCTGCCCTTGTGGCGGGCAGCCTGCTAAAACTATAAGGCAGAATGCAAAGCATAACGCATATAGTTCCTTTTGGCAGCAATCCGTGCAAAGCAAAAGTGCCACAGGTTAGTGCAGCACTTTTGTCTTTAACGGTTTCCGTGGTGTGTATCGTTCCTAAAAGGTAGAGCGAACCTGGCCAATGCTCTGAATGCGCTTCTCAGCCATTTTCATGGCGGCAGCCTGGTTATGGATGCCTTCTTTCTCGGCCAGTTCAAAAATATCCAGTGTATAGCCGTAGATACGCTCCGTCTGGGCATAGGCGCTCTCACGGTTGTAGCCGATCAGCTCGGAGTACACATTAATCAGGCCGCCTGCGTTTATCAGGAAGTCCGGGGCGTACACAATGCCACGCTCGATAAGCGCCGGCCCGTGTATCTTCTCGTCGCGCAGCTGGTTGTTGGCGCAGCCCGCAATTACCTGGCACTTCAGGCGGTTGATGGTGCTGTCGTTTACGGTGCCGCCCAGCGCGCACGGAGAGTAGATGTCCACATCCAGGTCGTAGATCTCATCCATGCTCACTACTTTGGCGCTGTATTTATCAGACACCTCGCGTAAGCGGTCTTCGTATATATCCGTGATAAAGATCTGCGCTTTCTCTTTTGCCAGCAGCTCTACCAGGTAACCTCCCACATGGCCCACGCCCTGCACAGATATTTTCTTACCTTCCAGCGAATCAGAGCCAAACGCTTTTTTAGCGGCGGCCTTCATGCCCATGTACGTACCGTAAGCCGTTACCGGAGAAGGGTCTCCGCTACCGCCCATCGCCTCCGGAAGACCAGCCACGTGCTCGGTTTCCATGTGGATGTACTCCATGTCTTTTGTGGTCATGCCCACATCCTCGGCTGTGATATAAGCCCCGTTCAGGTTCTTGATAAAACGGCCGAACTTGCGCAGCAGCGCCTCGTTCTTGTCTTTCTTCGCGTCACCAATAATCACAGCCTTACCGCCACCCAGGTTTAAGCCAGAGATAGCAGCCTTATAAGTCATACCCCTGGAAAGGCGCAGCACATCGTCAAGCGCCTCTGCCTCAGAAGCATAAGACCACATACGCGTTCCACCCAAAGCAGGGCCCAATACCGTGTTGTGAATGCCGATGATGGCTTTTAAGCCGGTTTCCTTGTCATGGCAGAAAACAACCTTCTCATGATTGTGTTCTGATATCTGACCGAAGACCGACTTATCCTTCAGTTCTACTTCTTTTAATTCGACCATTTAGGTAATTGATTAAGGGTTATTCTATCTTTGTGTGAACGAGGCAAGCGAGGCCGCCCCTTTTCGCGCCACAAAATTAATTCTTTTTTTGATTAATTCAATTTGTACTTTGTTCGTCTACGTAAATGCCTAGGGGTTCTAAATATTTGCTGTGAAATCGTTACGCTATTTAAATAAATATCTGCTCAAGTATAAGTACCGGCTTTTGCTGGGCATTGTGTTTACCGTTGTCTCCAACTTCTTCCAGATATTGCCTGCCCAGGTAGTCCGGCACGCCTTTAACCTGATCAAAGAGGGCATTAACCTGCACGGACTCTACAAAGGGATGGAGCAGCAGGAGCTTGTCTACGACACTTTCGCCAACAGCATTCTGGTTTACGGCGTCGTGATCCTGCTCATGGCGCTGCTGCGGGGCGTGTTCCTGTTTTTTGTGCGCCAGACCATTATCGTGATGAGCCGCCTGATAGAGAACGACCTGAAGAACGAGATCTACGAGCATTACCAGAGCCTTCCCCTCAGCTTTTACCGCAGAAACAACACCGGCGACCTGATGGCACGCATCTCGGAGGACGTAAGCCGCGTGCGCATGTATGTCGGCCCGGCCATCATGTACGGCATCAACCTGGTTGTGCTGTTTCTGATGGTTATCCCGTATATGCTGTCGGTAAACGTGAAACTCACGCTGTACACCCTGATTCCTTTGCCCATACTAGCCATCAGCATTTATTACGTCAACAACATCATCCAGCGCAAGTCCGATGAGATACAGCGAAGCCTGTCAGGGATTAACACATTTGTGCAGGAAGCCTTCTCGGGCATCCGGGTTCTAAAGTCTTTTGTGCGCGAAGCGAACTCGCACAACAACTTTACCACCGCCAGCAATGTGTACAAAGACAAATCGCTGGAGCTGAACTTTGTGAACTCCCTGTTCTTCCCGTTGGTGCTTTTTTTGGTGGGGCTGAGCACCATTATCACGATTTACATTGGCGGCCAGGAGGTGATCAACGGCAGCATTACCACCGGCAACATCGCCGAGTTCATTATTTATGTGAACATGCTTACCTGGCCTGTTACCTCGCTGGGATGGACAGCCAGCCTGGTGCAGCGCGCAGCCGCCTCCCAGGAGCGGATAAACGAGTTCCTGCACACCAAAAACGACATCGTTTCCCGTAAAAACGTGAGCAAGCCAATCCAGGGCGACATCCGTTTCGAGCACGTGGACCTGGTGTACCCGCACACCAATATCCATGCCCTGCGCGACGTGTCGTTTGACATCAGACACGGCGAAACACTGGCCATTATCGGTAACACCGGCTCTGGCAAAAGCACCATCGCCACCCTGCTGCCACGCATGTACGATGTAACGGGGGGGCGCATCCTAATTGACGGGGTGGATGTGCGCGACTATAACCTGGAAAGCCTGCGCAGCCAGATCGGGTACGTGCCGCAGGATGTGTTCCTGTTCTCTGATACCATCAGCAACAACATCGGTTTTGGTCTGCCAAGTATAACCGAAGAGCAGATGGTGCAGTCTACCCGCGATGCGGATGTGTATGAGAACATTGTGCGCTTCCCGGAGAAGTTTGAGACCAAGCTCGGCGAACGCGGCATTACCCTGTCGGGTGGCCAGAAACAGCGCGTGTCCATTGCCCGCGCCCTGGTGCGGGAGCCCAGCATCCTTATCCTGGATGACTCGCTGTCTGCCGTGGACACCAAAACCGAGAACGCCATCCTCAACAGCCTGCGCCGTATCATGGCCAACCGCACCTCCATCATCATCTCGCACCGGGTATCGTCGGTAAAGCTGGCCGACAGGATCCTGGTTTTAGACGACGGGGAGATTGTGCAACATGGTACGCACGAGGAGCTGATAGCCGAGGCAGGCTTGTACAAAGTACTGTATGAGCGCCAGTTGCAATCTGAAGACAGCCTGTAGCCTTACCCAGGTTTTACGCCTGTTTGCCCTGCTATAGGTTGTATTTGCCTGCCAATTATAGAATGTGGGATTTTTTTAGGTCGGATACTGTTATACCAACGTATAGCAAATTTTACAACCCTAATTTTTCTGTTTATGGCCATCGACTTACAGCAAATCGGTAAAAGATTCAGGTTTTATACCAACCTTAAAGAACTGGACATGGAGCAACTCAAGTCCATGACCGGAAGCGATGAAACCACCCTGGCGAACATCATTTCGGGCCAGAATTACTTACTCGACGACCTGGTAGCTATTGTGCAGAACTTTAAGGAGCTTAATTCGCAGTGGCTCATTTACGGCGAGGGCAGTATGTTTAAGCCCATGAACGCCGACGGCTCCTGCCACGACCATCACAAGGGCTGCCTGAAAAAAAGCAAGACCGCCTACCTTAACCAGATGAAGGACATGCTGCAAGAGCTGGATGCCGCGGAGGTAGCCCGTGGGCACCATGCAGACGTAGACGCGCTAAAAGCCAAGCTGGATCAGTACAAAGCCACGCTTTAATACCATTCTCATTGCTACTGGCCAGCTCAGTGCGCAGCGACACAACGCTGCTGTGCGGCCTGTTGCGGAATAGGTTGGATTAAATATGCCCCCTTTAAGCGGAGTCGCCTTTAAGCGTGATCCCGTTCAGGATCAGGTTAACCGTAAACAGCACGTCGCGCTCTATCTTTTCAAAGTCGATGGTGGGCAGTTGATGGAAGTCTGCCCGCTGAAACTCATCAAACTGGATCAGGTCTTTTACGACCATGATCGAGTACCCCACCCGCTCTGCCTCGCACGCAGCAAAAGTACCGTTGGCGATTCCCTCTTTCAGCACTGTAGCGTAATAGTTGGTTTCCTTTGCCCTCGATTCGCGAAAGAGCTCCAGGAATAGAGTGCGTGTTTCGATGAGCACTTTTATGGAGATGGTGTGGTGCGTTACGATTTCCTGGTAGTAGCGCAACGAAGAGCGGATGTATAACAGCAGGCGCTCGTGCGGGTCGGCTTCCTGCTCGGCAATACGCTTTATCCGCGATAGGCTCTCTTTCCACTCCTGCGAGAAGGCCTCGATAAATAGCCCTTCCTTGCTTTTGTAATAGTAATACAGCGTGGGCTTTTTCAAGCCGATGGCATGCGCAATGTCGTCAAGCGTGGCTTTGCTATACCCTACCCTGCCAAAAACTGACTTTGCTGCCTCCAGGATCAGCTCTTTTTTAGCCTCTGCTTTCTTACCCAAAATGTTAGCGGTATGGTTTACAGGCGGAAAGCACAAGTGCCCTTCGTCGGATATATGGTGTTTTTGTATACTTACAAGCCTGCTTACTATTGTTTTACAGGTACTTCCAGCACTCCCTTGTCATTTTCAGGAAACCACTCTACGTAAAAGTCCTGCAGCTGCAGTTGCTCCTCCTTGGCATAGTCGAAGGCGGCCGCGTACAACTTTTTTGGCGAAACGGTTACATGTGCGTTTACTTCGGCGTGTACCACCTTTTTGCCTCCGGGCACCGTGCGCAAAGTAAAGCCGGCAGGCAGCGCTACTGAAGAGTCCGGCACTATAACGCCAATAAACGCCCGGATGCTGTCGCCGCTCTTGTCGGGGTCGTTGTAGTAAATGTTGCCCAGCATGCCTGCCAGTTCTTTCTTATCGAGCACCTCGGCTGCCCGCTGAAATGCCTTACCCATGGCTTCATCTTCCACGGAGCCCATAAAAGGTTGCCCCGCCACATACATGGTCTGCGATGTTGCCATGCGCACCTCCGGCGCCGTAAATCCTCCGATATAGGTATAAAGCACCAGCAGGATAATGGCTAAGCCAGCCATTACATAGAAAAGTTTTTTCATAAATCGATCATGTTCTTGTACTGCATGTGATACAACTGCGCATAGTAGCCGTTATGCTCCAGCAGTTCCTCATGGTTGCCCATCTCTTTCAGTTCGCCCCGGTCCAGCACAATGATCTTGTCTGCCTTTTGGATGGTGGACAAGCGGTGCGCGATCACGATGGAGGTACGACCCTGCATCAGCTGATCGATGGCGTACTGAATCAGCTCCTCGGTTTCGGAGTCTACGCTGGAGGTGGCCTCATCCAGGATGATGATCTCGGGGTTGTACACCATGGCGCGCACAAAGGAAATAAGCTGCCGCTGGCCCACCGATAAAGTGGCGCCCCGCTCCATTACTTTGTAGTGCAGCCCGCCCGGCAAACGCTCAATGAACTTGCGCGCCCCTACCAGGTCGGCGGCCTGCCACATCTGCTCCTCGGTAATGCTTTGGTTACCCAGGCTAATGTTGTCGGCTATGGTGCCGGAGAATAGAAACACATCCTGCAACACCACCCCGATGTGGTGGCGCAGCACGCTCAGGTCATACTCTTTCAGGTCATGGCCATCCACGATGATATGCCCCTTGTTGATCTCGTAGAAGCGGTTGAGCAGGTTGATCACCGAGGTTTTTCCGGCACCTGTGGCCCCGACAAAAGCAACGGTTTCGCCGGCTTTCACTTTAAACGAGATATCACGCAATACCCACTCCTCATCATTGTAAGCAAACCACACGTTCTCAAAGGTCACGTTGCCTTTTATCCTCTCCGGGGCATAGTTTCCGGTATCGGCTATCAGCTCGGTGCTATCCAGTAGTTTCATGAGGCGCTCGGTGCTCACCACCCCCAGCTGCAGGGTGTTGAACCGGTCCGCGATCATGCGTATGGGCCTGAAGAACATCTGGATATAAAGTATAAAGGCCATCAGCGTACCCAACGATGTTTCGTCGTCTATCACGCCATGGGCCCCATACCACACCAGCAGGCCGAGCCCGGCCGCACCAATGATCTCGGCCACCGGGAAGTAAACCGAATAGTAGAGCACCGAGCGAATGTTGGCGCGGGTATGCTCTTTGTTAATGGCCTTGAACTTATCCAGCTCGCGCTTCTCGTTGTTAAATATCTGCACGATGCTCATGCCCGTGATGTGCTCCTGCACAAAAGAGTTCAAACGGGCCACCGCCGTTCGCACCTCCTGAAAGGTATCCTTTATCTTCTCTTTAAAAATGTAGGTGCTGATGATCATGATCGGAAAGGTGGAAAGGCTGACCAGTGCCAGCTCCCAATCAATGTAAAACATGAAGCCCACAATAAACACCAGCTGCAGGATATCACCGATCATGGCAGCCAGGCCCTCGCTGAACACGTCGGAAAGCGTTTCCACATCCGACACGTTGCGGGTAACCAGGGTGCCGATGGGGGTGCGGTCAAAGAACTTGAGGCGCAGGTCCAGGATGTGGCGGTAAAGTTTGATGCGGATATCGCGCACCACGTGCTGCCCGAGCCAGCCGGCAAAGTAGGTATGCAGGTATTGCACAATGGCATGCACGACCAAAAGGATGCCCAGGATCACGAACATCTTATTGAGACCTTCCCAGTCGTTCTGCAGTATTTCCTGGTCTACGGTGTACTGGATGAGGAAAGGGCGCAGGGCTGCAAGTATGGCCGAAGCGAAGGTCAGGAAAATGATAAAGTAGAATATCCGCACATACGGCTTCACAAACGTGAAGAGCCGCTTCAGCACGTCTGAATCAAATACTTTACCGGGGGCTTGCTGTTTGTCTTCCAACGTTTGTGTAAGGTTTTAACTGGTTTGCAGGTGTATACGCCACGAAACAGTCTCTTCTGTACGTACACCTATGCTAAACCGGTTGTAAAGTTAATGGTTTTGGATCAGGATTTTAAGGATTTATAGGCAAGCGGCTTTGGGTGCCCGAAAGATTTATACTTGCCAGCCAACACTCCGGATTTTACTGCCTGCCTTCCTGACGGAGCTCTCTATACCACAGGATTGGGGTTTATGCGTCAGCTCAGCCTCGTTAATCATGAAATTTGAAAATGATAGCAGGTGTGGCAGGTTCACTCCTCGCTTTCAACAAGGAAGTGCCAGGTTGGTTGCGGCTGACTTTCAAAAGCAAAAGGGCCGGCACCAAACCGATGCCAGCCCCTTCAAGACGGTGCCAGTGGTTTACACTTCCGCCAGGGCCTGCGCTATATCCGAGATAATATCATCGGGGTGCTCTAGGCCTACGGATATCCTCACCATGCCTTCGCCGATGCCCATCTTGGCGCGGTCGGCCAGGCAGATGTCGGAGTGGGTCATGGAGGCGGGGTGCTCGGCCAGCGACTCGGTGCCGCCCAGGCTTACGGCCAGTTTGATTAAGCGCAGGCTGTTCAGGAATTTAAAGGCTTCCTTTTCGCCGCCTTTCAGGTCGAAGGAGATCATAGAGCCGGCGGCTGTGCACTGCTTGTCGTAGATGGCCTGCTGCTGCGGGTTGTCCTGCAAATCGCCCAGGTAGTAGATCTTCTCCACTTTCGGATGCTGCTTTAAATACGCTGCCACAGTCTCAGCGCCTTTGGCTTGCGCTTCCATCCGTATCTTCAGTGTCTCCAGGCTGCGCATCAGCATCCAGCCCGTCCAGGGGCTGGCCATAGAACCAGCGAACGTGCGCATGCCCTTTATCGCTTTCATCAGAGGGGCCGCGCCCACGCAGGCACCTGCGATCAGGTCGGAGTGGCCGCCGATGTATTTGGTGGCGGAATACAGCACCAGGTCGGCGCCATGCTTGAGGGGGTGCGAGAAAACCGGCCCCAGAAAGGTATTGTCTATGGCTACAACCACTTTTTTATCGACTGTACTGTGTTTCCTGGCCAGTGCCACACAGGCTTCAATGTCAACCAGGTGGTTGGTTGGGTTTGCCGGCGTTTCTACGTAGACCATGGCCAGTTTATCGCCCAGGCCAGAATCATCCAGTTGCCTGGAAACCTCTTCGGCGGTAGCGCTTGCCTGAAAGCCCATACTCTGGATGCCGAACTTGGGCAGTATGTTTTTGATGTAATAATCGGAGCCGCCGTAGATCGGCTCGCTGTGCAGGATCACATCGCCAGGCTTCAGCAGGGCAAGCAGCGTGGTGCTGATGGCAGCCATGCCACTGGCGAAAACGGCGGCGTCTTCGGCGCCGTCCCAAAGGCGGAGGCGGTTCTCCAGTATTTCCAGATCAGGGTTATTCAGGCGACTGTAGATCAGGCCCAGCTGCTCTTCGGCGCCTTTCTCACGCAGGCCATAGGCCAGTTCAAAAAAGGCTTTGCCCTCCTCGGCATTCTTAAAAACAAAGGTGGATGTTTGATAAATCGGGGCTTTCACGGCCATTTCTGACCACTCGGGATTATACCCGTAGCTCATCATTAAACTTTCTGGCCGCAGGTGCTTACCGTTTAAATGCGGCCCCTGATGGTCTTCTTCCAATTGCATAGATCTATAGTTTTGTTTGAGTCGTGCTCTTTAAAATGTGCTCCGGGTACGCTACTTTGGCTAGAAAAAGGCCCTCGGCGGGTGCTGCCCCACTTGCCCTACTCCTGTTTTGGCTGGCTATGATCTCCTCGAAAGCCGCAACTGTTAATTTGCCACGGCCCACATCCACGAGTGTGCCCACCACCAGCCGCACCATGCCGCGCAGGAAGCGGTTCGCCCGGATAGTGAAGATCAGCTCCTCGCCCTGTTGCTGCCAGGCTGCTTCGTACATGGCGCAGCGGTAATGCCTGGTGTCGCCTTTCACTTTGCTGAAGGTAATAAAATCCTCGTGCTTTAAAAGTATGGCCGCGGCTTCGTTCATCTTTCCTACATCCAGGGGGCGGCTGTGGCACCAGGCATAGTGTCTTTTAAAGGGATTGGCGCGCAGGGTGATGTGGTAGTGGTAGGTGCGGGCCAGGGCATCAAAGCGGGCATGCGCCTGGTCTGACACCGGGTATAAGTTCAGGGCCGCCACATCGTTTGGCAGGATACGGCTCATGCGGTACAGGACATGCGCCACATCCAGTTGCTGCGCAGTATCGAAATGCACGAACTGCTGGCTGGCGTGCACGCCGGTGTCGGTGCGCCCGCTGCCTGTGGTACTGATCGGCTCGCGCAGCACTTTGCTAAGGCAGTCTTCCAGCAGCTCCTGCACCGACAGGGCGTTGGGCTGCACCTGCCAGCCATGGAAACGAGAGCCGTCGTAAGCTATTTCTAAAAAGTACCGCATGGGGCAAAGGTATAAAAAATCCCCGCACGGGCTTAGCGCCTGTGCGGGGATGTTGGTAGCAATTGCTAAAGTAGACGCCGTAAAGTGCTGCTGCCTTTTCGGGCAGGCAATGGGCTAATTTGTTACGCTTTACGAATACACGCGTTTATACTTTATATTAGTTAGATCCGGTTTGCCCGTTTCTAACGCCGCCTAAAATAATATCACCTACTGACCGGGATCCGTTTCTGCTGCGGTCCTCTCTTCTACGGTCCTCCTCACGTCGTTTCTCCCAGCGCCCATCCTCACTTCTTCTCTCTTCGTCGCGTCTGCTCCAGGTGCCGTCCTCATGGTTTTTGCAGTCGTCGTGCTTCTTGGCGTATTTCTTTTGCTCCTTATCATATGCTTTCTCTTTTTTCCAATCGGCGTGGGCGCGGTGTTTCTCATCTACAAAAGAAGGCTTGCCCTTTGCTTTGCCTTTGCCATTGTTATGCCCATGCCCATCTGCCAGCGCGGCGCGGCCCGTAAAGGCAAAAGACAACATGATCGCGAAAGTGAGTAACTTTTTCATATCCTTAGTGTTTAGGTTCTACTACTGTAATGCAAAGTGAATGCCAAAAGCTATATAGTGGGGCTACATTGTGGTGGGCAAGTTTACCAGAAAAGCAAAAAGCCCGCTCTACGGCCGTAGAGCGGGCTTTTTAAAATATATTAAGTTACCTCTTTAACGCTGCAAAGTATAAATTATACTTTCTCGTAGATAACGGCTACTCCCTGGCCTACCCCAACGCACATGGTGGCCAGGCCATACTTCACCTCGCTGCGTCGTTTCATTTCGTGCAGCAGGGTAGCAGAGATGCGTGTGCCGCTGGCTCCGAGTGGATGGCCAATGGCGATAGAACCTCCGTTCACGTTCACGATATCCGGATTGATATCCAGCTGCTGTACGCAAGCCACAGCCTGCGATGCGAAAGCCTCGTTAATTTCTGCCAGCCCAATGTCATTTATACTTAGTCCGGCACGCTTCAGCGCCTTCTGCGTGGCTGGCACCGGCCCCATGCCCATGTGCGCCGGATCTACGCCGGCTACGGCAGCCGACACCACGCGCGCCATGGGTGTCAGGTTGTAGCGCTTCAGCATTTCCTCACTCACAACAATGGAAATGGCAGCACCGTCGTTTATGCCTGACGAGTTACCAGCCGTTACAGAGCCTCCTTTTTTGAAAGCCGGATTCAGGCTTGCCAGCTTCTCTACTGATGAAAGGCGAGGATGCTCGTCTGTGTCGAACACGATATCCTCACCCTTGCGCTGCGAAATATGCACTGGCACGATCTCATCTCTAAACTTCCCCGCCTCGGCGGCGGCTTTATACTTTACCTGTGACTGATGCGCAAATTCGTCCTGGGTTTCACGTGAAATGCCGTAGTGCTCTGCTACATTCTCGGCAGTTTCACCCATGGCAAACGGGTAGTGCAGTTTCGACAGCTTTTCGTTGGTGAAGCGCCAGCCGATGGTGGTATCGTATATTTCCGGTGTGCGCCCAAACGCCGTTTCGGATTTTGCCATCACAAAAGGCGCGCGTGTCATACTTTCCACGCCCCCGGCCAGGTACACCCCGCCGTCGCCGGAAGTGATGGCCCTGGAGGCGTCGATGATGGCTTGCAAGCCGGATGCGCACAGGCGGTTCACGGTAACGCCCCCAATCTCCTGCGGAAGCCCCGCCAGCAGCAGCGCCATACGCGCCACGTTGCGGTTATCCTCGCCTGCCTGGTTAGCCGCCCCCATTACCACGTCCTCAATCAGGGCAGGATCCAAGCTCGGGTTACGGGCCACGATTTGCTTCAGCACAAGGGCCGCCATATCATCGGGCCGCACCGTGCTCAGGGCACCGCCGAACTTGCCGACCGGTGTTCTTAAAATATCAACTATGTATGCTGTGTACATCTATTTTTTAGTTTACAGGTCTTTGTCTAATTTTGCATCTCATTGCAAGTTAAATTAACCACTCTATGATACAAAGAATTCAATCCGTATTTCTGTTCCTGCTGGTGCTGGCAATGGTTGCCATGCTGTTTCTGCCGCTATGGTCTAAGACCGACGCCACAACCGGCGAGGAGGTGGTGCTCACAGCCTGGAACATTACATCCTATGCGACAGCTGAGAACTCCGCTCCCGGCACTATTCCACAACAAAACACTGTAGCGATTGGTTTGCTGGCACTTGCCGCAGGCGCTGTGGCACTTTACGAGATCTTCCAGTTTAAAAACCGCCTGAACCAAATGAAGCTGGGTTTGCTGAACACGTTGGTGCTTGCAGCGCTGTTGGGCACTTCGTTTTATTATGCGGCCTATGTTGGTGCAGAACTGGTAAAGGCTGATGACAACGGCGCCTACCAGGCTGGTTTCTATATGCCGATGCTGGCACTGCTGCTTAACGCCCTGGCCAACCGTTTCATCAAACGCGATGAGGACCTGGTCAGGTCGGTGGACAGGTTGAGATAGGTTTTTTTAAATTTAAATGAGCGGATGGGTGATTATACTTACTGCTCATATGACAAAGAAGCCGCTTTCGGATAAGTCCGGAAGCGGCTTCTTTAGTTTTAGACAGACTCGCAGTTGTAAAACCCACCCCTAACCCCTCCGAGGAGGGGAATTTCGTGCCATTCTACTTTGATAAAGACTAAATACTAGTTGTGGATTCAAGTGCAGACGAATTTACATAATAACATCTTTATTTTACGCCACCTTGCTGCATCTTTATTTCAAATACCAGGAACGATTCCCCTCCTCGGAGGGGTAAGGGGTGGGTCAATCATTAGTAGAACTCTCCTCACCTCCTGCCACTATACCGCTCCAGTTCCTGCACACTGCTATCAAACTTGAAGAGGTCGTAGATGTAGTAGAAGTGCTCTTTATCGCAGAGGTAGTCGTAGGCGTATTTGGCAAACTCTACCCGGGTGGTTTCATAGTCGAACTGCTGCAGCACGCGCTTCAGGTCATCGGCAAGTATACTGCTGCTGCGCACGGCATCGCGGGCTATACTTAGTTTAGTGCTCTCGAAGTCGCGGCTGCGCATGGTCTGTATCAGGCGGTCCACTTCATGAGCTGTCATCAGGTTACGGCAATCGCCTCGGTAGCGGTCATCGTAGCGTGGCGGCACGGGCTCGTAGCGGTGGTCGCGTTCGTGGTCGTCATAGCGGTCTGGGAAGCGCGGCAGTGGCCTTGGTACCAGAGGCGCTAAGGGCACTTCGCTGATCAGGCGCAGGTACGCTTTGCCGCTTCTGCCTACGGTGCGCACGGCATAGTTTGCCTCTACCCCATTGGGCACCACAATGCATTGCCCCATTGTGTATACTCCATGGCGAGCTCTCACCTTCACCTCTACATAATGCTTGCCCGGCCTTACCGGCGCTATGCGCACAAAGTTAGAGGCGGTGTGGTTAACGGTTCTGTCGTTTAGTTGAATGTGGAACACCTCACCACGCTCGGCGGTGAAGGTTATTACAGAGGCTTGTGCAAACACCGGCACAGTCAGCAGCACAAGCAAAAGCGGAAGTAGAAGCTTTTTCATCGAAGTATAGGTTTTTGCTTATACTTCCGAGAATTTCAATTATTGTGCCAGTGTTTTAAAAGTAAGTGATAAACTACAGTGGCCTGAATCCCGGCCTTATGCTAACCCTGCCTGTAGGCTTGTCTGCTTTTGTTTGAATAGTACCCAACATTCCCTACAAAAAGAGCAGCCCCAGGTTCTGCACCTGTGGCTACTCAAAAGTATAGGTTTATACTTTGCTTACCCTGCGTAGTAGAACTCGCCTTTATCGCTTTTAATAGTAAGTTCGTTGTGTTCGCTTGCTTCTACACGGCCAATGATCTGCGCCTCCACGCCAAAAGATTTTGAGATGTCGACCAGGCTTTGGGCGTATTCCTCCGGCAGGTAGATCTCCAGGCGATGGCCCATGTTAAAGACTTTGTACATCTCTTTCCAGTCGGTGTGGCTCTGCTCCTGTATAATGCGGAACAGCGGCGGCACCGGGAACAGGTTATCTTTGATGATGTGCACCTTATCAGTGAAATGCAGCACTTTGGTTTGAGCGCCTCCGCTGCAGTGCACCATGCCATGTATGTTTTGGCGATGCTGCTTTAATACCTCCAGCACAACGGGTGCGTAGGTGCGGGTTGGCGAAAGCACCAGTTTGCCTATTTCCATACCGGTTTCCTCATCCAGGTCGGTTAGCTTGTGGCTGCCGGAATATACCAGGTCGGCGGGCAGTTCCGGATCGTAGCTCTCCGGGTAGGAGGCCGCCAGGTATTTATGGAACACATCGTGGCGGGCCGAGGTGAGGCCGTTGCTGCCCATGCCGCCGTTATACTCTGTTTCATACTTAGCCTGCCCATAAGAGGCAAACCCCACGATCACATCGCCGGGCTGAATGTTGTCGTTGGAAATCACCTCATCGCGACGCATGCGGGCCGTAACGGTGCTGTCCACGATAATGGTGCGCACCAGGTCTCCTACATCGGCTGTCTCGCCGCCGGTGCTGTAAATGCCCACGCCGTTTTCGCGCAGCATCTGCAGCACCTCTTCTGTACCGTTGATAATGGCGGCAATCACCTCGCCGGGTATCAGGTTTTTGTTTCGACCGATGGTGGAGGAAAGCAGGATGTTATCGGTTGCCCCCACACACAGCAGGTCGTCGGTGTTCATCACTACGGCATCCTGGGCTATACCTCTCCACACGCCCAGGTCTCCGGTTTCTTTCCAGTACATGTAAGCCAGCGACGATTTAGTACCCGCCCCATCGGCGTGCATGATGGCACAGTAGTCAGGGTCGCCAGTAAGTATATCGGGGATGATCTTGCAGAACGCTTTCGGGAAAAGCCCTTTGTCGATGTTCTTGATGGCGTTATGCACATCTTCTTTAGAGGCAGAAACGCCGCGGCGCAAATATCTATTTTCTTCCATAGCTGTGGATGATTTGCTTACAAATTTAACAAACGGAATGGCAATAGCGACAGCAGCGGCTATTAATTATGCATTCCTGCATAATTTCTGATGCCAGTTGCAACGGTTTCATCTGCGCCGGGGTCTCGAGTATAGATGTATCACCATAATTACATATAACTATGAAAACCAAACTGCTGCTCCCGCTGCTGGGTGCCTTCGCTATTTTCGCTGTGCCTGTTTTAGCACAGGATGCCGTTCCTACGTCTAAACCAACAGCCACGGCTCCTTACAGGACATCCGTAGGTTTACGTTTTTCACCTTCCGGCAGATATGGTACTGACCTTACGCTTACTGCAAAGCATTTTATCAAACCAGAATCCGCTATGGAGGCACAGGTCGGATTTACCAATTACAACAGAGGGTATCAGGCGACTTTACAGTATGTATGGCAGCCGCAGTTGCTTACATCCAACCGGCTGAGGCCTTATGCCGGCATCGGCCTTGGGGTAACAGGCACTGAATTTAACCGCTATGGAGAGCAACAGCCTTTAGCCACTAACCTGATAGGCGTAGCAAGCATTGGCATAGAGTATACATTCCCGAAAGTGCCGGTTACCTTGTCTCTGGACTACCGGCACGCTTTCGCCGGCTATAAAACCGACCCAATTAAAGATGTACCGCTTAACCGATTTAACAATGTTGGCTTAAGTGTAAAGTATAGTTTCGGGAGGTAACTTTGGTTTTTTTAATCAGGATGTGCAGGACTAGTGGATAGGCAGGGTTGTTTTGCGGCACCGGGTCCAACCACCCCCGCCCCTCCTTATCCAAGGAGGGGAGTTTTTTCTACTCATCATACTTCTTTGCGTTTACTTAACTACAACAAGTTATTACTACTAAATGAAGAGGAGAAAAAAGAGCTTGAATATTAGAGTGCTCCGCTTCGAGAATAAAGAAGTATTCGAACACCTTGAGTCAGTACTACAGCGCATTAGAAGCGCCTTTGGTAAATAAAGTTCCCCTCCTTATTCAAGGAGGGGAAGGGGTGGTTGGACCTGGTACTTCCGAAACAAAAAGAGCCGCACAAGTATAAACTTATGCGGCTCTTTTTGTAGCGCTACACTGATTACTCTTGTATACGCACTACTTTAAATTCGGTGCGGCGGTTGCGCTGATGTTCTTCTTCGGTGGTGGCGTTCTTAACCACTAGCCTGCTCTCGCCATAGCCCCTTGCCGTAATGCGGGAGCGGTCTATGCCTTTCGAGATGATATACTCCACGGCAGACTCGGCACGGCGCTGCGACAGATCCTGGTTATAGGCGTCGCTGCCGCGTGCATCGGTGTGTGAGCTAAGCTCTATCGAAATGCCGGGGTTATCGGTGAGTACCTGTACCAGTTTGTCCAGTTCCTGGGCTGCATCCGGCCGAATGTCGGCTTTGTCGTAGTCGTAGAAGATGTTCTCCAGTACTATGGCCTTTTCTTTCACTATCTCGTTCAGCACTAGCGTAGCCGTCAGGCGCACCTCGTTCTCCTCCTCAGTGAGCTCCTCCTGCCTGGGCATTTTACCTACCGTGCTGATGCGCTGGCGGGCCGTAAAAAAGCCGGGTTTCTCGGCTATCAGAAAGTAGGTAGCGGCCGTGTCCAGTGCAAAAGTAAACTGGCCATTTTCACCTGTTTTCGTGCTACGAATGGCGTTACCAGCCTCATCCTGTAAGGTTACCTCATGGCTAGGCACTGCTGCGCGTTGCTTGGCCCCTTCGCGCAGCTGGAAAAGCATGCCATCCAACACGAAGTTCACCCGCTTGCGCGCAGACTTGGAGAGGGCATACAGGTCGTCTCCTCCTTTGCCGCCTTCCCGGTTAGAAGAGAAGAAGCCTTTGTTCTCGTTTTGCAGAAAGATGCCAAAGTCGTCGCCGGGTGAGTTGATGGGCTGCCCCATGTTAACGGGCTTACCATCTTCTATCTTAAACAGATCCAGATTGCCTAAACCAGGCAAACCATCCGAAGCAATGTAAAGCGTACCATCCGGACCAACCGAAACAAAGCTTTCGTTGCCTGCGGTGTTGATGGATGGACCTAAATTTTCGGGAGTAGAGAAGCGGCCGTTTCCATCAATAGTTGATTTGTAGATGTCATTCCCGCCCAGGCCTCCCTTGCGGTCAGAGGAGAAGTATAAAGTTTTGCCATCCGGAGAGAAAGCCGGGGATGAATCCCAGGCGCGGGTATCGTTGATGCTCAAAGGCTTTGGCTCGCTCCAGGCACCTGACCGGAAGAAAGAGATGAACAGGTCCACGTTCTGGCGGCCTTTCTTGGTGCCCTCGTTGCTGCGTGCGAAAACCATGGTGCGGCCCTCGTCGGTAAAGGTCGGCAGCGCATCGTGCATCCCCTCCAGATTAATGTTCTCATACTTGCGCACGTTACGCCCTATCGCTGCAACAGAGTCTGTAAGTGGTGTGGCAAAAATGTCTATAAAGCCTTCGCCGTTGCCCAGGTATACTTTGCCTGCACCGCGCGTGGATGAGAACACCAGATCATTGTTCAGCACGTACGGCGCAAACTCCGACCCTTCGGTGTTCAGGGCTTCCAGGTTTTGTATCTCGTAGCGTGGCGCTTTATCACGTATACTTTGTACGGTGCTGAAGGTCTCTATCTCACGGGCAGCTCTTGCTTTTAACCCAGGATTTGAGCCAAACTTCACATAGTCCTGGAACTGGCCGCGTGCTTTGTCATACTTGCCGTTCGCCTTCAGGGCCAGTCCGTAATAGAAAAAACCATCTTCTTTTCGAAAGTTGGCATCCAGGGCGGCCTTATAGTACGGCTCAGCTTCTGACAACCGGTTAGAAAGGCGGTAAGCTTCCGCGATTTTATAGTTTACCTCTCCTGGGTTCGCTGCATTTTCGAGTCCTTTGGTATAGTACTGAATAGCCCGCTCATACTGCTCCTGCTCAAACCGCTTATCACCTTTACTGATATTTTTACCCGCCCCGCAGGAGCCCAGAAACAGTGCCAGCAGCAGTAGCAGTGCAGCTAGTCTAAACTGATGCGCAAGATGCCCGATATATAGCGTTTGAAGCATGAACAAGTGTGGTTAGTGTTTGCTTTATCAGAAATATTTGGAGAGCCAGCTAGTGCCGGCAGGCCGTGGCCATGCCTGTTGCAGCTCTCCATAATTATTTATTAAAGTATCGAAGTATAAGGTATGTTGCTCTATCTCTTTTGCCGCCACTTTGCTTTTCAGGTCGCTTAGATTAACCTGCTTCACTTCACCCTCTTTTAAAAAGGCCAGCTTTGTACGGTCAAAAAATGAAACCCTGAGCCGCTGCTCCAGCTCCCGCACAAAACGCACAGAGGCATCAATGGAACAGCCACTAGCCGATGTAGCCGACTCATTATTTGCCAAAACCAGAAACTGGCCATAAAGCAACTTTGCAGATGCCTGCAAGCCTTTCCCGTGGCTACTCCACTCCGTAGCAAAACGCTCCAGAAGCGGTTTTATTTCGCTTTGCTCCGCCTCGGTTAACGGCCTGTCGGCCTGGTAAATCCAGAGGCGCGCATGTGGCGGCAATTCGTCAAACGGAATATACATAGTAATGGTTAAATAGGTAAACTATTGTGTGGCTACACAGTTGATGATGAAGCCACGTAACAGTTTATTTAGTTAAGCCTTCGGCCTGTGCGATCAGTTCAGCTATGTCGAAAACTCTTACGTTTTCTTCCTGCTCCTTGTTCTTCACGCCATCGTTCATCATCACCATGCAAAAGGGGCAGGCAGTGGCAATTACCCCTTCGCCGGCACCCAGCGTTGCCAGCGCTTCTTCGGTACGCTCTATGTTGATGTCTTTTTTACCCGGCTCCGGCTCTTTAAACATCTGGGCACCTCCGGCACCGCAGCAAAGGCCGTTGGCGCGACTGCGTTTCATTTCCACCAGATCAGCATCCAGGGCAGCCAGCACTTCGCGCGGCGCCTCGTAAATATCGTTTGCACGCCCCAGGTAGCAGGAGTCATGGTAAGTGATGCGCTTTCCTTTAAAGGCCTCGCCACCCTTTACGTGCACTTTGCCCTCGTTTATCAGCTGCTGCAGGAACGTGGAGTGGTGGATCACCTCGTAGTTGCCCCCCAGGTCGGGGTACTCATTCTTGATGGTGTTAAAGCAGTGGGGGCAAGCCGTCACGATCTTCTTCACGTTATAAGCGTTCAGCACTTCGATGTTGGTAAGCGCCTGCATCTGGAACAGGAACTCATTGCCGGCACGCTTGGCCGGGTCGCCGGTGCAGCTTTCTTCGGTGCCCAACACGGCGTACTTCACACCTACATGCTCCAGTATCTGCACAAAGGCGCGGGTTACTCTTTTATAACGGTCGTCGAAGGCGCCTGCGCAACCCACCCAAAACAGGATCTCCGGCTCTTCGCCATTCGCGGCCAACTGGGCCATGGTAGGCACCTTTACTAATCTTTTATTCTCTTCCATCTGGTTATTTAAAAAGGACAAAGGACTGTTTGACAAAAGACAAAGGAATACAACACATAATTATCTTCCCTAGCAAAGGTCTTTCGTCCTATGTCTAAAAGTTCTTTTGTCTAGTTTTTCGAAGGTACATAAAGCTCGTCGGCCCAGTTAAAGCGGTCGGCTGGCGAGAAGGCCCACGGCGCACCGTTGTTCTCGATGTTGGTGAACATGGCGTTCAGCGAAGCCGGCGCTGCCGACTCCTCCAGCACCAGGAAACGGCGCAGGTCCATGATAGTGGACAGCTGATCGATGTTTACCGGGCACGACTCTACACAGGCGTTGCAGGTAGTGCAGGCCCAAAGCTCTTCAGGCGTGATATAGCCGCGCAACAGGGTTTTCTCATCGGTTACCTCCACGCGCTCCACACCCATTTCTTTATAATGGTTAGGGTGATATATAGCAGGGTGTTCTCCTTTCTCCTCCATCCTGTCGCGGGTGTCCATCACGATCTTGCGCGGCGACAGGAGCTTGCCCGTTATGTTGGCCGGACAAACGGATGTGCAACGGCCGCACTCGGTGCAGGTATAAGAGTCCATGAGCTGTTTCCAGGTCAGGTCTTCCACGTCTTTGGCGCCGAAGCGCTGAATAATCGGGTTTCCTTCGGCATCCATCTCCGGAGCGGGTGGCTGGTAGCTTGGGTCCAGCATGGCCTTGATCTCGTGCGTGATGGTTGGGTTTGTGGTGAACTTGCCCTTCGGTAACAGCTTAGAGAAGTACACGTTCGGGAAAGCCATGATGATATGGAAGTGCTTGGAGCTTGGCAGGTAGTTCATAAAGGCCAGGATGCCCAGAATGTGGAACCACCAGCCCACACGCCCAATGATGCGCAGGGCATCCGGGTCGCTGCCCAGGGCATTCACAAACAGCGAGCTCACCGGGAAGGCCCCGGCCAGGTGCGTGCCCCTCAGTTGGGCCAGCTTCAGGTCAGAGATATTGAAGGCAAACAGGGCGATCATGAGCACGATCTCAGTGATCAGGATCAGGTTGGCATCCAGCTTCGGCCAGGCACGCATTTCCACCCCGTTAGACAGGCGCGGCACATGCGTTACATTGCGGCGCCACAAGAACATGGCGCAGGCCACAATCACAAGCGCGGCCAGTATTTCGTTTACTGCCATCAGGCCGCTGTATAGGATACCGGCAAACCCCAGTATCCGGTGCGTTCCAAAAACCCCGTCGATCAGTATTTCCAGCACCTCGATGTTGATGACCAGGAAGCCTACATAGACAAAAAGGTGCAACACAGCCGGCAGCATGCGCTTGAACATCTTCTGCTGGCCAAAGGCCACCAGCAACGTTTTCTTGATGCGTTCGGCAGGATTGTCTTCCATTTCCAGGTCGTGGCCCAGGAGCACGTTTTTACGGATCTTGCGGATCTGCCATACAAAAAGGCCAATACCCAAGGCAGCTACAATCAGAAAGATGATATTCTCTAGTCCTATTATCACAGCAATTTATTCGTTATACATACTAATTGGTATATAAAGATAGCAGATTAATGAGAAACATGTACGCCAGCGCACTTTTTAAAAATATTTTTCTCGAGAATGCTTGCTACTTAAAAGTTAGTTACTACTTTTGCATACCCTTACGAAAGGGAAACAACAAGAGCTGGTGATGTAGCTCAGTTGGTAGAGCAAAGGACTGAAAATCCTTGTGTCGTTGGTTCGATTCCAATCATCACCACCAGCACAACCCTCTCCTTAACCGGTGAGGGTTTCTTGTTTTTATAGCCTTTCATTAAGCTGCTCTTTACTACACAACCGATCAAACAGTTACTCCTGCACTTTCCTTTATATAGCATCAAAGCGGATGCACCCGTCTCAGTCCTGGCAATTAGCCCTCAGTTCCAGCAGGGCAGCAGAATAGCCCAACTGGTAGGCTTTGTAAAAATGCACACAGGCCGAGTCAGACATTTGCTGCTCCTGTTCTGTGCGGCCCAACAAGTACAGCGCCCTGCCATTCTCCTTATCCGAATAAAGCACCATCCTGTAATCCTGCTCCGCCGCAACGTAGTCTTTCAGCTTATAGTACCCAAAGCCCCGGTAGGTCAGGGCGTCCACCCAATCCGGACTGCCCGCTTTCTCGTGTTGGAGCATGGTTGTCAGGTCCTCTATGGCCCCCTCATATTTATGCAGGAAGAACAACCGCACCTCTCCCCGGGCCAGGTACGCGCGCCAAAGCTCCTCGTTCAGGCGAAGGGCGCGGGTGAGGTCTTCTTCCGCTTGCTCATACTTGGCTAGTTGTTGGTAACTGCGGCCACGCATGAGGTATACTTGGGCCGAGGGACTCTTCCGGAGAGCCATTGCCTGGTTGAGGTCGTTTAGCGCTGCCGGGTAATTCTCATACACGTCCAGTTCTATCTGAGCCCTGGCCTCGTAAGCGGCGGCGTTGTCGGGCATAAACTGAATGGCATCGGATAGCAGGCGGTGCGCGCTACTATATTTGCCATCTTCTATATATGTTAAAGCAGTTTTATACTTATCTTCACCCGTCACCTGGTCCATAACCACTTTCAGCAGCAGGCTGAAAGTGAGCAGACCGGCAACAAAAGAGACGGTGATGTACCAGTCTTTGCGCGAAAAGCGTTTTTCTTCGCGCCTGATGGGGCGGTAATGCCTCTCGGAAACGCCTGCCGGCTCACGGGTGTGGGCATAGCGGGCATCCGGCTGGTAGGTTTGCTGCCGCACGCGCCTCTGCTCCTGCTGGTATTGCAACCGCATATCGTAGCGCACCCGTTTGCCGGGGTTCCCCAGGGTTTGGTAGGCTGTGTTCACCAGCTTAAACAACTCCTCGGCCCTGGCATTGCCCGGGTTTCTGTCAGGGTGGTATTTAAGCGCCAGTTGCTTATAAGCCACCTTCACCTCCTGCGAAGAGGCCCCCGGACTGATACCCAAAATATGGTAGAAGTTACGTTCCAATCAGGTAAAAATCTAATAAAGATCAGGTTTAAAATTAGCTAAAAACAGTCAATATACGTCAATTACCGTACTACACTTTTGTTAAGGCGTACTTAACGTAAATATTTACATCTACCCCACGTATACACAAAAAGCATAAAAAAAAGCTGCATCATACTATGGATATACAAGACAACGGCACTCGCGAAAAGAGCAATAACCTCATCGAGAATTTAATGGGTTACATCGATACCCGTATTGATATCATACGATTGGAAATACAGGAAAAGCTAAAAGCGACTTTTGTAAGTCTGATCCATGTGGTACTGCTGGGTGTAATTGCCTTCATGTGCGTTATTTTTGTGAGTATTTTTTTAGGCCTGTTGCTCAACGAGCTGCTTGACAGTTCTTTCTGGGGCTTTGGCATAGTGGCTCTGATCTATATCATCTTACTGATTGTGCTGGTAGTAGGGCTTGATAAGAAGGTATTTGAAGACATCGCCGATAAAACATTTGACAACACAATTTATAAGTCTGACAAAAGAGAGAAAAACATATGAGTGAATTATCAAATCCGCTGTTCGATAACGAGCGGGAGTTTCTGGAACGACAAAAGGAAGAATACAAAAATGCTTTGATGGGTGATGTAGACCACATCAAAACACAAGGCCAGGAGATCGGGAAAAAGGTAGCCATGGCAGGCGGCGTTTTAATGGCAGGTTACTTGCTAAAGCGCCTGTTCAGCGGCAGCGAAAAAAAAAAGGCAAATAAGCCCGGAAAAATAAAAAAGAATAAGAAGCCCGAGTATCATGCCATTCCGGTAACAGCTCAAATGGCCGGTTACGACTCGTTTGTGCACGAACAGGAAGACGGTTACACGCTTTCGTCGGAGCGCATGCCGCATGCGGCACAGGGCAGCCGCTCAAAAAAAAAAGCTAAAGGCATCCTCGACTCAGGCGTTGCAAAAGTAGTTTCGTCGCAGGCTGCGGCGCTGTTGCTGCTGTACATAACGAAAAAGGTGGATGAACATCTTAATAGTGTCTCTAAAAATAGCGATATTGCGGCAGCCCCTGTAGCGGCTACCACAAGAACCACTAGCGAGTACATTGTTCCAAAAGAAGATGCCATTTAAAGACCTTCGCCAAAAAAAGCATATTTCAGGCAGAAAACACTTTGCTGTTTTGCTCGATCCGGATAATCTCACAGAGACCTCTTGCCTGCAGGTGCTCTCTATGAGCGAAACGCACCAGGTCGATTTCTTTTTTGTAGGCGGCAGTCTGATCACATCTGACAACCAGACAGCGATCATTAAACTCATCAAGGATAACAGCAAGATCCCTGTTATCCTCTTTCCCAGCAATAGCCTCCATATCGACAAGCAGGCAGATGGCATTCTGCTGCTTTCCCTGATCTCGGGGCGCAACCCCGATTTTCTGATCGGGCAGCACGTGGTATCTGCCCCCATTCTGAAGGACAGTCAGCTGGATATTTACCCAACCGGATACATGCTGGTGGATACGGGCCGGCAAACCACTGCGTCTTACATGAGCGGCACAACCCCTTTGCCTTACGATAAACCAGCTATAGCTGCCTGCACGGCCCTGGCCGGTGAGATGCTTGGCCTGCGCTACATTTACATGGACGGAGGAAGCGGCGCCATGAAACCCATTTCCCCTGAAATGATAGCGGCCGTACGCAAGGCCGTTGATGTTCCTTTGATTGTAGGTGGCGGCATTGATACCCCCGAGAAAGCTAAAACAGCTTTGCACGCAGGAGCAGATGTGCTGGTGGTAGGTAACCACATAGAAAAAAACCCCGGCTTTTTGGCCGAGGTTTCTCATCTTGTTGCTTCGTATAACGTAGCCTTAGCTTAGATATTCATCGCTGACTCACGTCGGCGCATCTTACCTGCTGGTATACCAAACATCATCTTAAAGCGACGGCAGAAGTAAGCGGTATCTTTGTAGCCCACCTCTTTCCCGATCTCGCGGATACTCTTCTTGGTAGTGCGAAGCAAGAACACGGCACGCTCCATACGCTGGTACTCAATGTAATCTTGCGGGTTAATGCCTGTCAGCATTTTAAAGTACTGCCCTACATAATCCTCGGATACATTGGCCACGTTAGAGAGCACTTTATTCGATAAGTCGCCACCCAGGTTCTCCTTGATGTAGTTGAACAGGTCGATGAGGCGAGGATCTTTAAAGTATGTGCTGTTTGTAGCTAACTGCTCAACAAACATTCTGTTTCTCAGGATGTGACGAACGATCTCTACCACAATGTTCTCTGTGTAGATGTTGATCAGGCGTTCTTTTCCTGGCAGTTCCTGCATGCTCTCCTCTACAACTTTGATAACCAGGTTGGCTAACTTGTTGTTATTCGAGATCAGGAAGGCAGGCAGATCCAGGGAGGCAAAGAAGTTAACCGAGTCAAAAACCTTTGCCTCGAAGCTCACAAAGCTGTGGCTTTCCTCTGCGTCTCCGATCAAATCCAGATCGTTGTTATTTTTGAAAAACTTCTCTTTGTTCGTGATCAGATCATCGTTAGAGATCGTCTTTCCTTCTCCGGCAGGACCGTACGTAACTCGTGTACTGCGTCCACCTGGTATAAACAACAACTCGCCTTCTTCAACCATTTGCTCTTCGTCCCCAAAGAAGATGCTACCTTTATGAAGCAGGATTAAGTTATTGCCTACATCGTAGGAGTTGCGAACCGTAAACGGCTGCTGCAACACCAGATTCTTTGCTTTAATGAACCGCACCCCAAGCGATTCAATAATTTTATTGTAATCTTCCATGTGTGTTACCAACTAACTTTTATACTATAAACCCTTAATTATGGCCTAAATCTAAGACTAATCTTTATAAAATTCAAAATTATTTAAAAAATTAATTTTAATTCAGAAAATTCTATTCTTAGCTTAAACAACATGGAAACAATGTTTTAATGGTATTTCTACTTCAGCAGTTCTCTCGAAATTACTATTTTCTGTATCTCCGAAGTGCCTTCGTAAATCTGTGTTATTTTGGCATCGCGCATTAAACGCTCTACATGGTACTCTTTCACGAAACCATAACCACCATGAACCTGAACAGCTTCCACAGTTGTTTCCATCGCTACTTTTGATGCAAAAAGCTTCGCCATAGCGCCCGACTTGGCATAATCTGCGTGCGTATCCTTATCGTGTGCCGCCTGAAGGCACAGCAGGCGCGCCGCCTCAATGTTTGTGGCCATATCGGCCAGCTTGAACTGGATAGCCTGGTGCTTGGCAATCTCTACGCCGAACGCCTTACGCTCCTTGGCATACTTCACGGCCAGCTCATAGGCTCCGGAGGCAATGCCCAGCGCTTGTGAAGCAATCCCGATCCGTCCGCCGGCAAGGGTAGCCATCGCGAACTTAAAGCCAAAGCCATCTTCGCCAATTCTATTCTCCTTTGGTACTTTAACGTCAGTAAACATTAAAGAGTGCGTATCTGAACCACGAATACCCAGTTTGTTCTCTTTCTGGCCAATAACAAAGCCGTCCATGCCGCGCTCTACAATCAGGGCGTTAATGCCGCGGTGTCCTTTTTCGACGTCGGTCTGCGCGATAACCAGGTACACCGAAGCCGTGCTGCCGTTGGTTATCCAGTTTTTAGTGCCGTTAAGCAGGTAATAGTCTCCTTTGTCTTCGGCGGTGGTGCGCTGTGAGGTGGCATCGGAGCCTGCCTCAGGCTCCGAAAGGCAGAAAGCACCGATAATCTCGCCGGTAGCCAGCTTGGTGAGGTACTTCTGCTTTTGCTCCTCTGAGCCGAACTGCTCAATTCCCCAGCACACCAAAGAGTTGTTCACAGACATGACAACAGAAGCCGAGGCATCAACTTTGGAGATCTCCTCCATGGCCAGCACATAAGAGATAGCATCCATGCCGCCGCCGCCGTATTTCGGGTCAACCATCATTCCTAAGAATCCAAGCTCTCCCATCTTCTTGATCTGCTCTGTCGGGAATTTTTGATGCTCGTCGCGCTCAATAACCCCTGGCAGCAGCTCAGTCTGTGCAAATTCGCGTGCAGCAGCTTGTACTGCCAAATGTTCTTCTGTTAATTGAAAGTTCATGCTTATCTATGTTAAGAATGATGTAATCGATATATGCGTGCAAAATTAGAAAATACAATTGTATTAAATCAACCAGGTATACTATAATTTGTTATGCCTGCCGAATAATTATGCCTGAGCAGGTGCCATTTGCCAGCTGGTTAGTGTGGCGCTAAACAAAAAACGCCTCCTGTGTGAAAACCACAGGCGGCGTTTTTTTAAGCTATACTTTGCCAGGTTGCATTAGTTGCGGCGACCCATTAAAATAGATACGTAATAGAGCAGGGTAGCCAACGAGCCCAGTGCCGCCACTACATACGTCAGGGCAGCCCACTTCAGGGCGTCTTTTGCCATGGCGTGCTCTTGTTTCGTTACAACGCCGCGCTGGTCTATCCAGGCAAGCGCGCGCTTGCTGGCGTCGAACTCTACGGGCAGGGTGATAAAACTAAAGATAGTGGTGAGTCCGAACAGCGCCACGCCAATTGCAAGCGGGACGGGGGTAGCCTGTATCATCAGGATACCGATCAGGATAATCCATTGCATGTAGCGGGAGGCAATGCTGAGGGCCGGTACCATGGCCGATCGGAACTTCAGAAACGCGTAAGCCCTGGCGTGCTGCACCGCATGGCCGCACTCGTGTGCCGCCACTGCTGCGGAGGCGGCACTGCGCCCCTCATACACATACTCGCTCAGGTTTACAGTTTTATCCGAGGGGTTGTAGTGGTCGGTCAATCTCCCTGCCACCGACATCACCTTTACATCCGTGATCCCGTTATCCTGAAGCATCATCTCCGCAATCTCGCGGCCGCTAAGGCCCGAGCTAAGCGGCGTTTGGGAGTACTCTTTAAACTTGCTTTTTAAGCGGGCACTCACGGCCATGCTTATCAGCAAAAAGGCGATACCTATAATATATATTCCTGCCATGGCTTTGCGTATGAATTAAACGTGTTTTTTAGTATTCTCTATTTTTCTAACGATGTTCGTGGTAGAATAACCTTTAACGAGCGGTACTGTTTTCACTTCGCCACCTGCCGCCATTACTGCCTCGTGCCCCACAATCTGCTCCGTGCTGTAATCATCGCCCTTCACCAAAATATCGGGCTGAACCGCTTTGATAAGTTCCAGGGGCGTGTCCTCGCTAAAGAGCACCACAGCATCCACAAACAAAAGGGATGCCATAACCCGCGCCCGCGACAATTCGTCCTGCAGTGGCCGGTCCGGTCCTTTTATACGGCTGATGGAAGCATCTGTATTAAGGCCCAGCACCAATTTATTGCCAAGTTGTCGTGCTTTTTCCAGGTAGTCTACGTGGCCGAGGTGCAGCAGGTCGAAGCACCCGTTGGTGAACACGACCTTATCCCCTTGCGCGCGCCAGGCCTGTAGCTGCTCTAGCAGTTGCGCTACTGTTACGATCTTATCACTTGAGAGCATAAGCTTAGGTATTGATTTGAGCGGGCTGCCCCGTTGGTTTTGCATGCCGTTGCAACACACTGCCTAAAAAGCTGGCCACTCCCATTAAAACGACTAAAAGCGTCTGGGAAGTATGCACGAGAAGCGCGTAGGCCATACCTGCCTCTTTGGGCACCCCGTACAGCAGCAGTGTTGCCTGCACGAGCAGGTGGTACACCCCCACGCCGCCTTGCACGGGCGCCGCCATCCCCAGGCTCCCGACTACCAGTATCGAAAGACCCGCCCCCCAGCCAAGGTTACTGGTGGCCGGCATGGCATAAAAAACAACGACGCTCATGCCATAGTACATCAGCCACACAAAAAAAGTGTGGCCCCAGAAAGCCGCCTGGTTATCGAGCTTGCCAATACTGAAGATGCCCTGCAGCATCCCCTTAAAAAAGACCGCCGCCTTTTGGTAGTAAGCATTTTCGCGCAGGCGGCTCAGGTAGCGGAGCACCAGGACCAAACCGAGCACCGCCGCGCCCATAAATACCCAGAAGACCCAGTAAAGCGAACTCATTGCCGCTGCCAGGTTGGTGTACTTATCAGAGAAAAGGCCTAGAAAAAAATCCCGTATCCGGTTAAACTCTACCAGGAAGGTAATGCCAATGGCCAGCAACAGCATCAGCATGTCAATAAAGCGCTCTGCGATCACGGTGCCGAAGCCCGTGTTCACCGGCACGCCATCGGTGCGTTTCAAGATACTGCACCGCACCACCTCGCCCATGCGGGGCAGCACCAGGTTGGCCAGGTACCCAACCATCATGGCCCGGTAAGTATGCAGTAAGGAAGGGTGGTATCCGGTTGGTTTAATCTGCATGTGCCAGCGAAGCGCACGGCTAATATAGGCCGTTATCCCCATTACCAGCGAAACGCCTACCCACAGGTAATTGGCGTTGCGCAGCTCTGCCCACATTCTCTGAAAATCCAGCTCCTTAAGCGCATACCACATTAACAGGGCAGATACGCCAAGCAGTACCGCATATTTCAGAACCGAAAGCAGTTTTTTCATGCAGCAGGTTTAAACCAGGCGATTATGCTGATCCGGGAAAACAAGCGTTGGGGTATGGCTTTTGGCATCCTCGAACTTAATGCTGCAGTAAGAGATCACGATCACAATATCCCCGACCTGCACCTTGCGGGCGGCCGGGCCATTGAGGCAAACGGTGCCGGTGCCCCGCTCTCCTTTTATCACATAGGTCTCGAAGCGCTCGCCGTTGTTGATGTTAACGATCTGTACTTTTTCATTCTCCACCACGTTGGCGGCGTCCATCAGGTCCTCGTCTATGGTGATGCTGCCTACATAATGCAGTTCGGCCTGTGTTACCTTGCAACGGTGGATTTTGGATTTTAAAACCTCAATATACATGGTTCTTTCTGTAATAAAGCGCAAAGTTAGAGAATTGCCTGCACATTAGCTATCCACGCGGGGGGGGCTGCCTGACGATTTCCTACGTTCTGCTAACATTTTACTGTTCCTTAAAATTCACCAGCAGGTTGTCTATTAACCGTACAGGCCCCACAAAGGCAGCCAGGCAAAGCGCTACCTCCTGCCCCCCCGTAAGTTGCTGCACCGGTTGCAGGGTGGTTGCATCGGCTATCTCAAAGTATTCCACCTCCACCTGCTCCAGGCCGCTCAGGAAATCAAGCACCTGGTTTTTAACAGCTGGCAGGGGTTGCCGCCCCAAATGGCTTTCTGCCAGTTGCAAGGCCTTGTACAGGTTAGCGGCAAGCAGGCGCTGCTCGGCATTGAGTCGCTTGTTCCTTGAGGACATGGCCAGCCCATCCTCTTCCCGAACGGTGGGGGAACATACCAGCTCCAGGTCGAAGCTCAGGGCCTGTATCAGTTGCTTCACGATGGTTACCTGCTGCAGATCCTTTTGGCCAAAGTATGCCTTGTGCGGCTGCACATAATGGAAGAGTTTACTGACAACAGTGGCAACGCCGTTGAAGTGCCCGGGCCGGTGCGCGCCCTCCATCACTGCCTCCAAGGGGCCGAAACTAAATTGAAGCAGCGCTTGTTGAGGATACACATCCGCCGCACTTGGGGCAAACAGGTAATCGCAGTTGACAGACGCTAACAGCGTGATGTCCTGCTCCAGGGTGCGCGGATACAGTTGGTAATCATCCGGGTTGTTGAATTGTGTGGGGTTAACAAAGATGCTGCAGATGGTGACCTCGTTCTCCTGGGCAGAAGTACGCAGCAGCTGCAGGTGCCCCTCATGCAGCGCACCCATGGTGGGCACAAAGCCGATCCGCTTTCCGCCACAACGTAGCGCCTGCACCTTTTCGCGGATGGTGCTAACCTGCTTTATAACTTCCATGTAAACGGTAAACTTTAGAGGTGCCTGCTCAGAACCGGCAAATGTAAGTTAGAACGCATTAAATTGAAAATTAGAATAAAAAATGCTAATTTTGCACGTCCTATTACTGTTGCTTATTAATTTTTAACCCAATACCCATGTCTAAATTGCGAATCCTATACGCTGCCACCGAGATCAATCCTTTCTTACAAACCACTAAAGTAGCAGAATTTCTCCAAACGCTACCACAGGGAATGCAGGAACGGGGAATGGAGATTCGTATCTTTGTCCCACGATTTGGCCTGATAAACGAGCGTAAGAACCGTTTGCATGAGGTGGTTCGCCTGTCGGGCATCAATATCGCGGTAGGCGAGGAGGAGAAACCATTGGTCATTAAAGTGGCCTCTATCCCGAATGCCAAATTACAGGTTTATTTTATTGACAACGAAGACTATTTTCACAGAAAATCCGTTTTCGTTGACAAGAACAACAAATTTCACCAGGACAACGACGAACGGGCTATCTTCTTCTGTAAAGGTGTGCTCGAAACTGTTAAAAAATTAGGCTGGGCACCAGACATTGTGCATTGCAACGACTGGATGACAGGTTTAATACCCATGTACCTGAAAACGACTTACAAGAAAGACCCTATTTTTAAGGATTCTAAGTCGATGTTTACAGTGTATAACCATAATTACAAGCACCAGTTTGATGGCAACCTGCTGGAAAAGGTGAAAATGCTGGATATCGATGATAGCATGCTCTCGAACCTGAAATCTGCGGACCTGGATAGTTTTCTAAAGATCGGAATGGAATATGCCGACTCGGTAATTAAAACGAACGAGGACTTCAGCGAGAACATCGACGCCCTTTTTAATGAGTACAAGCAAACCAACAGCATCAGTACTGTTTGTGCCGACGACACCCTGTTAGACTCTTACTATAACCTGTATAATGAACTTAGCCGTTAGAAGATTTCTCTTATTCTTCTTTTCTATCGCCACCCTTGCCTCCTGCGACGACCCAACTGAGATTGGTATTGAGCTTCAGGATGAGAACCAAATAGGCACAGATTTTACTGACACCCTTACGATCAACACGGCCACCGTGCTGTTAAGCGACTCTTTGTTGTCGTTTAAGGTGCCGCCTACGCAGGCTGGCAAGCTGGTAGACCCGGTATTTGGCGCCCTGCAAGCGACCACCTTTACCCAGGCTACCTTAGGCGGGGCAGATGTGAAGTTCGGTGATAACCCCGTGCCAGACTCGTTGGTTCTCACGCTGGACTACAGCTATATATACGGCGCCAAGAACCAACCCCTGACACTGCAGGTTTACCGGTTAACGGAAGGTTTTAACGAAAAAGCCTCTTACTTCACCAGTTCTACGCTGCCTACTGAGGCCATGCCTTTGGGCTCAACCACATTTGTGCCCAAGTTGCTGGAGAAGAAAAAGTCGTTTGCTGACTCTACCTCGGCTCAGAAGCTGGTTAAGATCAAGCTCAACCAACGCTTTGTGAATGAGCTGGTGGCACAGTCTGGCCAGACAGCGCTGAAAACGCAGGCTGATTTCAATAATTTTCTGAAGGGCCTGGCCATTGTTCCGCAAGGAGACCCATCCAGCATCCTGACGATCAACCTGAACGCCGACAGCACCAAGCTGGTCTTGTTTTACAAGAATGGCGCCGACAAGAAGAAGCATACTTTCCGGTTTGCCCAAACCAACACGATCAACTTCTTCACAAAGTTTGAGGGAGACCGTACCGGTACTGCCGTTGCCACCCTGGATGAGAACGCCGAGTTATTGCCCTCCAGCCAGACAGGCGGAGAAAGTTATATCCAGAACAACACCGAGCTGGTAACGAAGTTAACATTTCCATACCTTCAGAAATTCAGGGAGGCGAACCCATCCGTTATTATTAACAAGGCAGAGTTGATCGTTCCGGTTAAAGCAGCTTCTACTGGCTTCTTGCCCGCTCCGCCCCAGCTGGTGCTTTACCAGACCAACGACACGAACCGTATCCTGAAAAACGCTAACGGTTCGCCACTATCTGTGCAACAAAACAGAGTAGGCGCTTTGGAGAGCACGGCTTTCACTTTGCCGCTTATATTTGACACCAGCAGAAACAGGTACACCATTGACATTACCTCTTATTTTCAGGCGATGTTGTTAGGCAAAAAGCCGAATACGGGCCTGTTGCTGGCCCCTGCTTCGGTAAGCGCAAATCAGAACGGGTCTTTTCAGATCATTCCTGACGTTAGGCCCAACAGAGCCATTATTACTAATACGCCTGACAGCAAGGTAAAGCTAGTGGTGTATTACTCAAAACTTGATTAGAATTTTATTGTATTTAAGATAAATAGGTACCTTTGCGGGTACCTATTGTTTTTTTAAGAAGAAAATATGTGTGGAATTGTAGCATATGTAGGGCACAGAGAAGCCTGCCCGATTATAATTAAAGGTCTCAAAAGACTAGAGTATAGAGGTTACGATAGTGCTGGCATCGCCTTAATGAATGGTGGCCTTAGCGTTTATAAGAAAAAAGGCAAAGTGGCGGAGCTGGAGGCCTTTATCGCTGACAAGGACACACACAGCAACATTGGCATGGGCCATACACGCTGGGCAACACATGGCGAGCCTAACGACGAGAATGCACACCCCCATTATTCTACCTCCAAAAATATTGCGATCATTCACAATGGCATCATTGAGAATTACGCGTCTTTAAAGAAATTATTGATCGGTAAAGGCCATACTTTCCATTCAGACACCGACTCGGAAGTGTTCATTAACCTGATCGAGGACATACGTGTGAACAACAACTGCACCCTGCCGGAGGCAGTGCGCCTGGCCATGCACGAAGTAGTGGGTGCGTATGCCATCGTGGTGCTGTCAAAAGACAGCCCCAACCAGTTAATTGCCGCCCGCAAAGGCAGCCCGTTGGTGGTAGGCGTTGGAGACGGCGAGTATTTCCTGGCTTCCGATGCAACCCCCATCATCGAGTACACCAACGATGTGATCTACCTGAATGATTTTGAGTTGGCAGTGGTCAACAACGGTGAGCTGGAGATACGCACCAAAGAGGATGTGAAGCAAACGCCATACGTGCACCGGTTGGAGATGGCCCTGGAGTCAATCGAGAAAGGTGGCTACGAGCACTTCATGCTGAAAGAGATCTACGAGCAGCCCCGCTCTATCCTGGACAGCATGCGCGGCCGCATGGTGGCCGAGAACGGGCACCTGATGATGGGTGGCATACGTGAGTATGAAAATAAATTTGCCAATGCAGAGCGCATCATTATTGTGGCCTGCGGCACGTCTTGGCATGCCGGCTTGGTAGCCGAGTACCTGATCGAGGACCTGGCACGGGTACCTGTAGAGGTAGAGTATGCCTCAGAGTTCCGTTACCGAAATCCGATCATTACGGAGAAAGATATCGTGATCGCCATTTCACAGTCCGGAGAAACAGCGGATACGTTGGCAGCCATTGAACTGGCGAAATCAAAAGGCGCCACTATTTTTGGCATTTGCAACGTGGTGGGTTCCTCTATTGCCCGTGCCACCGATGCCGGTGCATATACCCATGCGGGCCCGGAGATTGGCGTTGCCAGCACCAAGGCCTTCACGGCACAGGTGACGGTACTTACCATTATTGCCATGATCATTGGCAGCAAGCGCGGCGCTTTAGAAACAACCAGGCTGCGCCAGATGATCGTCGAACTGGAGAACATTCCTGCCAAGGTAGAGAAGGCTTTGCAGCTGAACGAGCAGATTGTGGAGATTGCCGAGGTGTTTAAAGATGCAACCAATTTCCTGTACCTGGGCCGAGGCTATAACTTCCCGGTTGCCCTGGAGGGTGCGCTTAAGCTAAAGGAGATTTCCTATATACACGCAGAAGGCTACCCTGCCGCTGAAATGAAGCACGGCCCGATCGCTTTGATCGACGAGCAGATGCCAGTGGTGGTAATCGCGACAAAAGACAGCTCTTACGAGAAGATCGTATCTAACGTGCAGGAGGTAAAGGCCCGTAAGGGTAAAGTTATCGCCATTGTAACGGAAGGCGATACGACAATCCCATCCATGGCCGATTATGTGATTGAGATTCCGGAGACAAGCGAGCACCTGATGCCTTTGCTTTCTGTGATTCCACTGCAGTTGCTTTCGTACCACATTGCGGTAATGCGCGGCTGCAACGTAGACCAGCCACGAAACCTGGCCAAGTCGGTAACAGTAGAATAACGCTTATCTGTTGATATAAAACAAAAATGGGAGCCCTGCAGCTCCCATTTTTGTTTTATAATCCTTTCTGCTAAAAGAAAGGTAGCATAACTATAGTGCTTCGCCTCGCAGGTACTGTGTTTTCAGCAGTGGGCATACCTTGTATCTTTCTTCCTTCGTATCCTCATAAACAGCCTGCAGCACCTTGTAAACATTTTCGATGCCGAGCTGGCTTGCCCACTCAAAAGGGCCTTTCGGGTAGTTGGTGCCGAGTTTCATGCCCTGGTCTATATCCTCCATGCTGGCTGTGTTCTCCTGCAAAGTATAAAATGCTTCGTTAATGATCATGCAGATCATGCGCGGCGTAACCATTCCGACACGATCATCCACCAAAAGGTAATCGGTGCCTAACGCATTACATACTTCTTTCAGCTTCTGCTCTCCTTTCTTATTTAGCAGGCTTACCTCCAGTACCGTGCGATTGAAAAGGGTAGGCAGTCCGTTGAAACCAATTAAGGTGCAGGGCTCCTTCAGCTCGCTCTGATGAACAAGAGAAGCCAGTTGCATAGTTGCGGCATTGCAAAACACGATTTGTCCCGGCGCATACAGGCTTATCCGCTCAAGTTGCTCATGCAGCAAAAAATCAAACACAACATCGGAGGGGTCTAGTTGCTCATCCAAAAGGCTGTGGCTGTTCAGAAAAGTATAGCTTATCTCTTCTTTACCCTCCGGGAACTTCTGCTTGAATTCGGCGGCCATTTCGGGGCCAGATAAAACAACTATGTGCATATTTCTGTACTTTTGATGGTAAAGATACACATTTAAAAGAATCTACTATGGCACATACCATCATCAACTCATCTAAAGCACCTGCCCCCATCGGGCCTTACAGCCAGGCAACCCTAGCCAACGGAACACTATACGTTTCAGGTCAGATAGCCCTGGACGCCGACAGCGGAAACCTGGTGAACGACAGCATTGAGAATGAAACGCACAAAGTAATGCAGAACCTGCAGGCTATACTTACCGAGGCCGGTATGGATTTCAGCAACGTGCTCAAGTGCACCATCTTCGTTAAAGACCTGAACAACTTCGGAAAGATAAACGAGACATACGGCAGCTATTTTACCAGCAACCCGCCTGCCCGCGAAACCGTGGAGGTAAGCCGCCTGCCAAAAGATGTGAACGTGGAGATTTCCTGTATTGCGACGAAGTAAACTTTTCTAAACAAAAAGCCTCCCATTAAGGAGGCTTTTTGTTTTTCTCATTCTAATGTATGCCCTCACAGTTCACAAGTGGCCTGTCATCTTCCCCTAGTACAAAGTCAACAACAACAGAATCCCCCTTGCTAAAATCAAAAGGCATTGTTTCTACTGTTAAATAGCCTAGAGCAGCTACTTTTAACTGGTGCTTGTTATCTAATCGCCTAACCTTAAAGCTAGCCTGATTTTGCTGTGTTTGTATCTTTTGGCAACCATAAGCTACGCTCAAAGGCATAGGTGCGTTCCCTCCTGCTTCATCTTTCACCTTAACTGTAACCCAGGCGCTGTCAGGCATTGTCGTACTGCTCTTAAACCAACTCCAGCTGTACCCACCTTTGCTGTAAGTAGAATGCTGTGGTGCAGATAGCCTATGATTGCAAGCCGCCAGTACACAGACTACAACAAGACAAAACACATTTTTTATGCAGTATGGGCACAGGTTAACGCAGCGGCTCGGGATCATCTTTCAGATATAGTTTTACATAAACAGAATCGCCTTTTGCTACGGTAAGCTTATCTAGAACAGTTTGCAGCTTAGAAACATATTTGCCTTTAATTATAAAATTGCCAGGCTGAACAGTTATTGTTGTATCAGCTAACTTATTTGTAGGATCAATAGCTACATTATTGATAAAATAGAAAGCTGGTGCTCTTTCTTTTTTATCCTCAAAGTGAAAGGAGCCTATAGTTATGTAACTTCCGCCGACTTTCGATTTATATTTTTGTACGTTATGTGTAGGTCCCTGAGGAATAGTTATGATACTGCATGAACAAAAAGCGATCACCATAAGCATGTTTTCATATATAAATATGTTTTTATTGATCCGCATTAACCTAGTACTGTGATAATTAATAACAGGTCTGGTTTCGAATTCAGCCAGACCTGTTAACTTTCATTTAATTCGTATAATAAAAGGTAAATCCCACTTCCAGTTCCCCTTTAGTAGCTCTGTAGGGGTTGTACTTCAGATCGAATTCTGGCTGATACCAATCATGATCATAAAGAACAGTATCTACTACACCCGGGTACAATTAATATTGATTCAATAAAGCCGTATCATCTAAATTGCCTTGCACATTAATCTTTAATTTGTTTACAAACTTCTCATGCTGTGCAGGCATGCTTACATTGTAAGTTTTAGTCTCATTTACTTCACTAATCTTAACTGAAATTTCTTCCTGATCAAGAGCCATAAGACTACTCTTCCCATAAAAAATAATGTATATAATAGCGCTTAGTACAACTGCTACGAACAACCAAATAACCTTTCGATGTTGCTTCATGTTAAAGATAGTGGTTTGTATAACAGATTTTTTCCTAGCTACTGATTGTCTATAAATGAATTTGTAAACTTGACGTTATATAGCATATATTTTCCTTGTTTCTGTTCGCAGGGTTCCAAAAAATACAAGTTATACTTCTCATTAAATTCTAAATCATACTGCTTAAGGATCTTTACCAGCTCTTCAAAACTAATGAGCTTAAGCTTTTTATACGCTGATTTTAATACTACTCTCGGAGGCTCAGAAGTTTCGCCCACTTCTGGATTGTTATGTCCAAAAAATGAAAGCGAGCCATCTATATGGCAGTCACATCTTATCAAGAAGCCATAGTTTGTGGATTTTCTTGTTGTTTCGATAGTAACGGTACGCTCGAATACATTTTTTTTATAATCAATACGTCCCTTATCCAACTCAAAATATAGATTTTCCTTTTCCGGCGCCTGTCCTTTTACACCTAATCCCCATACAAGTAGAAACCAGATGATAAATATAAATTTTACTACTTTCATATCTTAATTAATTACAACCATCTACTGTGCCTGTCTTTAATAACATCTCCTGCTCTAATATTGCATCTTGCTCTTCCTTTGAAAGCTTTGTAAATGCCTCTGTACCGCGTAGTCCATTCCATGCTACGGCTTTATAAACATCAAGCGTGATGTAGGAGTCATTCTTTATATCCGGTGTGTTGGCCTCCACATAGTCTTTTATACCTAATGCTATGTCAGTAATAAGTATATCTGCAATTAAATTATGCTGTGCAATGCTATTTTCTTCTGACGTGTATACATGGTTATTATCTATAACCTTTACATACTTGGTATAATAATCAAATAAATCATTAAAATTAGTATTGGTGGCGTACTGACTTAAATTGCCCGGCCCGCCAATGGAAATAAGCTTTTGCGCCAAGTAAGCGTGTGCCATTTCTTGTATAAAAGTACCTGCAATTTCCCAGGAAGGCCTGTTAAGTCTGGAACTGTTTATATAAATGGTCACATTGGTGCTGCCAATTGTGTAGGCGGTAGTCCCATTTGCAGGATTACCCTGGCTATCTGTAAGGTTAGATATAAGTTTAAATATTACATTATACTTGGTACTACTCTGAAACTCCGTTAGAAATGTGTCGTAACCATGATTGCCTTCATCTACTTTATCATATATACAATTAGTTGTTGGATTCTCAGTTATTGATTCATCAGCAATAACTTGTACTAAGGGTAAAATTTTATCCTCAATCTCATAAAAGCAACCATGTACTGTGTCGCCACAGTCTTCATAGGTCCCATCTGAGCCACCGCCTCCTGAAGTGCCACCTCCACTTGTACCACCTCCTCCGTAGACACCGCCACCGCCGCCTCCATCACAAGAAGTTTCATAAGTTATATCGGTAAGCTGCGATCCAGAATATACGGATGAACCATCTGGATAAATCTGGTACCAGTCGGTATAGTGATATGTTTTAACAGTATAACAGTCTGGTTCCATTCTTGCAGATTGCAGAAAACGCGTTTGCTCTTCTGCTTTCCGCTGGCTCAAAGTGCCTTTAAACTGCCCCTCCAGGTAATTGCCAACTATAGTCTTTTCCCCATCCTCATTAAAGTAGTAGGATCTACCTGAATACTTTCCTAAAGCGGCAAGCGAGAGGCCTGGCGTTTTGTGCGTGTTCTTCTCTACCAGCCTGACATTATAGAAGTCAATTTTATTTTCTCCGGGTACAGCAATTATCTTATAAGTAGTGTATATATTCAGTTGTTTCCTATTCTGCTCAAGCACATTGGGGTTAAAGTTATCGAGCCACTCAATATTATACTCATAAAACTCTGCCTCCAGCTCCTGAGAGTAACCTTTAACAGGATTTGCCCAGTCTACCTTAAAATTATAGGGTATAACCTTTGCAAAGGCCTCTTGGTTAAATACTGCGTTGTGGATCATGGCTGGCTCAGCTGCTTCATCTTTTGCACTTGGCTCGCAGCCAACTATGAAAAGCATCATAACTAAAATGGGGTGCAAGAGGGTAAATTTGTTTTTCATAAATTGTGGATTATAAGTTATCTAATTATTTTATGCGCCTGCATAGTGTCTCAAGCCTAAACTCTAATAGAACACTAACAAAATATCATTAGACAATTTTAATATATATATATAATCCAAATAAATTTAAATAAAACGATTTACCCTATTATGTAACTCCTCAAATATTCTCCCCCTTCGCAGCTTCTCCCTCATCCGTAACCTCAGGCGCTTCCTCTTCTTCCAACTCCCCATATACCTCTTTCTCATGCTTGCCAGGCTCGGCATTTACGGCTGAATTACCCACCTCTACCTCCTGCCTGATCACCCGCACGGCATAATCGGCGGGATAGATGTTGAAGCCATACTTGCGGGAGTAAACAAACGTGAACACGGCTCCGAAAAAGATGATTTGGGAGGTAAAAAACACCCAGGTAAGTATAACAATGATAGAGCCCGCCGCACCATACACAGAACCCACATCATTCTTGCCCAGGTAAAAGCCTATCAAGCCCCTGAAAAGCACGAATAAAAGCGACGTAACGAAAGCGCCCACCCCCACATCCCGCCACTTTATCTTGGCATCGGGCAGAAACTTATAAACACAGGCAAACAGGAAGGACATCAGCAGGAAAGCCGACACGAAATTCGTGGCGTGCAGTACATATACTACCCAGCCGGAGAAACGCGTTGTCAAGAAGTCGCCGATAGCCACCAGAATGGTGTCCGCCATTAAGGATACCAGCAGGATGATGGCGATGATCAGGATCATGCCAAAGGAAAGGATCCTGTCGAGCACCAGCTTCAGATAACCCCGCTTCGGCACAGGCTTTACGTACCAAATCTCGTTCAGGGAGCTTTGCAGCGAGATAAAAACACCCGTTGCCGCGATAAACAAGGCAATTACGCCCACAATAGCGGCCACATTAAAATCGCCGAACTCGTTCACGTTCTCCACCATTTTCTGCACCGAGTAAGCCCCCTCCGACCCGATCATTTCCTTGATGTAAAAGTATATCTCGCCAGACACGGCCTGCTCTCCGAAGAAGTAACCGGCCGCGCTGATAATGATGATGAGCATGGGGGGCAAAGAGAAAATTGTGTAGTACGCCAGGGCCGCCCCTTTCTGGAAAGAGTTGTTATCAATAAACTCCAGGTATGCCTCCTTCAGCAATCCCCAGGCCATCTTCAGGCGGTGTCGTAGCATGTAACGATGCGTTGGTGTGGTTACTAGCAGATACGCAAATAGCTGATAATGTTTATGCTGTACGTCTGCGCCCGCAGCACGAGCCAATTCATTGCTTGTAAACAGACAGTTGCTGTAACTGTTACCGAATGGCTGGTTAATTTTGTACCTTTGTGCCTGAACTGAAATAACCGAATCAGACTAAATACATGGAAAGAGAAGTTAGAGTACGCTTTGCCCCGAGCCCGACTGGGCCTCTCCATATCGGTGGTGTGCGCACTGCCCTTTATAATTACCTGCTGGCCCGTAAAACAGGCGGCAAAATGATATTGCGCATCGAGGACACAGACCAGAACCGTTTTGTGCCCGGTGCCGAAGATTACATCCGCGAATCGCTGGAATGGGCTGGCATAGAGCTGGACGAGAGCCCCTGGAAAGGCGGCCCTTATGCGCCTTACCGCCAGTCTGAGCGCAAGCCCATGTACATGCAGTATGCCTTGCAGCTGATAGAGGCCGGACACGCCTACTACGCCTTCGATACGGCCGAGGAACTGGAGGAGATGCGTGAACGCCTGAAAGCGGCTAAGGTTGCCACACCGCAGTACAATGCCATTACCAGGGCCACCATGAAAAACTCGCTTACCCTGCCTGAGGATGAGGTGAAGAAGCGCCTGGAGTCCGGCGACCCGTATGTGATCCGTTTGAAGGTTCCCCGCAAAGAGGAAGTACGCCTGAAAGACATGATCCGGGGTTGGGTAATGGTGCACTCCTCTGCCATAGATGATAAAGTGCTGATGAAATCGGATGGCATGCCGACCTACCACCTGGCCAACATTGTGGATGACCACCTGATGGAGATCACCCACGTGATCCGGGGGGAGGAATGGTTGCCTTCTGCGCCGTTGCACGTGCTGTTGTACCGCTACCTGGGCTGGGAAGATACCATGCCTGAGTTTGCGCACCTGCCCCTGTTGCTGAAGCCTGATGGCAATGGCAAGCTGAGCAAGCGTGACGGCGATAAGCTGGGTTTCCCGGTATTCCCGCTGCACTGGACCGACCCAAACACAGGCGAGGTTTCATCGGGTTACCGTGAGGCGGGTTACCTGCCAGAGGCCTTTACCAATTTCCTGGCCTTTTTGGGCTGGAACCCGGGCACACAGCAAGAGCTTTTCACAATGGACGAGCTTATCGAGGAGTTTTCGGTAGAGCGCATTGGCAAGTCCGGCACCCGCTTCGATATTCAAAAAGCCCGTTGGTTTAACGAGCAGTACCTGCGCGCCAAGCCGGACAGTGAGCTGGCCGGATATCTAATCAAAGCACTGGAGGAGCACAACCTGACCACTACGCAAGAGAAAGCGGAGAAAATTGCCGGACTGATGAAGGAGCGCGTGAGCTTTCCGCAGGAATTCTGGAAAGAAGCCGAGTACTTTTTTGTGGCACCCGCCAAGTATAGCGAAACAGTGGCCGCTAAAAAATGGAACAGCCAGTCGGTTGCCGTTTTCGAAGACTTTAAAAATGAGTTGCCCGCCCTGGCAAGTTTTAACGCAGACAGCGTAAAGGACTTGCTGGTGTCAGTTTTAGAACGCCACGGCATGAAGCTCGGCCAGGTGATGCAGGCCCTGCGGTTAGCCGTAACAGGCGCCGAAGCGGGCCCCGACCTGATGCACATCATCGAGGTGATCGGCCAGCAGGAGACGGCTGACCGCATCGAAACGGCTATCGCCAGACTCAACCAGTACGCTACTGCTTAAACAGCAACGCTTTTCGTAGCAAAGTATAGAAGGCTAACCATTACGGTTGGCCTTTTTTTATGCACACTTTTACCTCTATCGCAACCAATTAGGCCAATATGCTTATACATCAGAAGGTATCAACACAGAAAGTTATGGCCAAGAATAAGAAAGAAGGTAAAAGCAGCAAGAAAAAATCGCGGGTGCACAAAGACCTCGAGGGCTTTGAGATAAAAGTAAATGAGCACGGCGAGATCATCTCAAACTATAGCATTGATAAGATAAATGATTTCCTCAACAGCAACGTGGAAGATAAAAAACTGGTAAAGCGCGATGCCGCCGAAAAGGCCAAGCGCGAAGAGGAAGAGTTTCATGTGCAGGAAAGCGAGGAGCAGGAGGAGACTGACGAGGACTTTGTGCGCAACACCACCAAGACCTCTGACGAGGAAGATGAGGAAAATCTGCCAAAAGCCAACCGCAAAAAAAAGAAAGAGGACGACTAAGAATAACGGAATGTCTGAAAATGTGGCTCAAAGCAGTCCGCGCTAAACCTTCCCATTATGCATAACTCACACGAGATTGACTATAAGATCTTTGGTAACGACATACAGGTGCTCGAGATCGAACTTGACCCCAACGAAACGGTAATTGCCGAGGCCGGTGCCATGGTGTACATGGAGGAAGGGATTGACTTCCAGGCAAAAATGGGCGATGGCTCGAACCCAAGCCAGGGCTTCTTCGGAAAAATGCTGTCGGCGGGTAGCCGCCTGATCACAGGCGAGTCGCTGTTTATGACGCACTTTACGCACCGGGGCCAGGGCAAAAGCAGGGTTGCCTTTTCGGCACCCTATCCAGGATCCATACTTCCGATAGACCTTAGCACCACCCGCAACAACACCCTGATCGCTCAGAAAGATGCTTTTCTGGCGGCTGCACTCGGCACAAAGCTAAGCATACACTTTAACCAGCGCCTGGGGGCCGGCTTTTTCGGGGGCGAGGGTTTTATACTGCAGCGCATGCAGGGCAATGGCAGAGCCTTTATACACGCCGGCGGCACCGTGGTGGAGAAGCAGCTAAACAATGAGACGCTGCGCGTAGACACGGGTTGCGTGGTGGCTTTTGAGGAAGGCGTTGACTTTAGCGTGCAGCGCGCCGGCGGTTTAAAGTCTATGATATTCGGCGGCGAAGGTATTTTCCTGGCCACTTTGCGGGGCACCGGCCGGGTCTGGATACAATCGATGCCGGTAAAGAAACTGATCGAAGCCCTTATGCCACGTGGTGAGAACAGCAACAAGGAGGGCGGCATGTTCAGCAGCCTTATGGAGTAGGCTGCATACTGTTTACTGCCATTACTTCCTCCAGGTATTCGCGGGAATTGCTTAAACGCGGCACCTTGTTTTGCCCGCCCAGTTTACCTTTGCTGCGCAGCCATTGTATAAAGGCATTTGCTGGGGCAATGTGTACGATGGGCGCCTGCAGGGCAATATCGTTCTGGCGCTTGGCGTCATAGTCAGAGTTTATCTCGCGTAGTGTCTCGTCCAGTACTTGGGTAAACAAGCGCAGGTCCTGTGGTTTTTTCTCAAATTCTATCAGCCACTCGTGGCCGCCGCGCTTGCCACCTCCCATATAGATAGGGGCGGCTGTAAAGTTCAGGATAACGGCGTCAGTCGCCTGGCAGGCTTTGGTAATGGCGCTCTCAGCGTTCTCCACGATTACCTCTTCGCCAAATGCATTCATAAAATGCTTGGTACGGCCTGATATCCTGATCCTGTACGGGCTTATACTTGTAAAGCGAACAGTGTCGCCAATCTTATACCGCCACAAACCGGCGTTGGTGGAGATCAGCAGGGCGTAATTCTTTCCTACCTCCACCTGGTCAAGGGTCAGTGTCTTGGGCTCCTCCTCCTCAAACTGGTCCATGGGTATAAACTCATAGAACACGCCATAGTCCAGCATCAGCAGCATCTCATCTGGCTGGCATTCCTGATCCTGAATCCCAAAAAAACCCTCGGAGGCATTGTATACCTCCAGGTAATTCATTTTATCAGAGGGGATGATATCAGCGAAAAGCTTGCGGTAGGGCCCAAAGGCCACGGCGCCATGCGTGAACAGCTCCAGGTTAGGCCACACGTCCAAAATATTGTTTTTGCCTGTTACCGCCAGGATGCGCTTTAACAGGATATAGGTCCAGGTGGGTACGCCGCTCAGGCTGGTCACGTTCTCTGGCACCGTTACTTCCACCATTTTCTCGATCTTCTCCTCCCACTTATCCATCAAGGCTATTTTAAGAGGGGGCGTGCGGATGGCCTCGGCCCAGATGGGCAGGTTTTGCATGATCACCGCCGACACATCGCCACAGGACATTTTCGGGTTGAACTCGCTGGGCTGGTGGCTGCCCCCGATGGAGAGGCCCTTGCCGGTAAACAGCCTGGTATCCGGGTGTATGTTCACGTAAAGCGAAAGCATGTCTTTGCCGCCTTTGTAGTGGCAGTCTTCCAACGACTCCGGGCTAACCGGAATGTATTTGCTACGGGCATTGGTGGTGCCCGACGATTTAGCGAACCATTCTATTTTGCTAGGCCACAGCAGGTTTTGCTCCCCCTTCATCACCCGCTCGATGTAAGGGTAAAGCTGCTCGTAGGTGCTGATGGGGACACGCTCCCGGAATTCATTTACCGATAAGTTATCGCCGTACCCGTGCGTTTTACCCCACTCAGTATGCTTGGCCGTGCTGATCAGGTTCTGAAAAAGCTCCTGCTGCACATCATGGGGATACTTCCGGAACAGATCAATGTCATGGATCCGCTTTTTCATCACCCACGTCACTATCGAATTTATGATCTCCAAAGCTGGATTGTTATGGTGGTAAATAGATAACTGCTAAACCTTACGCTTCAGCTCAAAATGTTTGCCCAGGTACACGCGGCGCACCTGCTCGTCAGCGGCCAGCTCTTCGGCGGTGCCGGCCTTCAGTATCTTACCCTCAAAGAGCAGATAGGCGCGGTCAGTGATGGAAAGCGTTTCGTTTACGTTGTGGTCGGTGATCAGAATACCGATGTTCTTGCTCTTTAACTTGGCAACTATGCTTTGGATCTCCTCCACAGCGATGGGGTCTACGCCGGCAAAAGGCTCGTCGAGCAACACAAACTTAGGGTCAACGGCCAGGGCGCGGGCTATTTCGGTACGGCGGCGCTCCCCACCCGACAGTACGATGCCCTTGTTTTTCCGCACGTGGGTCAGGGAGAACTCTTCCAGCAGCTCCTCTACTTTCTCGCGTTGCGCCTGCTTTGGCATGTCGGTCATCTCCAGCACCGACAGAATGTTCTCTTCCACGGAGAGCTGCCGGAACACCGAGGGCTCCTGGGCCAGGTAACCGACACCTCGTTTCGCCCGCTTGTACATCGGCAGACTGGTTATATCCTCCTTGTCCAGGAAAATTTTACCCCTGTTAGGCTTCACCAACCCCACGATCATGTAAAAGGAAGTTGTTTTGCCGGCCCCGTTCGGCCCAAGCAAACCCACTATCTCACCTTGGTTTACCTCCACACTCACATCATCTACAACGGTGCGTGCTTTATACTTTTTAATCAGGTTTTCTGCTCTCAGTATCATCGCTGCTAAATTACGCATAAAGCCCACACCCTGCAACGTGTAGCCGCTACCTGCGCGATTAAGTTAGAGACGTTTATATTAGATTTTTGCTATTAAAACTTAATCAACAATATGTATAAACCTTATGGTGCGCTATTGTGTAAATCAATATAAGTATATAATTTGATACCACGCTTACAACTAGTTTCAACTTTATGCCATTTACTTTACTTATTTCCGCCGGTCAGAAACTGGCAATTACCGGATTCCTGGTAATTGCCGGCTATGCGGGCTTTACTACCGACACCCCCAACCCATCTGAAAACAACGAGCCGAAAATTGCCACTGCCAGCAACAACACCTCTATTAAAGGGATTGACGTATCGAGGTGGCAGAAAGAGGTAGACTGGTCTTTGGTGAAAGAGGCTGATATCTCCTTTGCTTTCGTGAAAGCAACTCAAGGCGATTACAGGCTGGACCCCTTTTTTGAGCGTAACTGGGCAGAATCTAAAAGACACGGTGTAAAGCGTGGCGCCTATCATTTCTTTAAGCCTGAAGCGCCAATTCAGGGGCAAATAGACATCTTTATCAATACCGTAGTAATGGAACCCGGCGACCTGCCGCCCGTGCTGGACGTGGAGGTATCGGACCCCAAGGTGAGTGCCGAAGTGCTTCGGAAAGGTATTAAAACGTGGTTAGAGGCTGTAACGGTGCATTATGGCGTGCGGCCCATTATTTACACCAGCCAAAACTACTACCGCCGCTATTTGCTGGGGCATTTCCCGGAGTATCATTTCTGGATCGCGCGTTACAGCCCGGTAATGCCCGAGGTGCACCACACCGACAGTTGGATGTTCTGGCAGGCCACCGACAGGGGCAGCATCAGTGGCATAAACGCCGCCGTGGACATCAACTTTTTTGCAGGCGACTTTGAAACCCTGGCCCAGCTTTGCCTGCCGGTTAAAACAAATCCATTGGATAGTCCTTTACAGCAATTAAAGCACATGTATCCCCGCCCTTAACAAACTATAACCCTACCCTACTTATAAGAAAGGCTCCTTTAAAGGAGCCTTTCTTATTTAAAACGAATGTCTTTTATCCGCAGCTGCAGCGAGATGATGTCACGGTATATATTTTCTTCAATGGTGTAGCAGACGTTAAAGGGCACTCCCTTTGTTATGAGCGGATAATAATCACTCAGGCCGAAACCGATGGCATCCATGGCGTGGACCCCGTCCTGGGTTAGGCGCAGCTTCAGGTGCGACTCCCCGACTACGCGCACGCTGCCGGTATCATACACCCCTTCCGACATAAACACAGGCTTCGGGTTGCCAGGACCAAAAGGCTCCATCTGCCGCAAAATGTTAAAGAAGTTTCGCGTGATTTGCTTCAGCTCAATTTTTGCGTCGATCGCTATCTGCGGTATCTTTTGCTCATCGGTAATGGTGCTGGCCACCACCTCTTCGAACCGCTGCCTAAAGGCCGGGATGTTCTCTACTGGCAGGGTAAGGCCCGCCGCATACATGTGGCCCCCAAACTGCTCCAGCAGGTCCGCGCAGCTCTCGATGGCGCTGTGCACGTTAAAGCCATGCACAGAGCGGGCCGAGCCGGAAGCCTTGCCATTGGATTCGGTCAGGATAATGGTGGGGCGGTAATACTTCTCGATGCAGCGGGAGGCCACAATGCCGATCACGCCTTTGTGCCAGGTATCCTTAAATAGAACCGTGGAGGTGGCGTCGCGCAGAAAATCATCCTCCTCTATCATCTGCAGCGCCTCGCGGGTAATGTTGCTGTCTTTATCGCGGCGTGCTTTGTTGGACTCGTTAATGAGATCGGCCATTTTAAAGGCCTCCTCCTTGGTTTTGGCCAACAGCATCTTCACAGCATTCTTGGCATCCCCCATTCTTCCGGCGGCGTTTATGCGTGGCGCAAAGCCAAACACAATGCTTGTGATGTCCATTTCACCGGTGGTACCGGCCAGTTCTCTAAGCGCCTCCAGGCCGGGCCGCATGGGCTGTGGCCCGTTGATGAACTGCAGTCCGAAATAAGCCAGTATGCGGTTCTCTCCTGTAATAGGCACAATATCCGACGCGATGCTGACCACCAGCAGGTCCAGCATCTTAAAAGCCTCGCCCTGGTCTATATCGTTCTGGATACAAAATGCCTGCAACAGCTTAAAGCCAACGCCACACCCGGATAGCTCCTTGTATGGATAGGGACAATCCACCTGTTTTGGATCAAGCACGGCAATCGCATCCGGAATGTCCTCGTCAGGCAGGTGATGGTCGCAGATAATGAAATCGACGCCCCGCGCTGAGGCATAGGCGATCTTATCCGCTGATTTTATGCCGCAGTCCAGGCAGATGATCAGGGTAAAGCCATTGTCCGCAGCCCAGTCTATGCCCTGCTGCGATACCCCGTAGCCTTCTTTATACCTATCCGGAATGTAGAAGTCGAGCTGGTGCGTATAATTGCGCAGGAAACCATACATGAGGGCCACAGAGGTGGTGCCATCCACGTCGTAATCGCCATACACCAGTATCTTTTCCTGCTTGTGCAGGGCCTCATTTATCCGGTCCACGGCCTTGTCCATACCCTTCATCAGGAAAGGATCGAGCAGGTGGTCCAGGGAGGGGCGGAAGTAGTTTTTAGTTTCCTCGAACGTGCACAGGTGGCGCTGGCAAAGTATATCGGCAAGTGTCGGACTTATCTTGAGGCTTTGCGCCAGGCGCTCCACCTTGTCGGCTGGCGCCTCCTGAACATATACCCACCTTTTATCCATGTTGCCTGTGCTATGCTTCTTTAAATTGAGGTGTAAAGGTAGCTAATTTTAAGGGGATTCCAGGGGTGCTCAGGCTGCCGGGGCACCCGCTGTTTTTAAAAATCGCTATCTTTGCAGTAGTAGAAGAACAGGATAAACCGTGAAACGATTCAGAGATTTTTTTGAAAAGTATAAAAACTATTCCCTCGACGTGGTGATGTATGGTTTCTTCATCCTGTTTATACTGGTCCTGGTGATCTTCTTCGGCGATTAACCGGCCTTAGTTCACCTGATCTCCCCGCAGCTTCCGGAAACGCTTCCGCGCCTCCGCCACGTAAATGCTCCCTTTGTGTTTTATCAGCAAGTCGTTGTAGAGCTGTTGGGCCCGCTGTTTGTCATGCAAATTCTCCTCGTAGATATAGGCCATGCGGTACAGGGCATCGTCGCTTAGGATATCGTACTGCGGGTTGCTCACAATCTTTTGCAGGTTCTCAACGGCCTTCTCGAAATTGCCCATGCGTTCGTAAATACTAGCCTTCTGAAAGTATATCTCGTCTGTCAGGCTGTGGCCCGGGAACTTCAGGAGCATCGCATCCAGGGCTGCCAGGGCTTCCTGCAGCTTGTTCTGGAATATCAACAGGTCTATTGCCGCATACGCCTCCATGGCGGTGGTGGAGCTATCCAGGCCCGTGTTATCGGTAATCAGCAGGCTCAGGTCCATGGCATCGTTAGCAATTTCGCGGCTGGTGGCCAGTTTCAGAATATCCAGGTGTGCCTGGGCCAACTCGAAGTCGCCTTTATAGTAGTTCAGTCTGGCGTTTCGGAGCTTCGCCTCGTAACCAATGGGCGTATCTTTATGCGTTTTCTCAACCTGAGAGTAAAGCAGGGTGCTCTCCCATGGCTCATTCTTGAGCAGGTATATATCGCCCAGGGTAAGTTTGCTGTCCGCTACCAGGTCGGGGTTGGCGCGGGGCATGTCAATGGTCTCCTGCAGCAGCGCAATGGCTTTATCTTTGTCATCCAGGTAAAAAGCATACAGCGAGGCCATATGCTGCAGCACCTCCGCCGTTTGCGCCGACTTGCCCACCTCTTGCAGCAGTGCCTCGTAATCGACTACCAGCGCACGAATATTGTCTTTGTTTACCGGAAAAGTATGTTGCACCTGCTCCTCCCGGGCATTAATGAGCCGCTGCCTGGCAATCAGGTAATAAGGGCCTTTGGGGTATTCCTTCACAATGTATTCAAAAGCCTCAATCGCACCCTGGTAATCGTTGTTCATCAGGCTGATGGTGCCCAGTTCCATTACCCGGACGCCGCCGGTTCGGGTACGTTTGTCTACCGCACGGGCCTGCAGCAGGGCATTGTAAAAATCGCGCCGTTGAATATATTGCCAGATCAGCAGTTCGTTAAAGGCCAGGTTATCCGGATTTTGCTGCACCCGCAGGATGAGTTCTTTCTCCAGCAGGTCGAGGGCTTTTTCTTCCTGCATGCTGTTCTGCAGCATATTTTGCACATACCCCAGCTCCTGGTTATCTGTCTGCAACAGGTTCAGTATTTCAGGGATAAGCATGTTAGTTTTCTGGCGATAGGCATACAGCGCAATCAGCGGCCGGTTATACTCCTGGGGGTTCCCGCTTAGCGTTCGGCCTTTCAAGTAAGCTTTCTCGGCATCATCATAGCGCTCATGCTGCAAAAAAGCGTTTGCCACCGCTATTACCTCTGCGGGCTTCATTTGCTCCAACAGTTTATCATACAGCTTTGCCGCTGCCTCTTTATCGCCTGCGGCCAGGTAAACCTCACCCAGGTCTACCTGGAAATTCGGAATTGCAGGGTACTTTTTAACTGTCCTCTTTACAAGTTTCTCTGCCTCTTTATACTTCCGTTGCACTAACAGTATTTTCAGGTAATCCGGGTATACCACCTGGAACAGCCTGGGCTCGTCGATCATTTTGGCATACAACTCCTCGGCTTTGCTATAATCGCCTTTGCTGTAGTAGGTGCGGGCCAGTTCCAGTTCCTGCCCCTGTGCCATTGCCCGGGGGGCCTGGAAAAGCAGCAGGAATAAGATCAACAGCGGGAGGAGCGATTTTCTTGTCATCGTGTTTAAAACGGAATTTATACTTAGGATGGTATATACCGGCGAAGCTACCTGAATATACGCTTAAAAAATAAAAGAGCCGCTCTAAAACAGAGCGGCTCTTTTATTTTAAGAAGTTTAGGGCAGGCTAGAAGAATCTTACACGGTTGTCTTTGATCTCTGCCTTGGCTTTAATGGCCTCGAAGGCCTTGTTTTCTATACTTCCGGCAGCGGTGTTGCGTATTTGTTCTTTTACGCTTGCTAAGTCGCTGCTTTCCGGCGCCTTGTTTACGCTCAACAGCTCTACCATCAGCACGCCGTTCAAGCCCTCAAAAGGCGCTGAGGTTACGCCAGGTTTCATCCCGAAGGCTTTGCCAACGGCCACTGGCTCAATGCCAAACCCTGGAAGTGAAGAAGAAGCCAGGGTGACGTTATCAGCAGTTTTAACCATGGCGTTCGGTCCGTAGCTGGCCGCAATCTGCTCCAAAGCACCTTTCTGGCCCTTCAGCTTCTCGATGATCTGCTTGGCTTTAACTTCATTGCGAACAGAGGCTGTCAGTTCATCCTTTATGTCTTCTACTTTGGCGTAGCCTTTCTCGCGCTTGCCTGTAAGGGTGGCAACCACAAACTGATCTTCTATCTCGAAAACAGGAGAAACATCGCCTACTTCGGCATCTTTAGAATAGGCCCAACGAACCAGCTCACGCGCATTGTTCAGGTTGTTTACCAGGATGTTGTTTTTGCCGATGTTAACGGCCTCCTCTTTCACCAGGGATTTATTCTTGGCTACGTTCTCATTGAACTCCTGCGTGCTTCCACTGGTGCCAGAAAGTTCATCAGCAACAGCATAAGCGGCATCGCGGGTAGATTCGCTTGGCTCGATGGAGCGCTGCAGGGTGGCGATCTGGAACTGTTGCTTCGTTTTAGGCTCTGTCACTTTTACAATGTGGTAACCATACTCGGTTTCTACCAGGTTAGGCAATAGGCCCGTACCCGAAGAGCCAAAAATAGCTTTCTCAAACGGGGCTACCATTTGCCCCTCAGGGAACCAACCCAGGTCTCCGCCCACAGAGGCTGTCCCGTCGGTACCGTACTGCGTGGCCATCTGGGCAAAGTCAGCACCGCCTTTAATCTGGTTCAGCACATCCTGTGCCTTCTCTTTTGCAGCTGCTTTTGCTTCCGGGGTATCGTTTTCCGGTCTGATCAGGATATGGCTTGCTCTGGCGGCGTTTACATCGCCTTCTCTGGCATCCATAACTTTGTATAGCGCCATGGTACCTTGGTTGTTGTAAGGTCCGTACACTTTGCCTTTTTGCAACGGCATTTGCTTGCGCAGTTCTTCAGGCAGTTCGCCCGGGTTCTGGTAGCTGCCGTTAAATGGCGCATCGGAGTTGGCGTAAACGAAAGCAGAGTCGTTTGTGGCGGCAGCAAACTGCTGGGCAAGCTTCGACACTTCTTCTTTGTAATATGTGCTGTCGTCGGAGGAAGCACTAACCGGGATGGTGACAAACTCAAGTGAGCGCCCTTCCTCTACCTTATACAGCTCTTTGTTGCGCTCAAAATAATCTTTAAGCTGTGCATCTGTCACCTTTACCGTGGTGTCTGCAACGGTTGCGTAAGGTACAAACAGTACTTTCAGGCTTGCCGTTGAGTTCTGCGCATTGTAAAAATGCTTGGCCTCTGCGGTGGTAACGTACACTGACTTCGAAAGCAAGTTGGCAAATTTTGTTTGAATACGGTCTGCCACCACGCCTTGTTGAAAGTTTGCCCACATCGGACGCGCCTCAGGGCCCATCTGGTCTAGGTTTTGCAAGTATTGGATCACCTGATTGCGGTCAAACTCTCCTGTCTGGGGGTTTACAAAAGCCTGTTTAACGGCCGGGTGGATGTTGTTACCCTGCACCATGTCAACCAGTTCTTCTTCCGTAACCGTTATACCCAGCCGATCATACTCCTTTTGCAGGGCTATCTTAAATATAAGCTGGTTCCAGGCCTGCTCACGCAGCATGGCTAGTTCGCCTTCTGTCGCGGCCCGGCCTACCTGATTCTCATAATTTGTTTTTATCTGCTGAAAGGAAGCGTCAAATTCCTCATACCCGATCTCTTTGCCGCCTATTTCGCCGATAACGTTTGCATCGTTACCCATCAGCCTGGAGTTAGGACCCAGAAGGTCTCCGCCTACCACAAATATGCCAAGTCCTATGGCAATGGCGCCTACAGCCCAACCAGACTTCTCTCTAATCTTGTTAATTAATGCCATTCTTTGTTTAACTTATAAAAGGATTGTGCAAAATAAGGTTAATCGCGCTAAAATTCAAAATTTTGTGTGCTCCTGTTTTTTATTCTGCATCTGCTTGATTCTCTGTTTTTTTAACCAGCTTCACGGCGTTGATGCGGTTATCGTCCATAGAAAGGACTGTAATGTGAAAAGGAGCCACTTCTACCTCGTCGCCAGGGGTCGGAATTTCACCGAAAACAGAGAAAATAAGTCCTCCGAGTGTTTCATAATCCCCTTCAGGCATATTTAACTCGTACTTCTCATTCAGGTAATCAATCTCATGCCTGCCACTGAGCAGGTAAATCCCTTTCTCTGGAATCACCTGTTCCAGCAGTGCCTCATTGACGTCGAACTCATCCTCGATCTCACCGAATATCTCCTCAATCACATCCTCTACCGTAACGATGCCGGAAGTACCGCCAAACTCGTCCACTACCACAGCCACGCTCCGGTGTTCTGACACAAACTTCACAAACAGCTCGCTGGCTAGCATACTCTCCGGCACCAGGCTAACCAACGACACGATCTCTGACACGCTTTCGGGCTGCTTAAACATGTCTAACTGATGGCAATACCCGATGATGTTATCTATCGTATTCTCGTACACCAATATCTTTGAATGCCCTGTCTGAACGAACTTCTGACGGAGAGCCTCTATAGTTTCAGTCACTTCCACGGCTTCTATCTCGGTACGCGGCACCATGCACTCCCGCACCTTCACAGTTTTAAACTCCAGGGCGTTCTGGAATATTTGCTGGTCTACCTCAGGCGCATTCTCCTGGTCTGGGTGATACTGGTGATTTTTGATGTAGGCGTTCAGATCCGTAAACCCGAAAACAGGCTTTTCTTCCGAGAAGGCTATCTTAAAAACTTTTTCCGCCATCCATTTGCTCAGGCGCACGATCAGGTAAACTACCGGGTAGAGCAGGTAATAGAATACCAGGATGGGCACCGCTAAAACCTGTAGCATGCGGTTCGGGTTAATGGCGAACAGACTTCGCGGCAGGAACTCAGCCGTGAGCAGCACCACCACCGATGCAATGATAACCTGCAAGACCACGATCAACGCACCGATTTGCATCGGGGCAGGCAGGTACAGATGCAAAAGCACATTCAGGATTCCGGCAATTGCAAAACCATACAGCACCAGTGCCATTGTATTGCCAATCAGCGTGGTGCCTAAAAGGCGCGAGGGCCGCTGCAGCAAATACCAGAGTATACGTCCGGATAACACGCCGTTCTTTTCGCTGAGCTCTATCTGAATTTTGCTGGCGGCCACAAACGCCATCTCGATGCCTGAGAAAAAGGCGGAGAACAGCAAGGCTGCCAAAAGTAGTATGATCTGACTGGGGTCTATCATCTCAAAAGATTATTTCTCTATACTGTCTTTCTTTTTCCGATGCCGGTAAAGCATGTACAAGATCAGCGCAATCATAAATATCCAGTAATTGCCAGCTATATCGGCTTCCTGAATGCTGCGGTGAGTCCCGATCACTATTGCAACGAAAGCCAAAGACAATATAATGGAATTCAGCAGTTTAGGGTTCATTACTCTTTTAAATCTATGATACCGGTTGGCTTCATGATCCTATACCTTGAAAAGTCCTGGTTAGCCCGTAGCCCCTGCCCCATCAGTATTTCTTCTGCCGTTGTAATCTTTACGAACTTATCAGTATAGATCTCTGCCTTGTTCTTGTTCCAGAATAGCTCCTCCGTCTCCAGTTTCTCTTTTTTTACCAGGTTGGTTACCACAACATTTCCTTTGGCCTGGTATACATCCTTGTTCCTATCCTGCCGGGCATAGTTGGCTTTGATGGTAGAAGTCATCTGCCCTGGTTTTTCGTAAAACTCTACATAGAGGCCCTTCGGAAACACGCCGTCCCCGTTTTCGAATTCCTGCTGAACAGGGGCCTGTAGTTTTATAAGTAGTCTGGCCGAATCGCTGTATAAAGTAACCACATCGTGGTTCTCGATAACCGGGCCTGTATATTTCGGCTCCTTGTCCGGGTCCTGCAAATCGTCGCCACAGCTTATCCCTACGCCAGCTAAAAGTGCCAGCAGCATCAATATCCATGTTTTCCGCATACCGCTCTGCCAGTTTTGTAGTAGTGAATATAACAAGTTTTCTCTTTTTCTGGTGTCCTCGTTCTGATCAGTGCATGCTATCACAAAAAAGGCCGCTCCAAGAACGGCCTTTTCATATGTGTGCAGGCGTGGTCTACTCAATCCTGCGCTTAATAAACCATCTGCTGTTAACAGTAAAACCAAAGCTGAACTGGAAATAGTTCTCTGCGATCAGTCCTTTATCTGTTGTGCCTTTGTTGCCATAACCGAAAGCGGCATTCAGCTGATACAGGTCGTAGATGGTAGCACGGCCAAGCGGCATGGTAAAGCCTGCTGTTACGCCTCTGTCTTTTATCTGCTGCCCGTTAATGCTGTAAGGCGAGTTTCCGTAATATACTCCGGCGCGGTAAGTGATGCGCTTAAAATAGCTATCGATGGAGTTTGCATCTGGTGTCAGTTCCCCTCCCAGGGCTACTCTGTAGCTATCGGTCAGGTCGCTGCTGCCGTCAAAGCCTGTAAAAGTGGACCATTGCTGGGTATAAAAATCAGCGGCTACCGTAAAGTTTCTGCCATTGTCTAGCGTAATTCCGCCACGCAGGCTTGCAGGCACATGTACATTAGATGTAGAGCTGTCGGGCAGGATGTTCTCATCAATGATGTTACCAAAGACCGTTCTGCGCTCAAAGGAGGCTGTGCGTTGCGCGTCAAAGTCTGATTCAAGGGCATACAGCGCTCCTGCACTCAGGTATAGCTTCTCGTTTAGCTGCTTCCTGTAATTTGCGCCCGCTCTAAAAAGAAAATTATCGTAACGTGTGCGCTCACTGTATACCACACGCTCCTGGGCGATGTTCGCAATAGAGTCATCGCGCACCAATGTGGCTGCCTCCTTAGTAATGGTTCCGAAAATGTAAGAAGCACTGGCACCCACGGTTAGGCCCTCGGCCAGTTTCACGCCGTGGCTAAAATAAACCTCCGATAGCCCTCCTTCGCCTTTGTACTGGCTCTCTATGGTGGCGCGTGGGTTGCTTGCCAAGGCCGAGCTTGCCCGGGTTTCGTAATTAACGGTTGTATAGGGCCTTAAACCCACAGCGGCACTCCAGCGCTTCGACACCGGCACGGCCAGCACCAGGTTATAAAGGCTAGCGTTGCCGTCAACCTGCTTTTCCGAAGCGTTTTTTACCGTCTTTACCTGTCCGGCCAGGCCGATATCAAAAACCGTAATGCTGTTGTAGTAGAGCAAAGCCGGGTTTATCGTGTTTGCCTGAAAACTGTTGCCGGCGCTGATCCCAACTCCGGCCATACCAGCATTCCGCACATTTCCCAGGTTGTAATTGTATTCACCTAAGCCATAGCGGGAGTACGGTGTATTACCAATATTCTGTGCCGTTGCGGCATGGGTCAAACATAGAACGGCAAAGCCTATCAGTACTCGGAGTGTTTTATACATTATGTGCTAATATTCTGTGAAGCCCGATCAAAACCAGTTCAGGAATTACAAAGATGCGTCCTTTTAATTTACTTTCAAAAAATCCTGCGTCTCCTCCGCAAAGTATAACCACCAGATCAGTTGCTTTTTCGGCATATGCCTGAATAAAGCCATTCAGTTCTGCCACTGTTCCGGATAGCACACCGCTTAAAATTGACTCCTCGGTTGTTTGCCCTATTAAAGGCACCTTTTCGTTGGTCCGGTGTACTAACGGCAGGCGTGCGGTAAAAGTATGCAGCGCCTTAAACTTCATGCTCAGCCCAGGGGCAATGCCGCCGCCCTGGTAGGCACCGCTGCTGTCTATAAAATCGTGGGTAATGCAGGTGCCGGCATCAAAAACCAGGCAGTTGCGGCCCGGAAAAAAATAATGCGCCCCTGCTGCGCTGGCTATCCTGTCAGCGCCCAGCGTCTGCGGGGTTTTGTATTGGTTAGAAACAGGCAAGGCTGTCTGGGGCGAGAGCAAAAGTATGCTTCCGTCCACAGACAGCCTTGATTTTATACTATGGGCATCGCTGGCCACCGAGGCAATAATGGCATGGTCAAAAGTTTGGCTCAGCAGTTCGTCGGGCAGTTGCGCCTGACTCTCAAAATTCCCTTGCTTTACCAGTGCTTCTTCTTCAAAGATGCCATACTTTGTGCCGGTGTTTCCTATATCGATGGCGAGGCTGCGCATATACTACATAAAGTATTTCAGCCTGATTACTTCTTTTTCTGACAGAAAGCGCCAGTTTCCGCGTGGAACATCCTTCTTGGTCAGGCTGGCATACTGCACCCTGTCCAGGGTAACCACCTCGTAGCCCAGGTGCTCAAACACGCGGCGCACAATGCGGTTGCGGCCTACATGTATCTCTACGCCCAGGAACTGGTTCGACTCCCCAAGTATGGCGATGTCGTCCACTTCCACTTTGCCATCCTCCAGCTCAATGCCTTCTGCTATCTTCTGGAAATCAGCCTTGGTGATGGGCTTGTCCAACTCCACCTGGTATATCTTCTTGATCGCGTTGGAAGGGTGCGTCAGCTTATGCGCTAACTCACCATCGTTTGTGAACAGCAGGAGGCCCGTCGTGTTACGGTCCAGGCGCCCAACCGGGAAAATACGCTCTTTCGAGGCATTCGCCACCAAACTCATCACGGTCTTGCGTCCTTCCGGATCATCGGTCGTGGTAATGAAATCCTTGGGTTTGTTCAGGAGCACATAAACCATTTTCTCACGGTTCAGCATTTTTTTACCATACTGCACGTTGTCAGTGGGCTGCACTTTGTAACCCATTTCGGTTATCACCTCGCCGTTCACCTTTATTTCGCCAGACTCTATCAACACATCCGCCTCACGTCGGGAGCAAACTCCTGAATTGGCGATGTAACGGTTCAGGCGCACGGTGCCATCATCCTCGGCCTCGCGAACCGATTTTTTGATACGCGGGTTGTCTTTGTAACGGCTCAGGTTATAGGTTGGGGCATCCTGCCTGTCGGCTGCATGTTTGTTGCGGCCGTGGCCTGGGGCCTGCTTGCCCAGTCTCTCCTCACGGTTTTCTCTTGGCTTCTTATCGCCATCGAAACTGCGGCGCTCGCCGCCTTCTTCGCGCTTCTGACGGTCTATATCGTAGGCACGTCTTTCGCCACCTTCGCGCCTGTCTGTGCCATACGGTTTTCGGTCACCTTCATCGCGGCGTGGCCTATCTGCGTTGAATGAGCGTCTTTCACCGCCATCCTTTCTATCCTTGTCATACGGGCGGCGCTCGCCGCCCTCGCGTCTGTCGCTTCCGAACGAGCGGCGTTCGCCGCCTTCGTTACGCTCGCCACGGCGGTCATCTCTGCGCTCCGGCCGGTCGCTGTTAAACGAGCGGCGCTCGTCACCTTCTCGCCTGTCTGCGCCATACGATTTTCTTTCGCCCTCCTCACGGCGTGGTCGGTCGTTGCCAAAAGATCGCCTCTCGCCACTGTCTCTTCTATCGTCTCTCCTCTCAGGACGATCAGAATTGAAAGATCGTCTTTCGCCACCCTCGCGTCTGTCGTTGCCAAAGGAGCGGCGTTCGCCCCCTTCCCGGTCAAAACGTTTGCCGCGGTCGCCTTCAGAAAATCTCCTCTCCCCCCCTTCCCTGCGGTCTCCTCCACGGCGGTCGTCCCTTCGGTCGGGGCGGTCGTTGTTGAACGAGCGGCGTTCTCCGCCTTCTTTTCTATCTCCGTATGCGCGGCGTTCGCCACCTGCGCTGCGGTTGTCTCTTCTATCGTCTGATCTTCGGTCGGTGTTAAAGGAGCGGCGCTCGCCTCTGTTATCGCCCGAGCGGTCATCCTTATCTCTTCTGTTAAAGATTTTCTTTCCTTCGCGGTCATTGTTTGGTCTGTCAGTGTGTTTTCTGTCAGCGCCTTCGCTACCCCCGTTATCCCGGGCGGGTCTTTGATTTTCTGTTGCCATGGTATTAAATTAAATAATGCAGTATCGCTACTGTATTGTAAGTGTGTGCAGTAATAATTGAAATTAAATCGTATTGGTTCAAAAAGGGCGTGCTGAACCAATTAGCCGGCAGATTCGCCGATCATGTTCTCTTCCGTTACGAAGTCTTTAAGTTGCGGGAGGTCCTTTATATGGTTGATACCGAAGTAATCCATGAATTTAGGAGAGGTGCCGTACAGCACAGGGCGCCCAATGCTCTCGGCTTTGCCTCTGAGCTCGATAAGTTCTTTTTCCAGTAGTTTATGAATGGCGTAGTCACATCCAACGCCCCGGATCTGCTCTATCTCTGACCTGGTAACCGGCTGCTTATAGGCAATAATTGCCAGCGTCTCCAATGCAGACGCTGACAACTTTTTCTTTGATTTCTGCTTGAGGTAGGTACTAACCGTTTGCTGATAGTCTGGCCTGGTCAGGAACTGGTAGCCTCCCCCGATAGCATAGATCTGAAAGGCAAAGTTTCCTGTGGCCAGCTGCTCGTTAATGCTTTCTACTGCTTCCAGCACATCGCTTACCAACACCTGTTCCATCCCCATCGACTCTTGTAGGCAACGCTGAATCTCTTCGATGCTGATCGGCGACTGGGCACAAAAAACAAGTGCCTGGATATGGTTTTGCAGAATATTCAAGAGGTAAAAATACTAATCGTTACGCTGTAGTTTGGCTTCAATAGAATGTTGTGTATGGGGTACCGCACGCAGCCGCTCTTTTGGGATAAGCTTGCCTGTTACGATACAAACGCCATAGGTGCCGTTTTTAATACGAATCAAGGCGTTTTCTAGCTGCTGCATGAACTTCATCTGGCGGGAGGCCAGCTGGTTCAGGCTTTCCTTTTCAGCAGTGTCGGCCCCATCTTCCAACACTTTGGTAGGAGATGCTGTGTTATCCGTTCCGGAATCATTGCGGCGGCTCAGGGTCTCCTTGATAAAAGTGACCTCTTTGCGCGCATTCGTCAATTTCTCCTGAATGATAGCCTCAAACTCTGCTAAATCTTCGCGCGAGTAGCGCTGTCTTTCTTCGTTTGTATTCATTCTACTATTTTAGAACTGTATATCTTAAACCTGTAATCGGGTTCTAACTCCTCGGTTAACTTTTATAAAAAGATGCTCAAAAAGATAATTAAGCACATTTAAAGCCTTAAAGTATAAACAACGCTATATAATAATTAATTCAACCTACAAAGGGCTGTTATATAGCGTTTTCACTAAATTTGTGCAAAAATAAGACTTATCATTATAATAAGCTAAGTGATGGGTAAAATTAATATAAAGAATATATTTTATTAATATTAGCCATCACTTCCCCCGAGCTTTAGAACAAGAAACGTGCTGGTTTTATCAGAAGCTGAGCATGCCAATTACTGCCGCCGCCGCTTCCACGCCTTTGTTGCCATGCTTTCCCCCCGCCCTGTCAAGGGCCTGCTCCAGGTTGTTGGTGGTAACCAGGCCAAAGGCCACCGGCTTGTTAAATTTTAGCGATACATTGGTCAGGCCGTTAGCCACTGCGTGGTTGATGTAATCATCGTGCTTGGTATCGCCTTTAATCACGACCCCCAGGCATATAACGGCATCGATCTCTTCGTGCAAAGCCAGGAACTGCGCCCCTAACGTAAGCTCGAAGCTGCCGGGCACGGTGTTGATAAAGATATTCTCTTTCAGGGCGCCGTGCTTCAGTAGGGTGTCTACTGCCCCTTGGCATAGTACGCTGGTAATCTCATCATGCCACTCAGCCACTGCAATGCCAAAAGTTTTCTCAGACATGTCTTTGAAAGTATCCTTTTTATACTCGTTCAGGTTTTTAAGTGCGCTAGCCATGTGTATAAATGCTGATAATTGAATAGATAAGCGTTAAAATCGATTGTACAGTTTATTGAAATAAAAAGCGCTTCTGCCTGTTTTACAAGACAAAAGCGCTTTCCCTGAAGTTTACTGCTTTATACTTTATTTTTTGTCTCCTGCCAGCATTTCGGCACGGGCCTTATACTTCTTGGCTTCCGAAACTTCGGTTGCCGCCACAAAATCAGTGATGATTTTATCGTAGGCCTCTGCGGCTGCGGCAAAGTTATTGTCTGCCTCATACGCGATACCGGCTTTCATGAGATATTGCGGAGAGAAGTACTCATTAGCGTTATGGTTTGCCGCCTTCATGTACATGTCGGCAGCTTCTTTATTCTTAGACTGCTCCAACAAGGCGTCGCCTGTCAGGCTGTAGGCGCGCGCCTGCAACAGGTAGTCATCAGACTCAAAATCCTCCAGGTGCTCAGCGGCCTCAGCGAACTGGCCTTGCTTCAGCAAAGCAACCCCTGCATAAAAATCCGCCAGGTTACCTGCGTCGGTGCCATCATACTCATCCGCAATAGCCAGCAGGCCCAGGTACTGTCCGTCGCCGTTCAGGGCTTTGCCCAACGAATCGGCCTCGAAGTAATAAACCGCCTGAAACATGGCGTTCTGCGCCTCCTGGTTCTGGGAAGTGCGGTAATTGTAGTACAAGAAACCAGCCACAACAATTGCTGCGATAGCTGCAAACACACCGAGTAAAGCTGATTTATTTTTCTTCACAAAATCCTCAGAATGCGACAAGCGATCTGCTAACGCATCCGGATTCTCTACCAGCTCCTCAAACTCGCTGTGCTTCTTAACTGTTTCTTTAGCCATTGATTTAAGTTGAATTATAAATTCAAAAGTAAAAATTAAAAATGAATTGCACCAATCTTATTAACAAGACAACATGCTATTCCTGATTTTTAATTCCTGATTTTTAATTCCTGATTATTAATTTTTTAACGAATCTAGTCCATGATATAGGGGTAATCTGACTCCACGTAAATATCCGTGTAGAGCTCAGACGCCTCCGGGTAAGGCGAATCTTCGGCGAATTCAACCGCCTCGGCAACCCGCTGCTTAATGTTGTTGTCGATCTCCTCCAGTTCCTCTTCCGTTGCCCACTTATTTTTCAGGATCGTGGCTTTTACGGCTTCTATGGAGTCACGGCCTTTGTAATCTTCCAGCTCCTCCTTGGTTCTGTACTTGGCCGGGTCTGACATGGAGTGGCCCTTGTAGCGGTAAGTCCGGAACTCGAGCAGGGTTGGCCCCTCGCCTGCACGGGCACGCTCAGCGGCTCTGGCCACGGCCTCATGCACTTTCTCCACTTCCATGGCATCTACAGGCTCCGACGGAATGTCGTAGCTCTCACCCAAAGTATAAAGCTCCTGCACGTTAGACGTACGCTGCACCGAGGTGCCCATGGCGTACCCGTTGTTCTCGATCACGAAGATCACCGGCAGCTTCCAGGTCATGGCCATGTTCAGGGCCTCGTGGAAAGCACCCTGGCGCACGGCTCCGTCGCCCATGTAGCAGATGCACAGTTTACCGGTTTTGTTGTACTTCTCGGCAAAGGCAAGCCCAGCGCCAAGCGGCACCTGGCCACCCACAATACCGTGGCCGCCCACAAAACCTACTTCCTTATCGAAAATGTGCATCGAGCCGCCCTTGCCCTTCGAGCAGCCTGTGGCCTTGGCAAACAATTCCGCCATTACAGCGCCCGGGTCTGTACCCAGCGCCAAGGGATGTGCGTGGTCGCGGTAAGCGGTGATCCACTTATCCCCTTTTTCCAGCGCCGAAACAGCACCCGCCACACATGCCTCCTGACCGATGTAGAGGTGGCAGAAGCCCTTTATTTTCTGCTGCCCGTATAACTGTCCAGCTTTCTCCTCGAAACGGCGCATGAGCTTCATCGACTCAAACCACTCCATGTATGTTTCCTTTGAAAACGTTGGTGCAGCCTGTACCTTTGCTTTCGCCGACTTCGCTTTTGCCTTTTCTTTCGTATCAGCCATGGTAAATATCTAATCTGGTTTTATCCGCTGAGTGCCCAGGCAAAAAACACCTGAACCTGCGGGCTGTCAAGCCCCTAACGGGTTTAGCTTGCGAAATTAAGGAAAAAGAATTCAAAGTAGAAAAAATGCTTCTCGAAAATCTTAGTTTACTATTCTTCAAAAACTACGAAGAGGCCTCCCTGGCCTTCACGGAGCATATCAATTGCTTTATCGGCGACAACGGCAGCGGTAAAACAAATCTGCTGGATGCCATCCACTACCTCTCCATGACAAAAAGCGCTTTCCCGGGCACCGAATCTCAAAGCATTAAGCAGGGGGAGGAATTTTTTATAGTGAAGGGCCGCTTTTTGGTAGAGAGCGCCAAACATACGGTGCAGGTTAGTATGAAACAGGGCCAGAAGAAAACCGTGACGCACAACAAGGTGCTTTATGAGAAGATCAGCGACCACATTGGCCAGTTTCCGGTCGTGCTCATCTCGCCCTACGATACCGACCTGATCCGGGAGGGCAGCGAGGAGCGCCGTAAGTACTTCGACAGCCTTATCTCGCAGCTCAACCACCCTTACCTGGAGCAGCTCATCCAGTACAACTACATCCTGAAGCAACGCAACTCCCTGTTAAAGCAGTTTGCCGAGCGCCGCTATTTCGATAAAGATTACCTGCACATCCTAAACGAGCAGCTGGTGCCCTTCGGGGTGCAGCTGGCAAGCGAGCGGGAAAAGTTCCTGGAAGCGTTTGTGCCGGTTTTTCAGAAGCATTACCGCCATATTTCCGACAGCAGCGAGGCGGTTACCCTAACCTACAAAAGCCAGTTATCCGGTTCCGATTTTGCCCAGCTACTGCACCAGGCCGAGCGCAAAGACCTGGCGCTGCAACGCACCACGGTGGGGCCGCACAAAGACGACCTTGTGTTTTTGATGGACGGCAACCCCGTAAAAAGCTTTGGCTCGCAGGGACAGCAAAAGAGCTACGTGATAGCCCTGAAGCTGGCCCACTTCGAGGTAATGGCTGAACGCCACCAGCACAAGCCGCTCTTGCTGCTCGACGACATCTTTGACCGGCTAGACGAGAAACGCATCACTAAACTCATGCAAATGGTGGCAGCCCATACTTTCGGGCAGATCTTTTTAACTGACACCCATTTAGATAGAACCGATAAAATACTGGAAGGCCTCTCAGAAAGTATCCGTAGATTTGATGTGAAGGATGGGGTGGTGAAGGTGATTGGGTAAGTGTTGATTGATAAAATTAATAGTTGACTTTACACTATCTGCTAGTTAGAGGGAATTTAAAAAATGAAAGAAAATCAATTCGAAGAGCTGTTTTTAGATTCCTTTGAAACTTTTAAGGTATTTTACAATCTAACTATACAGGAAACCGGGCGTAATTTGCCAAATGCCCCAAAAACAATTTGGCAAATCTTAAATCATTTGATTGTTTGGCAAGATTATCAACTTACTCAGCTATATGATACTGAAAAAAAAGTTGAAATAAACGAGCAAATGACATGGACTGAAGAGGAGCAATGTGACAGCCAAGAAAGATTAGACAAAACTCTAGCAAAATTTCATAACCAGCTTGAACTTATTATAGAGCAAATATCAAAGTTTGATTTGAAAGACCTTGAGTTACATAGGAAATTGAAGATTGCCCAAGATTTATCTATTCACTTATCATTTCACATTGGCGAAATAATTTTGATGAGGCGAATCACAGGCAACTATCCTTTGCCTCATCAAATGAAGGAATTTCTGAATTAGCCATAATACACCTAATACATTAAGACTATAGCGCCTCGCTCACCTTATGTACAACTCGTTAGCTAGATATTATCTATTCACACATTCAAAATTAAACATTACAACCCGTGCGCTACTACAAGAAGAAAGAAGAGATTGACAGAAGGAAAGCGGACATCCAGCCGATCGGAGACAGCCTTAAGGCGTTGATGAAAGTTTACAGGCTAGATGGAAAACTGGGCGAGGTGCAACTGGTACAGAACTGGGAAAAAATTATGGGCAAACCTATCGCCCTTAAAACCCAACAACTCTACTTTAAGGATGGCAAATTGTTTGTGCGCCTTACCTCCGCCCCGCTTAAGCACGAACTGAATATGTCTAAAACCAAAGTGATCGAGCTCTTAAACACAGAAGCAGGCAGCGAGGTGGTGAAAGACGTGATCTTTCTGTAAGTGCAACTGGCAGCCGCTTGTTAAAGTATAGTTTGTTATACTTCCCTAAAACACCGCGTAAACCATGACCCAACCCGCCTTCCGACCCGTTTCCTATTCCCAAACAACCCTTACCGAGCTCATGATTCCGAGCTATGCCAACTTTGGCGGTAAGATACACGGGGGCATCCTGCTCTCCCTGATGGATAAGGTAGCCTATGCCTGCGCTGCCAAGCACGCCGGCAACTACTGTGTTACGGTATCCGTGGATGGTGTTAACTTTTTGCAGGCAGTGGAGGTAGGTGAACTGGTGTCTTTAAGGGCATCCGTCAACTATGTGGGCAATACCTCTTTGATGGTGGGTATAAAAGTAGAGGCCGAAAACATAAAAACAGGTGTGGTGAAACACACGAACACCTCCTACTTTACCATGGTGGCTAAAAACGAGCAGGAGCAGCCTACCCAGGTACCCGGACTGATACTGGAGTCCAGGGAGGATGCCCGGCGCTTTCTGGAGGCCATCAAACGCAAAGAGTTCTCCCGCCGCTACCAGATGGAGTTTTTTAATACCAAGAGCATCCTGAGCGTGGACGAGGAACTTTACCTGCTACAGGACGAACGCTGCAAAATGGCATTCTGACACCGCAGGGACTCTCATTAACCGCGAGAATTTGTTGCTCCCGGGGCGTTTCCAGGCCTGTTGCAGATACTGCTCAATGATTTCTGCCAATTCTTGTTTAACTTTAGACCATACACAACCACCTAAACTACCTTATGAATTTTAAAACTAGCCTTACCCGACTGCTCGCATTGACCCTGCTGGCAGGTGCATATTTTATGACTATTCCTGTAAGCCTGGCCCAGGAAGTGGTTCGCCAGGACGATGAGATCAAGCAGATGGTCAACCAGATCTCTGCCAAAAACCTGGAGGAACTGGTGCGCAAGATGGTCAGCTTCGGCACACGCCATACCATGAGCACGACTACCAGCAAGAAAGAAGGCATTGGCGCAGCCCGGGAATGGGTAAAGTCTGAATTTGAGAAGTATGCCCAGGCCTCTGATGGGCGCATGAAAGTAGAAATGGACCGGTTTGTCGTGAAAGCTGACGGACGCCGCATTCCTGCAGATGTGGAAATGGCCAACGTGATGGCTGTTTTAAAAGGCACAGACCCCAACGATGACCGTGTGATCATTGTAGGAGGGCACCTCGATTCCCGCGCCACCGATGTGATGGATGCCAAAAGCAAGGCCCCCGGAGCCAATGACGATGCCTCCGGCGTTGCCATGGTAATGGAAATGGCGCGCGTGATGGCCCCGAAGAAATTCCCGGCCACTTTGGTGTTCGTCGCTTTTCAGGGCGAGGAACAAGGGCTGTACGGCTCAAAACACCTGGCAGAGCGCGTGAAAAAAGAGGGTTGGAACCTGATCGCCATGCAGAACAACGACATCGTGGGCAACTCTTACGCTGCCGAGACCGGCATCCACGACAACTCGCGGGTACGCATTTTCAGCGAAGGTACCCCATCCAACGAAACTGAGGAGCAGGCCCGTTTACGTCGCACCCTGGGCTCGGAGAGCGACAGCCCCAGCCGCAACCTGGCCCGCTACATGGAAATGGTTGGCGAGAAGTATGTAGACCAGCTTGACGTGATTCTGGTGCACCGCGCGGATCGTTTCCTGCGCGGCGGCGACCATACCCCTTTCAACCTGGAGGGCTATACCGCAGTACGCATGAGCGAGATGAACGAGGACTTTGACCACCAGCACCAGGATGTGCGCAAGGAAGACAACAAACAGTACGGCGACCTGCCTGAGTTCATGGATTTTGAGTACCTGAAAAAGAACGCAGGTGTAAACCTGGCCACGATGGCAAGCCTGGGCTGGGCTCCTGCCGCTCCGGATAAGGTAGGCGTTATCACCTCTAACCTGACCAACAAAACCGACCTGAAGTGGGATGCGCCTGCCAAAGGCCAGAAGCCAGCCGGGTATTATGTGCTCATGCGCGAAACCAACAGCCCGAATTGGGAACGCAAATTTTTCGTGAAAGATACCAAGGCCACACTGCCTTACTCCAAAGACAATTATTTCTTTGCCGTGCAGTCAGTGGATGCGGAGGGGCACGCCAGCTTGCCGGTGTTGCCTGCGCCGGTGCGCTAGCTGGTGGGCTTCTATACAATAAACAGGACGGCCGGTGCACATTTGTACCGGCCGTCCTGTTTATAAAAAACGTATGGTTTTCAAGAAAGTACCTGCCATATGCAGCAAAGCAAAAAAGCAGCCTTATGTTAAGGCTGCTTTTCCAAGGAAAATTGTATTCACTTTATAGCTTTGAAATTCTGGCTGCTGCCGATGTCTCTGAGGTTATGCTGGGTGTGCCTTTGTAATAAACTGCCGATGCACCGGAGGCATCGATGGCAAGCGACTCTTTGGCGTAAACTTTCACTTTGCTGGCACCGCTGGCCCCTACCTTTACATGCTTTGCCTCTAATTCGGCTGCATTTACGTTAGAGGCACCAGACATTTCCAGCCTAACATCATCCGCCTTTCCCGATAGCTCTACCTTGCTGGCTCCGCTCATATCGGCCTTCAGCTGCTTGGTGTCAACGGCAAGGGTTACTCTCGAACCTCCGCTCATGTCCAGGGCCAGTGCATTGCTTTTGAACGTAGAGTTTCCCGTCACCCTTACTCCGCCGCTAATATCCAGGCTAGTCAATTCTTTTATGGTGATATAAGCCTTCATGCTTTTAGAGGTGCTCAGGCTTTTGTTGTTGTAGATGTGCAACACACCGTTTTTTACCTCTGTTTTAATGTTATCCAGCAGATTCTCCTCAGCCTCCAGGCGCAGGCTTTCTGTATTGCCCTGGGTTATCTCTACCGTAAAACCGCCACTAACGTCTATCCCTTTAAAGCCCGACACGTTCCGGGTTTGCGACTGCACGTTGCCGTTTCCTTTCAGGTGCTGTGCCATCACGGGCAGGTCAGCAAGCAGGAGAGCCATAGTTAATATGGCAAATGATGTAGCGTAGAATTTTATGATTTTCATGGGATCTGGTTTTTACACTTTTTTTAGAGGCAGTAGGCATCTTCTTAACCTGCATTCGAACTAAAGATGCAGCCCAACCGAAAAGGTTGCTTAGGTAGCTAAAATTTTCTGTAAAAGTTTAAATATAGCGTGGATGGTGGTAACGCCGTGCGTTAGTTGCCCGTGCGTGCTCCTGCTCTGTTGATTCCGAAGTGAAAGATGCCTGCACCCACCGCATAGGCGACCAGGTCCAGGGTATCGGCGGTATGCTGCTTTGTGATAAGGGGAAGCAGGCCTTCAAACACAACCGCGAAGCAGGCCAAAGCCAGCAGTATGTAATGCATGGGCAATACGAAGCGTGAATTTTGAAAATAAGCCTGCTCAGCGGCTAGTATGATGGAGAGCGTGATTGGCAGGCACAGCAGGTCGTCGAGGTATGCGTAGAAGGGCCAGATAAAGGTATGGCTCTGCTCCAAAGCCTGGTTCAAGCAAAAAAGCGACAAGCAAATTAAAAAGATGGGATGGCGTAAAACCTGCATCAGCCCGGGTAGCTAAAGGAACAGACCAACAGCGAATATAATAAGATCAGAGGGGTAGCAGCGTATGGCCGTTTTTAAACAAGCCGCAAAAAAAGGGACTCGTAGAACCTAGAGCTAAGAGTTAGTTGTACACCTGCTCTTTTGAGACACTAAAAATCAATAATCCAGCTACCACACCCACGGCGTAAAGAAGCAGAAGCGACATGAGCAGGTTAAACTCAAAATGATGAACACGCAGTTGCTGCATAAAAGCAGCAAGCAGGAATACAGCTAAACCTAAAAATAAATGCCTGTAGCTTTTTAACATGCTCTTTTGTCCTTTCAGTAAAACTATTCTTGTAGAATACCTATACTTCCGCTGTAACAAGGGGGTTACGTAACCCTAAAGTTATTGTATAATACTAAAATTACAAACCTGTTAATCAGTAATTTAGAATTAAATGTTGCTACACCTGATAACCTCACCAGTCCCTAGTGTTAAATTGCAACAAGTCCTATCAATAGTATCATACTTCCGAGTATCAGCAAGAAAATCTCCACGGCATTCAGGTTTTTGAACCAGCTCCATTTACCCTGTGCCACAGCTTCCCCGCAGTTCGGGCAGCGTTCACTGCCTGCAGGTAAACCTGCGCCACAGGCGCGGCAGGTTATAGGGTAGTGGGATTTTGGCAAAATAGTTTGGTTCTACAGTTTCACCTACGTGTGTTAACGCTTTCGGGTAGTACTCCCTATGCCCTTCCTGCCCTTCTCATTAAATATTTACGGCACTCCTGCTGGGCATGTTCATGCGCCATACTTCCTTTCGCACTTGCTTGCAAAATACCAGGCACACAGTGGCAAGATAACCTTCAGCAGCTGAAAAGGGTACATTCTAAGCAAACAAAATGCTATGAAACAGACAAAAACAGACAACGCCTTTTATACACTTAAGCAAGGCAACAGCCCCCTGGTAGCCACAGCCATCCACAGCGGCCACCAGGTACGGGAGAATATCAGCAACCTGTTCGCCCTGGCCGCCGAAGAGCGCCTGCGCGAAGAAGACCCCTTTACAGACCAATGGGTGAGTATTGCAGACAACCAGATCATTGGGCACAACTCCCGCTTTGAGATGGACCTGAACCGCCCGCCCGACAAAGCCATTTACCGCTTACCCGAAGATGCCTGGGGCCTGGACGTTTGGCAGGATGAGCTGCCCGAGGAGCTGGCGCAGGAGTCAATGTCAAGGTACGATGCCTTTTATGCCGATGTAAAGCAGCTGCTTGCCGCGATACAGCAAAAGCACGGCTGCTTTGTGGTGTTCGACCTGCATACCTACAACCACAAACGCGAGGGGGCAGCCGGGCCAGCCGCCGACCCAGCGCAGAACCCGGAGGTAAACATCGGAACCGGCAACATGAACCGCACCCGATGGGCCCCGGTGGTGGATGCACTCGTAAACACCCTGTCGGCGTACGATTACCAGGGCCGTCACCTGGATGTGCGGGAGAACGTGAAGTTTAAAGGCGGATACTTTATGCGCTGGATACATGACACTTTCGGCGACAGCGCCTGCGTGCTGAGCATCGAGTTCAAAAAATTCTTTATGGACGAATGGACAGGCGAACCCGACGAGGAACAGTTGCAGGAGATCAGAGAAGCGCTGGCGCAAACCACACGCCCTGTACTAGAGGCCCTTGCTAAAGTATGCCAGGAATAAAAACAGCCTTATGATCGAGCACATCACCGACAGTTTCATTAAAAAGATCGTGCGCAGCCTGAAACGCGGCTCACAGGTGCACCGGCGCCTGCCCGACGGCGGGCTGGTGTACATCGACAGGCCCCTGCCCTTCCTGGTGCTTTACCGCCACCCGGCCGACCAGCCCGACCACGCCACTGCTGATTTTGTAAAGGCTAACGCGGCCTACATCATCTCTAACCAGGGGCAGACAGAGGAACTGCGCAGCCTGGTGCAGGAGATTGCCAAGGCCATGGCCGATAAGTTCGGGGCTTTTATGCTCATCGAACTCATGGAAGCACCAGAACCGGATGCGCCCCTGTTCACGGTACTGGGCCCCGAGGCCCAGCTTCCCGGCACCTTAAAAGTACTTACACAGGAGCTGGAGTGCATTAAGCTGAGTGGCATCCGAACCACTGTTAAAACAGCCTCCAACCATTCGCTGCTGCAGGAGCCCCACTGCCTGATGGGCGAAGAGGACCTCAAAAAGTTCAGTATCCTTACGTTGGGGCTGCAGCTAAAACCGGTTTATAAAAACACCGCTACGGGCAAGGTTTACCCTTTGCTGTTGCGAACCCTGCGCGGCAAACTGGCGAACGCGATCAAAAAAGCGGTGTTTGATTTTGTGCAGGTACAAACCACCCACAAGCCGGTTCACTTTCAGGCCCTTGGCCGGCAGGCGGTGAACCAGGTGGTGTGGCGCATCGACAAGCAACTGACCAGCGTCAGCGACCAGTTTCGCTTTCTGCTGCTGGTAACACCCGTTAACAACAAGGAGGCCTGGGAGGAGTTCCGGAAAAGCAAATATAGCACCGCCCCTACCTTCCACTACCGCCTGATGCCCGTTGACGCGGACCAGCTGAAACGCAAGCTCTACAACGTTTCTATCGAGAAGGTGGATGACCCCACCCTGGCCTACCTTTTCCGGGACAAGCGCCACGAGCTGGACAAAATGCTGACCATGCTGGCAGACCGCAACACCCCCAATTTCCTGTACAGCAGCATGCAACTGTATGGCGGCGTAGACGATCAGCTGCTGAAAGTGGCGGAGGGCATATTATCCGCCATACCCGAACCATCCCAGCACAAAGACGTCCCGCTTATACCCGTAGAGGAGTTCGCCGCCCTGGCCGAGCAGGAGATCGCCTTTCTGAAAGAGCAGCACCCCGGCGTAGACTCGGGCGTGGACATCAGGGAGGATGTAGTGGGTTTGATTGTATCGAAGGGCCGGCTGAACGTGGGCGCAGACGCCCAGATTCCGCGCCACCGGGCCGAAGCGCTGATCCAGCACGAGGTCGGCACGCACATCCTGACATACTTTAACGGAAAAGCCCAGCCCCTGCACCAGCTGTATGTGGGCAGCCCCGGCTACGAGGAGCTGCAGGAAGGGCTGGCCGTGCTGAGCGAATGGCTGGTGGGTGGCCTGGACCATGCCCGGATGCGCATCCTGGCGGCCCGCGTGGTGGCCGTGGCGCACCTGACCAAAGGCTGCTGCTTTTCAGACAATTACCGGCGCCTGAAAGAGGATTACCATTTTAAAGACCAAACCGCCTGGGACATTACCATGCGGGTACACCGCGGCGGCGGGCTTACCAAAGACGCCGTGTACCTGCGGGGCCTGGTGCACCTGCTCGAGTACCTGCAACAGGGCCATGAGCTGGAGCCGCTGCTGATCGGCAAAATAAGGCAGGACTACATCCCGATCGTGCAGGAGCTGATCTACCGCAAGGTGCTCCGCCCGGTGCCCCTTAAACCGCGCTATCTGCTCGATCCGGCCATCAAACCCAAGCTGGAACAACTTAAAAAAGGCATTTCAGTATTTAACTTACTGTAATCTTCCAGCCACATCAATTCATACAAAAGCAAAACACCCCATGACAGTAGGATTTGTAGTAAATAACATAGAAACCGAAAAGGCCGCCTATACCACCATTTTTTTAGCACAGCGCCTGCACAATGCCGGCCACTCCGTGTACCTGATGGGCGTGGGCGACCTGGCCTATTACCCCGACGGCTACATGGGCGCCACAGCGTTGCAGGCCGACCCCAAGCACAAGTATAAATCACCGGCCACTTACATCGACTTCATCCACAGCGAAAAGGTAAACAGCGTGCACATTACCGCCCGCGACCTGGACGTGCTGATGCTGCGCAACGACCCCTCGTCGGAGCCGGAAGGACGTGCCTGGGCCCAGAACGCAGGCATTATTTTCGGGCAGCTGGCCATGCGCCACGGCGTGATCGTGCTCAACGACCCTACCTCGCTCTCTGATGCCGTGAACAAAATGTACTTCCAGCATTTTCCGGAAGCCGTCAGGCCCCGCACGCTTATCACCCGCGACAAAGAGGAGATAAAGGAATTCTTTAATGAGCAGAAGAACAACATCATCCTGAAGCCCCTGCAAGGCTCGGGCGGCTCTGGTGTGTTTATGGTAAAAAAGAAAGACGCCACCAACCTGAACCAGATAGTGGAGGCCATTAGCCGCGATGGGTATGTGATTGCCCAGGAATACCTGCCTGAGGCCACTGAAGGCGATGTGCGCCTGTTTGTGATGAACGGAGAGGCCTTGCAGCACAAAGGGAAATACTGCGCCATACGGCGTGTAAACAGCAAGGACGACATCCGCAGCAACATCCACGCGGGGGGCTCGGCCGTGGCCGCCAAAGTAGACCAGCGCATGCTAGACCTGGTAGAGCTGGTAAAGCCGAAGCTGATCCAGGATGGCATGTTCCTGGTGGGCCTCGATATTGTGGGCAACAAACTGATGGAGATAAATGTGTTTAGCCCCGGGGCTATGCCAACCGCCAGCGAGCTGGAAGGCGTGGATTTCTCGGAACCCCTTATCGCCGCCCTTGAGCGAAAGGTGCACTACAAGAAAACGTACGGCGAGCAGATCGATAACAAAACTGTGGCCATGATCTGATAACTCTTTATGTTACAAGGCTTAACGCCCCACCCCGGCAAACAGCCAGGGATGGGGCGTTTTTTATGACTGCCTAGCAAGCGCGGTATGGTAACACATGCTGTTTGCTGCTACAACTTAACCAGACGCTGCGCGCGCAGTGTTTTTGGTGCCTGAAAGTAAAATTTTTTAAAATTTATTTTATTTGCAAAGCACTGATATTCAGTATTATGTAAATAAAAAGGGAAGGGATTGGAAATTTATGAAAATATTTTCGTGGCTTTCTTTGCAAAAGGAAAACAAACCCCTAATTTTGCACCCGAATTAAGGGGAACGGAATTGCGGAAAGCTAATATCCTGATAAGTTTTTAGATCTGCAAATTCTTTTGTCAGAATTTTTTAAAAATGCCCTTGATTCCTGCCTGACCAAGGTTGGTTTTTTACTGAAACGAAGCAGGGTTGGCTCAAAAACAGAAGTTTATTACTAAAGATAAGGTTAGTTAAAGTTTAGATTAGTTTAGTTTGTTTAAGGTGAGAGAAAGCCCCGTCATTTTTTGGCAGGGCTTTTCTCATTAAAGTAGAGGGGTATACTTCTCGATTATAAGCTAGACACTTAGCAGCAGAGCCCAACCCCCACAGTTGGGCTCTGCTGCATTTAGCGCTGCCCTAATCCGTTAAGCTATACTTTGTTCATCACCAGCAGCCAGGCAACCAGGATAGCGATCGGGATGATGGCCACAAAGATTTTACCGGCCAAGCCCGGCCTGGCGGTGCCGGCCAGCCAGGAGCGCCTGCTAAAGAGGTAGCGGGCACTGGTTATAAAAGAGGCCACTACCAGAAAAAGCAGCACGGCATGCACAATCAGCAGGGCTCCACTTAAAAAAGCATCCTGTGCCAGGGCCTGCTGGCCGGCTTCCACCGTCCAGGGCAGCAGCGCCAGCAAACATAAGATCGCCATTACCGCCCCCACCTTCTCCAGGAACAGCTTTAGCCACGATACCAGCCCGAAAAGCACCATGCCCCCCACCAGGGCTACAGTGGCGTATGTGCTGGGGGCGGCCTCCAGGTATCCTCTGTAAAAAAGAATCACTACGGCGTGGGCAAAGCCCGTCAGGAAATAAAGTAAGTACCGTGTCATAAGTTGGCGGCGTTTAATAGTTGTGTAGGGTAAAAAGAGGCGCTCCGTGCGTTAGTTTCCTCTGCCATATAAAGGACGTTACCTGATAGTGAACCTGACAGGCAAAAAATACTGGACACTCACTTCTTCTCCCTCTGATGTGCCGGGCTGCCAGGCCGGCATGCCGCGCACCACCCGCATCGCTTCTTTGTCCAGGTCGCGGCTTACGCTTTTAATGACGTGCAGGTCCTCTATTCCGCCGCTTTTGTTTACCTGAAAGCTTAGCACCACCAACCCACTCTCCCGGCTTCGCTGGCTGGACGCCGGGTAGCGGATGTTTTGAGCAAGGTAACGCAGCATGGCGGTCTCGCCTCCCGGAAACAGCGGCATTTCCTGGTAAGGCACAAAGGCGACTTCCTTGCCATCGGCCGCATAGCATTTGCCATACACCTGCTTGCCTGCCTCGTAGCGTTCTTCGCGCTTTAGCCGCCCGCTTGCGTAATACGACTTTAGCGCGCCGTCATAGTCGCCAGCTTTATAATTGATCAGGTGCTGCACGCTGTCGTTTTCATACCAGCCCATGTCTATGCCGTGCAGTTTACCATCTAAATAAGTCTGCACATTTTTCTTTTTGCCATTAGGATAATACGTGATCAACTGCCCGTGTACTTTTCTGGGATGCATAACAGAGGCATAAGCGCCTTTCTTCACTAAAAGGTAATCGGCCGAGTCGGGCATAACTTTGTACAAACTGATAGTGCCCTGCTCCGCCTCGTTGTCTTCGCGCTCGATCAATTCTACAAACGCAGCAGCCTTTATGTCCGGCACCCGAGCCATGTGGGTATTGTAGTAGAGCACATGCTGTACCTGCGCCGTTACATTTCCTGAGACTGCCAGCAACACTACCAGACAGGCAAAACGACTTACATGAGTCCTCATAAAGCTGTTTTCGTTTTTAAAGTCTAATTTTGATGTGCGAAATTACGATTTTCTATAAATTTTGTGTTATAAAATGGATGATCCGGCAGCAGGTTAAACATAATGCACAAGCGCCGGTATAGATAAGGCCAAGGTGGTAGATAAGGAGTTGACAGATAAAATATGCGGAGTCAGAAAAAAGGAACAGGCGTAAAAAACGAGGCACAGGAAGAAAAGAAAAGCTTTAAAGAGCAGGTTGGCGCCTTAAAGAACCTACCCAAGTTTTTCAGGCTCATCTGGGGCACCAGCAGAACCATGACCGTGGGCAACATGCTCCTGCGCCTTGTAAAGGCTTCGCTGCCTTTGGCGATGCTGTATGTGGGCAAACTGATCATTGATGAGGTTATCCGCCTTATCCCGCTTTCAGATGCCCGCGACCTGACCTACCTCTGGACGCTGGTGGGGCTGGAGCTGGGGCTGGCCATACTTTCAGACATCATCAACCGCGGCATCACCCTGCTCGACAGCCTGCTGGGCGACCTTTTCTCGAACCGGACCTCCATTGCCTTAATAGAGCACGCTGCCACCCTGGACCTGGCGCAGTTCGAGGATGCCACTTTCTACGACAAGCTGGAGCGGGCCCGCAGGCAAACGGTTACGCGGGTCGTGCTCATGTCGCAGGTGCTCTCGCAGTTACAGGATATGGTTACCATCGCTTTTCTGGCCGTGGGCCTGATCGCTTTCAACCCCTGGCTTATTTTGATTCTGCTGGTGGCCGTTATCCCTTCGTTTTTAGGGGAAACCCACTTTAACGAACGCTCTTACTCCCTCTCCCGCTCCTGGACGCCCGAACGCCGCGAGCTCGATTACCTGCGCTACATTGGGGCCAGCGACGAGACGGCGAAAGAGATCAAGACCTTTAACCTGTCCGGTTTCCTGTCGGGCCGCTTTAAGGAGCTGTCGGATAAATACTACTACCTCAACAAAAGCATTACCCTGAAGCGGGCGGTTTGGGGAAGTATACTTTCCTCGTTGGGGGCACTGGCCTATTACGGCGCGTATGTGTTCATACTTTTCCAGACGGTGGGGGGGCTTATCACCGTAGGTACGCTTACCTTTCTGGCGGGCTCTTTTAACAGCATGCGGGGCCTGCTGCAGGGCATCATGACCCGCTTCTCGCAGATTGCCGAGAGCGCCTTGTACCTGCAGGACCTGTTCGACTTTCTGGAGCTCCGGCCTCAGATAACGCCGCCTCAAAACCCTTTAAACATACCGCACCCCATCAAGTATGGCTTTACCTTCGATAACGTGGGCTTTAAATACCACAACAGCGAAAGGTGGGCCGTGCGGTACTTGTCCTTCCATTTACAGGCAGGCGAAAAACTTGCCCTGGTGGGAGAAAACGGCGCCGGCAAGACTACCCTGGTAAAGCTGCTTGCCCGGCTTTACGAACCCACCGAAGGCCGGATTTTGTTGGATGGCATTGATCTGCGCGAGTACGACCTGAACGACCTGCGGCACCAGGTAGGCATTATTTTCCAGGATTACGTGCGCTTCCAGATGACGGCCTCAGACAACATCGCCATTGGCCAGATAAGTAACATCACAGACACGGAGCGTATACAGGGCTCTGCCCAGAAAAGCCTGGCCGACCTGGTTATCCAGCGCCTGCCCGACAAGTATGAGCAGGTGCTCGGCAAGCGCTTTAACAAAGGCGTGGAGCTATCGGGTGGCGAGTGGCAGAAAGTGGCGCTGGCGCGGGCCTACATGCGCGATGCGCAGTTATTGATACTGGATGAACCTACCTCTGCCCTTGATGCCCGCGCCGAGCACGAGGTGTTTCTGCGCTTCTCCGACCTGATCGAGGGCCGCACCGCCGTACTCATCTCTCACCGTTTCTCAACGGTGCGCATGGCCGACAGAATCCTGTTCCTGGAGCAGGGCCAGCTAAAGGAGCTTGGCTCGCACGAGGAGCTGCTGGCCAAGAACGGGAAGTATGCCGAGCTGTTCCTGCTTCAGGCCAAAGGATACCTGTAGGGGTTTCAGTCGTTCCAAATTATTCACGTGGAACGCGGCTCTCAGAAAGGGAAGAACATGGGGAGTATGATGGAGGCCAAGAGCCAGAGCAGGATGTTGAGGGGCGTACCCACTTTCAGGTAGTCAGAGAAACGATAGTTGCCCGGCCCGTAGATCATGGTGTTAGTCTGGTAGCCCATGGGTGTCATAAAGCTCAGGGAGGCCGCATAGGCCACTGCCATCAGAAAGGGCTTTACGCTTACGCCCAGTTCCTTGGCTGTAACAATGGCGATGGGTGCCAGCAGCGCGGCCGTGGCATTGTTCGACATAAAGTTGGTTGCCATAAAGGTGATGAAGAAAATGACCGAAAGCAAGGCATGCGGCCCGTAGTCCCCTACGCCATAGATCAGGTAATCGGCCAGTAGTTTAGCCGCTCCCGTTTTCTCCAGCGCAGCCCCCATCGAAAGCACTCCTGCCAGCATAAAAATCACTTTCCAGTCGATGGCCTTGTACACCTCATTTACCCTGATGCAGCGGAACAGGATAAGCAGCACAACGCCCACCATGGCGCTTAGCACAATAGGAACCATGCCAGCCGCGGCAACAGCCACCACCCCCACACTGATGAGCAGCACCGGTATAATTTTACCATAGTTGTAGGGGCTTCGCTCTGTTTGGGAAATGATAAGGATGTCCTCGTTTTGCCTCAGTTTATCTGCCTGGTACTTATCGGCGGCAATTAGCAGCACGTCGCCGGGAGAAAGCTTTACGTGCGCCAGCTTCTCGTGCAGTATCTCGTTCCGGTGCCGGATAGCCAGCACAGAGGCCCCGTAGTTATACGACCTGAAATCCAGGTTCTTGATCGACTTTCCCTCCAGATAGGAGTTGGGTGTCACGATGGCCTCGTAGAGCTTGGAGTCGCTGGTGCGCAGGTCCCTGTCCCTGAACTTGCGCTCAGATTTCAGCTCGATGCCTTTCTCTTGTTTCAGCAGCTTGAGCTTGTCCACGCTGCAGCGCACCTTCAGCACATCGTTCGCACGAAGCAGCAAAGAGGGAAAAACCTGTATCCGCTCCTTATTCCGCGTTACCTGCATCACCTCCACATCCAGGTTCTGAATTAAGCCTGATTTATAAAGCGGAACACCCACGGAGGGCGAATCGGGTAGCAGCACAATCTCCGTGATGTAGTCGCCCAGGTTAAAGGTTTCGGAAAGGTCTTCGGCCAACACCCTGTTAGGGAGCAGGTGCCGCCCCACGAAGAACATATAGGCTATGCCCAAAAGCAGGAACCAGATGCCGGCCTTCGTGAACTCAAACATCTGCAGCGGCTCCTCGCCCTGTGCCTCGGCGATGCCGCTCACCAAAATGTTGGTAGAGGTCCCGATCAGGGTGCACACCCCGCCCATCAAAGCGCCAAAAGAAAGCGGTATCAGCAGTTTCGAGGGGCTCACTTTAATGTCCTGACTAACCTGTATCACCACGGGCATTAACAGCGCCACCACGGCCGTATCGTTGATAAAAGCTGACAGGCTACCGGAAATAAGCATCAGCGAAAGCAGGCAGAGCAGATAGTTTTTACGGCCTATGCGTGTGAGCCCAACGCCCACGCTACTCAACACCCCGGACTTAAAAATGGCTGAACTGATGGCAAACATGGCTGCAACCGTTATGGTGGCAGGGTTACTGAAACCGGCAAAACCCTCGGTGGGCGTAAGTACGCCGGTTACCATAAACAGCACCATCGTCAGTATGGCCACTGTATCAATAGACAGGCGTTCTGTTACGAACAGTATAACTGCCAGCATAATAATTCCCAGAACTATGGCAATTTCATATGTCATAGGTAGCGCAATTGGGATTAGTTTTCTGAGTTTGGTTCTTGAAAGCGACCCAAGCGGATTTCAGGAACGCAACTGGCAGATAAAATAACAAGAAAATATAGTGTTAATGCTACCATACGGATATCTGGTATAAAAGCTAAGATATCTTTCTGATAATGTAATTGTTAGGGAAAATCAGGGCCCTAATGCCGTGCGCAGGGAGCAGGCAGGAAAGATAGGTAGGCACAATACCAGTCTGGCCAGAAAGTATGGGACTTGTTTATAAGTATGAAAATAGAAGCAACGGGAAGAGGGCTATGGCAAGTAATAGAAGACTCAGATCTTGAGCAGACCACCCATCGTGTGCACCACTCCTGCCTTCAGTTGTGTGTCGGCGTTAACAATGCGCACCCCATCTACCAGCGTGTAATCTTTTTTGCGGCAGATGGTTACTTTCGTTCCCCCCAGGGTCTCCACCGTGGCACCGTCTTTCAGGTCGCTTTCCATGTACCTGCCCTTCAGAATATGCCCTGACAGCACGATACGAATGCGTTGTGCCGATTCATTCTCCAGCGCCTTCAGGTTCTCATCAGTGGGAGCCAATAAGGTATAGGCATTGTCGCCGGAGAGCACAGGAGTTAGTCCGGCCTTTGTTAGCAGGCTTGCCAGCAGGGGGCGGTTATCGATCACATACTGTAGCAGCGAACCACTTTCCTGCGTAGGAACAGCATTTACATGCGCCTGCACCTGTGCCGTACCGCAAGACAACAGCATAACCACAAAAAAAGCAGCAAGGGTGTTTTTATAGGCTACGTTCACGGGTAGAAGGGTTTGTGTAGTCCTTTATACGCAAAACCATCCAGAACAGCCGAATCCTGTAGCAGGAAATAGCCCTCGAATCACACCTTAAAGGCGCGTGTTTTTAAAACAAGTGCCAGTTGCCTATCTCCGAGAAGAAGTTCGGGAGTGCCTGCGGCACCAGTACCAGGCTCAGCAGAAAACCGTAAATAGCGCCGTACAGGTGGGCATCGTGGTTAATGTTATCCCCCATTTTTTTGCCGGAGTAATATGAATACACCACATAAAGCACGCCCAGTATAAACCCAGGTATGCAAAGTATGGCATACAGGCAGATATCCTGGGTAGGGTAAAAAAGGATGCTGGAGAACACGACTGCGGCCACGCCACCCGAGGCGCCCAAAGCGCGGTAAGGCGGATCGTTGCGATGCTTGAAGAACGTGGGGATATCGGAGATGATGATGCCCCCGAGGTATACAGCCAGGTAGATCAGGATACCTGTACCCGGGCCGAAGATCGCTTTAAAGGTTTGCTCCACCACCTCACCGAAAAAGTACAGCGTGAACATGTTAAAGAACAGGTGCGTGAAATCGGCGTGCAGGAAGCCGGAGGTCAGAAAGCGGTACCACGAGTTATCACGCTGCACAGCGTAAGGCTGGAATATCCATTTATGCATCAGCTCCTGGTTCTGCAAAGCATACAAAGAAATTCCGACCGTGATGATGATGAGTATAAGGGTAACGCTCATTTTCTACTTTTGATTAACTGTGTTCTGTGTAACCGAACGGATGAAAGCATCCAGCGATTTAAATAGTTAACTATCCCGCTCCATCAGTTGCAGGGCCAGCCCACGGATCGTGGATTTTCTTTCTTCCGGCAACTCAATGGCGTTCAGGTGCTGCAGGGCCCTCTGGAAGTATAAGTCTATGTGCTGCTCGGTTTGGTGGCGTATGTGAAGCTGGTCGTACACCTGCGTGATGGCCTGTACTTTGTCCGGGGCTATACTTTCCTCGGTTTGGTTGCGCCAGCTGTTAATAGTATTAAGCTGCTCCTGGTTCGCCTGCTCCAGGGCTGTCAGCATCAGAAACGTTTTTTTATCAGACAGGATATCGCCCCCAACCTGCTTACCGAACTTGTCCTGGTCGCCGTACACGTCCAGTAGGTCGTCGCGCAGCTGAAAGGCGATGCCGATGTTATCGCCGAAAAGCCGAAGATGCTCCGCATCGGCATCGGGCGCTCCCTGAAGGATAGCACCCAACTCCAGGCTAAATCCCAGCAATACAGCCGTTTTGAGGGTAATCATGTGGATGTACTCCTGTATGCTCACCTGCTCGCGCAACTCAAAGTTCATGTCCAGTTGCTGGCCTTCGCATACCTCGGCGGCGGTGGTACTGAACAGCCGCAGCACGTGGGCCAACTTGTGCTGCTCTACTCCCAGCAAGAGCTCATAGGCGCGCACCAGCATCACATCGCCACTCAGGATGGCAATGTTGGCATTCCACTTTTCATGCACTGTCTGCTGGCCACGGCGCAGGGGCGCCTTGTCCATGATGTCGTCGTGCATGAGCGTGAAGTTGTGAAAAACCTCTACCGCTGCTGCCGGCAGCAGGGTGTGCTCCACCTCCTCATCATACATTTTGGCGGCTAAGAGTACCAGCAGAGGGCGGATACGCTTGCCCCCCAGCGCCATGATGTACCGGATCGGTTCGTAGAGCGCTGGCGGGTTTTCGCCGTAGCGAAGCGTAGATAAAGTATGCTGGATCTTATCAGAGAGATGTGAAATATCCACAGGTCTGCTTAATGTTGTTTCAGGGTTTTTACTAATTCCAGATCGATGGTGCGGTCGTTCAGGTTGGCGCTTTTCACTTCTACGATCACCTCATCGCCAAACGAGATAATGCGCTTGGTCTGGCGGCCGATGATGCGGTAGTTGTTCGCGTCCAGCTCATAGTAATCGTCGTTCAGGTCAGACAATCGCACCATGCCTTCGCACTTGTTCTCCTCGATCTCCACAAATATACCCCATTCAGTAACACCAGACACAATTCCTTTGTACTCGTTTCCGATGGTATCTTTCATAAACTCCACCTGTTTGTACTTAATGGAGGCGCGTTCTGCATCAGCGGCGCGCTTCTCCATTTCGGAGGAATGCTGGCACTTCTCCTCGTAGGCTTCCTTCTCCGCCGATTTGCCACCGTCGAGGTAATGTTGCAGCAGGCGGTGCGCCATCATGTCGGGGTAGCGGCGTATAGGCGACGTAAAGTGGGAGTAGTGATCGAAGGCAAGGCCGAAGTGACCTTCTGGCTCGGTGCTATACTTGGCTTTGGCCATGGTCCTGATGGCTAGGTTCTGCAATACGCTTTGCTCGGGCTTTCCCTCTATTTCCGCAGTCAGGTGGTTGAGTTCCGCCGATATGTCGCCGTCCGGGTCTACTTTGTAGCCAAACTTGCGGGCAAACAACGAGAAAGTGCTCAGTCTGTCTGGGTCGGGAGAGCCGTGCGTACGGTACACCATGGTGGGGTGCTTGTCGCCTTTGCCGAGCTTGTACACGTACTCAGCCACTTTTTTATTGGCCAGCAGCATAAACTCCTCTATCAGCTTATGGGCATCTTTCCGCTCTTTCACATACACCGACAAGGGGCGTCCCTTCTCGTCGAGGTTAAACTTCACCTCCACAGTTTCAAAGCTGATGGCGCCGTTCTTAAAGCGCTTTGCCTGTAGTTTCTTAGCGATGCGGTTCAGGGTGTTGATCTCCTCGGCAAAATCCCCCTCTCCCGTCTCAATGCGCTCCTGCGCCTCTTCGTAAGCAAACCGACGATCAGAGTAGATGACCGTTCGGCCATACCAGGTATCGTGAATTTTACCGTTATCGTCCAGCTCGAACACCACCGAGAAAGTCAGTTTTTCCTCGTTGGGCCTGAGCGAGCAAAGGCCGTTAGAGAGCCGCTCCGGCAGCATGGGTATAGTTCTGTCCACGAGGTACACCGAGGTGGCCCGATGATAGGCCTCTTTCTCGAGCAGGCTGCGTGGCGTTACGTAATGGGTTACGTCTGCAATGTGCACGCCGATCTCCCAGTTGCCATTGTCCAGCTTCTGGATCGAGAGGGCATCGTCAAAGTCTTTGGCATCGGCGGGGTCAATGGTAAAGGTGGTTACGTCGCGGAAGTCGCGTCGTGTGGCAATTTCCGCGGATGTGATCTTATCCGAAATGCTTTCTGCCTCTTCTTCTATTGTTTCCGGAAACTCGAACGGCAAGCCGAACTCCGCCATGATGGAATGAATCTCCGCTTCGTTCTCGCCAGCCGGGCCGAACACGCGGATCACTTCGCCGGTAGGGTTCTTGTCGGGGTCTTTGGGCCACTCTACAATTTTCACCAGTACCTTGTCTCCTGACTGTGCTCCGTTCAGGCCACGCTCGCCCACGAAAACGTCGAAGTACAGGCGCTTGAAATCGGGTACTACAAAGCCAAAGTTTTTGGTAAGTTCCATGATGCCCACCAGCTCGGTGCGCTTACGTTCGAGCACCTCCACCACTACGCCTTCCTGGCGCCCTCCACGCACGGTAGGCAGCACCTCCACCTTAACCGTGTCGCCGTCCATGGCATATTTCAGGTGCTCCCGGAACACGCGGATATCGTCTTCCCGGTCGTCCGATACAATGTAGGCGTACTTGCTGTTGGCCAGATCTACGCGGCCTGTTACAATATCAACTTTTAAGTTAATGATAAACTTATCGTCTTCTACCTGCAGCAGCCTGCCTTCTTTTTTAAGGGTTTCCAGGATATTATCCACCTGCTCGCGGCCACTTTTATCAATCACACCCATTTTACGGCAAACCTGCCGCTGCGTGAAAGTATAATCCGGGCTGTTGGAGAATATCTCTAAAATAGTTCCCTTCAAAGATTTTTGTGCACCCTTGCGGCCTGTAGGCTCGCGTCTGGCAGAGGACTCTCCTCTTGTGGCTGGTTTCTTTTTAGATGATTCGCCCCTTCCTCTGGGGCTGTTGCGTTCGTTGGAGGCAGTATTACCCTGGCCTCTTTTTTTACTATTCTTACTTCTCATGTATCTTCTTGATCTGGAGCAACCAATATGGCTGCCTCCTTCATTTACAATCTTTAACTCATAAAGTTTTACTTCTATACGCCTGAATACGCGGATTAGCTAAAGGGATGTGTAATTTATAGAGAAATTTCTATATAAGCATTCAGGAAAGGGAAATTTGGACAACTATTATCCTCAAAACAATCTGCCTGCCATACTTGCTTCTTTCTTAAATCACATCGATTAAGGGTAAGTTTTAAGGCAGCACCTTTACATTTCAGAATTTAAAATAGCGGGTTCAACTACGTAATCAAAATTATTATTACTTTAATAATTCTTATTAAGTTTTATATTTTAAAATGAATTTTAATCTTTATATATGCCAGGCTATTGCAATTAAAGAAAAAATGTAATTGTTTTAGCCTACCATCACGAAGAAAGCGTGTCTTTATCTCTAACAAACTTGTTTAAAAAATGCTAGTTGTTGCCTCACTTATCGTAGTACCATTGTTTTTTTATTGTCTTTATCTTTTTGTTAAAGATGCTCAAGCGAGCTACTCTCTTTATAGGTTTAAAAGAAACCGCTTAAGAAACAGAAGGACTGACTAAGCAATAAATACTGCTTACATTACTTAAACCAGAAGGTAATGTTCATAGCTTTAATCCCATGAACAGGGTTAAGGCTTTTTTTGTGCCAACCTAATCCGGGGTCAGGCTGGCCTGCATACTACTGCGCTTCTCCTGTGCTTTTAGTATATCCCTTATTTCACCTGTTGGAATCGCGTTAAGCAGGCTGCGGGTGTATTCCTGCTGCGGATGACGATATAAATCCGCCGTAGTGCCGGTTTCCAGGATTTTTCCGTTTCGCATCACCATTACCCGATCAGCCATGTGCCGGGCTACCGAAAGATCGTGGGTAATAAATACATATGCGAGTTGTAAGTCGCGCTTCAGGTCGTTCAGCAAATTAAGCACCTGAGCCTGCACAGATACGTCGAGGGCAGACACGGCTTCGTCGCAGATAATACATTTCGGCTCCAGCGCCAGGGCCCGGGCTATACAGACTCTTTGTTGCTGACCACCTGAGAACTCGTGTGGATAACGGTGGAAGTGCGCAGGCAGAAGCCCCACCATATCAAGCAGTTGCAGGGTTCTATTGTGCCGCAACGAATCATTTTCATAAAGCTTATGCACACGCATCGGGCCCATAATCGCTTCGCCTACCGTATGCATCGGGTTTAAGGAGGCACTGGGATCCTGAAAAATCATCTGGAAATCGCGGCGGCTTAGGCGCAACTCTTCCTGGGTTAACAAAGCAGCATCCTGGCCCCGAAAATAAACCTGCCCTGCGGTAGGTGCTACCAGGCGCAGCAAGGCCCGTCCTAAAGTCGTTTTGCCACATCCCGACTCGCCTACCAGGCCGATGGTCTCACCAGGGTACACGTGAAAGCTTACGCCATCCACAGCTTTCACATGCGCGATGGTGCGGCCAAAAAAGCCTTTTTTCACCGGGAAGTAAACTTTCAGATCTTCTACCTCCAGCAGTGGGTTGCCAGTTACTTCTTTTTGTAGCTGTTGCTTAGCAAGATCTGCCGCTGTGGCTGCAGTATCCTGCCGTGTGCCTACGCCAGTAGCAGTTGACAGAGGAGAGGCTTCTTTTTCGGTTAGGGTGCCGAATGCGTCTTGTTGAATAAAGTCTGCCACGGTGGCAAGCCTGCCTTGTACGTTGGCCGTCAGGTTAGGGCGGCAGGACAGCAAGGCCTTGGTATAGGGGTGCCTGGGCGAGGAGAAGATATCCAGGGTTGGGCCCTGCTCCACAATCTTGCCTTGGTTCATCACCAGTATCCGGTCTGCAATTTCGGCTACTACCCCCAGATCATGGGTAATGAAAAGCACGGCCGTGTTTTCTTTTACCCGCAGCTCATCGATCAGGTGCAGTATGCGCGCCTGCACAGTAACATCCAGGGCTGTGGTAGGCTCGTCGGCAATCAGTAGGGCAGGCTTGCAGGCCATCGCCATGGCAATCATCACCCTTTGCTTCTGGCCTCCAGATAACTCATGTGGATAAGCACCATATATCTTCTCCGGATCGGGCAGTCGAAAGTTGGTGAAAAGCTGTATCGTGCGCTGCTTTGCCTCTTTTTTATTTAATGCGGTGTGGAGTAGCAGTACTTCAGCCACCTGTTTTCCACAGGTATAAACGGGATTTAAGGAGGACATGGGCTCCTGAAAGATCATCCCTATTTTGTTTCCGCGAATCTGTCGCAACTGCTTTTCGGGTAGTTGCAGCAGATCTACCTGGCCACTGCTTCCGGACTGGAAGTGTATGGCACCACTCGCTGTTACACCACTTTCTTCCAGCAGACGCATGATCGACAGGGCTGTAACCGACTTGCCAGAACCTGACTCTCCCACCAGGGCCACGATCTCTCCCGGAAAAATCTCAAACGAGATTTGATCCAGGGCTTTTACCGAACCGCGTTGGGAAGGAAACGCAGTTTCCAGGTTTATGATTTTGAGTAAGGCGGTTAGGCTAGGCAAGTATAAAGTTGGTTATGCTTCTGTTAAATATAAGGCTTTTTAAACCTTTACAAATAAAAAAAGGACTGCTCCCTTACAGAACAGCCCTTGCCTTGTATCATGAGGCTATTACTGCCCCTGTTGCTGCTCCAGAGTGGTGGCTTCGTGTCTTTGCTCCTCGTGGTGCTCCCCGAAAAAGCGCTTTTGGTTAAAGAGGATCAACAACACCCCTATGAAAATGGCGGAATCGGCTACGTTGAAGATAGGCCAAAGCGACATGGGCTTGCCTCCGAAAAGGGGCACCCAGTTTGGCACGATGCCTTCCCAGATATCCAGGTAAAACATATCGATCACCTGCCCATGGAACCAGGGTGTAGAAGAACCGAAGGGCGCATTGTCAAACCAAACCCCATAAAAAGTACTGTCGATCAGGTTTCCGATTGCCCCACCAAGTATGAGTGCAATACACCACAAAAGACCTTTGGGCGCATGGTGCTTTACCAGGTAATACAGGTAATAGCCAATACCAAACATAGCCACCAGGCGGAACAGGGTCAGGATAAGCTTGCCGTAGTCAGAACCAAGCTCCACGCCAAAAGCCATGCCCGGGTTCAGCGTGTAGTGCAGCTTCAGCCAATCCCCTGCCAAGTGAATCTCGCCGGGAAGCCCCATTTCCATGTTGTAATGCACGATGAGCTTCACGGCCTGATCCAGGATAATCACGGCCAGTGCCGCCATGTAGTATTTCCAGTATTTCATATTTGTTCTTTAAACAGCTTAAGGCAGGATGCACACCTGCGTGAAACGCGATTCTTGTCCTTAGCTGCTGCAATATACCTTTTTAAGGTTATCTAACCACGCCTCCGCCCTCTTTGTGTAAGGCGGGGGTATCGGTTGTTGCCCTCTACAGGTTTAAGCGTGTTTAAATCTATACTTCTACTCTGCTGCTGTGGCCTCTGTCCGGATGTTGATCGCCACGGCGTAATCATCAATCTCCAGCACGGTGGCACTGGTCAGTTTCTCCACAATGTCCAGGGTCAGGGCCTGCGTTTCGGCGCAAATATAGGCGCTGTAGTTCACCACGGCCTCATTTACCTCTGCTTCGGCGCGCTGCATCACAATGTGAATCTTGTCCTGCACTTCCAGGTTGCTGTCTTTTCGCAGGTTCTGGATACGGTTTACAAGGTCGCGAGCGATGCCTTCCTGCTTCAGGTCTTCGGTTAAGGTAATGTCTAATGCCACGGTCAGTTTGCCCTCGCTGGCTACCAGCCAACCTGGGATGTCCTCAGAGGAGATCTCCACATCATCGGGGGTCAGCACGGCTGTCTCATCATCAGAAAGCATGATCTCAAAACCGCCTTCGCGCTCCAGGTGCGCGATATCAGCCTGGTTCATCTGCTGCACGGCGGCGGCTACCAGTTTCATCTTCGGACCAAACACCTGCCCCAGTTTTTTAAAGTTCGGCTTGATCTTCTTTACCAGGATGGCCGACGTGTCGTCGATGTACTCTATGGCTTTCACGTTTACCTCACTCCTGATCAGGTCCGAGACAGCCTCTATCTGCTGCTTCATCCTATCGTTCACTACCGGGATGAGGATACGCTGCAGTGGCTGGCGCACCTTTATCAGCTGCTTTTTGCGCAGCGAGTGCACCAGCGACGAGATGGTCTGGGCCAGTTCCATGCGCTCCTCCAGGTCCTGGTCGATGTCGGCTTTCTCCACTTCCGGGTAATAGGCCAGGTGCACCGATTCTTCCTTGTGCCTGTGGCTAACGCCATTGAGGTCGCGATACAGCTGCTCCATGTAAAACGGGGCGATCGGCGCCGCAATTTTTGCAATGGTTTCCAGGCAAGTATACAGTGTCTGGTAAGCGGCAACCTTGTCCTGGTTGTACTCGCCTTTCCAGAAGCGTTTCCGGTTCAGGCGCACATACCAGTTGCTCAGATCGTCCACCACGAAATCCTGGATAGCGCGGGCGGCGCGGGTTGGGTCATAATCACCGTAAAAACCATCCACGTTGCTCACCAGCGTATTCAACTTCGAAATAATCCAGCGGTCTGACTCCGTGCGCTGCGCCATCGGCACATCGGCCTCGTGGTACGTAAAGTTATCCAGGTTGGCATAAAGCACAAAGAAAGAGTACGTGTTCTGCAGGGTGCCGAAGAAACGGCGCTGCGTCTCCACCACACCCTCCTGGTTGAATTTAAGGTTATCCCAAGGCGGCGCATTCGCGATCATGTACCAGCGCACGGCGTCCGGGCCATACTTCCCGATCATCTCAAACGGATCAATGGCATTGCCGAGGCGTTTGCTCATCTTGTTGCCGTCTTTGTCGAGCACCAGTCCGTTGGCGATCACGTTCTTGTAAGCCACGCTGTCTTCCAGCATCACGGCCAGGGCATGCAGCGTAAAGAACCACCCACGCGTCTGGTCTACCCCTTCGGCAATAAAATCGGCGGGGAAATTGCGCTCAAACTGCGCTTTGTTCTCCAGCGGGTAGTGCCACTGCGCGTAAGGCATGGCGCCTGAGTCGAACCAAACATCGATCAGGTCTGTCTCGCGGTACATAGGCTTGCCCGACTTGCTTACCAGCACGATGTTGTCTACGTAAGGGCGGTGCAGATCCGGCACCTCCACAGCAGCATCCATCACGCCGGCTTTCACCGCTTTGGCTATCTCTTCCGTCAGGTCCGGGATAGAGCCGATGCACAGTTCCTCTTCGCCATCTTCGGTACGCCAGATAGGCAGCGGCGTGCCCCAGTAACGGGAGCGCGACAGGTTCCAGTCAACCAGGTTCTCCAGCCAGTTACCAAAGCGGCCGGCACCCGTAGACTCCGGTTTCCAGTTGATGGTTTTGTTCAGCTCTATTAGCCTGTCCTTCACCGCAGTCGTCCTGATAAACCAGCTATCCAGCGGATAGTACAGCACCGGCATATCGGTTCGCCAGCAATGCGGGTAGGTGTGCTCGTATTTCTCTACTTTAAAGGCCTTGTTCTCTTCTTTTAGCTTGATGGCGATCAGGACATCCGTTGGCTTGTAATCCGGTGCAGCCTCATCTTCCTTGGCGTAGTTTTTCACGTACATGCCGGCAAAGTCTGTTATCTGCGACACAAAGCGCCCTTGCTTGTCTACAATTGGCACTTGCTTGCCAGCTTCGTCGGTTACCAGCAGGGCCGGAATGTTGTTCTGGGCGGCTACTCTAAAGTCGTCGGCGCCAAAGGTTGGGGAAATGTGCACAATGCCGGTACCGTCCTCTGTGGTCACGTAATCGCCGATGATCACCCGGAATGCCGGCTCTTCGGGGGTTACGTAAGGCATCAGCTGGTGGTACTCCACGCCCTCCAGGTCACGGCCATCAAATTGCTCTACCACCTGGAAAGGAATAAGCTTATCACCAGAGCTATACTCCGTTAGCGGGATATCAGCGGCTTTCGGGTTAAAGTAGCGGCTTACCAGGTCTTTGGCAAGTATAACCGATATTGGCTCGTAGGTATAAGGGTTATAGGTTTTTACCTTTACGTATTTGATGTTTTTGCCAACCGCCAGGGCGGTGTTGCCCGGAAGCGTCCAGGGGGTGGTGGTCCAGGCCAGGAAGTAAGTGTGCTCCTCGTCATGATCGAACAGGAACATGTTGCGCGTGATGCGCTTTACCGCAAACTGGGCTACAATGGTCGTGTCTTTCACCATTTTGTAGCAACCCGGCTGGTTCAGTTCGTGCGAGCTAAGGCCAGTGCCCGCCGCCGGTGAGTAGGGTTGTATTGAATAGCCCTTGTACAGGTAGCCTTTATCGTACAGCCTCTTCAGCAGGGCCCAGCAAGACTCGATGTACTCGTTTTCAAACGTGATGTAGGGATTGTCCAGGTCCACCCAGTAGCCCATTTGCTCGGTCAGGGTATCCCACTGGTGCTTGAAGCGCATCACCGTTTCGCGGCAGCGTTGGTTATACTCCTCTACCGTTATTTTTTTACCGATGTCCTCTTTCGTGATGCCCAGCTCCTTCTCTACCTGCAGTTCCACGGGCAGGCCGTGCGTATCCCAGCCGCCCTTACGGTTCACGTGGAACCCTTTCAGGGTCTTATAGCGGCAGAAAATATCCTTCACGGCGCGGGCCATCACATGGTGTATGCCCGGCGTTCCGTTTGCGGATGGCGGCCCTTCATAAAACACAAAGGGGGTATTGCCCTCCCGTGTTGCTACAGAGCGTTCGAAAATATCGTTCTGCTTCCAGAACTCTAATACATCTTCGCCTACCTTAGCGTAGTTCAGGTTCTTATATTCGTTATACTTTGCCATTATAAGGGTATTCTTCTTCTTGACTAACTTCTTCTAATTTTAACTGTAGCTGATTCAGGTCAAGCTCCTCGTCCTCGTGCTCCAGGTAAAACTCATCATAGTGTTCTATCAGGGCGTAAGGGTCGCGGGCATACTTGCCGCTGTCAAAGCTTATGAGCAACGTTGGCAATATAATCAGGTTTGTGAATAATGCAATCAGCAGACTCACCGACATCAGCACCCCTAACGCCTTGGTACCTCCAAACTCCGAGAAAGCGAAAATCACAAAGCCAAAGAACAGAATGATGGAAGTATAGATCATACTCGTTCCGGCTTCTGTGAGGCTGGTGGTAATGGCGCGGCTTACATGGAAACCGTTTGTCAGCAACTCACTCCTATACTTGGCCAGGAAGTGAATGGAGTCATCGATGGCGATGCCGAGGGCAATGCTAAAGATAAGGGCCGTGCTTGGCTTTAGCGGGATGTTGAAAAAGCCCATCAGCCCGCCGGCAATCAGCAAAGGGATCATGTTCGGTATCAGCGAGATGATCACCACCCTTGCAGACTTAAACAACAGGGCGATGACAATAGTTACCAACACAAACGCCAAAACCAGGCTGGAGCGCAGGTTGTTGATCAGGTACTCGTTGCCTTTGATGAACAGCAGCGTGGTGCCCGTCAGGCTCACCGTGGTCTGGCTGCCCGAGTCGTTGCGGGTAAAGGTCATGGTGTTGCCAGATTCGGCTTCCGTCACTCCCTCGCCGCAGTAGATCTCGCGCAGTTCGGGCTTTATTTTGTTGAGGATAAGCGTATCCAGTTCCCTTGACCCCGCATCGGCCACTTTTAAAGAGATGCGAGCCTGCTGGCCGGTGCTGTCTACAAAAGAGCGGAGCAGCAGCTGGTTCGCACCCTCTCCTTGCTTGGCCAGATAGCTGAAGATAAAGTTGCGCTCAGTATTATCCGGTAAGCGGTAGGACCCTGGGTCGCCGCCGTAAAAAGCCTGGGTGGCCGTTTTAATCAGACCCACCACCGATATGGGGGCCGACAGGATGGGCTGGGTACGCAGGAAATTCTCCAGTTTGTTAAGCTTCGCCAGGTTTGGCAAGCGCATCACGCCCTGCTTCACACCCGTATCCACGATGATCTCCAGGGGCATTACCCCGTTAAAGTGATGCTCGAAAAACGTAAGGTCGGCGTTTACGCTGCTCTCCTCGGGCAGGTCGTCCACCATGTACGAAACCGTTTTCACCTTGTAAATGCCCCAGAGCGACAGTACCAGGGCCAGGGTAGTGAAAAAGTATACCAGATGACGCTTGCGGTGCACGATGTAATCGATAAACTCCAGCAGCTTATTCAGGGGGCGGGCATCCAGGTGGCGCAACTGCCTGGGGCTCGGCGGCGGCAAATACGAAAACACCACCGGTATCAGCACCATGCTGATCATGAAGGTGACAAAAATATTGATGCCGGCTACCACGCCAAACTCATACAGCAAGGCCACATGGGTAAAAGTAAACACGATGAAGCCGATGGCTGTGGTGGCGTTGGTAACCAAATTAACCACCCCGATCTTGCTGATGACCCGGGTTAAGGCCAGGATCTTGTTGCCGTGCTTGCGGTAATCGTAATGGTAGCGCGTGAGCAGATAGGTGGAGTTGGGTATACCGATCACGACAAGTATGGCAGGGATCAGGCCGGTGAGCAGCGATATTTTGTAATCAAGGAGTGAGATCGTGCCCATCACCCATATCACCACCACGCTGATCATGAGGAGCGGAAAGATAACGGCGTAGAACGAGCGGAAGAAGATAAACAGCGTGACACCGGTAACGAGCAAGGCCAGCATCAGGAACATCTTCATCTCGGCGGCTACCTTGGTCGTCATCACGGCGCGCACGAACGGCAGGCCCGCATAATGCAGCTTGATGCCTGTTTTCCTGGTAAAAGCCTCCGTGTGGGCCATCACGTTATCCATCACCTCCACCCGGCGCGCCGAGTTCAGGTACTCGGGGTCCACGGTTACGGCCAGCAGGTTGGCGCCTGTCTTCTCGTTTATGATCTGCCCATCATAGAAGCCCTGGTTGCGCACCACCTGCAGCAGGCTGTCTAACTGTGGCTGGGAACTAGGCATTGGGGAGAAAATGGCAGACGTTGCAAATTTCCTGTTTGCCGTGTCTTTTACTACCTGCACCAGGTTTGGCAGCGAGATGACCGCCTTCACCCCTTCTACCTGCTTGAGCTGTTCAGCTAGGGCCTTCAGGGCCCTGAAGTTTTCTAGCTTGTATACTTTGCTGTCTTGCATGCCCACCACCAGGATGTTGCCGTCTTCGCCGAAGGTGCTTCTAAAGCGCTGGAAGTACTGCATATCCACATCGCCTTGCGACACGACGTTGGCAAAATCATAAGACATTTCTACGTCTTTGGCCTGATACGCCATAAACGCAGTAAGTATGGTTAAGAGAATGATAAGCCTTAACCTGTTTTTAATTATAAAAATGGCAATCCTATTCCACATGATCTTCTACAATTCGGCAAAGGTAGGCAATTTTGCTGTGTCATGTGAATATGTCAGGGTAAAGCTGGCGTAAAAGATAACCAGTTCGGGTTGCCTTCGTCACGGTTACTATTTCAATCAGGTTGCGATATATTACATGCTTCGAAGATGTTAACCCGCCCCTATGAGGAGGGGGATTTCGCAAATAGTGATTCCCCTCCTCGGAGGGGTTGGGGTGGGTTAGTCGCAATTAGAATTATTTTCTAGAAAATGGCAGTTAAAGCACTGGAACCTGTGCCGGTAAGCCGACGCGGCAGTACTTGAAAGCATGTTAAAACATGACGGTGATTTTTAAAAATAGCAGTTCACGCCCTTCTGTGTAGCAGGTATATAGCGAATGCCAGGGATGTGGATAAAAATACCGGAATCAGCCTGCTGATACTCCTGAAGTACATTCCGGAAGAAATATGCACATGCTTTATAAAAATGGGCAGCTGCAAATTATAAGTATAGGATTAATTTTATTTTACATAAAAACAACACTACCAGACAAAATTATTAGTTTTGAGGCTGCATGCTGGGCTGCACCTGCTCCATACGGAAAGCGGGGATCTGATAGTTTTCGGGCAAGTAATGGGCAGGGATGGTAACCATGTTGCCGTCGCGCTGGGCCCGGTAGTGCGGAGAAAGAATCTCGATACCCGCCTCGTTAAATTTATCCTGGATGTTCTGGTGAATGTTAGAGTAGATCAAGGCCATTTTAGCGGCCGTAAAGGTGTAGGCGTTGAGTTGATAACTTACATAAAAATCATCGAGGCTGGTTTGCAGCACAAAAGGGGCTGGTGTTTTTTCAACACTCGGCGTGGCCAGCGCAGCCTCGATCAATGCCTTGTGCACTTTAGGCCACGGCACATCATAGCCAATAGTTACGGTGGTGTGCAGTACCAGGCCTTTTTCGCTCTGCTCGCTACAGGTGGTAAAGTTGGTGGTGTGGCTGTTCAGGATCATAGCATTGGGTATGGTGATGTCTTCGTTTTTGGTGGTGCGCACCCGCGTTACCAGCAGGGTCTTCTCGATCACGTCGCCGGTGATCTCCCCTATCTTGATCCGGTCGCCTATTTTAAAGGAACGCATGTAGGTGAGCACCAGGCCTGCCACCATGTTGGCAATGGCTGAGGAGGAGCCCAGAGAAAAGAGAATACCCAGGAAAACGGAAACCCCCTTGAAAATATCCGAATCCGAACCTGGCAGGTAAGGCCAGATCACCACGAACATAAAGGCATAGAGCAGAAAGCGCACGATGTTATAGGTAGGCTTCGCCCAGTCCTTGTAAAAGCCCGGCACTTCCAGCTTGCCCTCTTCCACCTCATCGGCCAAAAACCGCAGAAACTTTACTACATTGTGCGTCACCACATAAATAACCAGAATGGTGAGCAGGTTTGGAATGTAGTTGATAAGCCCCAGGCCAATCTTGCGGAGTGGACTCAGGATGTAAAGCAGCAAGGTGTCGGCATAGCCTTCTGTCCAGGGGAAAATGCTGAACAGCACCGGTAACAGGATGTAGATCAGGATAAAGATGGTAACGAGCCGGATGAACTTGAGTATGGTTAATGCTAGTGCGGCCTCCCGCTCCGGGGTAAGCATTTCGTAGTTCTTTACTTTAACACCCTTCAGCGCCTTTCCCTGCTGCTGCTCCACCTTCAGAAATAAATACCTGAACAGCTTGTTCACATACTTGATCAGGAAAAAGAAGGCGACCAGCACCAGAATGGCCATGCCTATTTCTATGAGAATGGTGCGGAGGCTGTGCTGCCTGGCCGACTCATACACATTAACCTTTATTTTATCGGAATACAGAGTAGCCAACTCCGCGCGTGGCCTTTGAGCTACTGCGGCGTCTCCATCCGTTACACTCAGGATCATCCTGTCCAGGTAGGTCACGTCGGTAGTCAGTACATTGTCTTCTACCCCAATGGAATCAGCGTTGAAGAAGCGATCTTTAGCCAACTCGGCCACGCGCTTGCTAATGGCGCCTGCCCTTTCGTACTTGCTAAAAGAGCCCACCGGGCTATAAACATAAAACAGTGTATCCTTGTGCAGTACCACCGGGGCGCCATCCTGTAAAATGGCCTGTGCAGGCTTCTGGTTAGTTTCCTGCGCTGAAACGCCTTGAAAAGTGAGCAATAAAACCAAGGGAAGCACAATTGTTAGTAATCGCATGCTCTTTGAATTAAAAATGAATCCTTTAAGCTACAAAATCCCTCTTTCCCTTAAAAGTGCTTTTCACCGATTCCTTCGCCAGCTTATGTAAATATTGCCTTGATGCTATGCTTTTTCCTGCACAGGGTAAAAAGAGAGGCAACCTATTTTCATAGATTGCCTCTCTTTTAGGGTATACCAGGTTTTACTTTATACTTAGGCCAGCTGTTCAAAAATGCTTCTGAAACTCACGGCTTTCTCTATGTAATGCTTCAGTTCGCTGATCGGCATGCGCACCTGCTCGCGGCTGTCGCGGTCGCGTACGGTTACCGTATCGTCTTCCAGCGTTTGGTGGTCTACGGCAACGCAGAAAGGGGTTCCTATCAAATCCTGGCGCGTGTAGCGTTTTCCGATGCTATCGCGCTCTTCGTAGATCATATTGAAATCATACTTCAGGGCATCGAAGATCTCGGTGGCTTTCTCGGGCAGGCCATCCTTTTTGGTAAGCGGCAGAATGGCGGCTTTTACTGGAGCCAGTGCAGGGTGGAACTTCAGGAAAGTACGCGACTTGGTATTCTCTCCTTCTGTGATCTCCTCTTCGGTGTAGGCATTGCACAGTGTCATCAGGAAAAGGCGATCAGCGCCGGCAGATGTCTCGATCACGTAAGGGATGTAGTTGCCGTAGGGCTTGCCCTCCTCATTCAGGTCGTTGTCGAAGTACTGCATTTTCTTGCGGCTCAGTTCCTGGTGCTGTGTCAGGTCAAAGTCCGTGCGCGAGTGGATGCCCTCTACCTCTTTAAACCCAAACGGGAACTTGTACTCGATGTCCACGGCTGCATTGGCATAGTGGGCCAGTTTGTCGTGGTCGTGGTAGCGGAGGCTTTCAGCCGGGATGCCCAACGCCAGATGCCACTTTTTACGCATCTCTTTCCATTGCTCGTACCAGGCCATCTCGGTGCCGGGGCGCACAAAGAACTGCAGTTCCATCTGCTCGAACTCACGCATCCTGAAAATGAACTGCCGGGCCACGATCTCGTTCCTAAAGGCTTTCCCGATCTGGGCAATGCCAAAAGGCACTTTCATACGGCCTGTTTTCTGCACGTTCAGGAAATTCACGAAAATACCCTGTGCTGTTTCGGGGCGCAGGTAAATGGTTTGGGAGTCTTCGGCCACTGAGCCTACCTGGGTAGAGAACATCAGGTTAAACTGGCGTACTTCTGTCCAGTTGGCGGTGCCGGACACGGGGCATTTGATGCCTTCACTGATGATGAGCTCCCGCAAGCCCTCCAGGTTTTCGTCTTCCAACAGCTTGCCCATCTCGGCCAGCAAGGCCCCGGCTTCCTCTACCTTGCCCTCTGCTTCGTATTGGGCAGCTTTATCCTCCAGCAAAACATCGGCACGGTACCGCTTCTTCGAGTCCTTGTTATCCACCATGGGGTCGTTAAAGCTGTCTACGTGGCCCGATGCTTTCCATACCTGCGGGTGCATAAAGATGGCTGCATCTAAACCCACTACGTTCTGGTTTAGCTGCGTCATGCACTTCCACCACAGGCTTTTGATGTTATTTTTCAGCTCCACTCCCATTTGGCCGTAATCGTATACGGCCTGCAGGCCATCGTATATATCGCTTGAGGAGAATACGAAACCGTACTCCTTGGCGTGAGAGATAATATCTTTTAACTGTGCGTTTTCCAGCGTTGTCTTTTCTTGTGTTGCCATATTGCAAAGATAGCTGATAAGTGCTTTATTATGCCAGCACGGCCCTATAGATTTTCCGGCCCTGTGGTTTAGACTTTGATATTAGCTTGCCTTTCTTTTAAAATAGTGCATTTAAAAGGATTGAAGACCTGTTTTCCGGTTTGTTAACAATTCCTTAACATTGCCCTTATACCCTACACATCTTTTTGAATTAACTTGCACAGTTTTTTTGAATCCAACCAAATTTCAGTCCTAATGCCTAAAACAAAGAAAGGGAAAAAGGCAGTTGTTCCTAATCAACCCTACAAGTTCAGGAAGCGCTATAATTCCGTGGATATTATCATCCAGAAAGAGAAGAAGTTCCTTTACTTTATCGCTTTTGCCCTTATCCTGGCGGGTGTGGTGTACCCTTATGCCTCTATTGCCATGTGGGTGGGCTTTGCCTTTGCCGGTTATTCCGCTATTGCCAACGACAGTATCCAAACCATCGGTACCTTTATCGCCTCCAACGAGGACAAGAAATGGTATTGGCAGTGGTTGTTCATGGGGACGATTTTCCTGGCTACTGTCGGCTACAGCTGGTATGTGTTTAACGGTGATGTAACGTTTCAGCGCCTTGCTTCGAAGGGTTTTGAGCAAACACCCGAGAACTTCGTTTACCTGCAGCTTGCTGCCCCGATTGTGCTGCTGCTGCTTACCCGCTTTAGAATCCCGGTATCTACTACTTTCATGCTGCTTAGCGTATTCACGGTTAGCTCCGGGGCCATTATCAGCATGGTAAGCAAAAGCCTGATGGGGTATCTGGCCGCTTTTGTTTCGGCGTTCATTATTTACCTGATCTTATCCAAGGTTATCAAGCGGTTTATAAAAGGTAAAGCCCATGGTGCCTGGATTGTGGCCCAGTGGGTGGTGAGCGGTTTTCTGTGGCACACCTGGCTTGCCCAGGACCTGGCCAACATCGCCGTATACCTGCCCCGCCAGCTAAGTGCCACCGAATTCTCTGCTTTTGCCATTTTCATTTTCCTTGGCCTGGGTATTTTGTTTTATAAAAGAGGCGATAAGATCCAGAACATCATCAATGAGAAATCGGAAGTGCGCGATGTGCGCAGCGCCACCATCATCGATCTGGTTTACTCCATCATTCTCTACTACTTTAAAGAGGTGAACAACATCCCGATGAGTACAACCTGGGTGTTTGTGGGTTTGCTGGCCGGGCGTGAGTTAGGTATGCGCCTGCGTGCCCACGACAGCTCCTCTAAGTTTGCTAAAACCTTTGGCCTGATCGGGAAGGATATTCTCTCCGTGTCCATTGGCTTGATCATTTCCATCATTCTTGCCGTGGCCATTAACCCGGTTATCCAGCAGGAGCTGTTAGACTTCTTCTTTAAATAAGAGGCACTTCTTTCATTCAGGAAAAGCCCGGCCACGTCGGGCTTTTCTATTTGCGGCTCTTGCTGTCTGGTGCAAACCAAAAAACCCGGCACTCTTCAAAGTGTCCGGGTTTCTTTTATACTTGGTCCTCGCTTATTTTTCCGGCCACATTACTTCCAGGTTGTCATTGATGAACACCCCGAAGTTAATGGCGATCAGCTGATCATCATCGAAATACATGTCAATCATCTCTTTATCAAACGACACCCGGATTTCGCCTGTTTCCGCCTCTTCCTCCTCCGGGTTAGTGATGTCGTTGTCTGCAAAAAGGCGGATTACCTGATCTTTGCTCATCTCAAAAACGCGCTCTCCCCAAATTTGCACATCGCGGTTGGCGGTTTCAATGCAGCTTAGTTTATAGTCATCCTCTTTATCGAAGTACAACGAGTAGCCTTCTTCCCAGTAGTTCCATGCCTGGTGCTCAAACTCGTCTTCTTCGTCAGACTCTTCAACCTCTTCCGGCTCGCCCAACAGTTCCTCTACTTCTTCCATTGTTAGGCCGAACTTAATCTTACCAAGTCCTTTTCCTAACCTGATGTCTTTGTTAATCATTTTTGGTTCTGATTTTTGTTTCAAAGATACGTGTAAAACTTATTTATTGGATATTTCAGTCTTTCGATGTCGGAGCTTGCGCGTAACTTGCCATAAACTTCTCCTTCATTTCGTTGTACGTTTCATTTTGTTTGGCCTGGTCCCATCGCGCTTTAAATATCTCAGCAGATCTTGCTTTTATCGGATCCGGATCTTTTGGAAGTTCTTTTCGGCCGTGTGCGCCGCTTTCTCCTTTTTTATCATCCGGAACAGGGCCTTTGTATTTCTTTCCAGAACGATGGTTTGCGTAGCGCCTGGATCGGGTATACCCCATCTGCAGGAACTTTCTGGCCATATCAGCTCCTACAAAATCCTCGTTCTCTAGGTACTGTACAAACAACTCGTAGATTTTATCTGACGATTCTGCTGCTATTTCCGGTGTTTTAAATCGCCAATACGGTAATATTTCCGATTTATATGGTTCTACCAGCAACACGCCCTGCTCTCCCTTTCCGACACGGTACAGCTCAGGGTTTTGTCTGAAATCTGTTTTTTCGAAGTCAAGCTTATAGTTAAACGCTTTTTCCTGATTCCTCTTCATACGCTACAGGTATTCTTTTTATCGGCACTGTTTGGTAAACGGAGTACTGTTCAGGATATATCACTATAAAGCTATTCTCTTTATAATCCCTGGACAATACCCTGGGTACGTAATCGAGGTTGCTGTTGTAGGATACGGTTCCCTTCCGTGCAGAGATCACTATAACCATGTCATCCTTTTTCAATTCAGACTTCATGTTTGCAAACTCATTTAGCGTGGCGTACGGTAAGAACTCTGCTTCTACTGCTGGCTTACTATCAAGTACGTTCTTTTTAAGCTTGTTCAGCGTTCTTCTGCGGCCCCGGAATACGATTGGGGCACCCAGTTGCTCCGATAACAGTTTCACGCTCCTGATCCAGCGCATAAAGCCTCTTTCCAGCTCTGCGTTTGTAGGCACAATCACTACTATCCGGCCCGTTGTGTTCAGTGGCTGAATAATTTTGCATACCAGTATCATCTCATCTGTGTTGTTCAGCAGGCTGTCCAGCACTGTCCCGAAGATCCTGTCGCGGGTGGTGATCTTGGCGTTCCAGCCTAGCACCACCTCTGTAATCATCAACTCTTTTATCGCCCTCAGTATCCCACTGGATATATTTACGTCTATTTTAGAGACCAGCTGTACATCATTGTCTGATGCAGAGGCGTGCGTAATGGCCTCCTGCAGCATTTTATTCTTTTTGAAGATCTCTTCCTCGGCATGTTCGTTATCCAACACCACCGCCAGCGGGTAGATAGGCCCCTTATTCTCCGGATTTTTCAACATGATAGACAAGTCAATCAGGTTCTCGATTGTCTTTGGGTTTCCGATGGGTACCAGGATCCTATCAGGTTTCACGCTAACGTCTGGCTTTCTTCTGCTTTCCAGAATCGCCAGTTTTTTACCTACCTTCTCTGTTGTAAACGAGCTGACCATACTTGATACTAGAATCAGGACGACTGCCCCGTTCAAGGCACTCTCACCCAGCAGGCCTATTTCATAGCCTGCCAATACGACTGCCAGTGTTGCCGCCGCATGGGCACTACTTAACCCGAATATCAGGTTCCGTTGCAGTATGCTAAACTTAAATATTTTTTGTGTTAAGTAAGCTGCCGCGTATTTGGCCAATGGAGCCAGCACGACAATAGTTCCGGCTATAAGCAGTGCATGCGTATCTGTAAACAGATCTGTCAGGTTCACCAGCATCCCTGTGCTGATCAGGAAGAATGGAATGAAGATATTGTTGCCTACAAACTCTATTCGGTTCATAAGTGCCGAGGTATGCGGGATAAGCGGGTTTAACGCCAAGCCTGCCAGGAACGCCCCGATGATCGCTTCCATCCCTGCCACCTCTGACAGAAACGCCGCAGCAAATACCACCGTCAGCACAAAAATGTACTGTGCCCCTTTCTCGCTTTCCAGTTGCTTAAACATCCACTTAGCGATCTTAGGGAATACCCACAGCACTATCCCCACAAAAATAGCCATCTCTGTGATCATCCATACCCAAAACCACATGCCGGTTTCGCCTTGTGTTGAGTTGATGACCACGGCGAGTACAAAAAGTACGGCTGTATCTGTTACCAGCGTTCCTCCGATGGTCAGTGTTACTGCCTCGTTTTTACTCAGGCCCAATCTGCTTATGATCGGATAGGCCAGTAGCGTATGTGGAGCAAACATACTGGCTAAAAGTATGGCTGGCTTTATTTCATATTCATGTAAGTAAAAGAACACCAGTGTGCCCAATATTTGTGGGATGAAGAAGGTAAGAGCTCCAAAAGCTAAACTCCTGGCCTTATACTTTTTGAAGTCAATCATGTCGATCTCCAGGCCTGCCTGAAACATGATGTATAAGAGGCCTACCGTTCCGAATAATATAATACTGGCATCTCTGGCCAGAATATTAAATCCGTTAGGCCCTAATATAACGCCTGCTAATATTAATCCCACAATTCCAGGTATTCGCAGTTTGTTCAGGATGATCGGTATTACCAGTATGATAAGTAGCACCAGCGTGAAGATTAAAACCGGTTCTTCAAACGGCAGTGTTAGGTTCATTAACAATTTCATGTTTTTGCGTAGGGTTATGCTGTGTACTTGTGATAAAGATAAAGATTTTTTTTGCTATACATCTCTGTTTACTTTTCTGCCATTTGTTCTCATTATTGAACCTTTATGCACCTTTCCACAAACCTTATTCTTTAATAATTTTTTTTAAGAAGATTTATTAAATCATCTTTCTTTCATTATTGAGTGTGTTAACAAGTTAATAACTCTTTACATTTTTGGGCAATGTGTACAGGTTGTTTACACTTCTGTGATTTTCACCTTTCCTTCCACATTCAGTTTTTATAGTCTCTGCTGTGTGTCAATCTCTTAAATGTGTTATCCACTTTTTACCTTTCTATGTGTATTTCTTTTTGAACATGATTTCGCTAAGTGGATAATTGTCAATTCTGGTCTAACTTGTGCACCGCTTTCCACTTTTTGATCCCTCAGGCTCAGTTTTGGACCTCGCCTCTTTCAGGCTGTGTAAATATTAAACCAGTTTACCCACTTTTGTCCACAGTTATACCCACAGTTTTGTGGATTAGTGCAGACGTTCTAAAATGCCCAATTATGTACGCCTTCGACGTGCGTTATTCTCATACGTGTGTTAGATTATTTATTTACTTCTTGCGGATGCTTTTGCTTTTGGCGGGTCCTTTTTTAAGTACTCGATCTCCGTTTTGCCCTACGTTATTTTATACACCTTGTAAGGCATTTAATACATGGCTAACTCCCAAGTGTCCTTTCAGGATAGTGATAAAATGGATTCGTTGGCGCACGCTACGTGTATCGCGAGAATTTACCCTTAATCCTTTGCTTCGCTACTGCTAGTGTTAATTCGGTACTCTGGGAATTTGCCAGAGGCAAGGTTTTAAGTTGGGTTATAAGTTTTATGCGTGATCCTGTTCTTTTCAATATTGCCGCAATACGCGGGGGCTGCTCATACTGCTTAAATTTTAAGCTTTCATGAATGCGTGAGTAAAGCTTTTGATAATTTGACTGCACGACTTTTTATAATATCAGGCAATAAAAAAAGGGAAAGCTGCTAAAGCCTCAGGAGTGGTCGGAAGAAATTCCGACCATTTTTTGTATGGGGGCTGTTTTTTTGTTCCCTGACTTATATGCTTCTTTTGTTTGTTGTCTTTACAGGCTAAAAGATTGAACAGATGAGCATA
>NZ_JBYZMQ010000012.1:0-131064 GCF_058216355.1 Pontibacter sp. GD13
ATGCTCATCTGTTCAATCTTTTAGCCTGTAAAGACAACAAACAAAAGAAGCATATAAGTCAGGGAACAAAAAAACAGCCCCCATACAAAAAATGGTCGGAATTTCTTCCGACCACTCCTGGGCATACACTCGCCTTTTTGAATGTGCTATTTATAAAGTTAAAAACCCGGTGATCCGATTTTCGCCTATTAACCCACTGCGTCTACAGAAACATTCTTCCAAACTTGCAAGGCAGACAGCACTCTGTTTTACTCGTATCGTAACGATTCGATCGGGTCTAGCTTGGAGGCTTTGAAAGCGGGGTAATAGCCGGAAATAACACCGACGACCACACAGATGGTGAGGCCGACCAGAACCCAAAGCCAGGGCACGATAAAACCGCCTTCTCCGATCAGCGAGGCAATGCCGTTACCCATCAGTATACCGAAAAGGATCCCGACCAGGCCACCCAGGATACAGATCACCACTGCCTCGATCAGGAACTGCTGCCTGATTTGCACAGCGGTAGCACCCAGGGCCTTCCGTACGCCAATTTCGCGGGTGCGTTCGCTCACCGATACCATCATGATGTTCATCAAACCAACAGAAGCACCCAGCAAGGTGATAAAGCCGATCACGAAACCACCCACCTTTAGGTATCCCGAGATCTCGTTCAGGCTTTGCAAAGCGGAATCGCTTCTGCGTATCTCAAAAGAGTCCGCTTGCCCTAAATTATCCTGCCGCACGTTCCGCATAATGCCCGTTGCCTCACCCATCACGTAATTCAGTTCTTCCGGCTTTGGTATGGCCGTTTTAATGTCATAATTCAAGCGTGAGCCCTGGGTCGGAATCTGTCTGCCTGTTTCGAGCGGAATAACAATCCGCCTGTCCCCGCTTCCACCCATGCTGCTCCCTTTTGCCTCTAATTGCCCGATGATTTTAAACCGGCGACCCAAAAAAGTGATGTATTCCCCGATCGGATCTTTGCCCTTAAATAAAGTCTGTTGAATCTCATCCCCAATGATCGCCACATTGGACCCGAACTCATGCTCGAAGCTAGAGAAACCTCGGCCCGAGGCAAGGTTTAAGTTCTGTATCTGAAGGTAATATTCGTCCCCGCCTACCACACTGATGTTAGGGTTTGTTTTTTCAGTTGTGCTTTTTACCACTGTGGCGCCGGAAATAAAAGCTGAAAGACTAACATTTGCATTCCCTGACATCCTATCTTTATACTCGGAAGCCTGTTCGTACGTGATCTCCGGGTATACTTTTTCAACGCGGCCCTGCTGGCTTCCGCGGTTGTTGAAGCCTTTCCGGCGTATGTCAAAAGCATTGGCGCCCAGGCTCGAGAAAGTGGCGGTAAGGGAATGTTTCATGCTGTCAACGGCAGTCAGGATACCGACCAATGACATGATGCCGATGGAGATGATCAGGCCGGTGAGGATGGTTCGAAGCAGGTTGCCGTGAATGGCCCTGAGGCTTTCGCGTATATTTTCGAGCAGGTTCATCTATCATCAATATTTATGTGCGCTTTTTACTGAACTTTCGTTATACTATAAAAATGCGGCGTGCTCATAAATATAGCCTCATTATATGAAATAAGAATCAATTTTCTACAGTCGACTATATTTTGATGACGAATCAAATGATTTTCCGCACTTTCATCCTTTTTCTGGTTTGCCTGGCGGCCTCCTTTTCCTCTCTGGCCAGCACCATCCTGGTTCCGATGGACGAATCTCAGAAGGACCACCTGAAATCTTATGGCGCTGCCTATTGGGTGCTCGGCAAGCAGGTATCCGTAGACTGGCTGTTGAACTACCGCGGGGGCAGTTTTGCTTTCCAGTATGCGCAGCCACTGGAGAACGAGCTCATCGTGCGTGGTGTCAGCTACAACGTCATCTCCGACGCACAGTACAACAGCATCCTGACCGAGATCAGCAACCCTGATGCCAACATGGATGTGATGAAGCTGGAGAAGGTGCCTAAAATCGCGGTATACACCCCCAAATCTAAAATGCCCTGGGACGATGCCGTTACCCTGGTGCTAACCTATGCCGAGATCCCGTACGATGTGATCTATGACAAAGAGATTATTCAGGGGGACTTGCCCAAGTATGACTGGATACACCTGCACCACGAGGATTTTACCGGCCAGTACGGAAAGTTTTACGCCAGCTACCGCCACTACCCCTGGTATCAGGAACAACAGCGCGAAGCGGAGGAATCGGCCACTGCGCTAGGTTTCAAAAAAGTATCTGAGTTGAAGCTGGCTGTGGTGAACAAGATAAAGGACTTTTGCGCCGGCGGGGGGTTTCTGTTTGCCATGTGCTCGGCAACGGACACCTACGATATTGCCTTGGCCGCCGAAGGAGTTGACATTGTGGAGGCCATGTTCGACGGGGATGCTGCTGACCCTGATGCGCAACGTAAGCTGAACTATGATAAAACATTTGCTTTCAAAGACTTTATACTTTCCCGCAACCCCCTGGAGTATGAGTACTCTACCATCGACATGCAACCGCAGGAACGGCCGGTAACTGAGGCAAACGATTATTTTCAGCTGTTCACCTTCTCCGCCAAATGGGACCCCATCCCGACCATGCTCACCCAGAACCATGTTAAAACAATAAAGGGGTTCATGGGGCAGACCACCGCATTTCGTAAAGGCCTGGTGAAACCAGAGGTGGTGGTGATGGGGGAAAACAAGGAGTTGGGTGAGATCCGGTACATGCACGGCACCTACGCCCGCGGCACCTGGACTTTTTACGGAGGCCACGACCCGGAAGACTACCAGCACCTGGTAGGAGAAGATCCCACAGACCTGGCCCTACACCCTAACTCTCCCGGTTATCGCCTGATCCTGAACAACATCCTGTTTCCGGCGGCTAAAAAGAAGAAACAAAAGACCTGATTGGTAGCTTCATGGTGGGTTTTTACAGAACCGTTCCAGTGCCTTATACTGTACGATTAATGCATTCTATCGGGCCGGGGCTCCAGGTCGCGCATGATAGCGGCTTCTATTTGTAGCAGTTCTTTTAGCCTGGCATCCACTTCTTCTGCAGGCATGTACTCTTTTGCCAGCTTCACAAAGCCCACATAATGGCCGGCTTCTGAAACCATCAGTTCGTAATAGAATTTTTGCAACTCCTCATCCTGTATGTTTTTCCAGAGCAGCTTGAATCGCTCGCAGCTGCGTGCCTCGATAAGTGCATTAATCAGCAGCTGATCCATGAGCTGACGCTCCCGCAACCCTCCTTTCCGGATATGCTTCACGAGCTCTACAACGTACTCATCGGGGCGGTTACGGCCTAGGCTGAAACCCCGCTTCTTCAACTGGTCCAGCACCCGTTCAAAATGACTCCACTCCTCTGCCACCAGTTCTGTCATCTCCTCTACCAGCCTCGTTTTGTCGGGGTACTTCACGATCAGCGAAATAGCTGAGGAGGCTGCTTTTTGCTCACAATAAGCATGGTCCACCAGTATATCCTCGATATTTTTCTCGGCTATGTTTACCCACCTTGGGTCAGTGGGCAATTCCAGACGAAGTATGGTTTTAGTTGGCTGTGAAGTCATGAATGATGGTGTAGGGAATTGTAGAAGGAATAGAGGTCTGTTCAAGCTTAATCAAAGAACATCCATTTTAAACCAAACACAAAACTGCGGCGCATGCCTGGGTAGAACGGTGTCACAAAATAACCTGGTTCCCAGAGCTCATTGTTCACATGGCTCATCTTCAGGAACACGTTCAGCGTCTTGATATCGGCATTGATAAATACATCAATAACAGGATAGGTAAGCAGCTTAAAGTTATTTTGCAGGTAAAACTGTTGTGTAACTGGCATGTAGGCATCTGCATAGTACCCGGTAGGCATGGTGGCCTGCACCCCAAACTGACCAAACAAGGCTTTCTTAAAAATGTAACCCTCATAATAAAGCTTCGAATCCACAAGCCACTCCGGCACCCTGATCTTGTCTGCTTCATCGGTATTGGTATACGCCACAAAATTTTCGAAATGAACCGGGCCGAAGCGGATATGATGTGTCAGTTCGGCCCCTAAAATGCGTTGTGTATTTGTGAGCTGTTCAGGCACAGCCTCTTCATTAAAATATACCAAACGATTGATATTAATAAAGTTACCAGCCAAACGCAGGAATTGCCGATCCCCCAGCTTTCCTTCGTAGGAAACCCTGGACCTGTCGTACACGGTGTTCAGAAACTGGTCGTTATCCCACAAAAAATGATTGCTTAACATAAAGTGCTCCACCAAAGAGGGCGAACGAAGCACGCGCTCCTGCGAAAACCGCAGGCCTGCCAAAGTTCCCTGGGCCTTTACCCGGTAATCTGAGGTGATCTGAAACTCGCCATCCACCAGGATCTCAGCCTTGTTCTCGTAAAAAAGCCTTAACTGCCCCCCTACAAACAATTGATTATACGTTGCGCCCTGCGAGGGCCTGATCTCCTGCGAACTGGAATCGTTTTTCACAAAATCCAGCACACTGTAGTCGATGCTGGACAGCCGGTGCTTTAAATATGCCTTGTAAAAAGAGATTTTACTGTTGCCCGTCACGCCAAACAGGTTTTGCGCCTCCTTGTAATTGGTCCGGTCCTTGGTCCGGACAGAGGAAAAAATTGTATCCGGGTAAAAGACCAGCCTGCTGCTGCCGTTAATATCCTCACTCTGTAAATCGCTGTCGTTGTACGTATCCACCTGGCGGTGCAGATCCAAGGTATGGTATACTTTCAGGTTCTCACCGGCCAGTTTATAGATATTTGTCACATGCAGGTTGTTGCGCGACTCCTCCGTGGCTGCCTGGTTCAGAAATACAGCCTCCGTCTCATAGCCGAATAAATCATCTCGGGTAGTGTCGCCTGCCTGCGGCCGCACGCCGCCAAACTCCACCTGCTCATGTTTCATGAGCGAGTAATTAAAGAAGATGTCGTACTTTTCGTTTTTAGAGCTGTAGTGCGAGAACAGCTTCACTGCCTGGTTATCGATCAGGCCATCGCGCCGGCCTGTAACCCCGATCTGTTTGTTAGCGGACAATATCTGGTAAGCTGCGCCGGCGTTCCAGCGCTTGGTGATGTTGCGGGCGTACATGCCTTCAAAAACCTGTTCGCCGCGTTGCCCCTGCACATAGTATAAATGGGAGTATGGCGAGCGCGTATCAAAATAATTGATGCGCTCCGGGTCATAGGCATAACGGTCAAACACATTTTTACCCAAGCGTTTGCCGATTTTATCGGGCATCCGGAACAAGAGCGGCTTTGCTGAGGTGCCTACATTGCCCAAGTGCTGGAAATAGGAGGTATCGTTGAACCAGAACCGCTCATTCTGCAGGTTTTGGATAGAGGTATCGACCCGGCGACGCTCCAGAATGCCCTCCAGCACATCTTTCTCATACAGTTGCAAGGTAGTACGAGGGCTATAGAGGACTCTGGTGGTATCATCAATGATCTGCGCAGCGGCGCTATAACCTGACAGCAGGCAGACGAGGAGGATTATTTTGACTAATAACTTTCGATTCACAGTTCAAAATTAGTGATTTTCACAAAACAAGCATACTTCTACCCCATCTATACTTTGCGGTGGCCTAGCCAGCCCTCATACTTTGTAATTTGTCCTGTACGTGCGTGCGAACAAGATCATCAAAGGATGAGCCATTTTGTAAAAACTCAACCTGAATGGGAAGGTAAAAGGCGGGGAGTTCACGGGTAAGGTGCTCCAGGCTCTCATCCATCAATTTAACGGCATCTTTACGGGTCATAATCACACTGATTTCATGCTCCTTGTACCGAGTTGCATACTTTTTAACTTTAGCCATATCCTGGGGGGTATACAGGTGGTGGTCCGGGTAGATCAGCTCCGCTACCACCTGGTAGTTTTGTGCTTGCAGGTACTCACGCAAAGGCCCCGGATTAGCAATACCCGTTAGCAGCAGTACCTGTCGGCTTATTTTTTTCCGGTGCCCCATGGCAACGGGTGCCCCATAGTTGAAATGGGTGAAAAACACCTGGCAACCTGCGCTGGTGTAGCGGCTGATCGAAACGTGCAGCTGGTTCATCTCGGTATCTGCCAACTCATGGGGGCATTTGGTTACCACCACCGCATCAGCACGCGCGGCCCCGGTTCTGAACTCACGCAGCCGTCCGGCGGGCAGCACCAGATCATTCGTAAAAAGGCGCTCGTAATCTGTGAGCATGATGTTCAGGGATGGTTTAATGGCGCGGTGTTGCATCGCATCATCCAGTAAGATGACCTCTAAGCCCGCCACGCGCTGGAGTAGCTGTTGCACGCCAGCAACCCTGCTCTCGCTAACGGCTACCTTTACCTCCGGAAAATCGCTGTGATACTGAAAAGGCTCATCTCCCAGCATGGCAGGCGTAGATTCGGCATCGGCAAGTATAAATCCTTTTGTGTTGCGCTTATACCCCCTGCTCAGTGTAGCCAGTTTGTAAGTTTGCAACAACCGTAGCAGGTATTCCACATGAGGCGTTTTACCGGTGCCACCCACCGTCAGGTTTCCCACGGCTATAACGGGGAGTTCAAAGTGGTGTGTAGCCTTTAGTCCCTCATCATACAAATGGTTGCGCACGGCCATAATTCCTCCGTATACTAGCGAGAAGGGCCACAGCGCATATTTTAGAAATTTTATCATCTGAATTTCAGCTAAAGCAAAATTAAGACTAATTTTATTGCAGCACGCTAAAGTATAGGAATTCGTAAAACTATGATCACATCAATTCAAGAGGTTACACAAGTACTGGAAAAGCTGGCGCCCCTCAGTTACCAGGAAAGTTACGACAATGCCGGCCTCCAGACCGGAAATCCGGCTACTGAAGTACGGGGCGTGCTGGTAACCCTCGACTGTACCGAGGAAGTGGTTGAGGAAGCCATTGAACGAGGCTGCAACCTGATCGTGGCGCACCACCCGGTCATTTTTAAGGGTTTGAAGTCCTTGACGGGGCGCAGCTACGTGGAGCGCACCATTATAAAGGCCATTCAGCATGATATTGCCATATACGCCAGCCATACCAACCTGGACAGCGTGGTGGGGGGAGTAAACACGAAGATCGCGGATAAGCTACAGCTACAGAACCAGCGGCTGTTGGTTAAAAAACCACAGACGCTCCTGCAACTCACCGCGTTTGTCCCGGTTCCGGATACCGATCACGTACTGCAGGCCCTGCACCAGGCTGGCGCGGGCAATATCGGGGAATACAGCAACTGCAGTTTCCAGGTACAGGGCACGGGCCGCTTTCAGCCCTCTGTTAACGCCAACCCGACGATTGGGAAAGCGGCCAAACCGGAGCAGGTGCAGGAAAACAGAATCGAGGTCATCTTCCCGGCGTACCTGCAGAAACAGGTCATGGCTGCCCTTAAAAAAGCCCATCCTTACGAGGAAGTGGCCCATTACCTGCACCCCCTCAAAAACCAGAACCAGGAAGTGGGTACCGGCATGCTCGGAGAGCTTCCCCAGGCCGTGGCGGTTCAGGAATTCCTGGCGTATGTGAAGGAGAAAATGCAACTACCCGGTATACGCTACACCCTGTCCGATACCGATCGTGTTAAAACGGTGGCCGTTTGCGGCGGAGCAGGAAGCTTTCTGATAAAAGATGCGCTGCGGCAGGGCGCGGATGCTTTTGTGACCGGCGATGTGAAGTACCATGAGTTCTTCGACGCTGAAAAGAAGCTGCTGATCGCAGACATTGGGCATTATGAAAGCGAAGTATTTACAAAGGAGATTTTTTATGATACAATTTCCGAAAACTTTGCTAATTTTGCAGTCTATTTATCGGAAGTAAACACAAACCCTATCAGATACACCTATTAATACATGGAAAGTACTGTAGCCAGCAAATTGGACGCATTATTAAAGCTTCAAACCATCGATTCGCAGCTTGATGAGATCAGACGCGTAAGGGGTGACCTGCCCGAAGAGGTTCAGGACCTGGAGGATGAAATTGAAGGCTATGAGGTAAGGGTTCGTAAATTTGATGATGAGGTTGCCGCCTTGAACGAGTCGATCGCGCAGCGCAAGCAGTCTATCAAAGATGCAGAGGGCCTAATTCGCAAGTATGAAGATCAGCAGCAGAATGTTCGCAATAACCGAGAATATGATGCCATTACCAAAGAGGTAGAGCTTCAGAAACTGGAAATGCAGATCGCAGAGAAGAAGATCAAGGAAGCCTATTACCAGATAGAGCAGAAAAATACGGACATCGAAGGCACCAAGCTCCGCCTTGACGAACGCAAGAAAGACCTGACCAACAAAAAGCACGAGCTTGATCAGATCGTTTCTGAAAGCGAAGACGAAGAGTCGAAGCTGGAAGTAGAGCGCAATGCTGCAGCCTCTAACATCGAGGATCGCCTATTGAGCGCTTATTCGCGCATTCGCAAGAACGTAAGAAACGGCCTGGCCGTGGTTACGGTAAAGCGCGATGCTTGTGGCGGTTGCTTCAACACGGTTCCACCGCAGCGCCAGGCAGACATTGCCGCGCAGAAGAAAGTGATTGTATGCGAACACTGCGGCCGTATACTGGCGGGTGTAGAACTGCGTGTATACTAAATACCGAAGTACCTTGAGCGCAAAACGCTTTTATACTATAGTAAAAAGGATGGCTCTGAACCATCCTTTTTTTTTGGTGCTGTTTTTCAGCTGCGCCTTTTGCTGTGAAGCGGCGGCGGCCTCGTCTTCCTATACCCCTGTCGTTTTTAGGGCACACCAGGAATATCTAAAGCTAAAGGTTGTTGCCGGCGATGCTTATTCCCGAAAGGCCCTGCAGGCGGAACCAAAAAACGCATCGGCCCTGCTCATCCAGAACTACGGTGATTTCCTGACGCTGTGCGTGCAACAGGATGCCTCTGCCTACAACAAATTGCTGCAAAACCAGGAAAGGCGGTTAGAGCATTTGGAAAGTATGAGCGAGCGCTCCGCCTGGCGAAATTTCGCGCTGGCAGAGGTCAGGATGCAGGTCGGCATCAGCAAGTTGTTGTTTGGCAACAGGTTAAGTGCTGCCTGGGACATCCGGCAGGCATACCTGCAGTACGAGGCGAATGCCCGGTATTACCCGCAGTTCATTCCGAATAAAAAAACCCTGGGCATGCTGCAAGTGCTTATCGGGTCGGTGCCGGATAATTACCGCTGGTTCCTGAATATCATTGGCATGAAAGGCGATGTGAAAACCGGGATGGAGAACCTCAAACTGGTTGCCACCCGCGAAAACCCTTTTCAGGAGGAGGCACAGTTGATCTATGCGCTCTCGCTGCAACTTCTAGAGCAGGAGCAGGAACAACTGGCCATCAACATGGTGGAGCAACTCGTTGAAAATGAACCGGACAACCTGCTGTATCGCTTCACTGCCATCCATTTACTTAAAAAGACGAAGCACGCCGAGCAAGCCCTTCAGCATTATGCCAGGCGAAAGCAGGGCAGCCAGTACCTCTCTTTCCCTTACCTCCGGCACATGGCCGCCGATTTATACCTTTTTCAGGGGAACTACGGGGCATCCGAAAGGGAAAACCTGCTTTTCCTGGAGCAGCACAAAGGGGAACATTATATCAAGGCAGCTAATTTTAAGCTCTACCTGGCTTATTTCCTGGATAGGCACCAGCCACAGGCGCTCTGGTTTTACAAGCAGATCAACCGCGCGGGCACCACAGAAATTGAGGAGGACAAGTATGCCGCCCGCTTTGTAGAGAAACAGGAAAGGCCGGATAGGAACCTGCTGCTGGCGCGCCTGCGTTCGGACGGGGGGTATTACCGCGAAGCGCTGCTTGCCCTGGAAGAGGTAGACACTACGGCCAGTTCCCCCCTGCCGATTCGTGCCGAGTACCTTTACCGAAAGGCCAGGATCTTCCATGGCATGGAGGATACCCTGCAATCGATCCGGTATTACAAGCATGCCATCACGGCTTGCGGCACATCAGGACTTTATTTTGCCCCAAACGCCGCCTTGCAATTGGGCTACCTGTACGAGGAACTGCATCGGAAAGACCTGGCGCGCGCATACTTTAAGAAAGCCATGGGCTATAAAGGGCATGAGTATAAGAGCAGCATTGACGCGAAAGCAAAGCTCGCCCTCTCTGCGCTGTAAACAGGTTTAACAGATGTACTCAACCAAACTCACCCATGCTGAACTCCCTGTTAGCCCTGAGGCCTTCCGGCAGCAGGCGCTAGCCTGGGCGCAGCAATATCCCCTGGTCGCCTATTATAATCCCCAGGACATCCCCTACCCGCACCAGGGCTTTCAGCATCTGCTTGCCGTTTCGGGTAGCCAGCCCCTCCCGCTTAACCAGCATGATAGCTTCAGGAGCCTTCGGAAAGAACTGCAGCGACAGCACCCCTTGCTTTGCGGCTACCTGGGCTATGATCTGAAGAACCAACTGGAGAAACTGCACAGTGAACATCCGGATGGGCTGAATTTTCCGAATATTTTTTTCTTCTGCCCGGAAGTGGTGTTATACTTTAGCCCGGACCAAATACTTGTTTGCTGCTCAACCGATAGCACGCCGGCAGTTATAGGTGCTATACTTGCCACCCCGCCCTCCTTGCCCCTACAACCGCTGCACATAGAGCCGATGCAACGGGTATCTCCCGAAAAATACATTTCCCAGGTTGCGCGCATAAAAAAGCATATACTGGAAGGAGACGTATATGAGCTGAACTACTGTATGGAATTTTTTGCCGAACAAGTTGAGGTGCCGCCTTTGCCGCTGTTCCTGGCCTTGAGCGCGGCCTCCCCCGCCCCATTTTCTGGATTTTTAAAGTATGACAGCAAATATTTACTGTGCGCCTCCCCGGAGCGTTTCCTGAAAAAAGATGGCAATAAACTGATTTCACAGCCTATTAAAGGCACCATCCGGCGCGGGAAAACAGCTGCGGAAGACAAGGCCTTGCAGCATCGGCTAAGGCACGACGAGAAAGAACTTGCTGAGAACATGATGATCGTAGACCTGGTCCGGAATGACTTGAGCAGGTCCTGCGCCATCGGCACGGTACAAGTGGAGGAGCTGTTCGGCATCTATGGCTTTAAGCAGGTATCGCAAATGATCTCCACCATCACGGGGCAATTGAAGCCCGAACACGATCTGGTGGATGCGATGATGGGGGCCTTCCCGATGGGCAGCATGACGGGGGCACCCAAAATAAGCGCCATGCAACTGATCGAGGAGCTGGAAGAGACCAAACGAGGACTTTATTCCGGTGCTTTCGGATACATAACCGGACAGCAGGACTGTGATTTTAATGTAGTGATCAGAAGCATACAGTACAATGCCTATAAAAAGTACCTCTCCTTTATGGTGGGCAGCGCCATTACCATCGACTCGGACCCACAACAAGAGTATGAAGAGTGCCTTTTGAAAGCGGCGGCGATATTAAAGGTGCTGAACAAGGCAGCTTTTTAATCCAACTTTTCCTGAATTCTAATTTTTTGGCCGGTATTAGCTAAAAGAGCCTGTCATTCTGTCACGGTTTGTTCAGATTATCGTATATTTGCTGCTGTAAAAGTTTAAGTATGGATCCGATTATAGATTTAGATTTTATAGACAACCGCACCCCGGAACAAGCCGCCGCCTGTGACACGCATGTTACCCAGGCAACGCACACGGGCAAATCGCGCAAGCTATACATAGAGAGTTACGGCTGCGCCATGAACTTTTCAGACAGCGAGATCGTGTCGTCGATCATGTTTGAGCAGGGTTTTGACACGACTTCCCAAATTGAGGAGGCTGATCTGGTTTTTCTGAATACCTGCTCTATCCGTGAGAAAGCGGAGCAAACCGTTCGCAACAGGCTAAGCCAGATCAATTATTATAAGAAGAAAAAACCGGCGATGATGGTGGGTGTGCTGGGCTGCATGGCTGAGCGCCTCAAAAAATCGTTGCTGGAGGAAGAAAAGATCGTGGACATGGTGGTTGGCCCCGATGCTTACCGCGACCTGCCTAACCTGATTAGTGAAGTGGACGGGGGGCAAAAAGCCGTAAACGTACTACTTTCACGGGAGGAGACTTACGCCGACATCAACCCTATCCGCTTGAACACGAACGGGGTAAGCGCCTTTATCTCCATCATGCGCGGGTGCGATAACATGTGCTCGTTTTGTGTGGTTCCGTTCACCCGGGGGCGTGAGCGCAGCCGGGATGCCCACTCTATTGTGCGGGAGGCTCAGACCCTGGTTAGCCAGGGCTACAAGGAGGTTACTTTATTAGGGCAGAATGTGGACTCCTATAAATGGACATCAGCGGATGGTTCGGAGCAGATCAATTTTGCGCAACTGCTGGAACTGGTGGCCCTCGTGTCGCCTGAACTGCGGGTCAGGTTCTCTACCTCCCACCCCAAAGACATCACAGATGAAGTACTTTACACCATTAAAAAGTATGACAATATCTGCAAGTACATCCATTTGCCGGCACAAAGTGGAAACTCCCGCGTGCTGGAGCTGATGAACCGTACCTATGACCGGGAATGGTACCTCAATAGAGTGGACGCCATCCGAAGCATACTGGGCGAGGACTGCGGTATTTCATCAGACATGATCGCGGGTTTCTGCACGGAGACGGAAGAGGAGCACCTGGATACGCTCTCACTGATGGACTATGTGCAGTACGATTACTCCTACATGTTCTTTTACTCAGAACGCCCCGGAACCCTGGCCGCACGCAAATTCGAGGACGACATACCTTTGGAAGTAAAGAAACGCCGCCTCGATGAGATCATTACCAAGCAACGCGAAACCTCTCTTGCCCGCAATAAACGCGACATAGGTAAAATACACCGCGTGCTGGTAGAGAACTTTTCTAAGAAGTCGGTGGAGCAGCTAAGTGGCCGCAACGACCAGAACAAAGTGGTCATCTTCGATAAAAAGCATTACAAAAAAGGCGACTATGTGAACGTGTTTGTGCATGACTGCAGCGTAGGCACCTTATTCGGGGAAGCAATAATTTAATGTGCTAAGGATGGCCTGACAAAAACGCTGACCGGAGGCTTTTGCCGGAAAGTCGCGATTCACCTTATGCCATCATCGGCTCATATCCTTCAAGCACGTTATAACATGCGTAATATCGATATCCAAAGTATAAAACAACGTTTTGGCATCATAGGCAACTCACCGCTACTGAACCACGCCATTCAGGTAGCCGCTCAGGTGGCTCCCACCGAAATGACGGTGCTGATCACTGGCGAGAGCGGAAGCGGTAAAGAGTCCTTTTCCAAGATCATCCACCAGTTAAGTCCCCGCAAGCATGGGCAGTTCATCGCCATTAACTGCGGCGCTATCCCGGAGGGCACCATCGATTCTGAGCTGTTCGGGCACGAGAAAGGATCTTTTACAGGCGCCTCCGAAACCCGCAAAGGCTATTTTGAAGTAACTGACGGGGGAACCATCTTTTTGGATGAGATAGGTGAAATGCCGCTGGGAACCCAAGCCAGGCTGCTGCGTGTTCTCGAGAACGGTGAATTTATCAAAGTGGGCTCCTCTAAGGTACAGAAGACGGATGTCCGCGTGGTAGCCGCCACGAACGTGAATCTGATCAATGCCGTGGAAAAAGGCAAGTTTCGGGAAGACCTCTACTACCGGCTCAACACGGTGCCGATTACGGTGCCCTCGCTCCGAGAACGCGGTGACGATGTGTACCTGTTGTTCAGAAAGTTCGCTTCCGATTTTTCTGAAAAGTATAAGGTAAAGCCCATTACCCTTACCCCGGATGCGATACAGGTGCTGCTCTCTTTCCGCTTTCCTGGCAACATCCGGCAATTGAAAAATATTGTGGAGCAAATATCGGTGCTGGAGTATGACCGTGAGATTGATGGCAGCAAGCTGAAACATTATCTGCCCAAGGAACAAAGCAACAGCCTGCCGGCGCTTTTTAACAAGGAGGCATCCTCGGATCAACCTTTTTCGGAGCGGGATCTGCTCTATAAAGTGCTTTTTGACATGCGCCGCGACGTCTCGGAACTTAAAAAGCTGGTGTTTGACATCATGACGCACCAGCCAAACGACCAGGACCTGATCAAAGAGCATGGCCATTTGTTCGATAACCTGGAAACAGTGAACGGAAGAAGTACCTACCAGCAGGAGCACAAGCACGCGGATAACTTTTACCTGCCCGTAAAACACAGTCAGATGCAGGACTATGAAGATCAGAAAGTAGAGGATATTTCGCACGAGACAGAAGAGGAAAGCCTGTCGTTGGAGGATAAGGAAAAGGAGCTGATCCTGAAAGCGCTCAAAAAGCACCATAACAAGCGCAAGTATGCCGCCCAGGACCTGGGCATATCGGAAAGAACACTTTACCGCAAATTGAAGCAATATGACATCGAAGATAAAGTATAGGTTGCTGGCCCTTGTTTTACCGCTGCTTTTAATTGTCTGCGGAAGCTGCGGCATATATTCGTTATCGGGCTCTACCCTGCCCCCGGATGTAGAAACCATCTCGATACAGAACTTTGAGAACCCTACCGGCGAGGGACCCTCCAACCTCACGAACACGGTTACCAATAATTTTAAGAACTTTTATCGCCGAAACACGAATTTAACCATCCTGCAACGCGAGGGAGACTTGCAATTAGAAGGACAGATCGTTAGTTTTACTTACACCCCGGCGGCCATTCAACGGGAGGGTGTGCAGGACATTGCCGGCTTGAACCGCTTGACCCTAGGAATTCAGGTACGGTTCACGAACACCAAGAACCCGGAGAAGAGCTTTGACCAGCTGTTCAGTATTTCCCAGGATTTCCAGCAGAACGTTGATGTTACCCAGATTCCGCCTGCTTCCATCGAGCAAATGACAGAGCGCCTGGTTACAGACGTGTTCAATAAAACTGTAGCTGACTGGTAGTTAAATACCATCAGTTAAATGATCCCTACTACATGAATAAATCAGCTTTCCTTAAACTGATAAAACAGGTTACGGATATCTCGGACCAGCAAACAGAAGAGCTGGAGAAGGTAGCCGCAGCTTTTCCTTATTGCCAGACGGCCCATTTACTGCTGGCAAAATCAGCATACGATAAAGGCAGCATGCTGTCCTCGCAACGGTTGCGCAGGGCTTCTGCTTATGCCACCGACAGGCAGTTATTAAAGCGCATCATTTACACAACTGTACTTGAACCGAGTTACAGTGAGCAGGACCTTCCCCAGCAAACAGAGGTAAATACAGCAGCTGCATATGCTAAAGAAAATTATGAGCCGGAGCTGGATAAGCTCATTGATAGTGAGGAATATATCGTAGGTGAAATAGTAGATGGCTATGACGAGGAGGAAGAACTTATAGAGGAGACGACACAGCTAGCAGAACAGCCCCAGGATTTACCAGAACAGGAAGTACAGCCACTTACCCCCCACGTGCCTGCAACTGAACCGGTTGAGTCGGAGTTGGCCATGCTGCTAACCCTGAACAGCCTCAGCTCTTCGTTTACCGACCTGATGGCGCAACGCAGCGAAGAATCCGCTTTGCCGGAAAAGGATACAACAGGCAATGCAGCGCCACCGGAAAACTCAGATTCTGTAAACCCACATTCTGCAAACCAGACAGCGGAAAACCAGGCAGCTAGCTTTGAGGAGGACCAGGAAACTACTGACGCTGCAACACAAAAAACAGCAGCCGTTTTGATCCCTGACCCGGATGAGGCAGAGGCAGCAGAGATCAATTATACCTTCGATGAAATTGACCGGTTGTTTGCCGATGATCCTTTAGGATACTGGATGGCCTCGAGCAGGATGGGCGAAGCGCTGGAACTGAAAAACGACTATACCCGGCCTGCTGCCAGCTTCCATCCGGAGCTTATTTTAGAATACAGCAAGACCCATGAACTGGAGAAGGCCATTCAGCCCGACACGCATTCGTTGAGCAAGCAACTGGATATCATTGACCAGTTCCTAAAGCTGAATCCGAGGCTTAAAACGATGAACAACATCAAATTAAAGCCCGAGCCGCAGGAAGACCTTTCCCTTAAATACACTAAGATCAAGAAAGGGATGGCATCCGAAAGCCTTGCCACTATCTTTCTGAAGCAGGGCAAGGTGAAAAAAGCCATAAAAATATATGAGCAACTCATTTTGAAAAATCCCGAAAAAAAGAGTTACTTTGCCGAACAGATCGAAAAATTACAAACCTTAAGTTAATATGTACATCGCCCTCATCAGTATCATTGTTTTCATTTGCGTGCTGCTTATTTTAGTAGTGCTGGCCCAAAACCCTAAGGGAGGCGGACTTTCTAGCCAATTCGGTGGAAGCACCTCACAGCTAATGGGCGTGAAGCGCACAGGAGACCTGTTGGAGAAGTTAACCTGGGGCTTTGCCATTGGCCTGGTTGTCCTGACTCTTGCCACCCACATGATCGATGGCTCTGCCGGCGACTCTGGCGTAGTAGAAAGAACCATAAACGAGGAACGCGCGCGTCAGTCTAATTTACCTGGCGGCCCTGCTACATTACCCGGCACAACTACCGATACCACGGCTGCCATTCCAGGTGCTGCGGATATCCCTGCCATGATCGATACAGCTTCAAAATAAGCTTTTTCTTAACGCATCATACAGAAGCCGGCCTTAATAGGCCGGCTTCTTCGTTTTTGGGCCGCTGCATTTACGTCAGGATCGGAATTTGAATTCTGCCAAATATGTCAAACTTGTCAGGTGCGGGTACGTTTAATGCTGAAAAAATGACTTAGAATGGCAGGGAAACAGCCTTGGCACAGGAAATGATAGTACCCATGGGGTTAAGCTAAAATATCAACCGTTAAACTTAATAAAATAACAACTATGTCAATCAGCATTAAACCATTAGCAGACAGAGTAATTGTAGCGCCTGCTGCAGCAGAAGAAAAAACGAAGTCTGGTATCATCATTCCTGACACAGCCAAAGAGAAGCCACAGCGCGGCGAGGTAGTAGCCGTTGGAGAGGGCAAAGTTTCTGAGCAAGGCTCTATCATGAAGCCGCAAGTGCAAGTAGGTGATCAGGTATTGTATGGCAAGTATGCGGGTACTGAGATCGCAGTAGATGGCAATGACTACCTGATCATGCGGGAGTCTGATATTCTGGCTGTCCTTTAATTCAAACCATTTTAATTCATTTATCTAATAGATATAACTATGGCTAAAAACATCACATTTGATGCCGATGCGCGCACAAAAATAAAATCTGGCGTAGACAAGCTGGCAAATGCTGTAAAAGTAACCTTAGGTCCTAAGGGCCGCAACGTGATCATCGATAAAAAATTCGGTGCCCCTACTATTACTAAAGACGGCGTTTCAGTGGCGAAAGAGATTGAGCTGAAAGATCCTATTGAAAACATGGGTGCACAGTTGGTGAAGGAGGTTGCCTCTAAAACTGCTGACCAGGCTGGTGACGGTACTACTACGGCCACTGTGTTAGCGCAGGCTATCTACACGGCCGGTATTAAGAACGTTGCGGCAGGGGCCAACCCAATGGACCTGAAGCGCGGTATTGACAAAGCGGTAAACGCAGTGGTTGAAAACCTACGCGCACAGTCTAAGAAAATAGAGAATTCTTCGGAGATCTCCCAGGTAGGTACCATCTCTGCCAACAACGATCCTGAAATCGGTAAAATGATCGCCGATGCCATGGATAAAGTAGGTAAGGATGGCGTTATCACGGTAGAGGAAGCAAAAGGTACTGAAACAGAAGTGAAGACTGTGGAAGGTATGCAGTTTGACCGTGGTTACCTTTCTCCATACTTCGTGACGAATGCCGAGAAAATGGAGGCTGAGTTCGACAGCCCGTACATCCTGATATACGACAAGAAGGTTTCTACCATGAAAGAGCTGCTGCCGGTACTGGAGCAGGTGGTTCAGACGGGTAAAGGCCTTATCATCGTTGCCGAGGATGTGGACGGCGAAGCACTTGCTACTTTGGTAGTTAACAAATTGCGTGGTTCTCTTAAAATAGCTGCTGTTAAAGCCCCAGGCTTCGGCGACAGAAGAAAGGCTATGCTGGAGGATATCGCTATCCTGACAGGTGGTACCGTTATTTCGGAAGAGCGTGGCTATAAGCTGGAAAACGCGACGCTGGAGTATCTTGGCCAGGCTGAGAAAGTGATCATTGACAAAGACAATACAACGCTGGTGAATGGCGCTGGCCAGAAAGACGATATCGTTGCCCGCGTAAACCAGATCAAGTCTCAGATGGAGACAACCACATCTGACTACGATAAAGAGAAGTTACAGGAGCGTTTGGCAAAACTTTCCGGTGGGGTGGCTATCCTTTACATCGGTGCTTCTACTGAAGTGGAGATGAAAGAGAAGAAAGACCGCGTGGATGATGCCCTGCACGCAACACGCGCTGCAGTGGAGGAAGGTATCGTTGCCGGTGGTGGCGTTGCCCTGATCCGTGCCATCGCTGCCCTTGAAAACGTGAACGTGTACAATGCTGACGAGCAGACAGGTGTGCAGATCATTAAGACTGCGCTGGAGTCTCCGCTTAGAACGATCGTGTCTAACGCAGGTGGTGAAGGCTCAGTGGTAGTACAGGCTGTTAGAGAAGGTAAGAATGACTACGGTTACAATGCCCGCGACAACAAGTATGAAAATATGTTCGCAGCCGGTATCATAGACCCAACCAAGGTGACGCGTCTTGCCCTTGAGAATGCGGCCTCTATTGCCGGACTTTTATTGACTACCGAGTGTGTGGTTTCAGAAGAGCCGGAAGAAGATAAAGGTGGTGCAGCAGGCATGCCTCCAGGAATGGGTGGCATGGGCGGCATGATGTAATTCCATTCCCAACATAAGCTTAAAGCCCCGGGTCGTAAATGGCCCGGGGCTTTTTGTTTTGCTAGAGCAGGTCTCTGATCTTAATGCTTATGTCATGCGGTGCCACTTCATCTCCCCCAAAGTATGGATACAGCCTATAGCCTTCTCCTATCCCATTGCAATGCCTGGGCATTGTCTTGGTTACATCGTTCAGCTGAAAAATATATTGTCCATCTTCCAGGCGCAGTTCCAGGATGTAGGGTTTGCCAAGCGCCACTTCGGACATGAATTCATAGGCCCTTTGCTGGTTAACATAAGTATAAGCCATAATCTCAAGCCTGTTGTTATACCACCTCCATCCAAATCGTGCACTGTTCGTCTGGTGATGCGAATTGCAGTCGGCTACACCGTATAGTTTATTTATATCTGCCTGGTTATTAGGGTCCAGTGTCTTGTATACCGCGGTGCTGTCAAAGGCCACTTCAAAGCGCAATAATTTAGTATTTATGCGCTTAAAACCGAAATGTGCGTAATGGTCTCCTTTTTTTATTATATAGGTTTCAGGGTTTTCATCCGGAATGATTACTTCATCCACAGCTTTCAATACCTCGCAGGCTACAAGGGACAAGCACACAAGTAGAACAACAAGATAGCTTAAGTACAATTTTTTTACAGAAACTGGCATAAAGGCAAATGTTGAAAAGTGCATATAATCAGGCACACTGGATGGCAAACCCCGTTTAAGTTGAACCTGACATTGCATTGCAACAATTGCTCATCCTAAAATAGTTTAAAAAGTAACGCAAAAAAAAGCCCCTGCTATAACTAGCAGGGGCTTTGTAAGACTATTTAATTTAGGTTAATGGATACCGTGCATCCATTTACGCATAACAGGCGTCAGGATAAGAGCTAGCACGGCAAATCCGAAAGCCACATAAGCTATCTGCTCGAAAACACTGGTGTAAGCCAAAAGGGAGGCCATTCCTGAAACCTCGGCTTCTCCTCCATCGCTCACGGCGGTAAGCTTGGCGATGATACCTGCAATGTGGTGCGCAAAAGAAGACGACAGGAACCAAATACCCATGATAAAGGCCACGATCTTTTTAGGAGATAACTCGGTTACCTTAGACAGGCCCACTGGTGAGATGAACAATTCGCCTGTTGTAATGAACAGGTAACCCAAGATCAGGAACCAGATGGATACTTTTCCTTCGGCATCAGCGAAATTCGCACTCCAGGCAAAAACCAGGAAGCCCAGGCCAAGCTGTGCAATACCCAGGGCAAACTTAACCGGAGTAAAAGGGTTGATGCCTTTACGTGAGAACAAAAGCCACATGGCTGAAAATGGCAACGCGAACAACACGATAAAGAATGGGTTGATTGAGTTGGTTTGCGCAGCATTCATAAACGTGAGGTTTACGTTTCGCTCCGCAAACAAGGTAAGCGAAGAACCGGCCTGCTCAAAGAACGACCAGAACACTGTGATAAAGAAGGTGAGCAGGATGACAACCAACAGGCGCTGGCGCTCTACTTTCTCCACCTTAACCAGGTTATACAGTAATACAAGTGCAATCACAGGCAGCAGCACGTAATACATGGCATAATCGATCAGGTGGCCGCTAAACACAGTGGCGCCCAGGCCGGGTAGATCTAATTCACCGTGATAAAGCAGGATAGCGAAGACTGGCAAAGAAAGTATGGTCAGGAGCGGCACCCATGTACCTCTGGCTATACCGGCAACTTTCTCTTTAATAGCCGCAGGATGTGGAGGCAAGCCATTCTCACCGAACACACCTGTTCTAGCACCGTGCCAGAACATGACTAAACCAATAACCATACCTACACCTGCAGCGCCGAAGCCGTAGTGCCATCCATAAGTAACCCCTAACCAGCCACAAATGATCGGAGCCAGCATGGCACCGATGTTGATACCCATGTAAAAGATCGTAAAGCCAGCGTCGCGTCGGGCATCACCTTGTTTGTAGAGTGTGCCAACCAGTGTGGAGATGTTTGGTTTAAAGAACCCATTACCAACAATCAACAGGGCCAGCGCACCATAGAAAAACACCGGGCTCTGTACAGCTAAAGCAAAGTGGCCAATCGCCATCAAGACAGCTCCGAGCATGATCGATTTACGATAACCTAACAATTTATCAGCAACCATACCTCCAATTACAGGCGTGGCATAAACTAAGGCGCCATAAGCTGCGTAGATACCAAAAGCGACACTATCACTGAACAAAAGGTCGTTTACCATGTATAAAACCAACAAGGCGCGCATACCATAGAAGCTGAAGCGCTCCCAAAGTTCAGCAAAGAACAAATAAAACAATCCTTTCGGATGTCCAAACATTTCGGGGCCTGTCGGATCAGCACCTATGGGGGCGTTGTGCTCCGTTATCTTGTCGGTAATCGTATGCTCTCTTAATGACATAGATGTAAAATAGTTGATTGTTTAGATTAGTTTAGCAAAACATAGAAGGTAAATATATCAGTTTAAATGCATTCCGGCAAATATTTTATAGCGCCTCCACACTATTTGTGCAAGACCATGCAATATTTGCAAAACTGGATATTTTGATATAATTTTTTATATTTTTGTGTCATTGAATTGCCGCATAACGTTCATTTTTAAAAACCCATTAATTTCAAATGAAAGAATCTGGAGATAAATCTAATGCAGTAGGTCTGGAAAGCTTAGGCATTCAGGAGGCTAAAGAGGTACTATGGAACCTTACTCCTGCCGAGCTGGTGGAAGAAGCCATTAAAAACGGTGAAGGTGTTTTAACTGACACGGGAGCCCTGATGTGCGATACGGGTGCCTTTACCGGGCGCTCTCCTAAAGATCGCTTTATTGTAAAAGATGCTAAAACAGCAGATACTGTTTGGTGGGGAGACATCAACATCGGTTTTGATCCTGAGAAGTTTGATCAGCTGCAGGACAAAATGGTCGAATTCTTAAAGGATCGCAAGCTGTATGTGCGCGATGCCTACGCAGGCGCACATCCTGATTATCGCCTGAACCTGCGCATTATTAATACGCAAGCATGGCAGAACCTGTTTTGCAATAATATGTTTCTGCGCCTGACACAGGAGGAACTAAAAAACCATAAACCGGAGTTCACGATTATCTGTGCCCCGGAATTTAAAGCGGATCCCGCAGTGGATGGCACACGGCAGGAAAACTTCGCCATCATCAACTTCACCAAGAACATGATCCTGATCGGTGGTACCGGTTATGCGGGAGAGATGAAAAAGGGGATTTTCGGAGTATTGAACTATATTCTGCCTCAGGAGCGCCAAACACTGTCCATGCACTGCTCGGCTAACGTGGGCGAGGATGGGGATACCGCTATTTTCTTCGGCTTGTCCGGTACCGGAAAAACTACGCTATCCGCTGATCCGGACCGCGGCCTGATCGGGGATGATGAGCACGGATGGACGAAGGACAGTGTTTTCAATTTTGAAGGCGGCTGCTATGCCAAAGTAATTGACCTGACCCACGAAAAAGAACCGCAGATCTGGGAAGCGATCACCTTCGGCGCCATCGTGGAGAACACGCGCTTCTATGAAGGCACCCGCACAGTGGACTATACTAATAAATCGGTAACAGAGAACACGCGCACAGCCTATCCGATCGACCACATCGATAATGCCATTGAACCATCCAGAGCTGATATACCAAAGAATATTTTCTTCCTGACAGCGGATGCCTTTGGTGTATTGCCTCCCATCTCTAAGCTGAACACAAGCCAGGCCATGTACCACTTCATTTCGGGATACACGGCTAAGGTGGCCGGAACCGAGGTGGGCATTACCGAACCGCAAACTACTTTCTCAGCTTGTTTCGGGGCTGCGTTCCTTCCGCTGCACCCTACCAAATATGCAGAAATGCTGGGTAAGAAAATGGAAGAGAACAACGTGAATGTGTGGTTGGTAAACACCGGCTGGACAGGCGGGCCTTATGGCGTGGGCTCACGCATGAAACTACCTTACACGCGTGCCATGATCACGGCTGCTCTAAAAGGAGAGCTAAACGACGTGTCTTACACCAAACACCCGGTTTTTGGAGTAGAAATGCCGGACACTTGCCCGAACGTACCCGCAGAAATACTGAACCCGCGCAACACATGGGCCAATAAGGAGGAGTATGACCGGAAGGCCACAGACCTGGGTGGAAAGTTTGTAAAGAACTTCCAGAAATACGCAGATTTTGCTAACGAAAAAATTCTGGCTGGTGCTCCAACAGTGGAAGTAACCGCTTAGATTTTTTTAAACTTTTAAAAAGCCTCTTTGTATAAAGCAAAGAGGCTTTTTATTTACTGCCTTGGCAAGCGGCGCCTGTTTTTTGTATACTTTATATTATCTACTTTTTTCTTTCGGCCAGTGCACCTCTTTTATACCCCCGACATTAGCAGCGACTTTTACACCTTGACTGAAGAGGAGTCGAAACATTGCACCCGGGTGTTGCGCCTGCAGCCCGGCGATACGGTTTACCTGATAGATGGGAATGGCGGAAAGTATACCGCCGTTATACAGGATGCCAACCAGAAAAAATGCCAGCTACAGGTAGTAAACAAACAAATAGAGTATGGCAAATTACCTTATGTGAGCCATATAGCGGTGGCGCCCACCAAAAACATGGATCGCATGGAGTGGTTCGTGGAAAAAGCCGTTGAAATAGGCGTAAATGAAATAACATTCCTGCTCTGCGAGCATTCCGAACGCCGCAACCTGCGACTGGACAGGCTTGAGAAAATAGCAGTAAGCGCCATGAAGCAGTCGCAGAAAGGATATTTACCACTGCTGCATGACCTAACGCCATATCACAAATTTGTTCAGAAAGCGCTTCCCGAAACCACGTTCATAGCGCACCTGGAAGACGATGCAACGAAAAGTATAAAGGACCATTATAAATTCGGCCAGCCGCACTGCGTACTCATCGGGCCAGAAGGCGATTTCTCTACCGCAGAAATCGCCGCTGCTTATGCTTCGGGCATCCGGCCGGTTACGCTGGGCACCAGCAGGTTAAGAACAGAAACCGCAGCGCTGGTCGCCTGTCACACGCTTAATGTACTGCACGACCTGTTTGCTCCGTTATAAAGGCAATATAACTAGCATGCTATTTTTTAATGAATGTATGAAACGATACCTGATCACGTTGCTGCTGCTAGCTGTGCTTTTGCCCGGTGCCTTAGCCCAGAACTACAGCTTTAAGATCGCCAAGCTGAAGTATAACGGCGGTGGAGACTGGTATGCCAACAAAACCTCGCTGCCTAACCTGATCCGTTTCTGTAACCAGAACCTGAACATGAACATTGCCAGCGATGAAGCAGTAGTGGAAGCCGGCAGCCCTGAGATATTCAGCTACCCGTTTGTGCACATGACGGGCCATGGTAACGTGGTTTTTACCGATGCGGAGGCGCAGAACCTGAGAAGTTACTTGTTAAGCGGCGGCTTTCTGCACATCGACGACAATTATGGCTTAGACAAGTATATCCGCGCAGAAATGAAAAAGGTATTCCCGGAATATGATTTTGTGGAACTGCCTTTCAGTCATCCCATCTATCATCAAAAGTATGATTTTTACAATGGCCTGCCCAAAGTGCATGAGCATGACAGTAAACCTCCTCAGGGCTTCGGCATCCTGCATAAAGGCCGCCTGATCTGTTTCTATACTTACGAAACAGATTTAGGGAATGGGTGGGAAGATCAGGAAATTTACAACGATCCGGAACCTATCCGGCAGCAAGCGCTCAGAATGGGAGCAAATATTATCACCTATGCCTTGGTTACTTATCTCTAAACCTAAAAAAATGGTTGGACAAATTTAGTCGTATTTCCGAATGAGTATTTCAGACAGGATCACTGCATCCCGAACAGTAGCCGGGTTCTTTAACAAACTGGCATAAGGGCTTACCATCTTTTTGTTAGGATCGTAAGCCACAAAGCTTGGCACGCCCCGCTCCTTTGCTCTTTTAGCAGCTTCTGAGGCTTCGGCGGGTTTTTCCCATGAAAGTGCTTTAGGGGCTTTGTCCTCGTAACTTCTCACTTTTGGCTTTACAGGAACAACCGGTGCCAAAGGAGGAATATTTTCTTTTACTTTGTCGGATGCCTCTTGTAAAACAGCCCTGCCTTTATCAGCCTGTGGCTGCAGCTCACGCAGCATTTCTTCAAAAGTGGTGGCAGGTTTTGCCGGGTAAGCCCTGGTGGTTCTGCTTTCTCCCTGCGCAGGCAACTCATTATCATCGGGCGATTTAAATGCCTTTCTCCACTGTGTCAGCAAAAAATAAGCGACAGCAGCTACTATATAAATAATGATCTTGTAATCGTCCATGAGAAAGTTCGCTTTACCAAATATAGAGTATTAGCAGCAATTAAAAAATTCAGGATACTTGTACAGTACGCATTCCTCTGAAAATTATCCAAAGCCTAAGGTATCCCCTTGCTCTTTTTAATCCTCCCGCTGCTGTTCATTCTGTGCAACTATCTTCTGTCGCATGCAGGAATTAATTAGGCCGATGATCTGATTTAAAGCTAACATGCTGTCCTTGACAAAGCATTTTAACAATCTATCAGTGTACCGGCGGTATCACATCCCTATAAAATAGTTTAAACTTCCGGTCCACTCCTGCTTTACAAACTAGACTATATTGCAGTAGCTAATTGAGAAAATTACGCTTATTTTTGAAACTGTATAAAGGAATTTTTGCGCAAGCGAATGCAAGTATCAAGATTAGAGATTAAAGGCTTCAAAAGTTTTGGCGACCGTGTCGTGCTTAACTTTGACAATGGAATTACCGGTATCGTAGGGCCAAACGGCTGTGGCAAATCTAACATCGTGGACGCCATCCGTTGGGTGTTGGGAGAGCAAAAAACCCGCAATCTTCGATCAGACAAAATGGAGAACGTGATTTTTAACGGCTCCAAAACCCGGAAACCTACCCAAATGGCCGAGGTTTCCATCACTTTCGATAATAACAGGGGCATTTTGCCTGTAGAGTATTCGCAGGTTACCGTTACACGCAAGTATTACCGCACCGGCGACAGCGAGTACATGCTGAATGGAGTGGTGTGTCGCTTGAAAGACATTAACGAGCTGTTTCTGGACACCGGTATTGGTTCCGATAGTTATGCCATCATAGAGCTGAAGATGGTGGATGAGCTGCTCAATGACAAAGAAAACTCGCGCCGTTTGCTTTTTGAAGAGGCTGCGGGCATCTCAAAGTTCAGGGTACGTAAAAAACAGACGCTCAAGAAACTGGAAGAGACCGATGCCGATCTGGAGCGTGTGGAGGATGTGCTTTTCGAGATTGGGAAAAACATGAAAACCCTGGAACGGCAAGCCAAACAGGCTATTAAGTATTTCCAGTTAAAGGAAGACTACAAGCAACATAGCCTGGTATTTGCGCGCCGTAACATAGCGCAGTACCAACACACGCTGGAACGAGTGGAGCAAGATGTTGCGCAGGAAACCTCGCTGAAAGAAAGCTACGTGGCCGCTGTAGCCGAAGCTGAGGATGCCATGGCCGACCAGAAAGCGGAGCTTAACCATACCCAGCAGGAACTGGCAGAAAGTCAGAAGATGATGCAGGTGCAAACAGCCAAGCTCCGACAACTGGAAAATGATATCAAACTGAAAGCCGAGCGCAGCAACTACCTGCAGGAGCGAATGCTGCAACTACGCCAGCAGATAAGCCAGGACACCGCGAACCTGGACCATACCCAGGAAAGCATTCTGGAACTACGGCATGAGTTAATAGAAGTGCAGGAACATTACGCGCTTGCCGAAGCGCAGGTGGCTGAGATGAAAGAACAACTGCAGGAGGCCAACGAGCAGAAAGCAGCTTTACAAGATGCCTATCAGCAGCTTACCGGTTCGCACAAAGCAAAACAAAATGAGGTATATAATTTAAGCAAATCGCTAGAAATAAGCCAGGTTCAGATACAGAATATAAACCAGGAGTTGGAAAGGCTGCAGCAGCAGCAGGCCAATGCCGATGAGGATGGCCGCCTATTGCAGGAGCAGCTTCAGGAAGCACAGGAAGTGTTGGAGGAGAAGACTACCGAGTTGGTCCGGCTGCAGGCAAGCGAGGAAACCCTGCTACACGAGCTACAGACTACCGAGTTTAACCTGGAAGAACTGAAATCACAACTTGTAGACCTTAACCGGTCGTTAGATTCCAGGCAAAACCAATACTTACTCACCAAATCGTTGGTGGAGAACATGGAGGGCTTTCCGGAGGCGATCAAGTTTTTAAGCAAAACGGATGAATGGCAAAAGCCAGCCCCGCTCCTATCCGACATTCTGATTTGCGAGCCTGATTATAAACCACTTATCGAGAGCTTCCTGGAGCAGTACATGAACTACTTTGTAGTGGATGAACTCAAGGATGCGGTGCAGGCTATTGGTTTATTAAAAGACCAGAACAAGGGCCGGGCGAACTTTATTGTACTTTCAGAGATCGAGGAGCTCGAACCGAATGCTACCTTTAGTGAGGGGGCTTTAAAAGCAGCCTATGAGGTTGTGTCAGCGGATAAAAAGTATGGCAACCTGATGAAGTACATGCTGCGGAACGTATATATTAGCGATGACGCGGAACAGGACCTCTATGGCACCGACTATAAAACCATCCTGCTAAGCGACGGCAGCGCCATTCGCAAGCCACTCAGTTTATCGGGCGGCTCGGTGGGTGTGTTTGATGGCAACAGGCTGGGGCGTAAGCAAAACCTGGAAAAGCTTGAGTCGGAAGTGCAGGAACTGCAGCAGCAGGCAGACCTGCTCCAAAGCCGCATCAACACGCAAAATCAGATCTTGCTGAACCACAAAAACGCGTCAGAAAAAGAGACGATCAAACTGTTGGAGAAAGAAGTTGCAAGGCAACAGCAGGAACTCCTGACAGTGCGTATCAAGTATGAGCAGTACCAGCAGAACCTGAAAAACTTTGACCATAAAAAAGAGGAGTTACAGGAAAGACTAGCTGACCTGCGCGAGCAAAGTATGGAAGTATCGCCGCAGGCAGAGGCTGACCTGAAAGCCCTGCAGCAGCTGGAGCAGGAAATTGCGGAGCTGGCAGCGCAGTTAGAGCAACAGCAGGAACAGCTGATCGTTATTTCCGGCAGGTATAACCAGGAAAACATCCAGTATCATCAATACAAAAATCGATTCAGCAGTCTGCAGCAGGAAATCGGGTACAAGCAGAAAACCGTTGAAACCAACCAGGAGCGTATTCAGCAACTGAAATCGGAATTAACAAAAGCAGCCGAAGAGACCGAAGAGACAAACAGCTTCATAGAAGAAAATGAGGCTGTGGTGCAGACCATGGCGGATGCCCGTTACGAATTCGGCTTGGCCCTGGAGGAAATTGAAAAGAATTATTTTAGCCTGAGAGGCGAGCTCGACGAAAGGGAAAAAACGATACGCGAGTTGCAACGAAAACGCCAGAACAGCGACGAATTGCTCATGCGCATGCAGCAAACAATGAATGATACCAAAATAAAACTGGTATCAGTGCAAGAGCGCCTGGCTGCTGAATTTAATATTACCAGCGAAGAAATGTTGTTCCCAGCTCTTGAAACGGAGCAATTAATTCCATTAACGGATCAGGAATTAAACCAGCACATCAGTTTTGTGAAAGCATCGCTGGATAAAATGGGACCTGTTAATGCCATGGCCGCCGAAGCCTATGCAGAGATAGAAGCGCGTGACAGATTCATCTCAGAACAGCGCGACGACCTTTTAAATGCAAAAAGTATGCTGATCGAAACGATCAATGAAATTGACACCGTGGCGAAGGAGAAGTTCATGGAAGCCTTCGAGCAGATCAGGAGCAACTTTAAGTTAGTGTTCAGAAGCCTCTTTACAGAGGAGGATAACTGCGAACTAGTGGTGTCGGACCCCAAAAACCCGCTGGACTCTAAAATAGAGATCATGGCGCAGCCTAAAGGCAAACGACCGCTTACGATTAACCAGCTTTCCGGCGGCGAAAAAACCCTTACGGCTATTTCACTGCTGTTTGCAATTTACCTGCTGAAACCTGCTCCTTTCTGTATTTTTGACGAAGTGGATGCACCACTTGATGACGCGAATATTGATAAATTCAATAACATCATTCGCAAGTTCTCTGACGATTCGCAGTTTATTGTCGTGACGCATAACAAGCGCACCATGGCATCTACGGATGTAATGTATGGTATCACAATGATTGAAGCCGGAATTTCAAGGGTTATCCCTGTAGACCTACGACAGATAGCCTAGTACAGGAGACTGCGATCAGTATACTTTTAGGGAGAGTCGTGATTATCTATCTAACTCCCTGCTCCGGATATTTGCCAGTTTTGGTGCGATAGAAAGCCAGTATTTTCTCCATATCTGCATCAATGTCACCTGTAGGAATGATAGAAGGCCCGATACCCGCTTCTTTCTTGGCATAGTCCAGGTAACCCAAAACGATTGGCACGCCTGCGCCCTGCGCAACATAATAGAACCCTCTGCGCCACCTGGGCTGATACTTGCGTGTACCCTCCGGGGTAACCATCACGCACATGTCGCCTGGCGTATCCTTAATGATCTTGATCATGGCGTCTACCATCCGCGTATTTTTAGAACGATCGATAGGCAGGGCACCCATGGACCGTAACATGCCTCCGAACGGGAAGCGCATGAATTCTTTTTTGATGGTGAAGCGAATGGGGGCATCCATCAGGTAAAAAGCGGCCCTTGCATAAACAAAGTCCCAATTGCTGGTGTGTGGGCCAGCCACCATCACACTTCGGCGCTGGCCAGGTGTTAAATTGCCCTTAAGCTTCCAACCGGTAATCTTGAAAAACAACTTTGAAAGTAATTTTGCTATCATAAAAACACGCATTAAAAAAGCTATGCGAGGTTTAAATTTCGCATAGCCAATTAAAGATCATCAATACTTATAATAATTCAGATTATAGCGCCCACTTAATTACGTGTGCTTTTTTACGGATGATATAGGCTTGTAGCCCTACACCCAAAATTGGTCCCATGGTCGTATAGCTTTTACCTGCCTCCACTTTCTGAAAGTAACGGAACGACAGCACGGGCTCGATGGAGAATTTCTCATTAATGAAATAAGCATATCCCACCCCAATAGTACCCTGGTAAAGATCATACTTATGCCCTCCCACAGTAAGGTTCTGAAGTCCACCCTGCAAGGACAACTCGCCGAACACCCCATTATCCAAATAGTAGCGTGCAAAAGGGCCTAACAACATATAGGTCTCTCTTTCTGGCTTTCTCTTAACATCGGTAGGTGTAACGTTCATACTTTGATGACTTAGGGTCATGTCTAAGCCCACCACAAAATCATGCTTGATAAAATAGCCGTTTTTTGCAATTACAGATGCGTTGATCTTGGTCCCCTCCAGTGTTTGACCGGGAACAGAAAGCTCATCGGTCACCTGGTTGGCCGTCACGTTTATTGTCCCGCCTAACAGGAAAGAACCTTGTTTCACTTTAGCCCTGATCAGGTGACTTTCATTTTCCTGAGCAAAAAGAACGGTAGGAAATAACAAAAAAAGGAGGGGGAAAAGTCTGTTCATAAAACCAAATTTAGGCTAAGCACAATATACACAACTTTAGATATATAACTAAATTATAACTATTCCGAATCAGGATAATTTACTTTTCCTTAACACAGCCGCCATACCACTCTATTGCAGTAAATGTCGCAAATGTTTTTCCATCTGCAAGGTGTATTTATAGCCTATTTCAAAAATTTCATCCGCTTTTCTGAAATTGGTTAACCTGTAGTACTTCAGTTCCTGGGGTTCCAGCAACAAATCACAAAGATGCATGCGTAATTTCACATTGTTATTGATGGCCAGCAGTACCGTACGCTCTACCATTCCACGCAGCGTAGTAACGTGGGCCTGGTGGTTAATGGGATTTACATGCACGGCCAGCTTAATGTCACAATTTGTATGCAGCGGATCTACAGGAAGGTTGTTAAGCAAGCCGCCATCATTTAACATTTTGCCCTGAAATTCAATTGGTTGATAAAGAATTGGAACGGCTGAAGAAGCCAGTAGCGGCTTTATCAGTTCTCCTGAAGAGAAGTAAACTGTGTTACCTTCGTTCATGTCTGTGGCACTCACTACTACCGGAATTTTCAGATCCTCGAAGGTAACCCCCGCTCCCAGGTAACTGGTATACAACTTTTCTACCTCCTCCAGGTGCAGCAGCCCCACCTTACCAAAAACTGGCCTAACGATTTTAAAAACACTCAATTCCTTGATCATCAGCAGGATCTTGTCCGGTGTAAAGCCCGCTGCATACAGAACGCCCGCTATTGCGCCGGAACTCACGCCTGAGATCATGTCTATCCTGATGCCCAGTTCATCTAATGCTTTGAGCACACCCAAATGCGCAATTCCCCTTGCTCCTCCGCCAGATAGCGCCAGTCCGACACGCATCCTATAATTCGCTCAATGCAAATGTTTGGTTCAAACGAACGCCTTTTTCGGTCTGCGCTACCGTGCAGCATTCGTTTACAGCATCATGCTCAAAAAACAGGACTAGACCTTGGTCAGCTGCTTTATTTAAAAATGTGGCTTTTTCATTTAAGGTTAACAAGGGGCGTGTATCATAACCCATGACATAGGGTATCGGAATATGTCCGACGGATGGAAGTAAATCCGCCATGAAGGCGATTTTCCTTTCTTTGTATGAGATGATCGGCACCATCATTTTGTCCGTATGCCCATCCGCATAAAATATTTCAAACTGCGGAAAAGGAGAAGGACTTTCAGGGGAAATGAAGCGCAGGTGGCCGCTTTCCTGCATCGGAAGTATGTTTTCCTTTAGGAAAGAGGCTTTTTCACGGGCATTTGGCTTGGTGGCCCATTCCCAATGATCTTTATTAGACCAGTACGTGGCATTGGGGAAAGCAAGTGCTAGTTTACCTTCGTTACCGGTATACTTTACGCCCCCGCCACAATGATCAAAATGGAGGTGTGTCAAAAAAACATCCGTTATATCTTCGTGCGAGAAGCCGGCCTTGTGAAGCGAGGATGCTAAACTGGCATCCCCATGCAGGAAATAATGACTAAAGAACTTTGCGTCCTGTTTGTCTCCGATCCCGTTGTCGATCAGAATAAGCCTGTCCCCGTCTTCGATCAGCAGACAGCGCATGGCCCAGGTGCAAAGGTTGTTTTCATCGGCCGGATTGGTACGCTGCCACAGCGTTTTAGGAACAACCCCAAACATAGCACCCCCATCCAACTTAAAAAAACCGGTATCTATAACATGAAGTCTCATGTCGCTATCCTTCTACTGTCACACCCATGTTCGAGAACTTTTCGATCCGTTGCATTATCCGCTCTTCCGCATCCACTGACTCAAGTTCATCAAGTAAGTTGAGTATCTCCTTCTTAAGCAAGCGCATCATTTTATCGGGTTCGGTATGTGCTCCACCGAGAGGCTCTTTAATAATGCCATCAATCAGTTTATGCTGCAGCATATCAGTAGCAGTTAACTTAAGCGCCTCCGCTGCTTGTTCCTTGTAATTCCAGCTGCGCCATAAGATAGATGAGCAGGACTCCGGGGAAATAACGGAGTACCAGGTATTCTCCAGCATCATCACTTTGTCGCCAATGGCAATACCCAGGGCGCCACCTGAGGCGCCTTCTCCGATAATAATACAGATTACGGGCACTTTCAGCATGAACATCTCTTTCAGGTTTCGGGCTATTGCCTCTCCCTGACCGCGTTCTTCGGCTTCCAGCCCCGGGAAAGCACCCGGTGTATCGATAAAGGTTACGATGGGCTTGCCGAACTTTTCGGCCATTTTCATGAGACGCAGCGCTTTGCGGTAGCCTTCCGGATTGGCCATACCGAAGTTGCGCATCTGGCGCTGTTTGGTATTGCGTCCTTTCTGTTGCCCGATAAACATGATGCTGCGTCCGTCAATCTCCCCAAAGCCACCAATCATGGCCTTGTCATCGCCCACGGTGCGGTCGCCGTGCAGCTCGACAAACTTGGAGGCGATGCCATCTATATAATCCAGGGTATAGGGCCTGTCCGGATGGCGGGAAAGTTGCACCCGTTGCCACCTGGTCAGGTTGGCATATGTCTCCTTCTTAAGATTCTTAATTTTCTCTTCCAGTGCCTTCACCGCTTCTGAAACATCCACCTGGCTTTCGCTGGCCAGCGTTTTCATTTCCTGAAGCTTGTTCTCTAAGGCAGCAATCGGCTGTTCGAAATCTAAAAGCATAATCTTTCGCTGTTTACAGCTACAAATTTAACAGTTTAGCCAATTAGTAATAGCGAAACCTGATATTTATAAATGGAAGCAAAAATAATTTGATTGTAAATGAAGACTTTACAGATTATCTCTTGAAAGAAAGGCTAAAAAGATACGTTATGCTTGCACAATCAAAATTAACACTCTACATTTGCATCACTTTAACGGAGAAAGTTAAAGCTAAAAGGTCTGGTAGTTCAGCTGGTTAGAATGCCGCCCTGTCACGGCGGAGGTCGCGGGTTCGAATCCCGTCCAGACCGCAACAAATTGCGATAAAACAAGAGAGCATGTTGCCCTCGCCTAGTAAAAGTATTGGTCCGGTAGTTCAGCTGGTTAGAATGCCGCCCTGTCACGGCGGAGGTCGCGGGTTCGAATCCCGTCCGGACCGCAAAAGCCTGAAGAGAAATCTTCGGGCTTTTTCTTTTTGCGCGTTTTCTAACGTTTGAATACCCTCCTCCTAACCTTCTCCCAATGGATGGAGGAACAAAAAAACAGCCACTCGCATGAAGCTGAGGAACCAAAGGAAAGCTCCCTCTCCCCATGGGAGAGGGCTGGGGTGAGGGCATTGTTTTACTTCTATAGCCCACGCAAAAACCCTCCTCCCGACCTCCTCCCACAGGGAGAAGGAGTAAAAAAGCTCCCTCGCCCCATTTGGGGAGAGGGCTGGGGTGAGGGGTAAGTATTCCAAACTGGCCCTATGCCCAACCACCAGTTACCGCTTCGCTCAAACTGGCGGGATGTATGCTGTTTTACTTTAGCAGCCTTTGCAAAACCCTCCTCCTAACCTCCTCCCAGCGGGAGAAGGAACAAGAAATCAGGAAAAGGAGGTATGGATAAGTTAAATCCAGAACTGATGTAATTTTCGGAGCGGCTTCAGGAATCGGGTGTAAAACCGGGGTTGCAGGCCATTTACGGACCAGGCTTTGGCGTCTTCCCGGTTGGCTCTGATGCGGTTTTTAAGTGAAATGTTGCTCTTGCCGCCGACGCGCATTTTTACCAGTTTTTCAGGCAGGTAGGTAGTTGAGATGGAATGTTTGTACAGGAAACGTAGCATCAGCTCATAATCTGCTGCACTCCTAAAATCGGTATTATAAGCACCATACTTCTCAAAGCAATCCCGTTTTACATAGAAAGTTGGGTGCGGTGGCATCCAACCTTGCAAGAATTTTACGCGGTTATACTTCCCCGAAACCCAATCCCTCACTACTTTCGCTGTATTGCCCTTCTCCACGTACAGCAAATCCGCATAAACACTGTCTGTAGGCAACTTGCTAAACGTAGCTGCAACCAGGCTCACCGCTTCCCTGGAGCAGAAAACATCATCGGCATGCAGGAGCCCCACCACATCACCGGTTGCCAGTGCAATGCCTTTGTTAATGGCATCATACAAGCCCCCATCCCGCTCAGACACGAACTTTGTTATCCGGTCTCCATAGCTTTTAATGATCTCCACAGTGCCATCTTCAGAAAGGCCATCGACCACTATGTATTCCAGGTCAGGGTAAGTCTGCCCCAGCACCGACTCAATAGCCTCTGAAATCGTGTGGCAGTTATTACGGACAATGGTGATAATGGAGATTTTCATAATTTGCTTAGTAGCTTATCCCCTAATGAATGGTTCGCAGGCGCTTTGGCTCGGCAGGATTTCCCTGGTAAATCGTATAAGGCTCCATGTTTCTGGTGGCTACAGAGCCTGCCGCCAATACACTGTGCGAACTACAGGTAACTCCCGGGCAAACCAGCGCCCTCGCCCCGATCCAAACCCCTTGTTCGAGCAGAATTTCACCTATAAGCAAGTCGAAGGTAACCTTGGCGTAATCGTGACTGCCGGTTAACAGCATGGCACCCTGCGAGAGGGTGACATTATCCTCTAGTATAACCGTGCTCAGACTGTCAATCCATACTTTCTCCCCTATCCATACATGGTTCCCCAGCGTCAGGAACCAGGGATACTTAATGTTAACCCCCGGTTTGATAACAACGCCGCTCCCAATCGTAGCCCCGAACAGGCGGAGCAGAAAAACTTTTAAAGCTGAAGAAGGATTTAGCGGGTTGATGAAGAACAGCACATTCACCACAAACCAGGCACTACGCTTCCAACGGCCAGCGCCGGGCCTGTACCAACTGTTGTCGTAATTTTCCAGTTTGACTGTTTTCGTTGGTTGCTGTGTCTCCAATGGTTTTTGTAATGCTGGGTAAGATATTTTTTGTAAGATCGATTAATTAAACCCAGTTTCGATTAACCCACCCCTAACCCCTCCGAGGAGGGGAATTTTACTCGTGCATATAATTCCCTTCCCTGGAGGGGTTAGGGGTGGGTTTATACCTTCAGAGTATTTTATATGGCGCAATTTGAGTTAATTATATGAAAACCTGACAATAGCGCAAACCAAAAATTCAAAATGGTGGTTTATTCTTCCACTTGAACACTATGCTTTTGAAGAATCAGAAGCTTTCACAATCTTCCGCAAGTTTATAACCTACAAGTTAAGCTAAGTTAAGCTTTCTTCTGGTTACCTTCCTACCGCCTAATTAAATTTTAACCTTGTATTTACGTGTAAATTGGCTGTATTTTGATTCATCGCCTACTGCTGTACCTAAAATTTAAATAAGGCCCTGTTCTTCTCCAGGTGTGCCTCATCCTGGCTGTAGGCACGTGCATAACGCAAAGCATCGCCTGACATGTCATTGAACTGTTCCTGATCAAGGGCCAAAAGCTGGCTTATGGCTGCATGGTAGCCGGCAGTATCAGTCAGTGGAATGGTAAACCCCACATTATGTTGCGCCAGATCTTTCCAGGGAGTCCGGTCACTGATAATAACCGGGCAACCGGCCGCTAAGCTTTCTAAAATGATATGTCCGAAATTTTCTCCTTTGGTAGGCATGAAAAGGCCATGATAGGTTTGCAGCGTTTGTGCAACGAGTTCCTTGTCCAGACTTCCCTTGTAACGCACCATTATGTTCGGCGGCATTTGCCCAATGATCTCCTGGCAGCTCCTCCAATAGTTCTCCTCATATACAGGCCCATACAGATCAAACTTTATACTTCCTGATCCTGTGTAAGAGCGCAGTGCCTCCAGGGCAAAGAGGGTGTTTTTCTCCGGTGCGATCCGGGCAACACTCACCATACGTAAATCGCCTTTAGTTTTTGTCCGGGCCACTGCACCGCCCGCTAATGCAGCAGAAACAGCCGCCAGATTAGGTGCCACCCGTATGGTAACTTTTCCCCGCAACGCAGTCAAAATATCAGCTTCCTCACCAGCATTAGTGGCATGAAAAGTGACCCCACGATACAGATCCATTAAATTCGCCACTCGCAGGAATAACTTCTTTTTAAGCCCCTTCACCTGGATGGCACTCTGTGCAAGCATGCCGCGCCCGGCCACCATAATGTTACGGCAGCCAAGCACTTTAGCAAGTATAAGCGGCAACACAGAAAAGTAGTAAGAGTAAATGCCGTTGATGTACACAATGTCCGGCTGAACTTCTTTGATGAGGGCTTTTAACTTACCCGCTCGCAAAGCTTTATGCGAGATATAATATACCTGTGCCCCCTGCACTGTATTCCAGCTATCAGTTTTTACAGTCTCGTAGGGTATGGCGGATGTATAGTCCGTGTTGCGTGTAATAATAAAGAAGTCATGCTCCCTCCCAAGGTGGCTTACCAGGTTGGCACACGACTGTATGGGGCCGCCTGCCTTATAGCCTGGCAGATACCAATCATTAAACATCAAGATCCTGGGGCAAGTACTCACTTGCTTTGCTTTAACACCCTGGCGTAAAGGGCTTCATACATACTTGCCACAGCTTCCGGCTTAAACCGCTGCGCGTTGCGCCAACCGGCCTGCACCAGTTCGTTCCTGAATTGGTCATCTTCTACCAACTTTATAATAGCCTGCCTGAACTCTTCAGGATTCGCCGGATCAACCAACACAGCGCCTTCGCCGGCAACCTCGGGCATTGCGGTGGTGTTGCTGGTAATCACCGGCCTTCCAAGGGCATTGGCTTCCAGAATAGGCAAACCGAATCCCTCAAAGGTAGACACAAACGTGACAATGTCCGCAGCATAGTAAAGCTGCTTTAATTCTTGGGCTGATAGAGAAACATAATTTTCATACTGAATACAGTAATCGGCTAACAAACGGAGCTGTTCGGCAGTCAATTTACCGATAATCAGCAATTTACAGGGCACACCTGCAATAGCCCTGACAAGGTTGTTAAGGTTTTTATTGCTTTTGGTACCCACCTGCAACAATACGGGTTCCTGCTTATTAACATTTAGCCTGGGTTTAAAATCAGCTTCCGTAAAAGGCACACAGTTAGGGATCACTACGACCTTAGCCTCTGCAATACCCGTAGCCTGCAGCAATTTCATTTTACTGTATTCAGAAACAACCGTCACAAATGCCACCCGCCTGACAGGCAGGTAAAGCCAGAAAAAATGCAGCAGTTTGCCTTTCAATTTATTAGAGTTGTGCAATGACTCTATATCATGAATTGTCAGGATGGTGGTTTTGCTTTTTAACGCAAGCGCAATGTAATATACCTCCCCCGTTATATGGTTCACCTGGCCCTGCCTGCGGGAGGCATAAGCACAGTTGTAAAGCACTTTCAGCGGATTACGTGCAGATCTGAACGGCAGGTATACCGGATGTGAATCCACTGCACGCAAACGCCCCATGATCGTGGCAAACAGGGTTTCAACACTATGGAATGCAGCCGTTGTTTTCCTGAAGAAAAATGTCACGTTCATGTCCTGTGGCAACTTATTCTGGTTAAATCTCACAATTTTATTTTAATTACTAAAATATGTGAAGTCAACAATACTGCCTAGCTTTTCACACTTTTTGTTCCTCCGCCCTTTGGGAGGAGGTTAGGAGGAGGGTTTTTGCAAGGGCTGCCGATGTTAAACAGTGCCCTCTCCCCAGCCCTCTCCCACGGGGAGAGGGAGCTTTCCTTTGGTTCCTCAGCTTCATGCGAGTGGCTGCTTTTTCAGTTCCTCCGCCCTTTGGGAGGAGGTTAGGAGGAGGGTTTTTGCAAGAGCTTTCCAAGTAAAAAGATGCCCTCTCCCCAGCCCTCTCCCACGGGGAGAGGGAGTTGATTACTCCACCTCCGCACTACAGCCAGAAGTTAATAATCTCACAGCTCCACCTTCAGCACTTTCCTGAAACCATAGAAAACCAGTAGCATGACAATGGAGGCTTTTACCAGGTAATTTAATGTGGTGGTAAGGTCTGTTTCGGCTTTCACTACTTGTAGGAACAGAAAAGGGATCCAGAACAGAATCGTTGGGTTATTCAGGCTTTTGATAAAGAGCTGCCTGAGTATGATACTGTAGATAAGGCCGATCAGGAACATAAAAAGGATACCGCCATCCCGCCCATAATTGCCATAGCCCTCCCCGATCAGACTTATGTTCATACTGGTACCCGGTTGAAGCTCTATCCCCGTAAACCGTTCCATCATGTCACGGCCACCAGCTGAGGCTTTACTCTGTGCGATAAATCGTGGCAACAGCGCGGCATTAAAGGCACCTTTTACAGACTCCCCCGCAGCATACGGTTTAAAAGCCGGCACATAGTTCATTACTTTTGCAATGATCCAACCCTGGTTCAGCCTGGTAATAGCCAGTTCATTTATCTTCGGATCAAATATTGTGGACGGGGAGATGACCCGCTCCGCCACCATCCCAAAGAAAAGCACAGATTTTTCATAAGCGCCCATTGAAGGATTTGACCAGGCAATCGTCCTGTACTGGTACTTAACCGACTGAAGCACCAACAGGAGTAACAAGCCACAAGCAAGTGCCGCTAATTTTTTATTCAGACTAACCTTATTCTTGATGGTGTATACAAATAAGAAAAACATCACCCATAAAAGCAGGTCATGAAAAAGTGCTGAAACCAAAGCTTGCACAATCAGTGTGGCGAACACAAGGTAGAGTATCCTATTGTCCTTTCTATCGCTGAGAAACAGGTAAAAACATCCGACAAACTTTAACTGGGAAAGCAGATAGGTAAAGAAGAATAAAAAAGGAGGAACAAAATTATTGACAAATCCTGCCAAAAATCCTATCCCGATCAGGTAATAAGCTGCCTTTAATTTAGAGTCAACGCTTTCGCTAAGCTCATCCACTACCGCTTTTGGTATGTTCTTTACGCTGGCTACCGGTAGCATCAATCCAAAATGATACACGATGACACCCGGAATTATAAAGCTAAAATAAGCTTCCTCGGGTACATTCATGCCATAAAAAGGATGGTTTATGCCGGTATAATAGCTGAGGACAGGGCCGATCAACCATTGCAGGCAGGCAATGGTCATGATGACCAGATTAACTGCAATCCCTTCGCCAAAACTTAAAATAAGGCTGTTAAAGATGTAAACCGAGAATAGCACAGCAGCCATGGCAGTGAACGACAGCGAGGTAAAGGCACCCAAAAGCGTAGCAACCAGCAGCAGCGACACCAACTGAAAATTCGCTTTACTTACACCCGGAACTGTAACGTCCATCATACTTGCTTCATCCCCTATGCTAGCTCTCTTTCGCAGCAGACAATACTTCTGATGTAATCGCCTGGCAAATATGCGCAAAAGACCAGTCTTGTATCAGATCTCTCGATTTTTTGCCCATGTCCTTTAATTCCTTTTTTGACTTGCGTGTGCAAGCAGCTAATTTAACTTCCAGATCAGGTTGCGAACCTGCTTCAAAAGTAAAGCCGTTCACCCCTTCACGTACCAGGTCGATGGCACAGCCTACTTTAGTGCTGGCAATAACGGGTAAACCACTGGCCATCGCTTCATTCACACACAAGCCCCAGGTTTCTCCAGGTCCACCGGATGGTAGCACCAGCACATCGCCTGCCCTGTACACTTGCGGCATAGCTGTTTGATTCTGGAAAGGGAGGAAAAAAACGCTGGAATTACCAGCTGCTTCCTTTTTCAAAAGCTCTTCTAAATGCCCGTTTCCTACCAGCAGCAAGCTGCTGTTATGCTGCGGTATATTTTTAAAGGCTTTAACTAAAAGCAGCGGAGATTTTTTAGCCTCAAATTTACCAATGAATAAAAATACAGTATTTTGAGCTGGAATACCTAACGTTTCCCGAATATGGTTTATTCCTTTAGCCGGCTCTCCCCCGCTTTCAAACTGATGGTTATCAATGGCATGCGGTGCAAAAACCAGGTTCTCCTCTTTCAGGCCATGTGCTATAAAATACTGTTTGTTGTGGGTGCCGGTATGAAAAGCCTTATCTACATGCTTATAAACCCACGTTAGCGCCAGCCTCCGCAACACTTGCTTAAATCCCTTTGTCTCATCCAGTAAGGTAGAATCACCCCGAAAGAAAACGGGAATCCTATTTTTGAAATGTCTCAATACTTTCAAGTGGCTGTCAAAGCTCCATCCATACACCAGCAGAACTGATGGCTTATAAGCTTCAATGGCCTCCAGGATAAACGGGTTCACAACCCCTTTGAAGTAAGAAGTTCCCGGCCTAGACGACGTATTCTCTAAGAATTCGTGTTCATAGCCATCCAACAAAGGAATATCCCAGGTAATGGTCTTCCCAAACCCTTTGTCCTTTATCGTGTTGTAAATCTTACCTAAGGTATAAAATACCTTTACATCTAATCCCGGCTGCATAGCCAACAGCTTAAACAAGGGCGCATTGTATTGAATAGGGTGAGTGGAGATTATTGCCAACCTGCTCATACCACCTCATCTAGTTTATCCGCCAATGCTTTCGCAGAAGCCCTGGCAGAATATTTATCCAGCTTATTCAAATCAGGCTGCCACACAATAGTTTCCTTTGTCAGTAAGTCAAGTTTCATTCCTATACTAGCTTCCAGTTCTGCTTTAGTAGTAGTGTGCTTGTACCGTGAAAAAAACTGCGTGGCATTGCATTCTTCCAGCACAGTTACAGCACTGCTTTCTTCATGAAATATCGCAAATACAGGTCTTTTACTAAGAAGGGCCTGGTAAATTTTGGATGCTGTATAATGCTTCTCAGTGCTGCCAATGGTCATCACTACATGTGCGGCAGACAAAAAATTTAAAACATGCAGGTAAGGGAATCGCTCTCTGTACTCATAGACTAAACTTTCTATACCGAACAGCTTTGCATATTCCAGTATTGTAGTTCCGGTGTAAGCACCTGTACCTATAAAGTAAAACTTTTGACGTTCATCCCATTGGCCTAGGGCAACTTTATGTTTTATAACCTTAAATAAAGCTTTTATAAACAGATGCGAATTAGGTAAAAAAGCACCAGCATAAACAAAAGGTTGGTCATTCAAAGACCAGGGCAATTCAAGGTTTTCAAGTATGATGTTATGATCACGTGAGTCAAAGCCATAAGGCATGCCAACATGAGCCACTTGCCTGTTTTTAAAATTTCTTTGTATTACCGGGCGATAATACCCTTCAGAGACTCCTGAAATTAAACTAGCTTTCTTAACTGCAACAGGCTCTAAACACTTTGCCACCTGTAAGCTCAGTTTAGAGCGCCAGTCCTTTCGGTTATGTATATCCCGCACCCAAGGATCAATATAATCGATGCCATAAGGTACGGCTGTTTTCTCATGCAATAAGCGCCCAAGTAGAGAGGTATAAAATGATGGAATAGGTATCCAGATAAAATCTATTCTACGTGTGCTGATCAGTTCTTTAGCTACTTTCCATAAAAAAGGAAAAGCTCGCAAACCAATATCCCCTATTACCCTGGGTTTAGTAACCCGGTAAGCTTTTGCATAGATCACTTCTATATCTCCAGCTACTGTTTTGCTAATATCCGTGTCCGGTATTTCTTCATAATATTCAGGAGAAACAGTCAATACTATAGGATGCCAGCTTAATTCTTTGAGAAAGTTAGCAATCAGCCTTGGGCGGTGAACTCCTGCAAGATTGGAAGGGGGCCAGTGGGGGTATATGATGAGAAGGTTTTTCAATTATTTGCTAACAACTTCTAGTGGAATTGAGCCTATACGAGAAGCTATATCTGAGAACGAACTAGAGTGTGAACCGTAAATTTTACTAGTACATGATAAGCTATATAAATCTATCATAGCGTCTTTAATTCCTTGTGCTGATGCTCTAGAGTAATCTTTATTGTAGGTTATTATCTTATTTGGGAAATGCATCTTAATGTCATTCTCGACCTCATGTGAATCTGATGCTAAGAAAAAGTTGCATTCTGGGTCAAAATCGAGTTCTTGCCTCATTTTTTTTATAAAAAGATCTAATGGACTTTCATTTGTTGATACTAAATGGTCTGTCCTTCTTATATGTACTCCTATAGTCTTATAAGTAAAATTAGAAGTTACATTATTAACACCAGTTTTGATAGAATTTGTAGGTCTTAGATAATCAAGATACTTTTTGTCAAAATAGAATTCATTACAGGTTGAAATGTATAAATTTTTTATATTTTTAGGTAGAATCCTTATATCAAGCTTATTATTCCCTCTACTCCAAATATATTCTGGAAAATCGTTATCAAATAAAGTAAAATCTATAGATAATAACTTATAAACTAAATTCTTATCTTCATATTTATTTTTGCCAATATCAAGCAACTTTGCAAAAAGGCTATGTTCCTTTATTAAGAACCTTTCATTAAACTCAAAAAGCTCATCAAAATTACAGCCTAAGGAATTATCTATCTTCCAAAAAATAGTTAATTTTTGGTCTAGAACTTCAGCAAGATGAATACCTGAGATTATGGCTCTTATTCTGTTCGCAAGCCCTGAATGTGGAAACAAGTAGATCATTTGATATCTTTTTCTCTTTACTGCACTATAAATTAACTTAAATGTCAATCATTTAAGTTAATTTAAATCCTTGTGAGGTAACACCTCTAACCACTTGTGTGATAGAATAGAGTTGCTCCTAGTATTGTATATTTTATAAAATAACAGGGATAAAAGTGATTGATCGTACCGATGATTAGTCTTATTACTACCGTAAGGACAAATTATAGATTTGTTTCTTGCTGCCTCTGTCCACTCAGATACTAATTGAAAATTACGCTTGTTATTGGCAAGACCAATCAAACCGCCGCTTAGCATTTTCTTATTTCCTAAACTAATTAAGTTTAATGCTTTCAAAGTACTTGGATGAGTCCACTCTTTAATAAAGGCACCTGAAAATGGGGAATAGAATCCATTAAATTGTATAGATGCCCTAATAAGTAACAATTGTCTCCTAATAAAACAACCTGCATCTAACCATAATAAGGATTCTCCACTTTCTAAGGTATTATATTCATCTGCAATCAATACTGGCTTCCATGCATATTGCCCAGAATTAATCTTTATATTAAAATATTCAGGATAATCTGAATAGTTAAAATTTTTTATTATAATATCAGGATGTAAATAAACCAATAAACTTATTTCATGATTTTGTAATCCTAAGTTATATATCACAACTTTAATATTCCCCTTTTCAAATACTTTTAATGAGTTAATTAGTTGTAGCATACTATAAAAATGACTACTATCTGCACCTGTAATTATTTTAAGCTTTTTATCACGAAGGAAGAAGTATGCTAAAGCTTGACAAGGTAACAGAAATAGCCTTATGAATATACTTGACATTTTTTTCTAATTCTTTAAAAATAATGGTTTAAAAGGGTTAAATTTGGAGTAAAACTTATTAAAATAAAATTACATTAAAGTACATCTAAGTTTCAAGTAAAGCCATTTTAATATATATGTCTCCAAATCCTTGGCCTTCAAACTTTTCATTCTTAAGTAGTGACAAAAAGCTATAGTAATTTACCCAATCTTTAAGAGCCCATAACATACTTTCCCCAACGGAATAATTAATTAAAATACTTTTATCTATTTGATGTAGATGCAACAAACATTGAATTAGGTTTTCTCTAAGCTCAGGTAATGTATATTCTATGCTGATCATTTTTAACCCTGAGCTTAGACCTTTTAAAACTTCAAATTCAAAACCCTCAACATCAATTTTGACAAAAGCTGGAGTGCCATACAACTTAATTAACTCATCAAGTGTAGTCATATCAACACGTTCTACTCTATCATAATTAATTTTAAATCTATTTGGAGCAACTGTATCAATCCAATCATTTGAAAATGTTGCTAAAACAGAATACTTGGTCTTAAAAAGTTGCTTTGTTTCAACTTTAGCACCTAATCCTTTTTGAATGATTGTTATTCGATCCCTGTATTTTAGTTTTAATAATTTACAACATTCTTTCTGAGGTTCTACTGCAACAACTTTAGCATTCAAAGCAAGAAATGGTAGAATTCTATTTCCTTCATTAGCGCCAATATCAAATACTAAGCTTTTTTCATCAATAAAAGACGAGTAAAAAGCTATTCTTGAATTTACAAGCTGTTTATCTAACTTAAATTTTTGATTATTTATTAAAAACAATGCTTTCTCATAAATAAAAGAATAAATAGTCGCTCCAAGATTTTTTTTTAAGTATTGAATTAAATGGTGTTTCATACAAATTCTTTTTATTATTAAAAAACATAATTAAGATTAAGCACTTATATTAGATATATTTACACATACTTCAAACCCGTGCATTATTTCTAACTTTTTTAATAGTTCCCATTGAATAAACCGTAACATTATCATAAAAAACGAATGCTGTCAACGGATTTTTTAGTTAAATAGTGATCATTTTTGTTACATGCAATTACCTTATGAATAAGGATATTTTTATTTCCTATCATAAGGCTTTAGTAATTGTTAAATTCTCCTAGACTTGGATTATTCTTTCCGCCATATTTAAGAACCTTTTACTTTCTAATTCCCAGTTATATTTGATTTCTGCTAGATTCCTTGAATTCTCTTTGTGCAGTTTTAACAGCGCAGGGTTCTGGATATAGTTTTTGAACACTTTGGCTAAACTTTCCGAATCCCCGTTCTTATACACAGAGCCTATTCCAGGATTGGCTTCTAAAAATTCAAGTTGCGCTTTTGTGTCGGATAGCACTAAAGCGTTCCCAGCTATTAAATAAGTAAATATTTTGTTAGTTAGGCAATATTCTCTGTTCAAACAATAGGGTAATTCCGAACAAATACCAATATTATGTGTTACTGCAATATTAAAGAGTTCCTCTTCAGGTACAGGAGCTATAAATGTGATTAGATCCGGCAATAACGCCGCTTCCTTCGCAGTCTGTAGTATATAATCCTGCATATCAGAAGAAAGATTACCTAAAAGAGTAAGCTTTACTTGCTCTCCCTTTAGTAATCCCATAGCCTTAACAACCTGTTCTATTCCTCTATTTCGTCCTATCGTTTGAGAGAACCAGAACAGGCGCAACCCGGCTGTATTCTCTTTGGCATAAATATGTCTTAATCTGCTTAAAGGAAAAACATTGTTGATAATAACAGGCTTGAGCTCCGGAAATAAACATTTATATGCCTCTCCAATTAAAGGACTGGCAACGGTGAGATAATTTACTTTAGGAAAGTATTTGTTTTCAATCAATGTAGTTAGTCTATTCTCCGTACTATCCGTTTCAAACTCTCCTCTATGAAAATCTTCAGCATCAAAGCCTACCTTAGCGTTATGAAAATCAGCTGCTTTAACAGCTACCGGTAAAGCTCCTAAATTATGTGCAATGTATAGATCGGCTTTATGTTGCTTCGCTGTCTTCAGTAGTTCCTGCCCAAACAAAATGGTACTGTAGTCTGCTAAATTCAGAATATCGCCAACCTTTCCAAAGATACCAAAAAGCACCTTCCGCCTCATTCGGGCCCATTTATAAAGGTTTTTATGCTGAAGAGGATGGTAGCCTGCCTGTATAAAGCTAATTCGGGGATGTTTCTGAAATAACTGCTTATCGAAAGTATCTGCCCAGGGAGAGATCGGCACATAGATAACCGTAACATTATAACCTGCCTGGTCTAAAACAACAGCCTCTTTTACTAAACGAGGATTGGCGGAGGGCTGGCCTGAAGAGATGAGAAGAAGATGCTGCTTCATCACTAAAATGCTTGCAATCTTTTATTAGCCAGCAAAAGATCATAAACTGCGAAATAGTTCTCTCTTTCCTTTGTAAAGCCTATAGGTAGTAATTCGTTTGCAACCACATCATATTTACAGAGAGTATAGTTATACAAGCTTAATAATTGTAATAAACTGTTAATACTTACACCTGAGTTTTTTACAGCCTGATTTATTTCCAACTGTAAAATATGAATTAACTTGTCGGCTAACAGCTGCTGGGCTCCTTTTAGAACATTATACTCAAAGCCCTCAACATCTATCTTAACATAAGTAAAATAGCTAATATTAATCTGCTTAACATAATTATCTAATTTTATTGAATTAATTTGTATCATTCCTTTCTTAAATTGAGGTGAAATATGATTCTCTCCATCTAATCCTGTAGTAAAATTAAAGTTTACCATCATAATCAATTACTACCACATTATCTGATATAATTATGTTTTGCAGATTATTTGCTTCTAATTTTCTTGAAGTCTTTTATAATTCTTCTGATCGGGTTCAAATGAGTGTATCTTGCCAAGCTTAGAAACAAAAATTGACATCCATATGCTATAAAAGCCCATGTTAGCTCCTATATCCGCAACATGATCATCTTCTTTGATGTATTTGCTTATAAGATTAAATTCTACCCAATCCACTAAGTAGTTATACATCAGCCACATACTCTGAAAAGAATCGTGATTCTAATACAGGAACCTTTTGCCCCAGAATTTATATTTAATTCCTTCTAATTTCAGAAGCTTAATAGATTACCATGTAAGAAAACGCCACAGTGCAGCTACAGGGTAATTTTTATTATAGGGCGCTTTAAACAGAAAGCGTAGAGAATTTAGTGCCATTTTTATATTGCATTTAATTCTTAGTCAAACAGGCTTAAATACTTATTTGAAACCACCGATACATCAAATCGCTGGGCAGCAATTGAACGACAGATTCTCCGATCAATGCTCTTTATTTTAGAAACCTTATTTACCATTTCAACAAAATTATTAACTACAAAACCTGTCAAACCATCCTTAATAACTTCAGGCACAGACCCTCTATTGAATCCAATTACAGGAGTGCCACAAGCCATTGCTTCAGCCATTACCATCCCAAATGGTTCATTCCATTCTATAGGAAACAACAATGCTTTTGCCCTTCCAAGATAATCGTTCTTCTGTTTATCATTTACCTGTCCGATGTAAACAATCTGATTATTGTCAATAAAAGGCTCAATCTCTTTTTTAAAATACTCCAATTCTTCTGGCAATGGTGATACATTACCAGCAATAATTAATTTATTTCCTGTAACTTTAGCAACTTTAATAGCAGTGTGGCAGCCTTTCACTTTTTCTAATCTACCCAGAAATATAAGTGGAGCATCTTCTTCAACTGCAGTATTCAAGGAGTAATTGTAAAATGGAATGGCGTTATAAACTGTCTTCCAATTACCCGCCACATTACCTCTGGAAACTAAATCATTGCTGCAGCCAGTAAAAACAATATTCCTATTTGGCAGCATGTTAATCAAACTAATATTTCTTTTGCTGATTTCACGGCCATAAGTCATAATTTTTTTTACATTCTGATTCAGAATAGGCAACAGGTACACCAACCGACCGAAGTTATGAATCAGGTCAAAATCTACATGGTGCTTCCATAAAAACCTCCATGCTACCGGAATAGCTTTTCTCGCATCCCACTTTTTAGGTGGAAAACCTTCTTTTCCAAAAGGATGCATCACGCATCCTTCTACTAGCGAACCCGTTGTAACTAACAAATGAACCTCATGTCCAAGCTGTTGGTACTCTTTCGCAAACATATATACCAGCCGTTCATGCCCTCCGTAACCTTGCGGCGGCACAAGTATACCTGGATCCATTACGAGAAGTATTTTCATGATAATTTTAAAGGAATTGTCTATATAAATTATATAATATAGAAGAGTTTGCTATATTCCATTTATTCAATAGTATGAATCATAATTATACAGTACCATCTAATTGATAAGCTTATATAGCAATAAATTACCCTGAGCTATATTTACTTTATAAGCTCTTATTAAATTGTTAAAAAGCAATTTATGTTGATTAAATAAGTATCTTGCTCTACTATAGAAAGGGATAGGAGAAGCCATATCTATAATTATTTGACAATGCATCTTATACCTCAGAACAACATAATCAGTGTCAGTTGTACCTTTTGAATATTCTTGTTCAGGATGTCTGCGCCAGTGTATGAGGCTTGGTTGTATTAATGTCATTGAATGACTTTTCGCTAATAACAACCAAAAAGCAGTGTCACCAATAAAGCGTTTTTCAGGAAATCCGTTTAAATTTCGAAAATTATCAGTTCTGATGATAGCGCATGAAGGGCCACAATTAAGAATACCTCTACCATCAAAATATTCTTTATAAATTTCCCTTCCGCTCTTGATTGGAGTTGTACCTAAAGCATATAAGCTATCATGAGAGAGACCGAAAGCAGCGTCAGGATGCTTTTCCATAGCAAAGTAAAATTTACTAAGCCCTTCTGCTATTATTAAATCGTCTGAGTCCAGATATTTTAAATATTTGCCTACTGCATAACTTGCAGCCTTATTCCTATTTGGATAGTCGCCTAAGTTTTTGTCATTTCTATACAACCTTACTCTTTGATCCTTTTGTTGATAAGAAAGTGCTATATCAAAAGTATTGTCGGTAGAACAGTCATCAACAATTATCAATTCGAAATCTCTAAAGGTAGAGACTAAAACACTTTCAATAGACTCCGCGATATACTTTTCCCGGTTATAGGAAGTCATTAGTACACTAATAATGGGAAGAGACATAGCAATAGATGTAAAACTAGGTTAATTGAAGAGATGAAGTATCGTATATCTCTAACAATCTCAGTAGATATTTCAAAAATAATTATTTAAACATAAATATTGCTTTCTCTATGAAATTTTTTAAACTAGTAAAAAATGTTTTTTAACATTCCATGAAGAGTAATGTGAGGGTGGAGATCTACCACACCTAGTACTTTATCTCTTGATTTTTTACCATAGTACAGCCACATTTCTCTTTTCAGCCATGCTCGTTCCATCGCATTAGCGAATGAAGATACAGTGGGAGCCTCTGCAATAAAACCTGTTTCGTTTTCAGTTACCAACTCAGCGTTACCTCCAACATCTGTTACGACAGACGTTCTTCCACAAATCATGGCTTCAACAAGAGATATAGACATGCCTTCTGTTGCTGATGGAATAAGTAAAATATTGTTTTTTTTCCAGACCTCCTGAATGTCTTTTGTATATCCATGAAAACAGATCTTATTTTTTATAGAATAAAATTCCGCGAGCTTTTCTAAATAGTCACGACCATAACCACTTCCATAAATATTTAAATACCAGTCCCTACTTTTCCACTTATTATCTGATAATACTTTAAAAAGGGTATCATGACCTTTACTTGCTGTTAAAGAACCTACTATAGCAAAATTTATCTCTCTGGAAGTAGGATAATGTACATAATCATAATTAGGTAAGTTTAATGGATTCCAAGTAATGAAGGCGTTGGTCAAATTTAAGCACAATTTCCTTTCCGTAATTTCCTTCATTCTTTTAGATACAAACAAAACATGAATTGCATTTCTAAAAATGTCAACGGCTTCAGGAAAAATATATGAATTTGGTATATCACTATATTGCGCATGGCTATGGCAAACGAGCGAGTATGGAATATTGTTCTGACGTAGTAAATGGTACAGCCTTTTATGGTGTATAGCAAGATCAAAATTATCACCCTGACTAATCAAAACTATATCTGGCGCAAAATTAATGATTTTGTTATACCCTGTATCTAACATAGGTATTCGGGATTTTAGAGCAGTAAGTACCTTTCGAATTACATTTGCAGAAGGATTATGTTTATCTCTAAAGTGTATCTTAGCACCTTTATCTTGGAGCCTGACCAGTGCTTCTGGTAGCTTGTCCCACTTATACACAGAAGCTAATATAGAGTCTCCTGTTTGTAAAGCATAGCTTGCAGTAGTACTCCATAGTGCTTCACTCCCACCCCACGGCAAACCTCCCATTAATGAGACAAATGCTATTTTCATCATTTAGCTTTTATGAGAACAGTTGACAGTTAATTTATTTATTTAACTTTTCTATTAATAACTTTTTTGTAGAAGGTAATATAGTTATGAACTAAGCTGTCTTCTTCATTAATAACAATTCGTCTGCATGATAATTGTTTTTGGTCAAGACCAGGTTGTAAAGCAAGTTTAGTAACAGCTTTATATATCTGCTTCGCAGACATTGGATTAATCAAAAGGCCAAACTTATCTGAAGTTATCATGTCAGCCATGCCACCTATTTTGCTACCAACTACAGGTAAACCTGCTGCTAGTGCTTCTTTACATGTGTATGAAAAGCTTTCAAAAAGACTTGGCAGCAAAGCAAAATCAGCTCGAGCAAGTTCAGCAGGAATTTGCTCGTAAGCCATGCCGTCCATAAACTCTACCTGATGAGCAACACCTATTAACTGTTGATGCATCCACTCTCTCATACTCAAGTTCTGTTTATGTGAAGGACCATCATTCCCGATGATTTTCCAGGACCAGTCTGGGTTTCGGGATAGAAAAAGCTTCATAGCTTTTGTCGCATCAACCATACCTTTCAATACATTCAGTCTACCAAAGAAAACGACTACTTTGCTGGAAGACGGTCTTGGGATAGACAAAAAATCATTATTAGGCATGAAGATGTTAGGTAAAACTTTTATAGTCTCCTTTTGAAGTTTCCAGTTTATAATAGCCCAGTTTTTCATCGCATTTGAGGGTGCTACAATTGCATCAGCTAATTTTACAAACTGATAATCTAAATCAGATAAATAATCATTTTTGCGCCAAAATCCCAAGTCCCATTTTCCTCTTTTTAATGCACCCGCTACGAATCGCAACTTTGTTTTAAGAGGCGTGTAGGCTTTTTTTAACTTTTCAATAAGATAGTTGGGGGCATGAAGTCTTACAATTAGTGGTAAGAAAGGTAATGCTTTCTTTATCTCTTCAGCATTTCCATGAATTTCAGGGGACTCTATTAAATCAAAAGGTAGTAAATGATGTTGCTCTAAAAATGGTTTAGTAATATTTTTTTTGAAAGTGTATGGATCATCACACTTGACACAAATCACTTTCACTCCATGTTCATCTAATGTGCTATCATGCATAAAACTTCCACAAAATACAGTAACATCTAAACCTTCTTGTTTTAATGCGTGAGCTACTTGTTTTGTATAAGTACCGATGCCTCCTAAGCCAACATAAGAGGGGTATTCGTACGTGATAAAAGCAATACGCATAAACTACTGAATGTATTTTTTTATTTGCTTCAACTTCATTAAGTAGCTCTGCGGTACTACATTTGTTTTTAGCCACAAATCCCACTGCTTCTTTTTCATCTTGAATCCTTTCAGAGACTTTACATAATGCATTAATGCTGCTGTTGATTGAATATTATTTTTAACATAACATTTGGTAGCATAATGCAAGGCGAACTCTGCTAAAAGTGCAGTAGTGTTAACAGCATTAATGTCCCAGTATTTGATATATTCATCATGATTTACTTTGATCTGATCAGTAAGTATGGACGGAGCATTTAGCTGACTCAACAAGGACAATCTAAGTTTATTAAATTCTTCATCAAATCCTTCGCTTTCAGCAATAGATTTAGATTTTAGATGTAATCTAAAATAAGTATAAATATCATTTGTTTGAATTATTCCTGATTGTCCAAATTTTAATAAATAGCTCCACCACAACTCCCTGTCCATTACATACTGAAGCGAAACATTCAATGGAAAAAATGACTCTACAGCAGATCTTCTAAAAAAAGTACATGGTTGATCTATGATGCCTATTAAAATTGTTTCTTCTAAGTTAGGTTTAATAATTGATCCATAGTGTAGAACTTTTTTATCAGCAACACCATCTTCGAACGCCCATTCCTTTCCACATACAACATGCACGTCAGAATTTTTAGAAAAAGCTTCAGCGACTTTCCAAAGGGTATTACTTTCATAATAGTCATCACTGTTCAACCAGTTGAAGATATCACCTGTGCTTTTAGCAAAACCCTTATTGATGGCGTCTGTTTGTCCTTGATCAGGCTCGCTTATCCAATAACTAATTTTGCTCTTGTACCTTTTGATTATGTCAACTGTACAATCTGTACTTCCACCGTCGATAATGATATATTCTAGATTAGGATAGTTTTGATTTATAACTGACTGTATAGTTTGTTCAATAAAATTACCTTGATTATAGGATGGAGTAATTATTGTAATCTTAGGTAGATTAATCATCTATTTTATAACCTAATATTTTGAGATGAGGTTTCCAGAACTCTATATTATCCTTATGATACCAGGCATGGCAGCCAAAGGGCAAGTCCCCTCTTGTAAATTTTAAACACTCAGATGGTGAAGTTTCAAATGAAAAGTATACAGCTTCACTACTCAAAGGTATTCTAAAATTTTTCTCTCTAGAAGATACAAACTTTGCCCAGAAAACATCTTCATTAAAATTTAGATGAGGAATAATTAACTTATACTTTTCTAACATTTCAATATGAGAACTTACTTTTCTTAGAGAAAAACCACCATTACCAACTAATCCATCTTTATTCATTAACAATCTCATAAGACAACTATACCTTGCCCATATTGGTAACTTTGTGTTTATATAATTATAATTTTGCCATTTAATTTTAAACCATGGAGCTCCAACATAATCATAATTTTGTTGAGTCCAATATTCCAACTTGTTTTGCAAAACTAAAGCGTCAAGCTGATAAATTAATATAAACTCAAAGGAAGAAAAGGAAGAAAAGAAATCAATGCTAAGAAGTAAATGATTATAACTATCCGTAGAAACAAAAAAATCGGGTTCAAAATATACAGATTCAAAGTTTAATCCATTCTCTATAAACCTTTTTTTATAACTACTTATATTTAAACCTATAGGATGTACAAAGAAAATAGGATAGTTTGGCAGAACTTTAATTAATTGATTTAAAGAAATCTGTTCAAACTCACTTATACTTGACTTGTATAGAGGAATTACAATTGCTACAAGTTCCATTTTTCAATCTCTGTAGGCGAATATATTTACTTGTAAGTCCATGTTAACCATAGTTTCTCTATCAATAAATGGCCTAGTTCTATTGAAAGCTTCAGTAATGTGATATCTAAACCCACTGTTTTGTATTCCCCTCAAAATATCATGCAACTTCTGAGGTTTAGTAGCATATGAATGGTACTCTATAAATAATTTGTTAACGTTATTTAAAGATGATTCAATATCAAAAAAGACTTCATTTTCAGCTCCTTCTATATCAATTTTTAACAAATCAACCTTTTCATTTAAAAGATCTTTCAACCTTTGAGAAGGCACATTTATTAGTTCGTTTATGTCCTTTTCATATGCTATTCGACCAGAGAATCCACCCTCAGAACTAAAACTTATCCCATCATTATGAATCCATATTGCTTTTTGTTCTAATATAACATCTTTGTGTTCTAGACTTTGAATATTCTTCTCAAGAACTTTAAATATGTTAGGATCTGGTTCAAAACCACGAATTAAACTATTAGGGAAAATTCTTTTAAAATATATAATACTAAGACCGATATTTGAACCACAATCAATTATGTAAGGTGATTTTGTATCAGTACAAAATTTATAAATTTCTTTAAATAATATTTCACTACCGCCATATAGAAAAGTAACCGCATCACAAAACTTAATAGAGTCTCCAAAAAGGTCAGACTCACCAGGTGTAAATCTTTCTAAGCTTTTTAGTCTCTTTTCTTCGCAGTGTACTTTCCTTCTTTTAGAAACATAATTTTTATAGACATATTGTAATGACTTTTTTATTTTCATTTTTCCAATTATATTATTGAGAATGAATAATTTGCAAGAATAAAATATATAAAAGCAGGGTTTATTAGAACCTGTTTTATATCATGATAAAAAAAGATCTTAGGCTAAGATAATACCTTCATTGTATAGTACAGCATTATTAAAGATTATATCATTAAGATAGTTTATAAAATATTTATTAACATACCGTCTATAATATTTTAGCTTTTGAGTGCATTTCTTAATTTCATAAACCACTTAACTATAAAAATTTTTTTTATAGCTATTTTAAAATAAAAGAAATTTTGAAAACTTTCTTTCAAATACAAAGGTTTAAGTATATCTTTTTCGTAATTATAATTTATTCTAAAGTTATTTGTATGAATTAATGGAAATTCAAGTTTATTCACCTCTAAATTTGCAGCAACATGATTTATAGATTTTGTATGTGTGGCATACTCGCCAAAGCCAATATTTTTAATTAAATTCTGTGAAGATATTATACTCTTTTTTCTCCATAATAACTGATAAAATACCCATTGGTAATCCCATGTATCATATTTATTATCAACTAAAAAGTTAAAAACGCTTTCCCAATATTTAAACCATTTTAAATCGTAATCAAAAATACTATCCTTTAATCTACTTCTAATAAAAGTTTGCTGATTCAGTGTTTGCCACTCATCAATATCATATTTTACATTATTAGCTACTCTTCTCCAAGTACCCCACCCCCATACATTCATCATTCTTGAGTAAAAATAGGATGTTTTATTATAATCGTAACCAAAATTACATCCATTCACTGACATGATGTCTTCATTGTATTGATACCGAATAAGCATTTCTTGGCAGAAATAAAAAAAAGAAACAGATGGCAAACAATCATCCTCAAGTATAATACCTAACTCTTCTTGTTCAAAAAACCAATCTATTGCGCCACTAACAGCTAGTTTACAGCCCAAATTGCGGGTTCTATAAAGGTATTTTACTTCACAATCCCATGTGACATAGGTTTGAATTACTGCCCTCGTAGCAGTACAAAGGTTTTCTTCATCTAATTTATGTAATCTAGGTCCATCAGCTGCTACATACAGCTTTTTTGGTTTTATTTTTGCAATTTGCTTTAACACTTTAGTTGTAGTATCAGGGCGATTAAATATTAAAAACAAAATTGGTGTGTTATACATAATATTTAATCAATAAAAGATTAAGTAATAAAAAAGTAATAAGAGTAAGTATTAAAATTGAAATAATCAGGATGTAAGCTGACATTCTCTGGCATAGAACAATAGTTTACCTGACATGCTCCACTTAACATTTTACTTTCGTAATCCCCTCACACTAAATTATGGAGGGGTTGCGAAAGAAAAATGAAACTGTAAGCCTTCTGCTACTATTGTTAGCAGTAGTGTAAGGTCAAGTAGTGGCTATTACAATTAAATTAAAATCTATTTACTCATTCTTTTAACAATTACCTCAAGTTGTTCTATATCAACAATCAAATTAGCAGTATGTGAATCTTCATCAACGTTTTCTTTATTACACATATAGTAGTAATAATTCAAGCCCAAAGCTGACGCCAAAGAAAAATAGCAATTATTATGATTATCATTAACAGCTCTTAATTCCATTACATTACTACCTTGTTGCATAAACAACATATTTGTTAAGCCTGCCCCATGATTAGAAATCAAATATTTTGTTTGGCTGAATAATTCTAACTGCTCCATAAAACTCATTTCTTCACAAAATACTTTATCAAAACCTTCAACCTCTAGTATACTTTCTAGCTCAATCTCATTTAGAATTTTTCTACGCGAGGCTCTACTTCGGCTAATATATATTTTTCTACTACCTACCGAGAGGTCAATTTTACTTAAAAGAACTTCTCTAAGCCTTTGTAATATTTGCTCATTATAATTGCCTGTTAAAGCTAAATGTTTAGGAAAAGTAATTTTCCTAAAGAAATAGTAATGGCTTTCTTTTAGGTAAGTAACCTTAGTAATGCCAAAAAAGGAAAGGCTATCTTTAATGAATTGGTATTTTGCTGCTTCTGAAGCCAGTACTATTCCATCTCTTTGTGCATTTTCCAGTATCAAAAACAACCTAGGCAATGAATCTAGCAACCAGTGAAAATAACCGTAACTCCAAGCATCACTAATCATACAAGTATTATTATCTGATACATGAGCTTTTCTTTTTTGCACCTTTCTCAAAAAATTAAATAGCAAATGCCATTTCGATCTGTATGAAAATGTAAGCATATGATACTTAGCGCTTTCTGGAAGAAGATCCCCTACAGTTAACAAACGTAAAGAACCGTCTACCACGATGTTTTTTAATTCTAAAATCTCAGGTAGTGGAATCTCTTTTTCAACCTCATGAAAAAATATGCTCGCATCTTCTGCGCAATAATTAACCGGAAGTTTTCTAACTAATTTCAATACTATAGGATGAAATAATAGAAATGTATTTTTTATTTAACTAACAGCTTTTAACAGTATATTATGTAACTTTTCAGTTATTATCTCAATACTTAGGCTTTCTTCAACTTGATCATGTGCGTTAGTACCAATGATATCAGCAAATGCTGGATTCTGTAGGACACTTATCATATTTTCAGCCATACCTTTATAATCTAATTCATCACACAGTAATCCAGTATGTCCATGCTTAATGACGTCAGATATACCGTTATGATTGGTAGATATTACAGGTAAACCTTTCGCCATCGCTTCTATGACCGCTACTGGTGTACCTTCAGAATCATTGTTACTAGTATGGATAGAATGCTGTACAAAAGCTCTACAATTATCCATTTTTTGAGAGACTTCCTCGTTTGTTAACACTCCAGTAAATTCGACTTTATCTTGTATCTTCAAAGCTTTTACCAGCTGAATGCAGCAATCCAGGAGAACGCCAATGCCCCCCATCACAAGCTTAGCATTGGGGTATTGTTTTTGTACCTCATTAAATGCTAAAATTGTTAAGTATGGAGCTTTCTTATCTGTGAACCTGCCTACACAAAAAAATATATCTTCGTTAAGAGATGGTTTAGTTAACTTAAATAATTTTAAATTTATACCATACCTCAATTCGACTAATTTGCTTTTCGGCAATCCCGCTTTTAGCAGCTGCGCAGTAGAAAAGCTATCGACAGAAATTATCTTTGTTGCGATTTCAAAGAGTCTATCAAAATCTTTTTTATAAACTTCCGCATGCTTATTCTGAATAATATCACCACCTCCATGCGTATGTACAACTAAAGGAATATCTAATTCCTTGCAAGCTTCCATTACTACAATGCCCTTAAGCATGAATTCAGCTAATACTACATCAATTTTATTTGTTACTAGATAAGACTGAAAAGCTTTTTTTTGAAGTTTAAAGTCTGTTCTTGGTAAACCTGAGATATAGGCGGGTGCTCTGTTGAAAAGAAAAGCTGGTAAAAGTTTAACAGCTTTTCTAAGAAAGTTTTTAAGTTTGCCTTTCTTGAAGTATATATCCTGAAGCCTAATATTAGACACATCAAATTCGGGTAATCCAGGACCATTAACAGGAAAAATATTACCAGGTAGGTAACATATATGATTTTTAATAAATGTTTCTGAATACACATCCTTATTAGGATGAACAATACATATATTCAATTTTGAGTACATCAAAAAATAAAATTTGAATATCCGAAGTTTAAATTTTATTAAGCTTTCTGCTACTACAACTCTTCAGCAGAGATCTAAATTCTATGAATTTTATTTTTTTGACTAGCTGACTGTTTGAAAAATATAAATACTGCAATGTTGTTATTTCTTTTTCTTTTTTACTTTTAAAAATTTCATTTGTTGAAACTCCTCCTGTATAGAATGTTGTAATAAGCGAATCAACATATTTGAATTTAGCATTTGACCTTATAAGTGCTCTTAAATTCCATTCGTAATCAGCTAGAATAGGAAAACATAAATCAAACATACCATATTTTATAAATGAAGCTCTGTTATAGATTGTAGCAGGATGAGGAAAATTATCATTTTTTAATTGAATCTTATCTTTAATATGACCGTGATCAGAATTAATAACATGATTATTGATAGTATCAACCCAAACAATTTTACCATAAAAAACATCTGCTTCTCCTACATTTATTTTAGATATAAATGCTTCTAATGAATAAGAACAGACAAAGTGATCACCTGCATTTAAAAATAGGATTAAGTCGGCTGAAGCATGTCTAATACCTTTATTCATGGCATCATATAAGCCATTATCATCTTCAGATACAAATGTAGATACTATGCTCTTCCATTGCTTACAGATATTAACTGTCTCATCAGTTGAATTTCCGTCTATGATGATATATTCAATTTTCTTATAAGTTTGCTCTGCCACACTTTTTAATGTTGGTAGTAGTAGTTTTCCAGGGTTCTTACAGACTGTAATTATGCTAACAACAGGAGACTTCGTCACAATTTACTTGATTGTTTACACTAACTTTTTTAGCCTATAAAAAAAAGGTGGAACTATATCCTTTAAGACCACTTTTGCCATATTTGACTTATTGGCTTCAACAGGTTGAGAAGATTCCTCCAACTGTTTTAATAATCTGCAACTTTCTTTATAAAATATTACCACCTTATTTGCCATCAAATCTTTTTGATAAGATTGGTATAGATCAATCAGATCTGACCTCCCTTCAAGGCTAAATCTATTATAGTATTCTTTACAAAGCAAAGTAGGTGATTTAAAACTATACGAACTAAAATGATAGAACACCAAGTCTGATGCATCATTGAGTGAATAGCCATAGGAAGTAGAGCCTGTTATTCTTCTTTCATGTAGGTTCCAGGGGGCCATATTATAACCATATTCCTTCAATATCTCAACATTATTGAATAGCAATGGAACAAGGTTAATCCACAATTGATCAACAAAGAGTCCTTCGCTCACCCTGTTGAACCCTAATGTTAGCGTTCTTTCTTCCCACCAGTTCAAAAAATCCAGTACACTGCCGCTCATCATATTAAGTGCGATAAAACCTAAATTATATATGCCATAGTTTAGAAAATTACTTTCCTGAGGTTTATAACCATCCTGAGGGATAGGAGTCTGAATATGGGGTGTTAAAAGTATATCGCTGGATTTTAAACGATTAATTATATCTGTCAGTGGTGAAAAGACCTTTATATCTGGATCGAAGTAGATAACATTATCACATTCAAAGTTTGCTGCTAAAAACTTAAAGTAACTAGCTTTAACAGCTGTATTCAGTTCTACTATATTGTATTTGTTACAAAGTGCTGGCAAATTTGCAAGGCCTATCTGTTCAACCGGAACTATAACAGCGGGATGAAAAAAAGAATAATCAACATCAGGTATTAATTCATCTACCAAGCCAATAACAATTTTAAAGTCTGAATGATGAATGTGAACTGAATCAATGAGAGTTTTAGCTTGCGCTAAATAATTATTTGAGCAAATTGTAAAAACTAAATTCACGATATATCATTAAGAGCTTCAATGAATATTTTCTTTAAATTACTTTTATAACCCTGCTGGCTATTATTATTTCTAATGTAATTTATTAAACGTGCCGATTTGTCTTGCATATCACTTATGGAAAGATTCTGATATTCATAGATTGCCTGTTCTATGCCATCTGTAGAGAAATCATGTATTTGAATCTCATCATTATTGAAGTTAGCTCCAATATTTTTTGTTACTATTGGTATAAGACCACCAGCAGCTAATACATTCAAAATCCCACCACCTCCACCTTCTGAAACAGAAGGTGCAATAACGGCACAACATTTATACATTAATTCAAAAAACTTTGGAGAGGTAAGAGATACAAAACCAAGATTAAAAATATTATCCATTTTCAACTCTTCACTATACGCTTCTATAAAACTTACCTCCGCAGAATGTAAGCCACAGATGTATAAATTACCGATAGTATAAGTTTTAAAAAAGTCTAAGACAATATCTAAACCTTTATGGACAGCACCCCGGCTTCCAAACCAAAGAAAATTATTTTTATTATTGATGTAATCTTTTTCCTTCAAATTTATACTTCCAACATCGTAATAAAATAAATTAATATTTTTTATATGTCCAGAAGTTTCATTTTTATAAGTATCTGCTACAAAAGAATTTCCCAAAGCGATAATCAAATCTGCAAATCTAATCTGCATTCTCCATGATTCTCGATTGACCCTAGCAGAGCTAAATGGTAATAGACCTTTTTTTTTCCAAACTTGCTCTACTCTTTTCAAAGAAGCTTGGTCAGAAAAACTAGTGTCACATCCATTTCTATAAAGTAGTAATTTAAATTTTTTGCTTTCAAACCTTTGGAGCATTTGCTCTACAGGTTCTCCAGCTCCAGTAACTACATTATATTCATACTGTGATTCAAAGTTGTAGTCATTATAATCAACTATGTCAACTATATATCCTAATTCATGCAGCAATTCACAAATGGTAATACATTCAAATGAATTAGTGTGTGCTAAAGATTTTTCTCTAGTTCTGTAGGGATGGGTAATAAAAGAAACCAATGCTCTTTTACTGAAAGAGGAATCAAATATATTAAAGGGCACAAGTCCATCATAAACGCAATCTCTTTTACTATATTTAGATGTTTTGTAGAATAGGCGTCTAAACCTTATGTAAAATTGCTTTACTAACTGCCGCAAGTCTATAGCTTTTGCCATTTCAAAACAGGAATAATAGTACCATTTCTACCTTCACCTGTAATAAATAAGGGACTATTAAAATCGTTTAACTTAAAACCCACTTCACCAGGAAATACATCAAGCATTACTTCAGAAGGTATAGCAGCAGCGGCATAAATAAAATAATGGCCATCTTTTAACAGATAAATAGGTAATTGTGTTCTGTAAATGTAAGTCCCTTTTTTCCAAATTCTAGATCGCAACTCACTAGGATTTTCGTCCCAAATTTTAGAAGAAAATATGCAATCATGCCTCACACTCCATAGTTCAAATCCCACATTATACCCTTTTCCTTCATGAAGTATTTCAAAAGAAGTTTCGACATACAAATCATCATTACTACTGAACTCTTTTTGTTCCTGCCCATTTATATTAATAACTTTAATGGAAGTAATAATTAATTTTTTTGTGATATCTGCTTTCTCTATTTCTCTATTCAATGTTAATGAACCATAATCCTTTTTGCCATAAGCAGAGTACTCATCGAGAATAGTAGTAATTGAGCCCGTCTTTACTATTCTACCATGATTCATTAATATGCCACTAGAACACAGTTTATTAATGGATGACAAATTATGACTTACAAAAAGTACAGTTCTTCCTTCACCAGCACTAACCTGCTGCATCTTTCCTAATGCTTTCGCCTGAAACTCAGCATCACCAACAGCTAATACTTCATCTACAATCAATATCTCTGGATCTAAGTGAGCAGCAACAGCAAAGGCTAATCGAACGTACATACCGGAAGAATATCGTTTAACAGGAGTATCTATGTATCTTTCAACTCCAGAAAAATTTATAATCTCATCAAGTTTTCTAAATACTTCATATTTCGTCATACCAAGGATGGCACCATTCAGGTAAATGTTATCCCTTCCGCTTAGCTCGGGATGAAAACCAGTACCTACTTCCAGTAAACTGGCAACGCGCCCTTTGATTTTTACAGCCCCTGTTGAAGGGGTGGTGGTGCGGCTTAATATTTTGAGCAGAGTAGATTTACCGGCTCCGTTTCTGCCGATAATGCCCAATACCTCCCCTTGCTTTACTTCAAAGTTAATGTCTTTTAGTGCCCAGACGTAATCGCTGTTGCCTTTGGTGCTGCGGTTATTTTCTTCACCAATTTTGAGATAAGGGTCATCTTTGCCGCGCACCAAGTGCCACCAGCGGTTCAGGTCGTGGGCAAACGTGCCGGTTCCTACTTCGCCCAAGCGATACTGCTTACTCAGGTTCTCTACTTTTATAACGGTATCTGACATTTGGTATTTCTGGTAATTTCAAGAGTATCCAACAACCCTGCATATGACCTACAAGATTCCTGCATATGACCTACAAGATTAGCGCTGTGATGCTTTTTAACTCAAATCCTTTGCTCCTATTTCTTTTATCACACCATTTTTCGCTTATCACAATGGTTCTTCTCAATTGCTTTTTAAGAGCTTTCAACTTCTCTGATGAGAGCTTCATCCCCTCCATTATATCATTCCGTAGTTTCGATACATCACTATTTTTCATAACAGATATTCCTTTATACATTCCAGCCTGTTTTTGTCGTGCACAATTTCATTTGCCCCTTTCTCTAATTCATAAACCAAAACTGGCTCTTGTTTTGAATAATTCATTTGCGATTTACAAAACCGGATGAATACCTGTTGCTGAAAACCCACCCCTAATTCCTCCGAGGAGGGGGTTTTCTACAGGCGTAATTTTAATTCCCCTCTTGGAAGGGGTTAGGGGTGGGTTATATTTCAACACATTTAGTAAACCGCATCTTGAGTTAAATATAATGAAGTTGATTTTTATATCCTGTAGAAAGTTTGTTTATGCACTTGCATTTCACCAGTCTTCTCTTGCATAAAGTCAGCTTCTAATCTGTATTAAGCGCATAAACACAACTTAAACCGTATCCATAAACGTGCGTTCTACTTTGCTGAAGGTTATCAGGCCAATAAGTAAAACAACCAGCATAAATCCAAAGCTATAAAGCATAGAAGCGGCAGAAACAGTTCCCTGGCCAAATAAAGCAAAGCGGAAAACTTCTACTATGGGGGTCAGGGGATTCCAGATGATAAACCAGCGATAACTTTTATGCGCTAAAAAGGAAAGCGGGTATACCACAGGCGTAGCGTACATTAGGAGCTGCACCGCAAAGCCGATCAGTACCGTGAAGTCCCGGTACTTGGTTGTGAGGGAAGAGATAATTATCCCAAGTCCTAACCCAAGTCCTGCCAGTAAAAGTAAGAGCACAGGCAAAAGCAGTAAGGCCCAGCCAAGGGTAAATGTTACACCCTGAGTTGCATAATATACTAACAACGTGAAAAGCATCAGGAACTGAATCCCAAATTTAACAAGATTAGACAGTACAGTAGATAAGGGTATGATCAGTCTCGGAAAGTATACTTTGCCGAAAATACCGGCATTGGCTACAAAAGTATTTGATGTTCCGGTCAGGCAGCTGGAGAAGTAGTTCCAGATGGTGATACCACTTAAATAGAAAAGTATGGGTGGGATGCCGTCGGTGGGTATGTTGGCGATATTGCTAAAAACTACAAGGAAAACAACAGTGGTAAAAATAGGCTGTATGAAGTGCCAGAGTGGGCCTAAAATTGTTTGCTTGTATTGAGCCTTAAAATCTCGTTTTACAAACAAGACCAGCAGGTCTCTGTACTTCCAGAGTTCTTTCAGTTTAAGGTCAAAAAAATGGGACTTAGGTTCGATAACCAAGTCCCATTCTTCATCTTCTTTATACTTCGTTTGCATAAAGCAAATCTAAGCTTTTATTCATGGTAATTCAAGACCCTATGGCCACCTTCCATTAAATAAGTATCACGTTTGAAGAGTTCTACGTCTGCCTGCATCATGTCTTTCACAAGGGCCTTTAAGTCATACTTTGGCTCCCAGCCCAGCTTCGTTCTGGATTTGGTGGCATCTCCGATCAACAGTTCCACTTCCGTAGGGCGGAAATAGTTAGGGTCCACGCAAACCACGTTCTTGCCTACCTCTATTTGATACTCGGGGTTGGAGCAAGAAACCACATATCCTTTTTCCTCAATACCTTCACCTTTAAACTCAAGTTCAATGCCAACTTCTGCGAAAGACATTTTAACAAAATCACGCACTGTAGTCGTCACGCCTGTCGCGATCACGAAATCTTCCGGCTCGTCCTGCTGCAGAATGCGCCACATAGCTTCTACATAATCCTTGGCATGGCCCCAGTCACGCTTGGCGTCCAGGTTACCTAAGAACAGATCGTCCTGCAGGCCCATGGCAATACGGCTGGCGGCTCTAGTGATCTTACGGGTTACGAAGGTTTCGCCACGCAACGGAGACTCATGGTTAAACAGGATACCGTTTGTAGCGAACATGCCATAAGCCTCTCTGTAGTTCACCGTGATCCAGTAAGCATAAAGTTTAGCCACAGCATAAGGAGAGCGCGGGTAAAAAGGCGTTGTTTCTGTTTGTGGAACTGCCTGTACTAAACCGTAAAGTTCTGAAGTGGAGGCTTGATAAACCCTGGTCTTTTTCTCTAAACCCAGAATACGAATAGCTTCCAGGATGCGCAACGTGCCCAAACCGTCGGCGTTCGCTGTGTATTCCGGGGTATCGAAACTTACCTTTACATGGCTCATGGCGGCCAGGTTGTAGATCTCGTCCGGCTGCGTTTCCTGAATGATCCGGATAATATTTGTAGAGTCAGTTAAATCGCCGTAGTGCAGCTTGAAATGGATGTTCTTCTCGTGCGGATCCTGGTACAGGTGGTCGATGCGATCGGTGTTGAACATGGAGCTACGACGCTTCACGCCATGTACTTTGTAACCTTTGCTTAAAAGTAATTCTGCTAAATAAGCGCCGTCCTGTCCTGTTACTCCGGTTATAAGGGCTGTCTTCATTATCAAATTTTAGTAAATGCGTGATTGTTATTTATCTTTCAAGTATGTCCCCCTTTGAAGGGGGCTGGGGGATGATTACACATGAAGATCTTAAAGAAAAACTTAAGAACGATTGTCATCCCCCTACCCCCTTCAAAGGGGGACCTTCCTAACTAAGCTGTTACGTATTTCTGTTTGAAGTCGGCATATGCCAGGGCGATGCCTTCTCTCAGCTCAATCTTGTGTTTAAAACCCAGGCTGTGTAGTTTACTCACATCCATTAGTTTACGGGGAGTGCCATCGGGCTTGCTGGTATCGAACACCAACTCACCTTCAAAACCGATCACCTCTTTGATCAGCAGGGCCAGCTCCTTTATAGATACATCCTCTCCGGTGCCGATGTTCACTAACTCCCGACCTTCATAATGCTCCATCAAATAGAGACAGGCTTCGGCCAGATCGTCGGCAAACAGGAACTCGCGCATCGGGCTGCCCGTGCCCCATACGGTAACGGTGGAATCCGAGTTTTCTTTGGCCTCATGAATTTTTCGGATGAGTGCCGGTAGTACATGCGAATTATTCAGGTCGTAGTTGTCGTTGTAGCCGTAGAGGTTGGTCGGCATTACGCTGATAAAGTTGCTGCCATACTGGTCGCGGTAAGCTTCGCAAAGTTTAATTCCCGCTATTTTGGCTATGGCATAGGGCTCGTTAGTCTGCTCCAGCGGTCCGGTTAGTAAATAAGATTCTTTAAGGGGCTGCGGTGCCAGCTTTGGGTAAATACACGAAGAGCCCAGGAACAGTAGCTTTTTCACCTGGTGCACGTGGGCCGCATGGATGATGTTAGCCTCGATCATGAGGTTATCGTACAGGAAATCAGCCCGGTAGGTATTATTGGCCTGTATCCCTCCTACTTTGGCAGCCGCCAGAAACACATATTCCGGCTTCTCTGCTTCAAAGAAATCAAAAACAGCCTGCTGGTTGCGCAGGTCGAGCTCAGAGGAAGTTCGCGTAACAAAATGGGCATATCCTTTCTCCTTCAGTTTTTTGATTAGAGCAGAACCCACCATGCCCCGGTGTCCTGCTACATATATTTTTGCATTCAAATCCATATCTTTCTTTATCGTAAAAGCATGTAAGTGCTTTAATTTGTCTACAGCGTGATGGTTTAAAGTATAGAACCCACCCCTAACCCCTCCAGGGAGGGGAATTACACACACAAGTAAAATTCCCCTCCCTGGAGGGGTTAGGGGTGGGTAAACTGTACCAGATCAAACTTATTAAAGTATCACTATATAGCACCCCTTCGTATACCTTTTAAAGCAGAATAAGTTTATCATTTTATACTGCTAATTCTGCATAATAGCAACAACTTGTACTATATACGTTTAAGTTGCTTCCACCAGGGCTGTTCCTCTTCATCCTCGGCATAATACCCATAGCCATAGCCGTAACCATACCCGTAATTAAGCTTTTTGTAGTCCACATCATTAAAGAGTATGGCTGTATTCTTTACTTTGCCAGACTCATACTGTTGCTGTATATTAAGGATAAACGACTTTAATGAATAATCCTGGCGCACCATAAAAATACTGGCGTCCGCTAACTGCATCAACTCGATGCCATCGGATAAAATACCCACCGGTGGGGTATCAATAATTATATAGTCAAAACTGTTCTTCAGCTCCTGCACCAACAACCTCATCCTTTGGTTTAAAAGCAACTCCGACGGGTTGGGTGGAATTTCGCCTGACGGAAGTATAAACAGATGCTCCTGTATCGATATATGGATCACATCATCGAGGGTGGCATGCCCTGCCAGGTAATTGCTGAGTCCTGTATTACTCTGTACCCCAAAATCGAGGTTGTTATTGGGTTTGCGCATGTCGGCGTTCACCAACAGGGTGCGCTCGCCGGATATTGCCAGGATGTACGCCAGATTCTTCGCCGAAAACGTTTTGCCCTCCCCACTGATAGAAGAGGTGACCACAATGATCTTGCCCTCCTCGGTTGGAGAATCGACCATAAACTTAAGGTTGGAGCGTACGGTTCGGAAAGCCTCTGCCAGAGCTGACTTCGGGCTTTGCTGGATCAGGTTACTGCTGTCGCGCCGGTTGTGGCCCACAATGCCCAGCACCGGAATAGAGGTATACACCTTAAGGTCCTCGATGGTGGTGATCTTGTTGTTGAAAAACTCCTTCAGAAAGATCAGCCCCAGGGGCAATGCAAGGCCCAGTAAAAAAGCAGTAAAATAGTTCTTCGATGTGTCGGGAGCCGTTTGCCGCGCCACATAGGCATCGCTCAGGATCGTGACATCGGAGGTATTGGCTGCTTTGGCTATACCAGCCTCTGCCCGCTTCTCCATCAGAAACACATAAAGCCCTTCGCTGATGCTGAACAAGCGCTTCACATTGATCAGTTTGCGCTCTTCGGTGGGGATGCGCTTTAACTCAGCCATGGTGCGGGCTATTTTCTGATCGAGTTCGCGCAGGGCAATGTCGTTGGTGGCTTTTATACTTGCCAGGCTTTCCAGGATGTTGCTTTTCAGAACGGCCAGCTGGTCCTGCTTCCGTTTTATCTGGTTCATCAGCCGGGGGTTAGACTGCACCTCATTTTTCTGCAGCACATTGATCTCAGACTGCAGCGTGATCAGTTCAGTGATCAGGGTGTTTAGAATCGGGTCGTTGATGCCAAGGCTCGACGGAATAACCAAATGCTCTACCTCCAGTTCTTTGGTGATGTAGTTTTTAAGGTACTTGTAATACTTGTCGTTCGTCAGGATGGCTGCCTTCTCATTCTGCACCAGTTCCAGGGCTCCCGAACTTCCTGCCCCTCCTCCTGGTGCAGCGGCCCCCATGGCCAGGCCGGTGTTGTTCTTTTTAAGGGTTTCGAGGCGGCCTTCGATCAGGGCAAGCGAGTCGCTGATCTCCCCCAGCTGCGAATCGATAAAGCTGAGGGTATTAACGGCATTCGTGTTTTTTATGGCCAGGTTGTTATCGTCATACGTCTGCATGTGCGCATTCAGAAAGTCCTTGTCCTTGGCGGGTGTCGGGCCATTCAGCTTCAGGGCCATCACGGATGCTCCGCCCGGCAAGGTAGACACGTCGAGGGCCGAGGCATAATACCCGGCGAGCTGCTCCAGGTTGTTCACGGTAAACAAGATCTCATTCTGGAAGCTGGCCAGGCCATCGCCTTTGGCTAACACCGAGAAGTTAAAGCCATTGATCGAATAGCCCTTGCCCACTTTAAAAGACTTGTTCAGGAACAGGGGCTTCCACCCCGGATCTTCCGTGGCCATGGTAAAGGTGCTGTCATCCCTAAATTCAACCCGGAACAAAACGCCATAGGGCAAATTGGCCGAAGCAGAATCAACGCGTATGTGTATGGGTGATGTGTGATACGTTTCGGTGAGCTTCACATTGCCTTGCTGGTAATAACTGATACCAAAGTCCAGCTTTTTCAATGTGGTCAGGGCCAGGGCCTTGGTTTTAAGCACCATGGCCTCGTTACTCAAACTTTTAGAGCCTTTAAAAACCTCGGAACCGTACAGGATAGCCGCGGCAGAGGCTCCTTCATCCACCGGTTTGCTGATCATGACCGTAGACTGCACCTCAAACTGGGGAATGGTGTAACGGTTCACCAAAAAGGCTCCCAGCAAAGCCAACAGCACCGATGCCAGTATAAAATACCAATGCATCAGCGCCTTGTTCAGCAGCTTCTGAACATCCAGTCCGGGTTCTTTTAAAGGAGGCTTTTTTTCCAAAATCTAATATGTCTAAAAGCTTAGTTCGCCAGTCGTAGGGTGAGGACTGTCACCGCCGTAATGAAAGAGAAAGCCAGGCTCAGGCTGGGGATGATGCTTTCCTTAAAGTACTTGGCTGGTAAGGGGTCCACCACGATCATGTCATTGGGCTGCAGATAAAAGTTCTGGCTCGTGATGATGTCATCGTCGAGCAAACTAAATGTATACAGCTTCGCCTTATCACCTTCATAGCGCATCAGCCGGATCTTGCCACGGTTTGCATACGGACTCAGGCCACCGGATAGGGCAATGGCCTCTAACAGGTTCAATTGTTCCTGGTCGGCTATCACCTGGCCCTGCGAGCCCACTTCCCCTAAAATAGTGAACCTGAAGTTCAGCAAGGAAACAAACACGTTCGGATCTTCGAGGTAAGGGCGTATGGCGGTGGTCAGTTTGGTGCGTGCCTCGGCCAGGCTCAGACCTGAAAGGTTGACCTGCCCCAACGTAGGCAGCAGGATGTTTCCGCCGGCATCCAGTTTATAGCCCCGCGCCGTCGGGTTTATGCCCGAACCCTCGCCGGAAGAAGCAGAAGCGCTGAAGAAATTATACTCGCTTGGGGTGGTGCTCTGCACCTGCAACGAGATCACATCACCTGGCCTGAGTTTATACACAGCCTGGTTCAGTTCAAAGGTCTTCACTACTTCGTCGGCCTTCCCCTGGTCACGCACAGTTGATTCCTGTTGCAGCAAAAGCAGCTTTTTCTGCGGCACGCAGGAAGAAAAGATAAACAGGGCTATGGTTACCTGGAACGCGATAAGGGCTCTGCGCATTTTGTTTGTGCTCTCTGATTTACTGCTGATAGAATGCTTAAAGTTAAGCTTTAACCTGCATCCAAACGATCAAATTAGGAATTTTATCTTGTTTTCTACTACAACAGCATCAATAATATGGTGAATAGCTAAAAAGCAACCTGCACGCCATTCGAGATGGCATACACAAAGTGGGTGACTGGCACGATGGGCTCGTCCTCGTAGGTGCAACTGAAATTTGTGCGGAAAGTAAGCTTGTTGCTCAGTTTAAAGTTAAGCGATACGTCGCCACTCACCCTGTTCCGCCACAGTCGTTCGCCAGCGGCATACCCTGTTTGGTAATACACAATGCCCTCGGTACTTACGTTTTCGCTCCATTTAGCCTTTGCGCTCACATAATTGGTAGATTTAATAAGGTCGGAGGTCACAAGTTGGTCATCCTGCTCCGGGTTTCGCCACTCCTCATGCTCCTGCATCAGCCCGGTACCTGCATTCACACTGACGTTGTTGGTACGCAGTAACGCAAACCGAAGGCCTGCACCAGCCAGGGTGCGCAATTCCAGTCCTCTTGCCTGGTCATTCTGGATCTGGGTGAAAAGCTCATAAGATATTTTACGTTGTCGGAATAAATTTATCCGAAAGTGCGCGTAGCCGTTACTGGCCACCGTGTTCCGCAGGGCCTCCGAGTCGTAGTTCACCAGCAGGTAGTTATAATAGTTTAGGAGCAGGTAGCTGTGCTGCCGCGAAATATAGGCCAGGTTGCCGGTAAAGGTCAGCTGCAGGTAATTGTTGGGGTTATTCTTGCCCGCATTCCGGTTAAACATCGAGAAGTTGAGGCCTGCCTTACCCGTAAAAAAGTTAACCGTATCCTGGTCTGCCCTGGCTCTTTCAATGTTAAGGATCTGAGCCCTGGCCGGGAAAAAAGCGATTGTTAGCGTAAGGGAAAGTATAAGGTGCAAATAATTTACCTGCATTTCGGGTATAGTATGCTAATTAAACTGAACCGCAAGTTACGATTTTAACATGGCAGCTCAAACCAGCTTTTCCTACTACTGGTAGAATGGGGCCATAATGCATTGTTTAAAGTATTTTGAAAGGTTTTTACCATGCCCCCTTTCCGCCAACAAATTATAATTTGCGTAGCTTTGGTTCCTAAAAAATCAGCCATGCAGGAACACGAAGAAATTATTGCCCAAACCGCCGACTATGCAAAAGAACAGCTTTCCGGCGAAGGCGCGGGGCACGACTGGTGGCACGTTTACCGCGTCTGGCAAAATGCGAAAGCCATCGCCCGGCACGAGCCTACAGCAAACCTTTTTATAGTGCAACTGGCCGCGCTGTTGCATGACATAGGAGATCATAAGTTCCATAACGGGGATGAAACCGTGGGTCCCCGCATGGCTGCAGCCTGGCTTATTAAGTATAACTTACCGGAAGCGCTGGTGCAGCACGTCTGCGACATCATCCGAGACTTGTCCTTTAAGGGAGCGGGCACATCTTCGGCCATGCCAAGTATGGAGGGGCGTATTGTACAGGACGCGGATCGGCTGGATGCCATCGGGGCCATCGGCATTGCCCGAACCTTTGCATACGGGGGGCATAAAAACCGGGAAATGTACGACCCAAGCGTAAAACCCAGCCTGCATACGTCGTTCCAGGACTACAAATCCAGCACCGCCCCCACCATCAATCACTTCTACGAAAAGCTTTTACTCCTCAAAGACCGTATGCATACAAACACAGCCATACAAATGGCTGAAGAGAGACACCAGTACATGGAAAATTTCCTGGAGCAGTTTTACCGAGAGTGGGAAGGAGCCTGTTAAGGTCATCCATAAAGCTGGCCTAAAAACCTCCTAATCTGAAAAAGAGGGATAAATAAGGTTATTTTTCATTTTAAACGTCTGGTTCCGTCATTCAAAAATAAACATGGAGATACCTTTACTTTCAGATGTAGTGATCATACTGGGGCTGGCTGTGGTGGTGATCCTGCTTTTCCAGCGGTTCCGGTTGCCTACCATTCTGGGTTTCCTTGCCACGGGCGTTATTGCAGGTCCGCATGGCTTAAGCCTGATCAACAACACGCATGATATAGAGATCCTGGCCGAGATCGGGGTTATACTGCTGTTGTTCATTATTGGCATGGAGTTCTCGCTGCGGCAACTCGCGCTAATTAAACGGACTGTTTTGCTGGGGGGCACTACCCAGGTGCTGGCCACCATTGGGCTGGTCACACTCATCATGCTGCTCCTAAATTTCAGTACCGGCGAGGCTGTGTTCATGGGTTTCCTGATTGCATTAAGTAGCACAGCCATAGTGCTTAAGCTACTCCAGGATAAAGCTGAGATCAACAGTCCGCAGGGCAAGGTGGTTCTGGGAATACTGATCTTTCAGGATATTGTTGTAGTCCCCATGATGCTCCTGACGCCGCTGATGGCGGGCGGCCAGCAGAACATTGGCTGGGAATTGCTCATGATGGCACTGAAGGGTGTTTTCGTGATCGTGTTCGTGCTGATAAGTGCTCGCTACCTGGTTCCGAAACTGCTGTATGTGGTGGCCCGCACCAAAAGTAAGGAGCTCTTTATTCTAAGCATTGTGGTGATCTGTTTCGCGGTGGCCTGGCTCACATCCAGCCTTGGCTTATCGCTGGCATTGGGTGCGTTTATGGCCGGGCTTATCATTTCCGAGTCGGAGTATAGCCACCAGGCGACCAGCAATGTGTTGCCTTTTAGGGAGATATTTACCAGCTTCTTCTTCGTGTCGATCGGCATGCTACTCGATTTTGGCTTCCTCTTACGAAACCTGCCTGTTGTGCTGCTTTTTGTAATAATCACGTTTCTGCTTAAAGGCTTCGTCGCTACAGTAGCTGCGCGAATTCTACAGTACCCTTTGCGCGTCTCCATACTTGTCGGCCTGTCGCTGTTCCAGGTGGGTGAATTTGCCTTTATACTTTCCAACACCGGCATCACCAGCGGACTTTTGTCCGATCAAACGTATCAATATTTCCTTTCTGTGTCGCTGCTCACGATGGCCATCACCCCCTTTGTAATCCAGTATTACCACCGCATCGCCTCAAAAATAGACGCAGTAATGGGTAACGGGCAGGACCCGATGCCTTTTGAGAACGCCCAGAAAGCAGAGCACGGGGATTTACCAGAACTGAATGATCATATCATCATCATTGGTTTCGGCATTAACGGTCGTAACGTAGCCCGTGCCGCCAAACATGCCCACATTCCCTATGTGATCATTGAACTGAACGCTGTAACCGTGCGTCATGAGCGGCATTTAGGTGAGCCCATTCTGTATGGCGACGCCGTGCACAGCATGATACTGGCGCACGTAAACATCCATAAGGCCAGGGTGGTGGTGGTGGCCATATCCGACCCGGAGGCAACCAAGCGCATAGTGGCCAGCATTCGCCAGATCACTGACAAAGTACACGTGATCGTGCGCACGCGCTTTGTACAGGAGATGGAAGAGAATTACCGCATTGGAGCCGATGAGGTGATACCGGAGGAATTTGAGACTTCGATCGAGATATTTACACGGGTGCTCTCTAAATACCTGATGCCCCGCGACCAGATAGAGTCTTTTACGCAAATGATACGGGCTGATAATTATGATATGCTCCGGACAATGGCCGGACGCACCAACAACATGAGCGGCATAGAACTGGACCTGCCGGACATCGAGGTGGCCAGCCTCCGCGTGTACACCGATGACAAAGAGATAGTGAACAAACCTTTGCTGGAGGCAAACATTCGTAACAGGTTCAGTGTCACGCTGGTAGCCATCAAGCGAAACAACAACACTTTACTGGATATAGATGCGGACACCATCATAAACCAGGGCGACATTATTTATGTAGTGGGAAGGCCCGACGATGTGATGCGCTTTAACAATTACCTGAAAGCGGATATATAAAACCAGTTCTTATAGTTTTTGGAGTACCTCTGCTACCTGCTGCTGTATTTTACCGTACCCTGCGTTAAAATTCTCTACCGCCCCTTCGGTCCAGCCGCGCCATACCAGCTGGTTGGTAGTCGGGTCAACCAGGTCGATGAGCAGGGTGCCCGATTTAAACAGGTCTACGGCACGATAGCCGGGTAGTCCCGCGTTGCCATAGGCATAGCGGTACCCATGCATATATCCGTAGCTGTAGCCGAAGCCGGATGAGAAATTTTGAGGATTATCTTTTTCAACCGGCACCGATACACTAATATCATAGGCCACCAGCACATCCGGCTTGTCTGTCACTTTGGTATATCCTTTTTGCGCCATTTCCGCCTCAATGGCACGCCTCACCTTTTCATCCAGGCCGGCACTGTATCCTTTATCGTAGGTTGCGGCTGTTTCCGGCTTGTCCTGGTACCAGCTGTAAGTACGGTAAAGCTTGGTGTTTGCGCCAGGGGCCGTTATGGAATTAATATTCCGGATACCCGAGGTAACCACACAGGCGCTCAAAAGCAGCGAAGTCATCAAATAACAAAAAAAGCAAACTTGTTGTCTCGTTTTCATGCTGGTTTAATATTCTATTCAGCCGCTGCCACTCTTCTGCAGCCGGGCTGGTGATGTTTACCTGCCAAAAGTAGCAGGTTTCGGGCATACTTGCAGAATCGATTTAAAAGTATAAGCCCCGGAACACTTTAAAATAACCAAAAAACCTATATTACGTGTATGAAAAGGAAATTAACGCTAGATAAAAAAATATAGAACTATGGACGATATTTCTACTCACGTACCCGCCCCACCGCCCCAATGGGTCGAAAACTTTGCCCGGATCGGGCTAACAGCAAAAGGGATTGTTTATTGCCTGGTTGGCATTCTGGCTTTTATGGCTGCTTTCGAGCTAGGCAGTGGCTCCTCGCAGGGAGCAGGCAAAAAGGGCGTCTTCCAGTTTATTGAAGATATGCCGCTTGGCAAGTGGTTATTAGGAATTGTGGCGCTTGGCCTTGCCTGTTATGCTATCTGGCGCCTTATTCAGGGCATTCGGGACACAGAAGACAAGGGCCATGATGCAAAAGGCATTGGGAAAAGAATACGCTACATTTTCAGCGGCCTGGTGTATGGAGCCCTGGCTTACCTGGCAGCTAAAATAGCCTTGGGTAATGGCGGTGGCGGAAGCAGCGGCGGCTCACGGGAAACGCTAGCCAGCCAGCTACTGCAACAACCCTTCGGCCAGTGGCTTGCCGGCATCGTTGCTGTGGCCATTATGGCTACCGGCGTGTACCAGATCTATTATGGCCTTTCTGATAAGTATAAAAAGAAAGTACAAAAAACAGGCCTGAAACACGATGTAGAAGAAAAAATGATCCGGATGGGTAAAGTTGGTTACGTTGCCCGCGGTGTGGTCTGGATCGTGATCGGGTACATGTTTTTAAAAGCAGCGCTTCAGTCCAACCCCGAGCAGGCTGGCGGCAGCAGTAGCGCTTTCCAGTTTTTAGAGAGCTCTCCCTTCGGCTCCTACTTACTTGGGGCCGTGGCGGTCGGTCTTTTCTTTTATGGTATCTTTATGTTTATGCGCGCCAAATACCAACCTATAAACGTAAGCTGACAGCATATCCACCCGCTTTTTATAGCCCTGCCACGAAGCAAGCATTTGTTCTGTGGCAGGGTTTTTATTTATATGTGCCACGGGCAATTATACACCTGTAAGCAGCCTTCCCTTTTCTGATCTTGGCATGCACCTTAGTCTCCAAAAGGTTTAACTTACTTAATTTAAAATAAAATATAATAAATATTACATTTTTCAGTTTTATACTGCAACGCAAGATTTCTTCATAATATATTTATTGTCAACAGCTTAGCCCTACACCTGGCGTCTCCAGCATTCAACTCCTAAAATATTTTTTTTGCTAATTATTTTAAATACTATCTTTGGTTGTGGCCTCTATGGCACATGACATAGATCAATGAAAAATACGCCCTTTAAGATCTTCATTCTCGATGATGATGTCTGGTACAGTGAGTTACTGGAGTATCATTTGTCTTTGAATCCGGATTACGAGCTTAAAAAATTCCACTCTGCCAAGGATTGTCTTGCCAGTATGTACGAGCGCCCTGATGTGGTGACCGTTGATTACTCGCTGCCAGATAAGAACGGGGATGAGGTTTTAAAGAGCATTAAAGAGCAGAACCCTGATTCACAGGTTGTTATTATCTCCGGGCAGGAGGATGTGGCTACAGCCGTAGACCTACTGAAAAAAGGCGCTTACGATTATATTGTAAAGGACGAAGAGACTCCGGAGCGTCTTTGGAATACTATAACCAAGATTCGGGAAAACGCCGCACTGCGCGAGGAAATAACGCAACTTCGGCAGCAGATCGGGCAAAAATACGATTTCAGTAAACTTATCATCGGCAACAGCGAGGCTATCAAGCGCGTGTTCTCCATGATGGATAAAGCCGCTAAAACCAATATCACGGTTTCGATAACCGGGGAAACCGGCACCGGTAAGGAGCTCGTTGCCAAGGCGATACATTACAACGGCATTAAAAAGAACTTTCCGTATGTAGCCGTAAACGTGGCCGCCATTCCCCGTGAACTGATAGAAAGTGAACTGTTCGGACATGAGAAAGGGGCTTTTACCGGTGCGCTGGCCCGGCGATTGGGGAAGTTCGAGGAGGCAAATAAAGGCACTATTTTTCTTGATGAGATAGGTGAACTTGATGTCAGCCTGCAGGCCAAACTGCTGCGCGTGTTGCAGGAGAAGGAAATTAGCCGTGTGGGGGGAAATACGGTGGTTCCGGTTGATGTCCGCATCATTGTGGCGACCCACAAAAACCTGGTGGAGGAAGTTAAAAAAGGTAACTTTAGAGAAGACCTCTACTACCGCCTGCTTGGTTTGCCCATTCACCTCCCTCCGCTCCGCGAGCGAGGCAGCGATATTTTGGTACTAGCTAAACATTTTACCGACGCTTTTGCAAAAGAGAACGGCATGGGTAAAAAAAGCCTGTCTGAGAAAGCGCATGAGAAGCTGCTCGCCTACCCCTTCCCTGGAAATGTGCGGGAGTTAAAAGCCATCGTGGAACTGGCAGTTGTGTTATCAGACGCGGATGTGGTTCAGGAGCAGGACATTACTTTTACATCGAACAACTCTGACAAAGATTTTCTGGCTACAGAGCGTTCTTTAAAAGAATATACCACTGAAATTATTCAGTACTTCCTGGAGAAGTATGACTATAACGTGCTTTATGTGGCCGAAAAATTAGACATTGGTAAATCTACCATCTACCGCATGATTCAGAACAAGGAATTAACTATGCCCTAACAGCTGAATGTCAGTGCCTTTAAAAGAATCATTTCAGGAGTGCCCTAGTCACTTCTCGTTCGCTTTTCAAGTACAAGCTTAATTGATGGATTTAGTTAAAGAGGTTGCAGCGCTCAAAAAACAGTTGGATACCGAGAGGCAAGCCAGGACCAATGCCGAGCAGTTGGTAGAAGAGCTGAAGTCCAAGACAGCGCAGCATAGTGAGTACCTGGATTTCGTCCGGCATCTGGCGCAAACCATCCCCAGCATCATCTACCTTTACGATGTTGATGCCAATAAAAGCATCTACCTGAACGAGCAGATCAGGCATATGCTGGGCTATAACGACACAGATATCGCCGCCATGGGAGGTAACGTGTTTCAGTCGTTGGTAGCAACGGACGAGGAGCTGCAGAAGATAAAAGATCAGGTGATGCAAATGAAGTCTGCCCCAGATGATTACCTGAGCGAGGTAGAATATTGTGTGCGCGCAAAAGATGGCAGTCTTAAAAACCTGTTCTGCCGCGAAAGCGTTTTCAGCAGGCACCCTGATGGCAGGCCAAAGCAAATAATTGGCTCAGCCGAGGATGTCACCAGCCTCCGGCAGCAGCGTAAGGCGCTGCTGCAGCAAAAGGAATTTTACGAAACCGTACTGAACCACATTACCTCAGATGTTGCAGTATACAATAACAAGCTGGAGTACCTTTTCCTGAACCCGTTTGCCATACAGGATGAAGCCCTGCGAAAGTGGATTATAGGGAAGACCAACACAGAGTACAGTGCCCACAGGGGCATACCTCCGGATCGCATGGCAAAGCGAGACGAACAGCTGAACCGGGTACTGCGGGAAAAGTGCAGGATTGAATTTGAGGAGACACTCTATGATAAAGAAGGAAACCCCGTCCACCATATCAGAAGGTTAAACCCCGCCCTTGACGCTAACAACGAAGTACAGTTAATAGTTGGCCATGGCCTTAATATTACCGAACTAAGAAAAGCGCAGGAGGAAATTGTAGCAAGCGAGGCGAAGACCAGGGCCATACTTGCCGCCATACCCGATCTGATGTTTATCATTGACAGCCAGGGAATTTACCTGGAGGTGATGAATGAGGATGCCCGATACATGCTGGCACCTAAAAATGAAATCATCGGCTCTAATTTACGCGACAGACTACCGCCTCAGGTATTAACCATGTTTGAGCAAAGCATCAAGCGGGTGTTAACAACCGGGCATTACGAAAAGCTGGAATATGAGTTAGAAATCGAAACGGAAATCCGCCATTTTGAGGGCCGTATCGTAAAGTATAACACCGATCAGGTGCTTACCATTATTCGAGACACCACCGTAGAAAGGAAGGCAGCCCTGGAGGTAAAGGAGAAAAACGAGTTCATAAAGCAAGTGATGGAAACCAGTCCGAGCCTGATCTTTGTGAAAGACGGACATGGTAACTTTAAGCTCGTGAACGAAGAGTTCGCTAAGCTATTCGGGAAAACAGTAGACGATATCATAGGTACTAACATTCGTGCTATTCATCCTGTGCCTTCGCAGGTAGACTTCTACCTGGAAATTGACCAGCAGGTGATCCGGGAGAAGAGGGAGATAGTGGTGCAGGAACGATTTACCGATCTGCAGGGAGCGGAGATGTGGTTCAGCACCATTCGCAAGCCCCTGGTTACTGCTGACGGACAAGTGCATGTGCTTGGCATTGCCACTGATATAACGGAACAGCGCAGCGCGAAGCAACAGCTGCAGGAGAGTGAGGAAATGCACCGCCTGCTTTCAGAGAACTCCCGCGACCTGATCTGCCTGCACGACCTGGATGGCACGTATCTGTACGTGTCGAAAGGCGTGAAAGAAATGCTCGGGTTTGAGCCCAGTGAACTGGAGGGTAACTCCCCAGCCCTGGTGATACACCCCGACGACCTGGCGGATGTGGTTGAAAACGGCCAATTAAAAGCCATCCGAGAGAATACCAACCTGGTGATAGAGTATAGGGTAGTCAAAAAATCTGGCGAACACCTCTGGATCGAATCAATTTTAAAACCCCTGTTGGATCAGGATGGGGAGATTGTTAAGCTACAGTCCTCCTCCCGCGACATTACGCAACGAAAGCATGTTGGCGAGGCGTTGCGCTTTAGCGAGCGCAAATACCGGGAGCTTATTAATTACAGCCAGGCGTTCATTTGCTCGCACGACATGGATGGCCGTATCCTTTCTGTGAACCCACATGTGCTGGAGATGCTTGGCTATACAGCAGAAGAGATGGTTGGCAATAACCTGCAGTCGTTTATACCTGAAGAGCATAAAAAGAACTTTAACCTATACCTGAATGAGTTCCGGAACAGAAATCTAATGGAAGGGGTACTCAGGGTCTACAACAAAGCACAGGAGGTGCGTTCGCTTTTATATAAAAACTACAAGGTGGAAGAACCTGGCTCAGCCCCGTACATCATTGCCATTGCCCAGGATATCTCGGAGCGGCTGCGCAACGAGATGGAGTTGAAGCAGGCAAAAGAGGCGGCTGAAGAGTCTGCGCGCGTAAAGGAGAATTTCCTGGCCAACATGAGCCACGAGATACGCACCCCAATGAATGGAATTCTGGGCATGGCCGGGCTTCTGAGCAAAAGCGAACTCAACCCTTTACAGCAAAACTACCTGAAGATCATTCGCCAGTCCGCAGACAATTTGCTGGTAATCATCAACGACATTCTGGACGTTGCCAAAATAGAGGCCGGCAAAATAGAGTTAGAGGAAATTCCCTTCAACATCGTTGAGACTGTGAAAGCAGCATATCAGACGCTTATTTACAAAGCCGAGGAAAAGGAGTTGATTTATGTAGAGAAACCCCTTGAGGTAGAAAACGCTATGTTAACCGGCGATCCTTACAGGCTCAATCAGGTTTTGCTTAACCTGCTTACGAACGCTATTAAATTTACAGAGGCGGGCACTATTACGCTACAGAGTACCCTGGTGGAAGAGGATAGCACGCAGCTTACGATAGAGTTCTCGGTTACAGATTCCGGGATTGGCATACCACAGGACAAACAGGAATATATTTTTGATGGTTTCACACAGGCTTATTCCAGCACAACCAGAAAATACGGAGGAACGGGCCTGGGCCTTAACATCAGTAAAAACCTGGTGGAGATGCAGGGTGGTAAGATATGGGTGGAAAGTACGGAGGGCAGTGGCAGTTGTTTTAAGGTTTTGCTCACTTATAAGAAGTATGTAGGCAAGGAGAGCCTGGCGCCCAAAAAAGAAACAATTGATTTCAGCAGCCTCCGAAACATACAAATTCTATTGGCTGAGGATAATGAAATAAACGTTTTCCTGGCTAAATCCATTTTGGAGGGCTGGAATTTTAAAGTGGATGTTGCTGTAAACGGACGCGAAGCAGTTGAGATGGTAAACCGGAACTTCTATGACCTAATCCTAATGGACATCCAGATGCCCGAAATGAGTGGCATAGATGCTACGCGCGTCATCCGCTCCCATCAGGATACGACCAAGGCCTCCACCCCTATTATTGCCTTAACGGCCAATGCTTTTAAAGGCGATGCAGAAAAGTATATCGGCGTAGGCATGAACGCCTATATATCGAAACCATTCGAGGAGGAAAAACTTTTCACCAAAATAGCCTCCTTACTTCCCCATAAAATACTGGAAATGAAAACAGCGCCCGATACCCTTACCCAAGAGCACGCCGAGAACCATGAAACCCCCTTATACGACCTAAGCATCTTGCATAAGATGTCGAGGGGCAACGAAGCTTTTATAAAGAAAACCAAGACACTCTTTATACAAACTGTGCCGCAAACCCTTGACGACCTGGAGCAGAAAAGATTGCTTTCTGACTGGCAAGGGGTAAGTGCCGCCTCACATAAACTGAAATCCACGATTGATACCATGCGCATTGAGAGACTGCGTGCCGTAGTGCGGGAAATTGAAGCGGATGCAAAAAGCCAGGCGAACCTGGAGTCGATCCATGATCGTATTGCCTACCTGCAGACGGTTATGGCGCAGGTTATCACAGAAATAAAGGCCGAACTTTAAGTTAACTCCCGAGTCTGATTGCCCCTCGCATTGTTTACCCGTTGCCATAGTTTGCGTACCTTCAGGTAAACCAGCTAAAAGCACGTTTAAGATGCAGCAAACCAGTTCAATTGATTTTACGGCGATCACCGCTTTACGGCAGTCTTTACACCGCTCTCCTGAACTTTCAGGAAAAGAGCATGTAACAGCCAATAACATTGTAGCATTCCTGAAACAGTTTGAGCCGGACGCTATATTGACCGGATTGGGGGGGACGGGCGTGGCAGCCGTTTTTAACGGTAGAGTGGCAACCGGGCCCACCATTCTGTTCAGGGCTGAGCTAGACGCGCTACCCATAGCTGAAACAAGTGCCCTGGCGCATGCCTCGCAGGAAAATGGAATTGCGCACAGCTGTGGCCATGACGGCCACATGGCCATACTTGCCGGGCTTGCCTTGCTGCTTCAAAGTCAGGAACCTGATACTGGCAAAGTGATCTTGCTTTTCCAGCCTGCCGAAGAAACCGGTGCCGGGGCCTGGCAGGTGTTACAGGACCCCAGGTTTGAGGAAATCGCCCCTGCTTATGTTTTTGCCCTGCACAATTTACCCGGCGTGCCCCTGCACCGGGTGGTCCTTCGCAAAGATGTATTCGCAGCGGCCTCTACAGGCATGATCGTGGAGTTGGAAGGTAAATCGTCGCATGCGGCAGAGCCCGAGAACGGTGTGAACCCGGGGGCAGCCATGGCGGAACTTCTACTTTGTTTTCAGGAAATAGCCCAAGACAAGAAGCAGTTCCAGGACCTGGCCCTGCTTACCGTGATCCATGCCCGACTTGGCGAGATCGCCTTTGGAACCAACCCCGGGTTTGCCACCGTGATGGCTACCCTACGCTCCTATCAGCCCACCGACCTGCAGCTATTGAAAGAATTGACCACTGCAGGGGCCGAGGCTATTGCCCACAAGTATAAGCTAGGACTAGCGATACGTTACGTAGAAGAGTTTCCGGCCACTGTGAACCACGATGCCCAGGTGGAGGTTGTGCGCGAGGCCGCGCAAAGTCTTCAACTTGAAGTGGAGGAAGCCGTACACCCTTTCAGGTGGTCAGAAGACTTTGGCCATTTTACGCACCTGTACCCGGGGGCATTCTTTGGATTAGGTTCCGGTACCGCACAGCCGCAACTGCATCACTCGGACTATGATTTTCCGGATGCCCTGCTCCCGACCGGAAGCGCGCTTTTTTATGCCATCGCCCAGCAAATACTGAATCGATAAACACCTATGCTTCATAGCTCTTATATAGAAATAAGTAAATCAGCGCTTCAACATAACATTAACTTCATCCAGAAAGAGATCGGGCCACAGGTGCAGTTCTCCTCCGTAATAAAAGGCAACGCCTACGGACATGGCATTGAGCAGTTCGGCCGTATTGCGCAGGAATGTGGAGTGGGCCATTTCTCCCTTTTCAGCGCCGATGAAGCCAGCCGCCTGGTAGAAGCCTTACCTCAACCCGCCAAGATCATGATCATGGGTTATATTGACAACCCCGAATTGGAGTGGGCGATACAAAATGAAGTGGAGTTCTTTGTTTTTGAGCCAGACAGGTTACAGGAGGCAGCAAAAACAGCCAGAAAACTGGGTAAAAAGGCAAAGATACATGTAGAGCTTGAAACCGGGATGAACCGCACCGGTTTCGATAAAGGTGCTTTGGAGCAGGTAACCTCTCTTTTACATAAAAACCGGGATCACGTTATTCTTCAGGGCCTTTGCACGCATTTTGCAGGCGCAGAAAGTATGCAGAACCACGACAGGGTGATGGCGCAGTTAAAAAAGTACAAACAAATGCAGCGCCAGCTGCAGTTGCAGAACCTAAGCCCGAACCAGCAGCACACAGCCTGCTCAGCCGCCATGATCAGCTACCCCGAGAGCCGTATGGATATGGTGCGCATTGGCATCATGCAATACGGCTTCTGGCCGAGCCCGGAAACGTACAGGCAATACATTAGCCAGCAGGAGGATAAAACTGATCCGCTGCGAAGGCTAATCACCTGGAAAAGCCGTGTGATGAGCATTAAATCAGTGGCTCAGGGTGATTTTATCGGGTACGGCACGTCTTACCAGGCCGCCAGCGATATGCTGCTGGCAATCATCCCGGTTGGTTACTCCTGGGGCTATAGCCGCAGCCTGAGCAACCAGGGGCAGGTGCTGATCAAAGGAAAAAGGGCTGCCGTGGTGGGCATCGTGAACATGAACGTGATGATGGTGGATGTCACCAACATCCCTTGCGTGCAGAAGCTTGATGAAGTGGTGCTTTTGGGAACGCAACAAGACCAGAGTATTACGGTCAACTCATTTGGTGAGCTCAGTACGCAGCTGAACTATGAACTCCTCACACGCCTCCCCACCAATATCCCGCGCCTGATAGTGAATTAGCTACAGTTTATAGCCGCAGTTAAAACAGAAATTGGCATTTGCCGGGTGTCCTTCCTTATGGCAGTTCGGGCAGATGCGGGTAGCCGCTGTCTCCCTTTCTGATCGGGCCAGCTCGACGGACACTATACCCGTAGGCACGGCAATGATGCCGTAGCCCATGATCATGATAAAGCTGGCCAGCACCTGCCCGAGCGGTGTTTGTGGCGCAATGTCGCCATAACCCACGGTGGTCAGCGTTACAATGGTCCAGTAAATACTGGTAGGTATACTTGTGAAACCGCTTTCGGCTCCTTCAATGATGTACATCACAGACCCCACGATCACCACAATGGTCAGCACAGTGCCCACAAACACCAGTATTTTGGTAATACTGGCTCTCAGGGCATTGGTTAGTACCTGGCCTTCGTTAATAAAACGGGTCAGCTTGAAAATACGCGCAATACGCAGCAAACGTAAAACCCTGACCACCAGCAGGTATTGTGATCCAAGTATAAACAGACTTAAATAGGTAGGTACTATGGAGAGTACATCGACAATACCAAAAAAGGAAAAGATATACTTAAAGGGTTTGGGGGTGCTGTAAATACGCAGGAAAAATTCCAGTGTAAACAATAAGGTAAAGCCCCATTCCAGGGATTGGAAAAGGAATAAATGCTTGTTGCGCAACTCCACAATACTCTCCAGCGATACAATCGTGACACTGCCTAAGATGAGGATAAGCAGCACAATATCGAAAGCTTTTCCTCCCGCAGTCTCAGCCTCAAATATTACTTTGTAGAGTTTCTCGCGAAACGTGTTTCCCCTAAGCTCAACCATACATTGCGGGTGTACTTGAAATTATTGCACAGTATACGGAAAAACACGTGCATAGCCTATTCCAAAACAGCTCAACCCTTTCCACCTGGTTCTGGTAAATCTTAGTTGGTGACGGCAAGGCGAGGAAGGTTTTTATCCAATATCCCCATTTCATTTAACTGGTTTACCTGGCCATTTATTTTCTCCCGGTCTCCAGGGTTCTTGATGTTTTCACCGGCGTCATGTAGTAAAAGCAAGGCTTCCTTATAAAAAACAGACTTTAGGTGCGCATATTCCTGAACCCTGAAAAGCAGGCTACGGAGCAGGTAAAGTAGGCTGAGCACAATAACACTGCTGGCTTTGCCATAAAGCCTGATTGGGCTTAGGGTAATGGAGTAAAGTGTTTCAAAAGTGTTATGTTCAAAGCGAATGCGTGCCGCTCCCTTCTCATCGTACAGGATCTTCTCATCGGGTAGCTGCATGCGCAGGGCAAAAAGCGCCGTCAGGTAATCAATTGCTTTGAGCGCAGTACCCGGATCATTAATACCTGGGCTTAAGGCCTTCACCGCACTTTCCGTGATGTGCTTAAAACCATAAATATAATTCTCCCCTGGCCGCTCCTCTCTGTAAAAATTAACATATCCAAAAAATTTCTTTGCAAATCCATCCTCATCCTTCATTTGCTTATTGATACGGGCAAACGGCACGTCCTTTACCAGAAAGGAGCCCAAGGGGCGATCAAAGCTGATCACCACATCATACTTTTGGCAAAGCGAGACAACCGCTTTGTCATTCAGGCTTTGTATATACCCAGTCTGAGGGCTTTCCAGTAAAAACCATGTGGTGTTTGTCACAAAGACATTAGGAACCACAGTACTTCGATTCTCTTCAAGCTCATCCTTTATTTTTTGGCTGGTTACATTAAAAATGCTTTCCAGAATACTTTCTATCTGAATAGACTGAGAGATCGAGTGAATGAAATACACAAAGAAGCCCAGACACAGGATGGTAAAGCACATATCCAGGAAAATGGAAAAGCCCGGAAGGTCAATGTTATAATACTCAGCCCGTACATTCACCATGATCACCAGCGTGTAGATCAAAACACCCAGAAAAACACCCAGCACCCGTTGGTTTGACTTGTAGGAAATTAAACCGGGTATAACGCGGGGGGTGAAATTGGCACTGGCCTGGTTTAGCACCAGCATGACCATAGTAAAGCTAAAAACAGTAAGGGAGATAATTCCTGTGGTGATAGAACTCAGGATAAGCCTGGCCGTGGCACCGTTGGTGATAATCATGAACGGCAGGTTATCCTTGAATCGGGAGCTCAGCCCTGCCGACTCCAGGTATAGCATAAAAAGCGCAAAGGCGAAGAAGAAGAGGGATATGAGGGTGGGGTAAAAACCGATGCTGTTTACAATATAATTGTAAGCAAATTTTAACCGACTCTTAATTTTTTCCATAGGGAACGATAATTTGACAAGAAGCTTGCTGAGCCAATGTACTCACACCTGGCTTTATAGGTTTTAAGGTTTCAGCATTTCACACAATCCGGCATCAGCAGTTATTGAGGAATAACCATTCAGGATTGGGGAGTATAAGAAACGAAGGTTTTGTCCGTATAAAATATCATGACCTGCTCCACACGCACGCCGGCCTTTTCCGGTGTTACCGGAGGAATTAAGGGCACATCAGCTTTTAGCACTTTTTGATGAGAACCTGTCAAGTCATCAGAGTGGTTACCCCTATGAATGGGAGCGTCAGCGGGGGCGTCCGTCTTTACGGAGTCTGGCACATTTGTTACTAACTCTTTTAGCATCCCCCCTTCTCCCAACAGCATCCAGTCTTTATTGACTTCCGGAAAAGACGACAGGATTCGAATGACCACATCCAGGCTAGGTTTGTTTCTACCACTGATAATGTGACTGATAACTGCGCGGGGCACCTCCACTGTATCAGCGAATTGAGTGGAAGTATAGTCTTTGTACTCCATCAACTGTCGAATCCTTTCTACCATGTACTTACGTGTGTTTGCTTTTTACAAGATAAACAAATGTAGCACATGAAGTAACAGGATGTTTCATTAATTTATAAAACCCCATAATACACCTAAAGTTAAACTTTGCCTATCATGCACAATTATCTTATTTACAGTGATTTAATAAAATTTAATTTAGCAGACTCTAAAACTGTATACATTTGTATATACATTTGTAAACAGCTAAATAAGTGTTTCATAATCTGCTAATTATTCTTTTATGTTCTTCATCCAAACCTACAGCCTGGCTTTTAAAACTTCAGAAGCTTACGTGCTTCTAGCCATGCCTGCCACAATGGCAGCAACAAAAAAAGCCATTGTGGATAAAACGAGTTATCCACAATGGCTTACCTGAGTGTTGTTTAGATGATTATGTGCTAAACTTGCGGGAAGGAAAGGTTACTGATTTTAAGTTTACAAGCTGACAAATAATCTGGTTCTATAATCTCCTTATTTTAGAACAGCTTCAGTTTCTTTTATTTTGCACTATTCAATGTGAGCTTCCATCGGCTTCACAATCAAAACCCCATTCATCTTTTCCCAGTGCCCAGGGTATGTACACACAAAATCATAGGAGTTTGGAATGTTGGGAGCAGTAAACTCCATCTCAACTGTCTGCCCCGGAAGGGCCAGTGGCGAAGCCGCAATTACGATGGGGCTGTTGGGCACATAATTCCCCGGGGCCCCTACTTTGGCGCCGGCAAGCGCCACCAGTTTATACTTACCAGGCTGCGTGAATACTACATTGTGAATCATGGATGGATCCACGCCCTCGTTTACGAAAGTAAGCCTGACCAGCGCCCCGGCCTGCGCCTGAATCGTGTCCTGGTCAAAGGCCATTTCTTCGATGCTATTCCCAAGGGCATGCAGCGTAATTTCCACAATCGGCTGCAGGGTGGTATCTGCCGCCTCCACAGTGGGGGCACTGGCAGCAGTTGCTGTTTCGGAGTCCGTAATGGTATCTACATCCCTGTCCTCATTAGCCTTCTGAAAACAGCCGGTTAAAAGCAAGGGGAGGCAAAAAACACAGAGTTGCAAGAATCTTTTCATTTTCTGATTAATGTTGTAGGGTGAGGCAGCATGCTCGTGTTATCCGAAATACTCCTGTTCTAGCTTTTTATCGTGTCCGTACAAATCTTCTCTGAAATGCACGTTTCCGGCATCATCTACCCAACTGGTAAAGTATACCAGGTAAACCTGCACGCTCTTTGGCAATGTAACCCAGGTTTCTTCCCCACCTGTCATGGTTTGCCTGATGCGGTTCTCGTCCCACTCTGGCATATCGCGCAAAAGATACTTGCTTAGCTCAACGGGCTTTTCGACGCGCACACATCCGTGGCTGAAATCGCGGTCCGTCTGGCTAAAGAGCGCATCAGCCGGTGTATCGTGCAGGTAAACGGCATACTCATTCGGGAAAAGGAACTTGATCATCCCCAGAGAATTGTCGCGACCCGGCTTCTGGCGCACACGGTACGGAAAGTTCTTCTCTGTCACGCCACCCCAGTCAATGGAGTAAGGCGAAACCTGCTTGGGGTCCTTTTCTTTCGTCACGACCTCCATGTTCTGCGAGGCCAGCCAACCCGGGTTTTGCAGCATGTGTGGCTTAATTTCTTTCTCGGTTATGCTGTTTGGCACATTCCAGAAAGGAGCCATCACCACATACTCCAGCTTGTCGCTAAAAATTGGCGTGGAGTTCATGGTCTTACCCACAATCACTCGCATGCTCATCACTTCTTTGTAAGCGCGTTCTGCCTCCGGGTCGTTGTCTGGGTCCTCATAAATGTATAGTTTGTACTCCGGGATATTTACCCAGATATATTTCTGATCGAGGTTTTTTGGCACCATGCGCTTGGGTATCCAGCGCCAGCGCTCCATATTGATCATCAACTGCGTGATGCGGTCCTCGATGGGCACATTCATCATTCTGAGGGTATTGCCACCTACAATGCCATCTTCCTTTAACCCGTGCAGCATCTGGAATTTTTTTACCTGCTTTTGAAGGTCCTCATCGTAAAGCCACAGTTTCTTATTGTTTGCATCGAACTGCTGTGTGGGGTTTAAGCGGCTACGCACCGATACCACGGCTTTAGCGGTGTCTCCTTTCTCCAGCACTTTCCGCTTGCCTAGCTCCACCATGGGCCATCCGCCTTTGGCCTGAAGCGCTCTGTAATCCTGTAGCGCATCGCGTAATTTTTTATAACCAGCGTGCAAGGCATCAAACTCATAGTAAGGGTAGGTACTCTCCCGCTCCTTTAAAATTGTCTGGAGGGCTTTGTGCAGTTTTATCTTATTCTCTTTTACATTCCACTTCACGTTGTTATTCTCAGCCCGAGGGTCTACCTTGCCTCTGTAAAAGTCTGATGCATAGTTAAAATAAGAAGCCGTTAGGGACAGGTCGATTTGTTGCTGTAGCTCCAATCGGGCAGAGTCGCCCGGCGAAAGTTTCTTATACTTGTTCAGCATTTCTTTCACATCTACCACCTGGTAATTCTTGGGATCCAGGCCTTCGGTACCGGCTTTATCGATTACGGAGAGGAACTTGTCTGCCTCAGGCACTAATTTATTATCGCGGAACCAGGCCAGGCTGTAATCACGGTCTCCGTAAAACAGGAACATCATCTCCTCCTGCTTTTTAAACGCTTTTTGCTTGTTCAGGAAATTCAGGACAAACATACTGTCCGTCTCAGCCTGTGGGAGTTCTTTTTCAGAGAAGAAGCCACCGCTGCTAGCCGTGGTGTGTGTCTCGCCATCGCTTTGGTTGCAACTTGCCAAAACCGTAAGGCCAAGCACGGCCATACACAGCCTCAGGGTGTTTTTAAAAGTATAAGGGGTCATCATTTTATGTTAGTTAGAAGACCAGGCTTGAACTCGGTAACAAACAGCGTCATTACAGAATAAGCACAAGCCAAATCTAGATTAAATACAAATAAATAAAGCGTAATATGTATACATGAGGATTTATAGCTATATGTACTTTAAAACAATCCAAAATGTTCTATTTTCAGACGCGAACCTGTTTTAGCTGCATGAAAGCTATGTTACATCCTTAAAGGCAGCCTCCTGTTCCATACTACCTACAGGGCAGCAATAATCGTGTCACATTTTAAGTCCTTTCCAGCCGTCAGGTTTTTCTACTATTGCAGGATTTGTTAACTTACCACAAAAGACACCCTAAAACTTATGAAACTATTTCACCGTTGTTTAATCGGTTTAAGTATGGCCGGCAGTTTACAGCTGGCTTCCTGCACATCGCAACCCACCAAGGAGGACCAAACCATGAACCAAGAACAGGCTGCCACAGCACAAATACCAGAGGATGTGCACAGCTTCGCCAAGCCCGCTGAAGCTGTCGCCAAGCACCTCGACCTGGACATTGCAGTTAACTTCGACCAGAAAGTGCTGAGCGGAACCGCCGCTTACCAAATCGAAAACCTGACGGGCACCAATGAGATTATTTTTGACACCCGGGGGCTGCAGATTGAGAAAGTTTACCTCGGAGACAATCAGGAAGAAACCACCTTTACCATAGGAGACGAGAAGGAATTCCTGGGCCGCCCTTTGATCGTTAAGATAAAACCCGATACCAGGAAAGTCACCATTCAATACAAAACCTCTCCCGATGCCGCCGCCCTGCAATGGCTGAACCCACAGCAAACGGCAGGCAAGAAAAACCCTTTCCTGTTCACTCAGTCGCAAGCCATTCTTGCCAGGACCTGGATTCCGATTCAGGACAGCCCGGGCATCCGGATTACCTATAGCGCCAAAGTGCAGGTGCCCAAAAACCTGCTGGCATTGATGAGTGCCGAAAACCCGATGCAGAAGAACGACACCGGCATCTATACTTTCGATATGAAGCAGCCGATACCCTCTTACCTGATGGCACTCTCGGTTGGCGACCTTACCTTCCGTAAGATTGGCCCCCAGACTGGTATTTATGCGGAGCCCGCCACCATTGACGCCGCCGCGTACGAGTTCGCTGAAATGGATAAAATGCTGGTGGCAGCAGAGAAGCTTTACGGCAAATACCGCTGGGACCGGTACGATCTGCTTGTATTGCCTCCCTCCTTCCCTTTCGGAGGCATGGAGAACCCACGCCTTACCTTCGTAACGCCAACCGTGCTGGCTAAAGACCGCTCTTTAACCAGCCTGATCGCGCATGAACTGGCCCACAGCTGGAGCGGAAATCTGGTCACGAATGGCACCTGGGATGATTTCTGGCTAAACGAGGGCTTTACCGTATATTTTGAGCGGCGCATTATGGAGGAACTCTACGGAAAAGAATACGCCGACATGCTGCAGGTGCTGGGCTACCAGGACCTGACCAATACCCTGAACGAACTGGGGCCCGAGAGCGAGGACACCCGCCTGAAGCTGGACCTGGAAGGCCGCGACCCGGACGAGGGCCTGACGGACATAGCCTACGAGAAAGGAAATTTCTTTTTAGTAAACCTGGAACGCGCTGTCGGTCGTCAGAAGTTTGACGCGTTTCTGAACAAATACTTCAGCACGTTTGCCTTCCAGAGCACTAATACCGATAAGTTTCTGAATTTTCTAAGAGAGGAGCTCATCAAGGGAGACGAGGACCTGGCAGAGCAGATCAACATCGAAGGCTGGGTGTACTCCCCCGGCTTACCAGAGGGTTTTGTAGTGCCCACCTCGGCCCGTTTCGCACAGGTGGAGGAAGCCTTTATTTCCTGGAAAAATGGCAAACCTGCAGCACAGTTAGCAACCAGCGAATGGTCGAGCCACGAGTGGCTTCACTTTATCAGGATGTTACCGGATAACATGTCGCAGCAGCAAATGGCAGAATTAGACCAGGCCTTCCATTTTACTACTTCCGGCAACTCGGAGGTGCTCGCGGCCTGGTTGCTCGATGCCATCAAAAACAACTACACCACTGCCGATGAGGCCCTGAACACATTTTTAGTTAACGTGGGCAGGCGCAAGTTTTTGGTTCCTATATATAAGGCACTGATCGCAACCCCGGAGGGCAAGAAAAAAGCCTTGGCCATTTATGCCAAGGCCCGCCCTAATTACCATGCCGTGTCTACAGTTACCCTGGATGAGTTGCTGAAGTAAAACCATCCCTTACCTGATTTAAAAAGAGGGCCCGTGTGGTAACACGGGCCCTCTTTTTATAGTTAGCGGTAAAAACGAAAAACTCTGTCACCTTCATGGCCTGCTTGGGTAAGCCAGGCGAAAGTACAGAGTTTTTTCCGTATCGTTTACAAAGTAGCCAGGCTACTTTGCGTTGTGTTCAGCTTTCATGTTGATGTTGTGCTCGGCGATGTAGGTCAGATTTTGATCCGCTTTTTTCTCCTCGTCCAGTATCATCTGGAGTTGGTCCAGCACATCGGTTAGGCCTAACTGTTTGGCGTAGGTGCAAAGCGTGCCGTAACCGGCAATTTCATAGTGCTCCACACGCTGCGCCATAGAAATTATGGCCGCATCCATCACATTTTTCTGGGCGCGCTGGCTGATCATCTCATCGCTTTCTTTCAGGATGCCTTCAATAGCTTTGCACTTTTCGCCCGTTGCCTTCTCATCCAATAGCTTAAAGGCCTTTTCAAGGCGCTCGATCTGCGTTTCTGACTCTTTCATATGATCCTTAAGCGCTCGCTTAAGCTCACTGGAAGCGGCAGCCTCAACCATTTTAGGCATGGCCTTCATGATCTGATGCTCGGCGTTGTAGAGGTCTTTTAGTTCGTGGATAAAAAGGTCTTTTAAGTTGTTTAGTTTCATAGCTCGGAAAGGTTACGCGTTCAATTTATTATCAAATTATGCTTGTGGGTATCTATACGGCAGGGCACCCCGGGGGTTATGTAAATATTACTTTAATCAGACAAACACCCTTAATTATTTAGCAATGGCAAAAGTTATATAATATTAACAATACTATATAGTTAATCAATTTTATTCCACCTGGCTCCTGTTACCCTCTGAGTGCTTGTCGACGTCGGGTGCTCTACAGGAGTGCTACATCTGCATCAGCCTAAAAACTTCGAATCAACCTGTATTGCCTGCAACGAATGACCTGAAACAATAGTAAACGTTTTGTATAGTAAATCCCGAATCCGTAAATACATTAATAAACCCGAAGTGAACGCACCTAAAGGAAAACTGATCGCGGTTGGTGGCAACGAAGACAAAGGCACCTACCCAAACCCCAGGTCAAAAAGAAAATATTACCTCGATTTTTTTGAGTTAGGCATCTTAAAACGGTTCCTGCAGGAGATCCCTTCCATTGCCCCTACCATAGAAGTAATTACCTCCGCGTCTATGATCCCACTGGAAGTGGGAGAAAGATATGCCAGTGCCTTTGGTATTCTGGGTGTTGAGAATGTCAACATGATGCATATCCGGAACGAAGAGGATGTGCATCTACCCGAATACGTAGAGCGGATCAGGAATGCACAGGGCGTGATGTTCAGCGGTGGGGACCAGGCCCGCATAGCCCGCATTTTCAGGGATACAGAAATTCTCTCGATCCTGAAAGAGCGTTACCAGAACGAGGAATTCGTTATTGCCGGTACCAGTGCCGGGGCTATGGCGATGTCTAAAATCATGATCAAAGGGGGCAGCGCCCCGGAATCGCTCCTGAAAGGGGCTGTAAAGGTGGGAGAAGGCCTGAACCTGATAGACCAGGTGATCATTGATACACACTTCGTTACCCGGGGGCGATTTGGCAGGTTGATGGAAGCCGTGGTAACGCACCCTAAAAGCGTTGGTATTGGCTTAGGCGAGGACACGGGAGTGCTAATCACCAAAGGAAATATGGTGGAAACAATCGGTTCTAACCTGGTAGTGATAGCTGACGCGCACCAGGTAGGTTACACCAATATTCACAGTGTTGAGAAAGGCCGCCCAGTGGCGATTGAGAATATGATCATGCACGTGTTGGCGAAAGGCAATATTTATAACATTGAAACGCGCGAATTTTCAAGAGATGCCGAGGAGGCTGTACGCGAGAACCTGGCTTATATGCAAAAAATGGCGCAAAACAAAACCGCTCAAAAAACCTGAGCAACCTCAGGCATCGCGGTAAATAGCGACCTTAGCCTCCTCCCCGTTCTTTTTACTGGCCCGGTACATCCCCTCCGAGTTAAAGGGCAAGACCAGATCGCCGGATTTATTAACCCCGATCAAACCTCCTTCCCCCCCCATTGCCACGAGTTTTTTCATCACCACTTCTTCGCAGGCCTGTTGCAGCGTAAGGCCTTTGTACTCTATCAGGCACGAAACATCGTAAGCCACCACGGCCCGCATGAAATATTCGCCATGCCCGGTGCATGAAATAGCACAGGTGTTGTTGTTGGCATAGGTGCCGGAGCCGATGATCGGCGTGTCGCCGATGCGGTTATAGCGTTTGTTCGTCATGCCACCCGTGGAGGTGGCGGCGGCAACATTCCCATCCCTATCCACGGCCACGGCACCCACCGTGCCGAACTTCTCATCCACCTGCTCGGTATGGTCCAGCATGATCAGGTCGGAGTCACGCACATCGCTCCACTGCTTGTAGCGGAAGGCATCAAAGAAGTACTTCTCCGATTCAAAGGCCAGTCCCTGGTCCAGGGCAAACTCCTCGGCCCCGTAGCCGCTTAGCAGCACGTGTTCGGATCGGTCCATCACGGCCCGGCAGAGTTTAACCGGATTGCGGATGCTGCGCACACCCGCCACAGCGCCAGCCGCTAAGGTCTTGCCACACATGATGGCGGCATCCATCTCATGCCTGCCCTCCTTGGTAAATACGGCCCCTTTGCCGGCATTAAACAGTGGGGTATCCTCCAGGTGCACGACGGCAATTTCAACAGCATCCAGAGCCGTACCACCTGAGGCCAGCACACTGTGGCCCGCCAGCAGCGCTTTTTCCAGGGCTGCGCGGTAGGCCTGCTCCTGTGCTTGTGTAAGCGATGCGCGGGTAATGGTACCGGCGCCGCCATGTATGGCAATTGCAATGTCTTTCATAAGGTATACTCCCGTAAAGGCTCAAAAATAACTGTACGCCTTAACCGGGAGGGCTGTTCTATATTCGTGTGTAAGACTTAAATTTGCATGAATTTGTAAAATCAAAAGGATCATTTCAGCTGGAAAATAGTTATCTTTGTTCTTATCCCAATAACCACTAGTAAACAAAGTAATTATGTCGTTTGATATCCAAGGAAAGCTTTACGAGACATTTGAGGAGCAGCAGATCAGTGACAAATTCAAAAAACGCGAATTTGTGCTGGAGATTCCCGATGGCTCTTATACCCAATACGTAAAGTTTCAGTTAACACAAGACAAGTGCAGTCTGCTGGACTCCTATAAGAACGGTGACGAACTGAAAGTAACCTTTAACCTGACTGGAAAGCCTTTCACTAAAAACGGCCAGACCATGTACTTCACCAACCTGCAGGCCTGGAGAATTGAAGCAGCGGCAGCCGGCGGGAATTTCGGGGCTCCGGAAGGAGGCGCATCGCAGCCACAGGACGCTCCGTCGTTCTACAGCAGCGAGGCAGACAACGACTTGCCATTTTAAATTATAGGTTACTATAGTTTCAGAACTACCATAACCTGATCATAAAAAGCGAGCCTCCGGGCTCGCTTTTGTTTTGCTTCTGGCTATAGCTTCTGCCCCCGGTGCCCGCGATTGCTTCTCATTATACCCCATTCGCTCTATCTGGCCGTATAATACCTGCATGAACACATCATACAGGGCTCCCGATGACCCGCTGATGGAACTGCAGCGCCTAATACTGCGGGGGGAGAATGATACAGTAGACTTTAAGCAGCGTGTAACGCGGCCTCAGAAGATTGCCAGAACCCTGGTGTCTTTTGCCAATACGCGCGGTGGCCTCATCCTGATCGGGGTGAAGGACAACGGCTACATTTGCGGCGTGGACCCCGAGGAGGAAAAACATATCCTCAACCTGGCCGCAAACGAGTATTGCCAACCCGCAGTGCAGGTACATTACGAAGAAGTGGAAAGCCTTCATAGTACCGTACTCATTGTCACTGTACCCGAAAGTCCTTTAAAACCACACTTCGCCAAAGTTCAGGAAGACGACTGGCGGGGATATGTACGTGTGAAAGACACCAGTGTGCAAACCAGCAAAATGGTAAACAAGGTGCTGGCACAGCAGTCCGGCCAGTTTGAACCGATGCCCTTCGAAAAGCACGAGCTGGCGCTTCTGACACACCTGCAAACCCAGCCGCGCATTACCCTGCGGCAGTTCATGAAACTGGCGAATCTCTCGCAGCGCAGGGCCCATCGCACCCTCGTAAAACTGGTTATCCATGGGTATATTCGATTGCACGACAAAGAGCAGGAAGTCTACTATACCCTTAGCTAAAGGCCATCCATTCTTGCCGTGGTAAAATATGATTACTAATTATACCCGGGAGCTAAGCCTGTGACCAGTTTGTAATGATTTATAAATCAAGCCTCTATTGCATTCTGTAAGCTTTTTGCAGCCCCGAAGCCTCAGCGGCATGCTTGAAGGGTGAAAAAATATCATCCGTAGCCGTAGAATACTCGTAAATGCCTATATACTTGTTCTTGCCAGGCAGGAACCGATTTTTGCCCCGATCAGCTTTTTAAACAGACGGTTTCACCCTAAACCCATTGCATATGGCCACCCTTTCGAAAACAGCCAAAGCAAACGCAAAAGAGCTATCCAGCAATGGAAGCAAAACCAAATCCCCCAAAGCCAAAGCGCATAACAAAAAACAGGCAGCCGGCCCCGACCGGAAAATTTTCGTGCTTGATACCTCCGTGATCCTCTATGACCACAGTGCCATCCAGAATTTCCAGGAACACGATGTGGCTATCCCGATCACGGTGCTCGAAGAGCTTGATAATTTTAAGAAGGGCAATGACATCAAGAACTTTGAAGCGCGCGAATTCATCCGTTTTATCGACAAGCTCTCTGCGGAGCATCGCCTGCAGGACTGGTTGCCTTTGAACGGTAAGAACAAAGGCAATTTTAAAGTGATGATGAACGACACCTCCGAGCAGGTGGATGCCGTGAAAATATTTGGGGATAAGAACGACCACCGGATCCTGAACTCAGCCATTTTGCTGCAACAGGAGAAGCCGAACCAAAAGGTGGTGCTGGTAACCAAAGACATCAACCTGCGCCTGAAAGCCAGGGCACTGAACCTGATCGCAGAAGACTATGAGACCGGGAAGATTCAGGATGTGGCAGGCCTTTACACAGGCAACGACACCATTGAGGACGTACCGGCCAATATTATTAACGAGCTTTACGAGAAAACCCATTGCGAAGTGGGTCAGATACTTTCCACCCCCCCGCCGGACAATCATTTTTATATTCTGAAAAGTTTTAAAAACTCGATCCTGTCCTATTACAACGCAACAGCGAACCAGCTGGAACGGGTTGACAAGCAAACAGCCTTCGGGGTGAAGCCCCGTAACGCCGAACAGGCCTTTGCTCTGCACGCCCTGCTAAACCCGGCAATCAAGCTCGTGTCGGTGCAGGGGGTGGCCGGAACCGGCAAAACCTTGCTTGCCCTGGCCTCTGCCATTGAGCAGCGCCGGGACTACAAACAGATATACCTGGCGCGGCCCGTGGTGCCACTAAGCAACAAAGACATCGGCTACCTGCCCGGGGATATAAAATCTAAGCTTAACCCCTACATGGAGCCCCTTTGGGACAACCTGAAATACATACAGAACCAATTTTCCGAAACCAGCAAGGAATACCAGAAACTGCGGGATATGGTTGATCTGGAGAAACTGGTGATCACCCCACTGGCTTATATTCGCGGTCGCAGCTTGTCCAACATCTTCTTTATCGTAGACGAGGCCCAAAACCTGACCCCGCACGAAGTGAAAACTATCATTTCGCGAGCCGGAGAAAACACGAAGATTGTTTTTACAGGTGATATTTACCAGATAGACACGCCTTACCTCGACTCGCAAAGCAACGGCCTGTCGTATTTAATAGACAGAGCCAGGAACCACCCGTTGTATGCCCACATCACGTTACTGAAAGGGGAACGCTCTGAACTGGCTAACCTTGCCAACGAATTGTTGTAGACAGGCTATAAATGAAGCGCAGCATCCCGGCACATAGCAGTTATTACCTGTTTGTGCCGGGATGCTGCGTTTAAAAGCGAGTGAAACTGCGGTTTTGCTTCAGCTTTTCTTTTTAAAATACCTGCTCTGCAGAATGTTCATGTGGTGCAGTTCGTGCGCTGCCATGATGTGCACCAGGGCGCGCAGCGAGATCTGCCTTCCGTTGGCTGAGCCTACCTTATCCAGCATCTCCGCGGTAAAACTCCTGAACAGATACAGACTGGCAGTCCGGACATGCTTATATTCTTCCAGCATCGTTTGTAAGGGGCGAATGTTTGCCATGGAAGCCCGCACGTATTTGTCCTCGTCATACCCTGGCAACGAGGCCTCCTCCCCCCTGCTAAAGCACAGGGCCCTGTAGGAAAAGATTCTTTCAGAGTCCAGCATGTGCTGCAAAACCTCCTTAATGGTCCACTTCCCCGGCGCATAGCGCTCCTCGGCGCGTTCATCAGAAACATTCCGGAACATATACTGCAGGTCATCCTCCTGCTTTTCCAAAGTATAGAGCACATCGTCCTGGGGCAAATGATCCATATACGCCTGGTACTGCTCCGGATACTCGTCCAGTAAGGGTCTTTTAATAGTTAATGGCATGGGCTAATGTTTTCCTGGTTTTTTTCTTAATACTGCTTTCCTCCAGCAGGGTTTTGATGCGCTGCAACCCTTGCTCCAGTTCTGCCTGTTTTTTATACTTCAGCCAAAAGCCTTTCAGCCTGGCTATTGGTTTATCCTCCAACTGAGTTTGCTGTCCCCAGGTTAACCGTGTGCCCCCTTCCACGGCTGTTAAATAAAAAACGCCATCCAGGGTATGCGACTCCCCAACCGTGCTCTCTTTATACGCCACCTGCATCGCCGCAACGCTTGCAGTCAAAAGTATCTGCCCGTTGCCCACAGCATCTCCGCTCCATTGCATGCGCGCGCCAGCACCAGTTAGCGGTCCTCCATATAAACGGATCATGGATGGATCGGCTGTTTTATTTACCGGGCTCCACTTCTCCCATTCTGCGGGGTTGTTCAACAAGGGGAACACTTTTTCCGGCGCTACAGGAAGCAATACAGACTGCTCCAGTTGCAAATGTGCCGGAAGCAGGAAAGACACCCCAAAAATTGCCAGAAAAAGCACCGGCAAACACAACAATAATACCCTCAGCAGGTTCATACAGCAGTAATAGGAGATGAATAAATGGCTTGCATTATAAGCAGGTAAAAGTACATCAATTTAAAGGAGCTTTTAGGTATGAAACAAACTTATGCGCTGAAATATTTTTCAAGCCTTGCTATTTCCGTTTTGTCCCGATTAACCTCCTGGCAGCTTTTCTGCCCAATTTCACGTAGAGTTTAATATTGAAACCTAAATATATAGAAACCATGCTAAATGATTGGATACAAAGAGGACTGAAACATTCGCAAAACCCCATTTTTAAAAAGTTTCTGGGCAAGGGAGGGCGCCTGCTCACGAAACCGCTGAAACTGGGCATGCTCCTCACCTCTGCTTATGGTAAACTGGTAGACGCCGACAGCAAGCAAACCGGCTTCCAGCAGCTAAAAAGCGCCGGACTTACCTTTATCAGGCTGGTAAAGGCCTATGCAACCGGCGATTACCGTAATGTAGAAAAGAAATCGCTGGTGGTGGGCGTTGCCGTGCTGCTGTACCTGGTTACCCCCCTCGACATTATTCCGGACTTTATCCCCGTTATCGGACTGCTGGACGACCTGAGCCTGATGGCCTGGTTTATTGACGCTTTCCATAAAGAGATCGAAAAGTTTCAGGACTGGGAAGCCAGCCAGAACTTTGACCACTACCGGATAGGCTCTTTTTAATCTTTTAAGGACTGCAACTTGATTAGCTGAATTTCAAAGGGTGCTGGCATGAATCAATACATACTAGCACCCTTTGAAAGCAGAAATAGAGCCCGTGCCTGGCTTTTTAGGAATATAAAAGCCGTTCACCCATTCAAAATTCAGTTAACCAGAACGCAATCATCCCCCTCCAATTGGTTAAAATGCGTATCTTCAGGCGCTAAATTTTAACCATCACATTAAACTTATCCATGATCAGCAAACGCATTGTTTCCTTATTTGCGGCTGTATGCATTAGCTTAGGTATCACTACTGCCCGTCCTGACGAGGGAATGTGGTTGCCTATGCTTTTAAAGCAGCTAAACGAGTCGGATATGCAGCAAAAGGGCCTGAAGCTCACTGCCGAAGACATTTATAGTATAAACCAGTCCAGCCTGAAAGATGCCATCGTGTCGTTCGGCGGTTTCTGCACCGGCGAGATGATCTCGCCGGAGGGCCTGTTGCTAACCAATCACCATTGCGGGTATGGCGCCATACAGGAACACAGCACCGTAGCGAACGATTACCTGACCAACGGCTTCTGGGCGATGAACCGCGACCAGGAGAAGCCTAACCCGGGTCTGACGGCCACCTTTATCGTTCGGATGGAGGATGTGACCAAACAGATTTTGGAAGGTACGGCCAACACCAAAACAGAGGCTGAACGAGAAGCGACCATCCAGCGCAACATAGCTAAGGTGCGAAAGGCAGCTACGGCCGGCACACACTACGATGCCGTGATCAAGCCTTACTTCTATGGCAACGAGTACTACATGTACATTACTGAGACTTTCCGGGATGTGCGCCTGGTGGGTGCCCCGCCTTCCTCGATTGGCAAATTTGGCGGCGATACGGATAACTGGATGTGGCCACGCCATACCGGCGACTTCTCTATTTTCCGGGTGTATGCCGGCCCGAACAACGAGCCAGCTGATTATGCGCCAAACAACAAACCTTACAAGCCCAAGCACCACCTCACCATTTCGATGAGCGGGGCACAGGAAGGCGATTTTACCATGATCTTTGGTTTTCCGGGCCGCACCAACGAGTATCTTACCTCGCAGGCGGTTCAGGAGATATACGAAGTATCGAACCCTGCCAAGATCAACATCCGCGAAACCAAGCTCAACATCCTGGACAAGGACATGAAAGCATCTGATGCCGTGCGCATTCAGTATGCCGCCAAGTATGCCAGCATCGCCAACTACTGGAAGAAGTGGATCGGCGAGAACCGGGGTATCAAAAAGGCAAACGCTATTGAAGAAAAGCAAAAGCAGGAACAGCAGTTCGCCGCATGGGTTGCCGCTGACCCGGCGCGGCAGGCAACGTATGGCACGCTGCTAACCGACTTCGCTAAAAACTACAAAGCTCTCGATGGCATCACTATCTCCCGCGATTATATCACTGAGGCTGCCTACGGTGTGGAGATCGTGAAGTTTGCGAACACTTTTACCAAGCTGCAGGAAATGCTGGAGGCAAAGGCACCCCAGAACGAGATAGAAGCGCAGGTAGCCAGGCTGGAGAAAACAGTGCCCGGCTTTTACAAGGACTACAATGCCGCCAGCGACAAGAAAGTGTTTGCAGCATTGCTACCCCTCTACTACCAGAACATAGATGCTAAGCTGCACCCCGAGGTGTTTAAGATGGTGCGCAGCAAGTATAATGGCGACTTTAACAAATATGCTGATGAGGTGTTCAGTAAATCAGTGTTTACATCAGAGGCTGGCGTAAGCAAAGCCCTGGCCGAAGTGAAAGCAGGCAAAAAGGACGTTTTGAAGCACGATCCGGCGCTACAGCTGGCCAGCAGCATTTCAGCTTACTACAACAAGAACGTAATGCCGACCTACAATGAAGTGAACGAGAATCTGAACCTGCTCTACAGAACGTATATGGCAGGCCTGCGTGAGATGCAGACCGACAAAACGTTTTATCCGGATGCCAATTCCACCCTGCGTGTAGCTTACGGAAACATAGCGGCTTATGAACCCGTGGATGGCGTAAAGTATAAATTTTATACCACCCTGGAGGGAATTATGGAGAAAGCCGAGTCTGGCGCCGCCGAAGACTACGCCATACCTGCCCGCCTGAAGGAATTGTATGAGCAGAAGGACTATGGCCGTTATGGTGTGAATGGAGAACTGCCCGTTGCATTCATCGCTTCGAACCACACCACAGGTGGCAATTCCGGTTCTCCCGTTATCAATGCGAACGGACAATTGATTGGCACGAACTTCGATAGAAATTGGGAAGGCACCATGAGCGACATTGTGTACAACCCCAAACAGGTACGAAACATTGCCGTGGATATTCGTTATGTGTTATTCGTAGTGGATAAATTTGCCGGAGCCGGCCACCTGGTAGAAGAAATGACGCTGGTAACAGACGATACTTCAGGTTTACCGCAGGTGGATGCCCGTAAAAATCAGTCTTCTGAAAAAACCTCTAAAAAGAAGAAAAACAGGAAGAAAGAAAAAGGCACTGCTGTTGCAAACTAAAGAAATGGGATGCTATAAGTTTGAGGTTATTACTACTTCATGGTTATGGTAAGTATATCTCGGAACCTGAGATAGTGACCTAGGATACTTGCAGTTTAAAAAGTCCCCACCTGATTTTGAGGTGGGGACTTTTTTTTATCTTATTAATACTAAGTTTCAAAGGTTTAAACTCGGACTTCTCACAACGAAAGTATTAGAGAATTAACAAAATATTTTCGATGTAGCCTGCTTAAAACGTTACAGGTTTCGGGCAAATTCGGCTATCAAATTATAATTGGATGGATAAATCAGTGAGTTGAATTGATTATTTATGGAATTTTGATATATTCGTCTTCCGCTATGGATATGAACGTTGTTGAAGCATTTGCGAGAAATATTTATTAAAAATGCAGCTTTACAACACTTTATATAGTGCAGATAAGCCGAATAGACTTCCGTTTAGCAACTAGTTACATAATTTAAAATAATATGATTAAAAGGAATACCGTAGAAGTAATATTAACAAGAGCACTTTTCTTTATTTTAATCACAGGACTTTATAGCTGTGCAGGATCTATAAAAACTGTAAGTAAAACAGACCCTAAATTATTTAATAACGCGAGAGCTTACGTCATATCAGCTGAAAATTCTCAATACATTAAATTCAAATTCGGTTTAATTACCCCTTTTGCATATATAGTGCTTCCCGATGACCCTGCCCAAAAACGAGAAGTAATTGGAAATACAGACATTGTGATCAAACAAGAGCTTGAAAAAAATGGCATATATGCAGAAATAGGAAAGAAAGATGATATCCCGGAAGGCTTTGACTTGATAGTAATGTATGCTGATACCTGGAGATGGGACTTTAAAAAAGTGCTTGACAGGTTAGAAATAGTTTTCATCTCTGGTGACGGAAAAGAAGAACTGGCTCGATCTATTTATAACATCTATCCAAACAAAGAATACCATAATTTCCCGACACCGGAAAAAGAGGTACCTAAAATGGTAAAAGAGATGCTGAATAAATAAAAACGATGCACCCACAAAAAACATACACAACATTCTGACGGAAGCTCCATATTGTGTATAGCTCAACCGTTAAATACAAAACCTTCAAAAGTAAAAGCTATGACAAACACTATATTTCCTTGCTTGTGGTTTGATGGCCAGGCAAAGGAGGCGGCGACTTATTATTGCTCGATTTTCAGGAACTCCAGAATAGTTTCTGAAAATCCGGTGGTGGTAATCTTTGAGATAAACGACACGAAGTTTATGGCCCTAAATGGCGGACCGCAGTTTACGTTTTCAGAAGCTGTTTCTTTTGTGGTGACCTGCGAAACACAGGATGAAATTGACCATTACTGGATGAAGCTAACCGCAGAAGGTGGTCAGGAAGGCCGTTGTGGTTGGCTGAAAGACAAATTCGGGGTTTCCTGGCAAATTGTTCCTGCCGTGTTACCAAAGTTAATGAGCAACCCCGACAAAGCCCAGAAAGTAGTGGAAGCCTATATGCAGATGAAAAAATTTGATATTAACGTATTAGAGAATGTTTAGCATGATGCTATACGGGTGTATGCAGGTATTATGGAACTGAGCCGGAATATAAAAGCACTTATACTTAAAAGCACGGCCACAGTGGCCCTGTTACTGCCTGTTGCCAGTTTTGCGCAAGCACAGGCCTATAAAAAGATTCACCAGGAAGCTATTGTGGTAGACACGCACAACGATGTGTTGATCTCTATTATGGAAGGGATGGATATCAGCAAGGACCTGCGTGGGAAGACACACTCAGACCTGCCCCGTTTTAAACAGGGCGGCGTGGATGCACAGTTCTTCTCTGTCTGGAGTGATGAGACGGGTGATTATGCCTTTGCCGTGAAACAGCTAGACACGCTGCACGCTGTTATAGCCCGAAACCAGAAACAGATGATGCTGGCTACCTCCTACCCTGACATTATGAAAGCCGTAAAGCAGAAAAAGCTGGCGGCACTGATCGGTGTGGAAGGCGGCCATATGATCGATAATGATCTACCTAAGCTGGACAGCCTCTACAAAAAAGGTGTCCGTTACATGACCCTTACCTGGAATAACTCTACTCCCTGGGCCTCCTCGGCTGCCGATGAAACAGCCGGCACGGTACCTAACCCCGAAAAAGGACTTTCTGAATTTGGCAGGCAGGTTGTAAAACGCATGAATGAACTGGGCATGATGGTTGACCTGAGTCATGTGGGGGAGCAAACTTTTTGGGATGTAATGGCTATCGTAAACAAACCCGTACTCGCCTCCCACAGCGACGTTTATCAGCTTGCCCCGGTACCTCGCAACCTGAAAGACGACCAGATAAAAGCCATCGCAAAGAACGGAGGAGTTATACAGCTCAACTTTTACTCCGGCTTTCTTGATCCTAAATTCAACAAAAGGCTGGAGGCATTTACGGCTAAACACAAAACAGAACTGGATTCCCTTGACGCCCTGGGTTGGGCCGGCGCTAATATAGCTGAAAAAATGAAATCCCTTTATCCAGAGGAAGTGCTTCAGGTACGCCCTCCCCTGTCAATACTTTTTGACCACCTGGATCATATCGTTCGACTGGTTGGCGTAGATTACGTCGGGTTGGGTTCCGACTTTGACGGCATCACGTCCACGCCGCAGCAACTCGATGGCGTACAGGATTACCCGGTCATCACAAAAGAACTCCTCGCCCGGGGATATAGCGCCCAGGATGTAAAAAAGATACTCGGAGGCAACGTGCTACGGGTTTTTAAAGCTAATTCGGCACGTTAATTTTTCCCGCTTCCGCTGTAAGGAAAGTAATGTGAAGTTTTTTAAAGATAGTAGTGCAGTTATACTTGTTACACGCAGCCCCGCAGGAATAGGATATAGCTAAATTTTAAACTCCAGGCCCGGACTAATTCGCATAATCGCACTTGCTTTTATATCTGATAAACTATATTTTTGAATTTTATAGTTCTAAATTCAGAAATCAAACGTTGACATGAAACAGCTTGTACTCACCTTACTTTTTACCGTTGCTGGCTTGGTTTCCCTTCAGGCCCAGGACATCATTACAAAGCGCTCAGGAGAGAAGTTAGAAACCAAGGTATTGGAGATAACCACCTCTGAGGTCAGGTATAAAAACTTCCATAACCCGGAGGGCCCTACCTATGTTATGGCAAAATCGGATGTGTTGCTGATACAGTACGCCAACCAAACCAACGAGGTGTTTGAACAGAACGATACGTCGCCGCCTCATTCTCAGGATTTAAGCACAAACAGAACCACAGCGCTTGCTCCTACGGTAGCAGCAGAACAGCCTGCTGCCACCGCGCAGCAATTGTACCAGAACGGCATGTCAGATGCCCTCCAGTACTATGACGGGTATAAGCCGGCAGGCACCACCGTGCTGGTAGTAAGCTTGCTTTCGCCCTTGGTTGGCTTGGTGCCGGCTATTGGTACATCCGTTACCAAGCCTCAAAAGCAGAACCTAGATGCTCCCAACGCTGAATTGCTACAAAACCCCGATTATTTGAGTGGCTACCAGAAAAGCGCCAGCAAAATTAAGAGTGGTAAAGTATGGAAAAACTGGGGCATTGCGTTTGGCGCAAATTTACTGGCTATCTTTCTGCTAACTAACGGCCAGTAAAAGTATTTTTTATAACCCATTAGCGATTAACCCACCCCTAGCCCCTCCGAGGAGGAGAATTACATGCACGAGAAAAATTCCCCTCCTCGGAGGGGCTAGGGGTGGGTTTACACCTTCAAAGCATTTTAAATAGCGCAACTTAAGTTGCCTTGCCTTACCCTTTACCCCGCATCTGCTTTTCCATGGCATCCCACATTTCCTGCGGAATCTGGTCGAAACTGTTAAATTCTCCGGCACCGTAAAGCCATTCCCCTCCGTCTATCGTTACCACTTCCCCGTTCACGAAAGCAGCATAGTCAGACACCAGGTAGGCGGACAGGTTGGCCAGTTCCTGATGCTCTCCAAAGCGCCCTACCGGTATACGCTTTAACGGATCAAGCTGATCGGCCAGCTGCTTCGGGAACAGGCGTGTCCAGGCGCCCTCCGTAGGAAACGGGCCCGGAGCAATCGCATTGGAACGGATGCCATACTTGGCCCACTCCGATGCCAGCGAACGCGTCAGGGCCAGTACCCCTGCCTTGGCACAGGAGGATGGCACCACGTAGCCCGAACCCGTCCAGGCGTAAGTGGTGACAATGTTGAGGATACAGGCCTCCTGCTTTTGCTCGATCCAGTGCTTTCCCAGGGCCAGCGTGCAGTTATAGCTTCCCTTCAACACGATATCGGTCACCACGTCAAATGCTTTGTGACTCAGCCGTTCGGTGGGGCTCACAAAATTACCGGCCGCGTTATTTACCAGCGCGTCTACCCGGCCAAAGCGCTCCAGCGTGGTTTCCAACATGGCCTCTATCTCGTTATACTTGCGTACATCGCAGGCAATGGGCAGCACCTGTCCCCCTGTCTCCGCTTCCAGCTCTTTGGCTGTTTGCTCCAGCACGTCCAGTTTGCGGCTGCAGATAACCGTATGGGCACCCAACTCCAAAAAATATTTAACCATGGAACGCCCCAAACCCGTACCACCACCGGTCACGATGATGACTTTGTCCTTCAGTGCACCTTCTTTTAACATTGGTTCTGCTTTGATCATACGTATAGCTTTTTTAGGAATGCATTTAGTAGCCCTCTACGGCCCCATTTACATAAAGATAAGCATAGAGGTAACTTATAGACAGAAAAATACTTCATTTATACTATTAATAACCCGTTATGACAACCGAACAACTGAAACAGGAATTGCAGCAGGCCAGCCGCGGCCTACTGATGCTGAGTGAAACCGACGCGGCTTTTGAGTTTTATTTTCATGAGCAACCCGAGGAGCCTTTTACACCGGATACTGTGGTGGAATGGGATGGTAAACCCGGCGGCACCTCGGTACAGGAAATGCCACTCGACAATTTCTTCAGGAGAATGACCCAGCCCCACCCCGATGCCGATGCCCTCCAAAAGGAGAACTCCGAAAAGTTTAAGCAGCTACAGCATAAGATGCAGGAATTACTGCACGATGTGAAAGCCTATAAGATCAGTGAGGTAACCATTCCTGTGTACCTGATCGGGCAGACTGAAAACGGGGATTATGCTGGGCTGAAAACACTGGTGGTAGAAACGTGATAGCCTTTCAGGTCTGCCAGAAGATACAGACCTGAAAGGCTAAGAAAGGGAAAAAGGAAAGGGAACTTATTGCGTGGGGCCGGTATCCACTCTCGCTTCGATCACGGACTGTACCGAACTGGAAACGTTCGACAGCAGATTGTACCCCATTTTCGCCTCAATGGCATCAACGGTAGTGCGGTAACTGCCCCAGGTACTGCTCACTGAGTTTGAATTAGGGGTATCCACGGCAATCACTCGTGTGCTGGTGGTTACGCGGCTGGCATCGCTGGTGCCAACGGGCAGTACCACGATCACTTTCCAAACGCGGTTTGGAACGGTTACCTTACCGCTGGCCAGTGTTGTTTTGTAGCCGTTGGTTCCATCTCCGCCTGTTCCATAGCTGCCCATGATCACATAAAGCTCGTTGCCCTGGCTTACCAGCGTGCGGCAATAGTTCTCCAGGTTCGCCCAGGTTTTCTGGTTGTTGTTGGGCGCCTGCGGTATCATGTTCGACATCAGGAAGGTGGCCGAATTATCGGTTACGGTTAAGGTGCGGTCTGCTGAAGGGCAGTTATGGCCGCGGTCAAAGCCACTTCCTGTGTAATCGGTGGGCGTTACTTTGTAAAAAGCCGCTGGCAAAGAATTGTCCGCCCTGAAATCGTCCTGCCGTGGGGTGCTGCCCAACCACGCACTACTCAGGTGCCAGCTTACCCAGTTTGGTGTGCCCCGGTAGCTGTTGTACGACATGGAGTACTGCGATTTGTTGATCAGGTAGTTGGCGTAACTGGTGCCAGCCCCACTCGGGTTCCCCATGGCCATGTTGCCATCTTTGGTGGCGGTGGCATTGGCTACTGCGCTCAGGCCTCCTATCTTCTGGGTAGTGGCCTCCGGCGTTACACTGTCCTTGGAACAGGAAACAAGCATCCATCCCACCAGGGACAGACACAGCATGCGTTGTAAATGTTTTAGCATAGATATATAGGGTTTTTATATACACCAAATATGCTATGTTAAAAGGAGATTACTGTTATCTCAGAGTAAAATTTTGGTTCTTTATGTTATTTATTTAAAACACTATAAACCAACCAGTTTAAATCCTTCCTTTTGCCAGAAAGGCTTACTGCTTACCGGAAATAATCCTGAACCAGTTTCTCCACCGCAATGATCCCACTCAGGCACACCCCGACAATTCCCTGCCCCGGATACACGGTATCGCCGCACACATACGCCCCCCGGTGGTCCAGCCTGGCGTCTTTCATCTGCCAGGGTTTTAAGTGCCGGTACTGCGGGTACCCTCCCACTGCCCCATAAGCGCGCTTTGTCCAGAAGGTCCAGGCGCCGGGTGTGGCCGATTGTATGTACTTGATATTTTCTCGCAGAAAAAGCCCGTGTCGCTCTAGAGCCGTCAGTATAGCCTGTTCCAGCAGGTGTTTCTCCCCGATGCGGTTAAGTTGCGGGTCAGCAACATGGGTACTGACAGCCACTACAAGCTCCCCTGCCTGCGCTCTACAACTATCCTCCGGATGACTGAAACTCACGAAAACACTTTTACTGGTAATAAAGGGCAAACCTTTTGGAATATGCACCTGATGGTGCAGCACCTGCGGCAATGGTGTATGCTGCAGTACCAGCCCCATTGTAAATGCCCCGTTCAGCATTTTCGAAGGCAACACATGCTTCTGCAGCTTTAACCCGGCGGCCGATTCCCCGAAAAGATGCAAGGTATTGTTGAGGGGGATACCGCTAATCACAAATCTGCTCCGAAAGCTTGATTTGCTAGTGCTAACTTCATATCCCTTCGGCAGCTGCCGTATGTGTTGCACCTGCTGCCCGTATTTCACTACCCCTCCTTCCCGTTCCACAAATTCCACTACCGGCGAAACCAGGTTTATCAGGCCGCCATCCACATAGTAGTTCCCGAACAGAGTATAGCACAGCGCTGTGGCTCCAAACAACTCGTTTACCTCGTGCATCTGGTTCTGAGCAGTAATGAGTAATTGCTCGTTCACAAAATCCACAAAAAGCTGGTTGCATTCCAGGCCATACTTTCGCAACAGGTCCTGCATGGTTCGGAAAGTGCCTGGCAACAGCTTCAGCTGCCCGGGTCTGAATTGCAGCGCCGCATGCAGCACATCCTTCATATTTGAGAAGGGAAACGTGTTCTGTCGGAGCGATGTGCGCCACACCGATTTGCTTACCCCGAAACAGTGCTCCCAAAAGGCCCGCTGATTGCCAGCCCCAAAAACGCGTTCCGCCTCCGCAACCCACTCCTCCAGGTTGCCATAGCGCGTCAGTACCTGCCCGTCTGGTAAATGCACCTGCATCGGAACAGCCAGTTTTCTTAGCGGGATCCTGACGCCTGTTTCATCCAGTAGGTGGCGCAGCGGCATGTGCTCGTCCAGGCCGACCAGGGTGGTGGCGCCGGTTTCGAAAGTGTAGCCTTTGCGCTTAAACGAAGAAGAACAGCCGCCCGGGTACTTGGCCTGCTCCAGCACGCATACACGCAGCCCACGTTTTACCAGGAGCGCTGCAGCCGTTAAAGAACCAAAGCCTGAGCCAACTAAAATCACATCATACTCCATATTATCGGCTTCAGGCCTGCTATGTATTATAAACAACTGTAAGCTTAAACCGTTAGGGTGTATATTTGTTAAATCAATTACAGATGCAAAAAATCACTTATGGGAGAAGCACAGGTAATTAGTTTGTTGGGATGCGGGTGGCTCGGATTGCCCCTTGCCGAGCAGTTGGTGCGCAGCGGTTATACCGTAAAGGGCTCTTCCACCACGCCCTCTAAATTGAAACTGCTGGAAGACAAGGGCATTCATCCTTACCTGATCGATCTGCAGGAGGAGCAAGCGGCCCTCGACAGGCTGCCTGATTTCCTGGATTCAGAGGTGCTGGTGTTCAACATCCCGCCGAAACTTCGCTCCGATGGGGGCCAAAGCTACCTAAAACAGTTGCATGTACTGTTGAGGGCCCTGACCGATGCGCCTGTTAACCGCGTGTTGTTTGTTTCGTCCACTTCGGTGTACCGCGACCTGAACCGGGTAGTAACGGAAGAGGACATCAGTTTTACCATGGAACAGGAACCGGACAACATGCTGCTGCAGGCCGAGCGTTTGTTTCAGGAAAGGGAAGACTGGATGACGACGGTGGTCCGGTTTGGCGGTCTGGTGGGTGGAAGCCGGCAGCCCGGCAGGTTCCTGGCGGGCAAAAAGCACCTGCCCAACGGCGATGCCCCTGTCAACCTGATCCACCTGGACGATTGCGTGCAGATTCTGCTGCGTGTGATGGAGCAACAGAAATGGGGCAACACCTACAACGCCTGCGCTGACCAGCATCCCATGCGAAAGGATTTTTTCACAGCCGCAGCAGCGCGTATCGGGTTGGTTCCCCCGGAGTTCGATGACATGGAGGAAACACATTTTAAGCTGGTAAACAGTGAAAAACTGCTCGATGATCTTTCCTATTCGTTCCTGCACCCGGACCCAATGGCGTTCTTTTAGTATCTTTGCAGTCGGTGAGCCCTTGTTTTATACTTAGGTAACTCTAAACCGGCAGTGCAGGGCATCCTGTCTTTTGAAAGCCAATACCAAGTACAGACAATGCAGATAGTAGTGATAGGCGGAGGAGCAGCCGGGTTTTTCGGAGCCATTGCATGTGCGCAGGCAAACCCCAGGGCAAAGATTCTGCTACTCGAAAAAACATCTAAACTCCTGTCCAAAGTCCGGGTGTCGGGTGGCGGACGATGTAATGTAACGCACCATAACTTTGTGCCGTCCGTTTTCGCGCAGCATTACCCCAGGGGCGCCAAACAGCTTAAAGAAGCGTTTAAAACCTTCGGGGCTGCCGAAACCGTGTCCTGGTTCGAGAGCCGCGGCGTAAAACTCAAAGCCGAGGCCGACGGCCGCATGTTTCCGGTAACGGATTCCTCTGAGACCATCATTGCATGCCTGCTCCAGGAAGCCCGGCGACATGGCGTGGAGATCAGAACCAGTACGCAGGTAGATAAGATAGCGGTCACGCGCACAGCAGGCGCCGAACCACAGTTCCGTCTTTCGCTCAACGGGGGCCAAAGCCTTGTAGCAGATAAAGTCTTGATCAGCACCGGCGGGAGTCCGAAAACCGAAAACTATTCCTGGCTGCGCGAGATCGGGCACCACATCATCCCCCCCGTGCCCTCCCTTTTCACATTCAACGTGCCGGGCTCTCCCTTAAAAGAGCTCATGGGCATATCAGTGCCACGCGCCCGGGTTAAGATCGCAGGCAGTAAGCTGGAATACGAGGGCCCTTTGCTTATCACCCACTGGGGGTACAGCGGACCCGTTGTGCTAAAATTATCTGCCTGGGGAGCTCGGGTTTTCCATGAGCAAAGCTATCAGTTTAACGCCCTTGTCAATTGGATCCCGGAATTTACAGAGAATTCATTGCGGGAGTATTTTGCAGCGTTCCGGGTGGCCCACCCCAAAAAGATAGTGGTCACCAACGCGCTTTTCAACCTGCCCCAACGCCTCTGGAAAACCCTCTGCACACTGGCCGATATTACGGAACAGACCCGCTGGACCGAATTGCCCGGCAAAAGCACGAACAGATTGCTGGAAGCCCTGCTTCGCATGCCCCTGGAGGTAAAGGGCAAAACTACCTTTAAAGAAGAGTTCGTGACCTGTGGGGGGGTGGACCTAAGCGAGGTGAACATGAAGACCATGGAAAGCAAAATTCAGTCGGGCCTGTACTTTGCAGGCGAAGTGCTGGATATAGATGGCATTACCGGCGGTTTCAATTTCCAGGCTGCCTGGACAGCGGGTTATCTGGCTGGAATAGCTATGGCTGCCCAAACGGGCAACTGAGTGCGCGGTGATGAAATAGGTAACAATTTTTATTTAATTCCAGTACATCTGCATACTAGCAATAAAAATTGTAAAACTATGGAAATCAATAAAGAAGTTTTTTCGACTGTACACCATTTGATCGAAAGATGCAAGGATGGGGCGAAAGGATATAAAACCGCATCAGAGGATGTGGAGGACAAAGACCTGAAGGACTTGTTCAGGAAATACGCCGTGCAACGCGATAGTATGATCACTGAGCTGCAGGATCAGTTGCACAAAATGGGCCACACTGACAAAGAGTCCAGCTCTATTGAGGGAACCATTCACCGTGCCTGGATCGACTTGAAATCCGCGTTAACCTCTAAAGACCGTGTGCGTGTGCTGGAGGAGTGTGAGCGCGGAGAGGATTATGCCGTTGAGGCCTACCGCGACGCACTTAAGAAGGACTTGCCCGGTGACTTGAAGCCCATTGTACAGCAGCAATACGATGATGTTAAAAAAGCACATGACCACATCCGGACATTGCGTGATGCAGCCAAGTCAAAAAGCTAACAAGAATACTTTAAGTAAACAAAAAAAGGAGCTACGGCTCCTTTTTTTGTTTCTGGTCTGCCTGTTACCAGCTCATGCACAGCCAAGGCCCCAACAAATAAGAAGGGTGAGATCCGTCTGACCTCACCCTTCTAAATCTTACTGCATCAGCAGCAGGTATAATCTTCCAACCTTTTTATGATACCTTTCTTACGCCCCACAACTGCAAGAGGTTACCAAAGTATAAAGTTCTCGCGATAATATTTTTAGCACTTTGGATTGCCTTTTAAAATACATCGAAAAACAAATAGGCTGACGTTTCAAGTCAGCCTATTCTAACAATTATTAAAAGGTTTTGAATCTTTTAAACTGTATGTTATTATTTACGCCTCATATAGGCAAAGGTTACAGTTATAGCGCAGAATTAGAATCTTCTTTTTCTGAATCCGCCTCTATCGCCGCCACGGTCGCCGCCTCGGCTATCGCGATCGCCACCTCGGCTGTCTCCACCTCTGCTTCCACGGTCGCCGCCTCTGAACGAATCGCCGCCGCGACCACCCCGGTCACCGCCACGGTCTCTGTCTCTGAAAGAGCCGCCACCGCCGCTACTGCGACGGCGTTCGCCACCTGAGCGTCCGGCAAAGCCGAAGTCATCACCGCCACCTTCGCGGCCGCTTTGCTCTTTGGTGCCTTTCTTATCTGATTTCTCCACCACTACCATACGGCCGTCTACTTCCAGGCGAGAGCAGCTCTGTAATATCTCGGCAGTATATTCTTTAGGCACTTCCACAAAGCTGAACTTATCGTACAGGTCAATGTCTCCTACCTGTGTGGCCGGGATGCTGGCATTCTGGCTTAGCAGGTCGATGATGTCGCGTGGGTGCACTCTGTCTTTCTTACCGATCGTGATGAAAAGGCGGTCCATGCCGTCCGGTGTGGCCCGCATGCTTTTCTCAGCCTCAGCACCTTTTTCCTTTACTTTCTGCTCCTTCAGGCTCATTTTAAGCAGGGCAGCAGCTACGTCAAGCGGAGTATGTCCTTCTGTTTCATTCACAAAACGCTCAATGCGCGCAATATGCTTGGCCAGGTGTCCTTTATCCAGTACTTCCTTCACTTTATCAAAGAAAAGAGTAGTACGGATCTCGTTCACATCCTCTAAAGAAGGCACTTGCTGTAAAACGATCTTCGCCTTGGTGTAGCGCATGATGTCTTTGATCTTATAGCCATCGGTGCGGTTACCTACAAAAGAGAAGGCCTTACCTGACTTACCGGCGCGGCCTGTACGACCGATACGGTGTACATAAGACTCCTCGTCCTGTGGCAGGTCGTAGTTGATAACAGCTTCCACATTCTCTACATCCAGTCCACGGGCGGCCACGTCGGTGGCTACCAGTATCTCAAGGGTAGCATTACGGAACTTCTGCATCACGTTAGAGCGCTGGTTCTGGTTCAGGTCACCGTGGAGGGCATCGGCAAAATAACCGCGTGCCTGCAGGTTCGACACCAGTTCATCGACCATGCGCTTGGTATTACAGAAAATGATCGCAGATTTCAGGTTGTACATATCAAGCAGGCGGGAAAGTACTTCCTGCTTCATGCTGCTGCGCACCTCAAAGTATACCTGGTCTATGTTGGTAACGGTCAGTTCCTGGTGAACCACCTTCACCAAAACCGGATCGGTCTGGTAACGCTTGGTCATTTCCATGATCGGCTTCGACATGGTGGCCGAGAAGAAAATGGTCTGACGGTCTTCCGGGATGCGTTCCAGCACATACTCAATGTCCTCACGGAAACCCATGTCCAGCATTTCGTCTGCCTCATCCAGGATGATCTTCTTCACACGATCCAACACCAGTGTTCCGCGCTGAATATGGTCCATCACACGTCCTGGTGTACCGATCACGATCTGCACGCCTTGTTTCAGGGCGCGCAACTGGCGGTCGTAGGGCTGGCCTCCATAGATAGGTACCACGCTGATGCCTTTTTTATACTTGGCCAGCTTCTGGATCTCTCCGGAAACCTGAATGGCCAACTCGCGGGTAGGGCACAAAATAAGCGCCTGCACGCTTCTGTCGCTCTCATCAATGCTCTCGATGGTCGGAATACCGAAGGCGGCAGTTTTACCGGTACCGGTCTGGGCCTGGCCAATAATGTCTTTTCCTTCTAATACAACCGGAATGGCTGCTGTCTGGATGGGAGAGGCTTCTTCGAAACCCATGTCTGCGATAGCACGCTGAACCTCCGGCGAAAGCGGAAGCTCTTCAAATTTGATCTTGTTCATTTGATTTACTTAATAACAATAATATGACACATCTGGAGGCAGCCTGTTTTTCAACCTTGCTCTTCTAAAAAGCACGACACGACAAACTAAAAACAACCAGGGCCAACAGATGGTGCAACCAGTTATACAGTAAATCAGACCGTATCCAAATCGGGCGCAAAGATACGATTAATAAACGGATTTTACTAATCATCTTGGTTATGTTGATTAACCCTCCCCTTCCGCAGTGCTCACCCTGATAAAGCCTTCATTCACTTGATAAATATATTTATTTAATTATACTAACATTATTTTTGTAAATTAGTATTAATAATTAAATTTTTTATTGAAATAGGTAACTATAAATTTATTCACTCGTTCTACACAGCTGTTCACCCTTATTATACAGTCGTTCACCATTTTAGCCACAATATATTGATTGTTTAATGTAGTAAGAACGTAGAATCACAAATAGCACCTGTAATCTAAGCACTAACCTTTTAACCCCTTTATGAAATTAAGAACAAAGTGAATCGCCACCACGTAACCCGATAATTCGCGTGATCCTACTATTTATCTACGCTAATGAGAATCGGAAGCCACAATGGCGCATCCTAGCAAGCATCCGAAAAAGCGAGTTAAATAAAACCTTAAACCCCTTAGTCCATTTCTATGTTACACTTTTCCAAAATCTCAACACAAGGTAAAGATTTCAACCTGATCGCCTCCGGTGCATTGGCTTTTAAAATCCACAACAAAATCCTGAAGGACGAATCGTTTCTTCAGGGTTCAAAAATCAAACGCAACATGCTGCTCGGGAGCCCCTCGTCGAACGGGTCGGACATCGGTCAGAAAAAAGTGTTTTTTGTGATCATCTCTGACCTGGACCGTACCAACGTGGAGTCGCTTTGCCAGATGATCAAAAACGAACGCTCCAATGGTAGTTATGCCGTCTGCCAGGTGATACCGATGTACTACAACGAACCCTCTTTCAAAGCGCTTAAAATGCTTCGCCAGAACTTCGACGAAGTAATGGAGTTGAGCAAATTCAACCTGGGTGGCAGCAAGGCACTCATGAGCGCTGAGCAGCAGCATTGCGTGATCACGGACTACTCCATGGCCATGGCCCGGGTAATGTACCATGTATGCGTGAAAGACTTCGCCTCGAGCCAGCAGTCGGCAACTAAAATCTCGGAAGCAGTATACGCCTAAACCGATACTCTGCCAAACATAGAAAGACAGCCACAATCCTTCCCGGATGGTGGCTTCTTCTTTTTTATACTTTGGATAACCGCATGGAGCTGAAACCCTTACACATCCCGGGCTAAAAACATTTCGGCAATTTGTTGTAGGATGGGCTCGCATCGGTGTATCTTTAATGTATAGAACCTCTGCTTATGCCCTCTCTCTTTAAGATATATTCTTCCTCCGCCGGTTCCGGCAAAACCTATCACCTCACCAAGGAATACCTGAAGCTGGCACTCCACTCCGCCGACCCTGATTATTACAGATCGGTGCTGGCGATCACCTTCACCAACGATGCCGCTGCCGAAATGAAGGAGCGTATACTGGCCGCCCTGCGGAACTTCAACAAAACGGACCTTTCAGAAAAAGAGAAAGCCAACAGCGAGATGCTGCTCGATTTGATCGTAGCTGAGTTGCAGCAGGATTACCACGAGGAGATGCTGGACAAAGCGGAGGTGCGTCGCCGTGCCGCCATCCTGTTCCGCCAGATACTCTATAACTACTCCGACTTTAGCGTTAGCACCATCGACAGCTTTGTGAACAAGATCGTGCAGGCCTTTACCCGCGAGCTGAACATTCCGCACAATTTCGAGGTGGACCTGGACTCGAACACCCTGCTCACAACCGCTGTTTCTTTGCTGCTGGATAAGGTAACGGACTCAAAGGACGACCTGCTTTCCCAAACCCTGGAGCACTATGCCCTGGAAAAGGCTCGGGAAGGGAAAAGCTGGACCATGCTGCCCGACGACCTGAGGGACTTTGCCCGTAACCTGCTTAACGAGCAGGTATACGAGGCCATTACAGACTTGCAAAAGCTGAGCCTCGAGGATTTTAAACTGGTGCGGGAGCAACTATTTGAGGCAAAGCAGCAGATCGAAGAAGCCGTGCAGGAACCCGGCAACCAGGCCATTCAACTCATTGATAATACAGGCCTCTCCCCTGCCGACTTTTACCAAAGTACCCGGGGCATCTGGAGCTATTTCAACAAATGGACCCGGAAGGACATTGACCTGAACTACTGCAACAGCAACGCCCAGAAAACAATAATAGAAGAGAAATGGTACGGCGGCAAAGCCAATGCTTTCACCAAAAGCCAGATCGATGGCATCAGGCCGCAGCTCACCGAGTTATATAACCATATTGAAAGTATAAAGGAACAGTTTGCAGCCACCTACTCCCTGATACTGCAGATCGTGCCGCACCTTTATAAGGTATCGCTGTTGAATGAACTGGAAAAATGCCTGCAGGAAATCAAGCTCGACAAGAACACGGTGCACATTTCAGAGTTTAACAAGCGCATCATCGATATCGTGCTGCAGGAGCCTGTGCCCTTTATCTATGAGCGCCTCGGCGAAAAGTATAACCACATCCTGATAGATGAGTTTCAGGACACCTCGGTGCTGCAGTGGAATAACTTACTGCCGTTGGTTGATAACGCCCTGGCATCGGGCTATTTCAGCATGGTGGTAGGCGATGCCAAGCAGGCCATCTACCGCTGGCGGGGAGGTGAGATGGAGCAAATCCTACACCTCTATAAAGGGTCGACCAAGCAGCTTTATGAAAACCGACGCCACGGTCCGCTCCTGAAAGAACGATACGAATCCGTGGACCAGGCCCTGCTCCCGGATAACCTGCAAACCAACTATCGCAGCCGATCCGAGATAATCGACTTTAACAACGAGCTTTTTTCCTTCGTCAGCGAAGGACACCCGGAATTTGGCATGTTCACGGCTATTTACGACGAGTCTTTTAAGCAGAAAGTACCCGGGGGAAGTCAAAACAGCGGTGGCCACATCCAAGTGATGTTCACGCACGATGATGATGACAACTTTGCTTACGACCTGGATACCTGCAGCCGTACCGAAGTACTGTATGAAGGCTATGCCCGCCACCAGGTACTGACCTACGACGAGAGCACCCTGAACATGGTTTTGCAACTGGTGAAGCAGGGATTGGCTGAAGGTTACGCGTTGAAAGACATGGCCATACTTTGCCGCACCAATGTCAAAAGCAAGCTGATCGCTAATTTCCTGAAAGAGCGCAAGTTCGATATCATCTCGCAGGATTCCCTTTCGCTGCAGTTTGCCGAGGTCATTAACCTGATCATTGCGCTATTCCGTGTATTAAACAGGCCTAATGATACGTTGGCAAAATCAGAGGCCCTGTACCTGGTCTGCAAGGTGTCGCTGGAAACGATTCCGGATGTGGCCATGACGCAAACCATCGCCGATATTGCCAACGATGCAGAGAACCAGTCGTTCTTTGATCAGCTCCGTGTGTTTGGCTTTGATGTGCTGGAGCGAGAAACGGGCAACCTATCCATCTATGAACTGACGGAGAAGCTGATCCGCATCTTTAACCTGCTGGCCCAGAACAACGAGAGCGAATACCTCTTCCGTTTCCTGGACCTGGTATTGGAGTATAGCCTGAAGCACAGCAATAACCTCAACAACTTCCTGGCTTACTGGGATGTACAAAAGGAAAAGCTCAGCATCAACACCCCTAAAGACAGGGATGCCATCACCATCACCAGTATACACAAGTCCAAAGGCTTAGCTTACCCGATCGTCATCATCCCATTCGCTGACTGGGGCACGGAGCCGAAAAGGGGCTCGCTGATGTGGAGCCATTTGCCCGAGGATGTTACAGTTAGCGGTAAACTACGCAGCGTTGCAGTTAACATAAGTTCCAAACTAGAGAATACTATCCTGACCCAGCAGTACAGCACCGAGATTGAGAAGACATTTATCGAAAACCTGAACATGCTGTATGTGGCCCTTACCCGCCCCATCGAAAGGCTATACCTGATCGGCAATGCCAAAGACTTACTGGAAGAACGTAAGGCACCTAAGCTGGAGGGGCAGGCAAAGAACGTGAGTCACCTGCTTTACCGTTATCTGGTGCACAAGCAGCTGTGGGAATTCGGCAAACACTGTTATCAGTTAGCCAAAGGCAACCCGCGGGTAGTCCGCACCCAGGCTGAGTCGCACCCGACCTACTCCCTCGATCACCTGGTGTCCACGGATTGGGAACAGCGCTTAAAGATAAAGCAGCACGCCAACAACGTGTTCGATTTTGAGACCCAGGCAAAACAGCGCCAGCTTAACCGCAAGCTGCATTTTGCCCTGGCCCGCATTGCCTTTGCCCCCGAGCTGGAGCAGGTGCTGCGACAAATGGTGTACGAAGGCATTATCAGTGAAAGGGATAAAGCAGAGCTGCGCGAAAAGCTCGACGTTGTGCTGCATCATCCGCAGCTGGCGCCCTATTTCTCTAACCAGGTGGCTGTGGAGCATGAGAAGGAGGTGCTGGATGCCCGCGCCTACTTATATAAGCCCGATCGGATAGTATTTGCCGGAGAAACCGTTGTTTTGATTACCTTCAGGCTGCCACCACCAGAGCCGGAGCACCGCAGCCGGCTGGATCATTACGCGGTTCGTTTCCGGCAGTTGGGGTATAAAAAAGTGAAATGCCTGCTCTACTACTTCGATACGCAACAAGTGCTGGAGTGGCATTAAGGCGAAAAACCGGCAGCGCAACTAGGGCTGGCCTTTTAAACATTCAACAAAATAAGTCATAGCTATTTCCTCCTTTTACAATTGCAGGATTTTCAACACATTTATATGGAACAACGATTGACCATTATCACCATAGGGGTTAAGAACCTGCAACGTGCACGCGATTTTTACCTGAACGTGTTCGGGTGGAAAGCAACAGAGAGCAGCACCGAAGGCGTGGTCTTCTTCCAGCTGAACGGGATACAGCTGGCGCTTTTCCCACAGGAATCGCTGGCGGACGATGCCGGCGTGGAACCGGACGGCACAGGTTTCAGAAGGTATTCTTTGGCACATAACATGCGCTCGGAGCAGGAAGTAAACGAACTGGTGGTCCGGTTAGCAGAGAAAGGCGCACGCGTGGTGAAACAACCTGAAAAAGTATTCTGGGGCGGGTACAGCGGCTATATCGCCGATCCGGATGACAACCTGTGGGAAATAGCCTATAACCCCTTTTTATCTTTGGATGACTTGGGCAACACCAGTGCACCCTCCATACATTAAGGATCAGGAGTTGCAGGATTCAGGAAGGTATGAGAGGAAGGCCATGTGTACTGTTTAACTTTTTATGTGCGGCAGCTATCTGATAAAAGTATAAACCTTTTTCCAGGGAAGGGTATATTACCCCAAACCTATTCTGCAAACAGGAGAGGTACAGGCACACATGCTTAGCGGTATCAATATTATGAAATTTCAGATTAACGCTAAAATCTGAGCATCCTATGATGCTGTAAATCCTGATTCAACCATTTATTTATTTTCACAATTTGTGCAGACCTTCCTAGAGCTAACGGCGAAATACATTTACGAAAAGTATAAAGAGAACATCAGCGACCTGTGCATCGTGCTGCCGTCGCGGCGTGCGGGCTTCTTCTTTAAAACAGCGCTGGCGCAGGCCGCACCCGAACCCATCTGGTCGCCGGAGGTCTACGCCATGGAAGACTTTATATGCAAACTGGCCAAAACCGATGTGGTGGAACCGATCAATCTGCAACTGGAGCTGTATGACCTGATGCGGGAGCAGGACCCTACCATGGATTTTGATCAGTTCGTAACCTGGGCCGGCACCCTGCTCGACGACTTCAGCCACATTGACCAGAACCTGGTGGATACCGGCAAGCTGTTTGAGTACCTGGCAGAAGCCAAGGCCCTGGAGCGCTGGGACCCGAAGTTTCTCGGTAAGGAGATATCCCCTACCCTGCGCAAGTACTTCAGCCTTTGGGACAACATCGAGAAAACCTACCACAACCTACAGCAGCGCCTCCTAGAGAACAAGCAGGCTTACCCCGGTATGGCCTTCCGGCGGGTGGCCAATTCCATCGACAGCATCGCAAAAGAAAGCGCTTGCCACCAGTTCATTTTCATTGGCCTGAACAGCTTAACCGCCTCGGAGGAGAAAATCATCAAAACGCTGCTAAAGCACGACAAAGCAGAGGTGCTGTTCGATAGCGATGATTTTTACATGGAGGAAGGCACTCCTAACCGTGCCGGCAGTAACCTGAAAAAGTATAAAAGCACCTGGAAACTGCCGGAATGGCGCTGGCAGCAAAACTTACTGCTAACCGACGAAAAGGAGATTAACGTGATCGGGGTGGCCAACGCCAGCATGCAGGGCAAACTGGCCGGGCAGCTCCTGCAGGAGATTCGGGAGCAGGACAAGCATGCGCAGGTGGCCATCGTGCTACCCGATGAAACGCTGCTGTTGCCTGTGCTGCACTCCATCCCCGACGACATCCCGACTTATAACGTAACGATGGGGTTGAGCTTTAAGGGAACTCCCCTGTTTAACCTCATCGACCTTTTGTTTGAGGTACACCTTTCCGGCGTCACGCAGCTACAGGATTCCGGCTATAAAGTGCATCAGTACCATCACCTGTCGGTTACCAAACTGCTCACGCACCCCTTCATCAGAAGGTACGAGCTGCACCTGAACGATGATCCTGCCCAGAAAAGATACCATGGCATGATACAGACGGTGCTGGAGTGCATGGTGCTGGAGAACAAAGTGCTGATCCGGGCCGAGGAACTGCTGGAAAGCAGCCAGCAGCACCCGCTCTTTGCCATTCTGTTCCAAACCTGGCGCGACTGCGAAGACATCATCGCAGCCATGTACCGCCTGATCGAGTTGCTGCGCGAGGTATACACCCACGGCCACAACACCATCGAAACAGAGTACCTGTACATCTTTTATACATTGGTAAAGCGCCTCGATACCATTTTCGACTGCCGGGAGCAGAAGATCTCGGTTCGCAGCTTCAAGAAGTTCCTGTATGAGCTTATTGGGCAAACGCGCCTGCCTTTTAGCGGAGAGCCTATCTCGGATGTGCAGATCATGGGTATGCTGGAAACACGCGCGCTTGACTTTGAGAACCTGATCATACTCTCAGTGAACGAGAACGTGCTACCGGCCCCGAAGCGCCATGAGTCGCTGCTGCCTTACGACGTGCTGAAGCAATTCGGGTTGCCCACCTATGCCGAGAACGAGGGAGCGATGGCGTATAACTTTTACCGCCTGCTGCAGCGCGCCAAGCGCGTAAACCTGCTTTATGTGCTGCCTTCCGACACCTACGGGTCCGGTGAGAAGAGCCGGTTTATACTGCAACTGCAAAACGACCTGGCCCTGCGCAACCCGCGCATACGGTTTAAGGATATGACAGCCGCTGTGGAGCAGGTGCTAACACGCGCCTACAACGAGGATATCCTGATCGAAAAGGACGAGAACACCCTTGCCCAGATCAGAAAAGAGCTTGGAAAAGGCCTTTACCCCTCGCACCTGAACATGTACGTGAACTGCTCCCTGCAATACTACTTTACCCGCATCGCCAAAATGCGGGAAATGGAGGAAGTAGAGGAACAGTTAGGCGCTGACCAGTTCGGTACCATTGTGCACCAGGTTCTGGAGGATTTCTTCAAACCCTTCGCCCAGGATGGCAACCCCATTGAGGCACCGCATGTGGAGGCCATGCTGCAAGATCTCCCGAGCAAGGTAAAGGCGGAGTTCCGGAAGGTGACCCGCGGCGCCAAGCCAGAGCGCGGCATGAACTACCTGCTCTACAAGGTGGCGGTGCAGGTGTTGGAGAAGTACCTGGAGAATTTGAAAAAGTCGGATGAGCTTCCCCTGTACATCCTGCGCCTGGAAGAGACCCTGGCTACTACCCTGCCCGTGCAGGTAGGAACTGAAACCATTCAGGTACGGGTAGCAGGGAAAGCAGATCGCATCGACCTGACAGGCCACGAATTGCGTGTAATCGACTATAAGACCGGTAAAGTGGAACAGAACCAACTGCGGGTGAAGCCGGAAGAGGTGGAGCTGCATTTTACAACGGACCCCAAGTATGCCAAGGCGCGACAGTTGTGGCTCTATGAGTATATTCTGCAGCGTGTTTTGGCAGACTCGCCGGAAACCATACTGCAGAATGGGCAGCATGTGGAGCTGCAGCAGATAGTTCCGAAGTCAGGCATACTGTCTTTCCGTAACCTGGATGCGGGAGTGCTTTCGTCAGAATTTAATTTTGAACAGGCCATGGAACTGGGCTTTATACCGGCGTCAGAGCTGCTGCTCCGCACTATCGTGCAACGCATGCTGGACCCACTGGAGCCGATCCGGAAAACCAAAGACCTGGATGTTTGCCAGTGGTGCGCCTACCGGGGAATCTGCGCAAGGTAAAGCAATGAAAGGTTGCTTCAATGTTCTCTAATTCCATTTCTTGGCAACCGGCTGCGCAGTCCTAAAAAATAAATGCTTCCTGTTGCGTTGCCCTTGTGAAAGGTGTAGCAAAAGGAAGCATACTTAAAAACATATAAGCCTAGCTGCGATTAACCCACCCCTACCCCCTCCGAGGAGGGGAGTTTTACTCGTGCATGTAATTCCCCTCCTCGGAGGGGTTAGGGGTGGGTTAACACCTTCAAAGTATATTATAGATCGTAACAGGAGTAAAATCTACTTACAAGCTTATACATTTACGTTCGCCATTTGCTCTTCGCGGTACCTGCCTCCCGAGGCCACGCCCTGCGGTGCGATCGCATCGATTTGTTGCAACTCCTCTTTAGTAAGTGTAATATCCAACGCACCAGCATTTTCCTCCAGGTATTTACGGTGCTTGGTGCCCGGTATCGGCACGATGTCATCTCCTTGTGCCAGCAGCCAAGCCAGGGCAAGTTGGGAGGGTGCGCATCCCTTCTGTGTGGCGAGTTCCTCTATTTTACGAACCAGGTCCAGGTTCTTCTCAAAATTGTCTCCCTGGAAGCGCGGTGACTGGCGCCTGTAATCATCTGCTGCCAAATCCTCAAATTTCCGTATCTGCCCTGTCAGGAATCCACGGCCAAGCGGACTGTATGGCACAAACCCGATATCCAGTTTGCGACAGGCAGGCAGAATCTCGTCCTCCACGTCGCGGCTCCACAGCGAATACTCCGTTTGCAAGGCAGCGATCGGGTGCACCCGTACTGCTTTCTGCATGGTAGCAACCGACGCCTCTGATAAACCCAGGTAACGCACCTTGCCTTCCTTCACCAGTTCGGCCATAGCCCCTACTGTTTCTTCTATGGGTGTGTTTTTATCCACCCGATGCTGGTAATACAGGTCAATATGATCGGTGCCCAAGCGCTTCAGGCTGGCTTCGCAGGCTTTACGCACGTATTCAGGTGTTCCGTTTATACCCAGAAAGCTGCCGTCCTCTCCGCGTACGTTCCCGAACTTAGTAGCCAGTATCACTTTGTCCCTTCTGTCGCGGATGGCTTTGCCTACCAACTCTTCGTTTGATCCCACGCCATACATATCCGCTGTATCCAGAAAGTTTATACCCAGTTCCAGCGCGCGGTGAATGGTGGCCACAGACTCGGTATCGTTGCGATTACTGTAAAAATCCGACATGCCCATGCAACCGAGGCCCAGTGCAGAAACTTCCAATCCTTGTTTTCCTAGCTTTCTTTTTTCCATTATGGTTTGATAAAATATGTACAAAAATCATTTCACTAAATTTAAGTTACGGCACTGTTTGGCAATGGTTAAATACGGCCGGGCCGTAATTAACTGATCATAAATATTATAGCTGTCACAGAATCTTGTCTGCAGGTCGAGCTTATGGCTGGTTCCCTTCCATGAATCCCTGCTGGGAGGCAGAGAAAACGCCAAGCGCTTTTAGCCATACTTTCCTGGTTTCGGCATTTTTTAGCATCTTCGCTTTGAATATCCTTTGTGTTGAAAAATAAGCTGCTGTGCGACCTATATTCTTTTTGCTGTTCCTGTTTCTGTTTACATCACCGGCTTTTAGCCAGATTTCCAATAAAAAAGTGGTCGCAAAAGATGGGGATGGCATTTACACGCTGCTGCGCAGGCATGGCCTGAGCAATGCCCATCTCACTGCATTCATACAGCTTAACAAGAAAAATTTAGGCAGAGACAACACTTTGTTTGCCGGCAGAACCTATTTATTGCCCACAGAAACCGCGAACGCGCCTGAAGCTGCACACACTACCCATTCAGAAAGCTCCTCCAGCCTACTGCATATCCCCTTATTTGGTAAAGCCTATGCGCGGGTGGAAGTTCAGGACCAGCAACTGAAGGGCGCCGTATATTACCTGGTAAGCGGCCACGGAGGACCAGACCCCGGCGCCGTGGGCAAGTATGGCTCTAACCAATTGGCCGAGGACGAATATGCCTACGATGTAACCATCCGGCTGGCACGCCTACTGATGGAACATGGTGCTACAGTTTATATGATTATTCAGGATGAGGACGACGGTATCCGGGATGAGAGCATATTAAGAATGGATAGAGACGAGGTAAACTATTCCGGTAAACCCATTTCGGTAAGCCAGGTACAGCGGCTACGGCAGCGCACCAATGCCATTAACGCGCTGTACGCTAACCATAAAGGCGCATACCAGCGCATGTTGGCCATTCATGTTGATAGCCGGAGCAAAGGCCAGAACATTGATGTTTTCTTTTACCACCACGAGAACAGCAGCGCGGGGCAGCAGCTGGCCGAGCATATTCACCAGACCTTTACCGCAAAGTACAAGCGCTACCAACCTTATCGCGACTACTTCGGGAACGTGTCGCAACGCAGCAGCCTGTATGTTGTAAAGTATACCCACCCCCCAACCGTGTTCATCGAGTTAGGCAACATACGGAATAACCTGGACCAGCGGCGCTTTGTCATTCCAAGTAACCGCCAGGCACTGGCCAACTGGATCAGCGAAGGCATTCTGTTGGATTATAAATCACGAAAATAAGATATGTATTTACCAAGGCGCACCGACATGGCAGCCGTCAATGTTGCTTTTGAGATGCCTGTAAATATTCTATTAAATGTTTCAAAGATGTGGTGCAATTTTTCTTAACTAAATTATACCGTGCGCTTACCCATCTGTAACACGCAAATACCGCATCAAAGTATCAATTAACCATTTATTATAACCTCTATGCCTTGTGGTCGTTAGGAATATAAATGTATCCATCTAATTGCGATACAATTTTCAACTACAAACCCATAACTATGAAACGTATTTTTTTACTCGTAACATTTTTAACAGCATTGTCTTTAAGTGCTTCTGCACAGATAGAAGAGGAGATTATGCAACGCAGGCCACAGACAACAGCACCGGTTGCCTCTGACGCGGTTAGAGAAGGCAACTGGATCGTGGGTGCAAACATTGCTAACATCGGCATGAACTTCAAGTCAGATTTCTTCACCTTAAATGTAAACCCAAGGGCAGGTTATTTCATCAGCGACAATGCTGCCATTGGTTCTGAGGTGCAGCTGGCACTTGATATTTACGATGGCGGTGAAACCTTCCGTTATGGCATTACCCCCTTCGTGCGTTATTACTTTCCGGAGGGCGCCGCGCCTACACACCGTTGGTTCGGAGAAGCGATTGCCGGTGTAGCAGGCAGCTCTGAGGAAGACAATGAAGGCGATTCAGTCTTTTCCTCTGTATTAGGCCTCAGAGCTGGGTATGCACACTTTGTAGCGCAGAACATAGCGCTCGAAGCAATTTTAGGCTATACACGCACCAGCGCCGATATATCAGTAGGTAGTGGTCAATCTGGCCTTAATCTCTCTTTCGGCTTTCAGGTATACCTGCCCGGAAGAAACAGATAATTTTATAACTGATATAAAAAAGCAGCCACTGCGGGTTTTCCCTGCAATGGCTGCTTTTTATGTAATGCATTAACCGGAAATAGTTGAAAAGGCGTAAGTTGTTAGCCTTTCTTAAACAGTCTTTTGTCAAAATCAAATTGCTCCGAATTGACCACAGTCACCTTGTCGAAATCTTTGTGCCTGGGATTGATAAGGAAATTAAAATTACCCTGTACGGTTGCTGAGGGCACTCTGTACACCAGGTATTTTGCTTCCAGCACAAATTCGTCTCCTATTTCCTGGGTAATGTTGGGATGCGGGAACGACTTCCAGTTTTCGGGTAAGTCGGCTGTGGTAAGCTCTTTAACTGCCACCTCATCCGGAACCTGTATCCGGACCAGGTAATAGTCTAATGGCACGATGCCCAAGGGCATATGAACCGCAATCTCTACTGTGCAGAGCGCAATGGATTCGCAGGTATAAAGTATGGCAATGCCTTTGCTGTTCCAGCGGCCGCCAGCCATCTCTGCCCCACGCCCAGATAAATCGTTTCGGAATTTACCTCTGCTCAGGCGATAGACCATCATGCCAGTACGCCGTGCTCAATGCGCGTGAGTTCATCCTTCAACAGGCCGATCCCAAAAGTGTTATCCAGCAGCTCTTTCGGTATTATTCCACCTAAGGCCAGGTTCTTGGCCGACAGCCAGGCATCAAAATTTGCTTTGTCGCCGAACACTTCCACGCCTTTATTATAAACCAGCGTTATCTCCAGAATCTTCTCTGAATGCAGCGGGTCAAACTTGCGCTTCTCTTTTTTATATCGCTGAAACGTACGCTCAGACAAATGCAGGTAGCCGGACCACTCCGTGGTGCTAAACGGACTTTTATCTGCTATACTTTGGAACAGGGCATATTTAATTCCTTCGCGCACAGTGCTGATCAGCATGAAAACATCATTGTCGTCCACCTGTTTATAGCTGAGCATATTCCCGGATTTTAGTGATTGCCCCATACTTTAAAAATGTGTTTCCCAAATATACGAAACTTGTCTAAAATTAAACGTCACTTGTCGTTTGAATTTCAGACGAATTATCTCCCTGATTATTACCTTCCCCAAACCTGACCTGCACTTTTTCGCTTTCCTGTGCGTTGTACCCCAAACCTACAAAACAGAAAATGAGAAATTGGATAGTGGCCGTTGGATTAGCATTGAGCGTGAGCGCCTGCAATTCAAGCAGTGCCATCACTGAAGAGAATCATTCCACTCTGAACCCGGAACTGACTATGGCAGACGTGGTGCCCGTGAAGCAGCCGAAGACAAAGGAGCAGCAAGCGCGTCAGCAGAAATTCATAAAGGAAGGAACGAAGCGTTTCAGAAGCCGCAAATTGGCCAGCGCCTACTATGTGCAGCAGGCTCAACGCAACTTTAACGCGCAGCACCTGGACTCGGCTTCTTTCCTGTTCGGGAGGGCCTGGTTGATGGACAGCACTAACAACGATATATTCTGGGGCTATGGTTTGGTGTATGGCCAACAAAAGGAGTATAACAAGGCGCTTTTTATACTTTACCGCGCCCTGGAGGAGGATAAACTGAATCCGCGCCTTTTAACGGATGTAGCCACCAGTCATCTGAACCGCTTTTATGAGCACAGTGACCCCGAGGACCTGTTGCAAAGCAGGAAACTGCTGGAGGAAGCCGTGAAACAATCCCCGGAAAAAGCAGACGCCTATTATAAACTTGCCATCACCAGCTATTACCTGAGCGAGTATGGCAAGGCCTGGGACTACCTGCATAAAAGCATCGAACAGAAGAAAGACATCGCCGACAACAGTTTTATAGCCGCCTTGCTCGATAAGAAGAAAGACCCGCAGGGTGTATTTGCGGCTCCCCTGACGCAATAGCTTGTTTATAAATTGTCATTCGCCTATTTTTATACTTTGGCATTTAAAATCCATTTACCTTAACCACATGAAAAACCTGATGTTAGCTGTCGTGGCTGTCTTTTTCGCTTCCAGCTTTGGATTTGCGCAGCAGCAAGCGCCGGAGCCCAGCGCCCTGGTATTGCCTATGTTTGGCAACAAACCTAAAACGGAGGAGATGCAGCGGAAAGATGAGAAATTCCTGAGCAGCTGCGACAAGAACTTCACGAACCGACAGGAGGCCAGTCAGTTTTTTATGGAAAGAGGCTGGGAGTATTTTAACGAAGGACAGTTAGACACTGCCATGTATCGCTTTAACCTAGCCTGGCTCCTGAACCCGAACAACAAGGACACCTATTGGGCTTTTGGTCTGATCAGCTCGGCACAGGAAAAAAATCAGGAAGCCATTAACCTGTATGAAAAGGCTTTGGCCATTGATCCCAAGAACTCTTTATTGCTCGCGGATGTGGGTTCTTCCTACATGGCCCTCTACGACACCAAGCCTAAAAAGAAAAATCTAAAAAAGGCAGCCGCCTATTTAACGGACGCCATGGCCCAGGACCCACAAAACGCCTATGCTTTGTACAAATACTCGCTCGTGAAATTTTACGACAAGAAGTACCCTGAAGCCTGGGAGTACCTGCATAAAAGCAGGGCCCTGGATATGCGGCTCATTGACTACGCCTACATCATGAAACTGGTGGATAAGATGCCAGACCCGCAAGGCTTTTTCAAGTCCTCGGACTCGGCGGAACAGGTATCGCAATAACCTCAGGGCCCCTGCTAAGCAAGCAGGGGCCTTTTTTATAGCTACTATTAAATTCAGCAAGAATCAGGTTGGAAGTGAGCGCTATTTTCCGGTTTTTTGGACATGGATCATTATGAAACGATAGCCAGCGCCATGGCCTACATCCGGGCAAACGCGCACCGGCAGCCCGATCTGCATGAAATAGCGGCACATGCCTGCCTGAGTCCTTTCCATTTTCAGAGGGTATTCACGGAATGGGCTGGTGTAAGCCCAAAGCAGTTCCTGCAGTACCTGACGCTGCAGCATGCAAAAGCTACCTTGGCTAAAACGGCTAACCTGGCTGAGGCAGCCGCAATGTGCGGTATATCTGGCAGTAGTCGCCTGCATGACCTTTTCCTTGGTATAGAGGGCATCACCCCCGGCGCCCTGAAACAGCAGGGGGAAAACCTGGTGCTGCATTACAGTACGAATACCTGTCCCTTTGGAGATTACATCATCGCCTCCACCCCACGGGGCGTTTGTTACCTGCATTTTTACCAGCACCGGAACCAGGCCATTCAAGAACTGCGGCTGGCCTGGCCCCAGGCTTCCCTCCACTTGCAGGCAGACGTGTTGCACGAGCAGGTCCATGCGTTTTTAAACTTAAAGTATCCGCAGGAAAGGCGAAAGATAAACCTGCATCTGCAGGGCACCCCGTTCCAGCTAAAAGTGTGGGAGGCCTTGCTCCGAATACCCGAAGGGCACCTTACCTCCTATGCAGCCCTTGCACAGGCAATAGGCAAACCGACCGCCAGCAGAGCAGTGGGAACTGCGATTGGGAGTAACCCGATTGCCTTTCTGATTCCTTGCCACCGAGTGATAAAAAGCATTGGCGGAATTGGGGAATACCGCTGGGGAAGTGCCCGCAAAATGGCAATGATCGGGTGGGAAGCCGCTCGCGCAGGTGCTGACAGCACGCCTTTACCAGAGCAGATATCACTTTTTTAAAAACACGAAAAAAGAGTCCCCCGGTTAGCCCATCCCATGCATATTTTGCTATATTTGTTCTTTACCCAATAGCGCGTTGCTAGCTAAAAGTTTGATACCCTTATGAAGAAAAATCTATTAAAAGCCTCTGTCTATGTGTTGGCAGGCAGCATGGCCCTGTCATCCTGCGTTGTTTCTAAAAAGAAGTACGACGACCTGCTTGCCCGAAAAAATGCCCTGGAAATGGACAAAGCCAGCCTGGAGCAGCAGAAAATGACACTGGAAGAGCAGAAAGCCATGCTGGAGACGGAGAAGTCGAACCTGGAGGAGGAACGCGCGCAGCTGGAGCAGCAAAAGCTGGAGTACGAGAAAAGCCTGGCCCAGGCCCTGAAAGAAGGAAAGACACTGGGCGAGAACCTGAACATGAGCAAAGGCCAGATAGAGCGCCTCAACGCTGACCTGAAAGTGCGTGAGCAGCGGCTGGCTGAGTTGCAGCGTATTCTGGATGAGAAAGAGAAGGCCGTTGCTAACCTGCGAACCAGAGTAAGCAATGCCCTGCTCGGATTTAACGACAAAGACCTGACCATTAACGTGCGCAACGGTAAAGTATACGTTAGCCTGGCTGAGCAACTCCTGTTTAACTCGGGCTCTACCAAAGTGGATCCGAAAGGCGAAGAAGCACTCCGAAAGCTGGCCACTGTGCTAAAAGAACAGCAGGATGTAAACGTGGTAGTAGAAGGCCACACCGATGATGTTCCGATTGCAAAAGGCACGGTAGGCATGTCGGATAACTGGGACCTAAGTGTGCTGCGCGCCACGGAAATCACACGCATCCTTACCAATGCCGGCGTAGACTCCAGGCGCGTAACCCCCTCCGGCCGTTCTAAATACGTACCCCTCGACGAAGCAAAGACCAAAGAGGCCCGGCAGAAAAACCGTCGCACTGAAATTATCCTGACCCCTAAATTAGATGAGTTGTTCCAGATACTGGAAACAGCCTGATCAACCGGGATTTTTACACAGGTCAGATGTGCCCTTGATGGCCATGATCGGTTGCCCCGAAACTTACATAAAGCAGCACGCCAGCTAAAATTTAGCTGGCGTGCTGCTTTATGTAAAGGCAATCTATCACTCCACCTATACTATAACACCAAAGGCTCCTGTACTGCAACCAGGGGTTTGGGGAGCACCTTTCTGAAGATCGGGTAGATGATCAGGTAAAGTATGGCACCGGCAGGCAAGGCGATCAGCGCCCAGGCCGATACCGCTGCCAAGTTAGCTTTCCAGAGCGAACCCAGTGCTACCAGCCAATCAGCTTTAAACATGGCGGTGATCTCGGCCAGGGAAAGATGCAGTTCCTGCAACCCAAAAAGGTAAATACCGACGCGCACAAAAGGGATGAGCAGGAGTAATTGAAGCGGCTGCACCAGGTAGCTGATCAGCACCGTGGCGGCCACGTTGAGCTTTAACCGGAGCGCAATCGCCGTTCCGAGCACGGTAGTGACGCCAAGTGCCGGCACCACGCCTATCACCGTACCCAGTGCAACCGTAACAGCAAGCTTATGCGGCGTAATGCCCTGCCGAAACAGGCTTAGCACGGGCTTCACGATCCTGAGGCTAATAAAGCCTTTAAAACTGCTGTTAACGGACATGGATTAAAATATAAAAGGGAAGAGTGGTTTGGTTACTATAGGGGGTAAAACAAAACTGCAATAAAGAATAAAAGGCAAAAAGGCAAAAAAAAGGCGTTTTTTGCAGATATAGGCGGTTTTTGGTGGAAAAGTGAGCTACTGGCCATGTAAAACGAAA
>NZ_JBYZMQ010000013.1:0-96600 GCF_058216355.1 Pontibacter sp. GD13
TCTGTTCTGTCATGGCTGTTGCATTTTGAAAGTGTCCAAACTTTAAAACGTACACAGCCCATTGGCAGAACAGATTTTTTGTTTTACAACGTGTGAAGTATCACGCAACTTGAGTTAATTAATCTTAATGCGGATAAAGCCCTTCAGGCGTTTGAAAATCAAGTAGCATGCCTGCGGAATCCGCCCAAAACGAAAATGGAGGTCCTAGGAAACCTTGAAAAGGTTGGCCTGGCAATAACATGCACTAAGTTGCTGGAATTGATTCAGGACGGCCGGTAAGGCAGAGAATTAACAGCAGTAGGATTCAAGAATGTGTCAATGATGGCCTGAGCTTAAGGTCAGGCCATTCCTCTGTTTGGCTAGCCAGCTTAGATAGCTAATGATGCTTAGCAAAAGAGCATGTGCTGGGTGGGCATATTTTTGTACTTTGGACCACTACGACCCATGGGGGGCTAATCTCGCGGGCATCGAAAGGCAGGGGACGCCGGACCATCTCTTCCAGTACAACGGTAAGGAGAAGCAGCAAGAGCTGGGGCTGGAGTGGACCGACTACGGGGCCAGGATGTATGATGCCCAACTGGGTAGGTGGCACGTGGTGGACCCGCTGGCGGAACTCTATTATTCAGAATCTCCTTATGTGTTTGCAGGAAATTCTCCGATCAGGCTCACCGATGTTGGTGGTCTTTTCAAGATAGATGCCATGTTTGCTCGTCAATACCCTACTTTAGCGAAAATGCTTAAATGGTACCTGCCCATGCTAAAGGACAATGCGGTTGTAAAAGAAGCATTCATGGGCGTTACGGGTTTCAGTAGCGGAGAATTTGACCAGATGGTAAGCTATGGCTCTGGACCGTGGATTACTCCAACTCAGCCGGAGTTAGCCAATTGGATGGATCAGGGCAACCCGGCGCACAGCGAGCACAGCGGCTTCGATGCAGATTCTCCTGATAACCTTTATATTTCTCAAACCAGTTTACAGAGGTTAGAACAAAGTATGCAGGCTGCCGTCGGATCGGGGAATACCGACGAGTTGGGCTTCCAGATGTTCAGAGTAAGCTTGGCAATCATGCACGAGGCGACGCATTACGGAGTATTCAAGAAACATGGTAAAAGTGAAGCTCTAAAGAGAGAGGGGATTATGGACCAGGGGGCTCGTTGGGAAAGTAGAGCGTACAGGCAGTTTAGCTATACTACCAGTACAGGTGCAATGAATGAAGGTGTGTTACGAAAATATTACAATACTTCTATAGATGCCGTAAATGGTATAGGAGTGACGTTAAGCCCAAGAATGCACTTTAACCTCAACCTGCTTATAAAAGGCTCGCCGGTGGATGGGCAAAGAAAAGCTCCTGTTATTAAAATGCCGTGCAACTGCCCGGATGACCCAACCCCAGAAGGATAATAAGAAATGAAAAGAAGAAGTTTGCTACGAATAAAAATGCTCGTGTGGGTTCAGTTTTTAAATGTTAACCTAATCCTACTGGTTTCCTGTGCCCCTGAGCAGTTTAATCCTGAGAAAGCAGCCGAAGAGTACTGTGCGTGCATGGAGGAGAATGGATCGCCAGAACATTTTGAATATGCCACTAAGCTATGCGATGCAGAACTTATCAAAAGGAACCGTTACTACAGGTTGCTTAGTGTGGATTTAGCTCATGAGTCTCTTCAAGACAAGATAACGGCAGAAGCTGTGGACAGTACCCAAAGGTTTGCATTAAGATTCGATAAGAAGCTCCGGGAGCTATGCTGCCGAAAGGTGCTCTTGTGCCCAGTAGATTCACTTACTGATACTTCTTATTAGCCACAAACTCCATACTCAAAGCCTCCCGCTGGCGCGGGCTTATAGCCCATTTCCTATTCCAGTATCATAGCAGAAGCCCTTTCCATTCCGGATTGGGCTTTTACTTTTCCGCAACAAATCATGACTGTAAATCCACTATCTTTAGAATCATAAGCAGCGCTGGCCGGGCGCTCTTTTGCATTCTGTAGCACTACGACCCGTGGGGGCTCAACCTCGCGGGCATCGAAAGGCAGGGGACGCCCGATCATTTGTTCCAGTACAACGGGAAAGAGAAACAATCCGAGCTGGGATTGAACTGGATGGACTACGGGGCCAGGATGTACGATGCCCAGCTAGGAAGGTGGCACGTGGTGGATCCGCTTGGAGAGCAAGGAAGAAGATGGAGCCTGTATAATTATGCTTTCAATAACCCTATACGCTTTATTGACCCTGACGGCATGTGGCCTAGTGGACCCGGAGACGGCTCGGGAGGCTTGGGGACTACGATTGAGAATGTCTACTGGGATTTTAGGGACAATATGGTATCTAGCTTAGTAACACTGGGTACAGCAATTGGCTCACAGTTCAGCGATGATATTTCCGTGAAGGTAGTTAACTTTACCTATGGCGAGAACGGAAGACAAGCTAATGTAGTTGAGCTTGGTGACGGAGAAGTAGGAAAAGCCGTACTATTTAGTGCATTGACTGTTGCAGCAGCAGGGCCAAGTTCAGGGCCAGCAGGTTTATTAGCTAGAACAGCAGGTGTTAAAAAGGCTGGTGTAGATGTAGTAAAACAAATAGGGCCAGCAGGGGATGCAGGTGCAACTGTTACAAAACAGGTGCCAAGTACCTATGAAATGAAAACTACAAAAAATAAAGAAGGAACGATGTTCACAAAACCTAATAGCAAAGGGGGGGATAATGTTAGAGTGCAGAGAGGGAATCCAAATAGCCCTAACCCAGCACAGCAGAAGCCTTATGTTAAACAAGTAGTAAATGGAAAAACAGTAGATGTTAATAAAAAACAAGTGCCCTCGGATTCACCGGAGTCACATATACCAGTAGATAAATTTAAGTTTAAATAATGATGGATGATATTTGGGGAAAGAATATTTATGACTCAATAAAAGCTATTTCAGATATTGAACGCCAAAGAAAAGCTTGGTTGGGGAAAGACAAGAATAGGGCAGCATCATTCTTAGAAGACACTAGTATGCTTTACGATAGCTTCGACTTTTGTAACTTTTTAGAAGATGATTATTATAAACTGGAAGTATTAAGCAAAAGTTTGTACAAAGAATTGCTTGGCCTGCATCATTTATTAGATAAATATGATAAAAATGGTAAATCTGATGAAGAAATTTTAGTAGATCCTGAATGGATATTCATAACTAAACAAGCAAAAAAAGTGATTGAAATCTGGGATATAGAAAATCCTTCCATGGGTAAAATCTTTTAGCTTTTATCCCCTCCATGCCGCAAGTTTGAGCGTTGAGGGAACTTGTGGTAAAGATGGTGACAAGCTTTTGTGACTTTTATATCATAAGACTTGTACGCGCATAAATTACACAAGCCCATTCTAATAGGATGGGTTTGTGCTTTTCCGCTCTTCCATTTTCATAGCAAAAGCAACTACCACAGCAAGAGTCTAAGGCAGGAGAAGCGGTGTTCGTCCGTGTCCTCGGCCAGACTGCGCTGCGGCAAAAGCAAGGCTGTACAAGCTCGCTCACGCTCGGCCTTGCTTTTGCCTCCGCTTGCCAGCCTGCGGTACTCCTCACGTCTGTTGCTGTTTTGTTTTTGAAGTTGTTTTTATCCCTGCGGGGCTAAGGCCAAAAACCAAACCCACATCCCTGGTTATTGCTCGCCTGCGGGTCAGCTGCCCCACGTCCAGGCGCCCACCCTCACGGGCGTTCTTCTCCTGGCTGGCTTTGGCTTTCGCTCGCAGCCGCTTCGCGCTTGAAATCTTACCCTCAACCCATGGGATCAGCCGGGGGCTTTTTTTATAGTAGGAGCTGCCTATTCCATCTCACAAAACGGCCGTTTTTTGAGATGAAAAATACCAACTAAAGCATTTTCTGAAACCTTGCTCAGAAAGCCTCAGGCGCAGACATCAAATTCTCAAATTGCCGTCTCAAAAAACAAAACCATTCCTGCCTTTTTGAGACGAGTTTATAAGTAAAATTTGAAAAAGCAAAAAGCAACTCCAGGCTCTTACCAGCAAGTATAAGCTTTCCTCTTACGCCACCCAAATACTTTTCTGGTTCACAAACTCGCGGATGCCCAGGTATGAAAGCTCTCTTCCGTAGCCGGATTTCTTGATGCCGCCAAAGGGCATTTCGGGCGAGGAGGCTACCAGGGCGTTTACGAACATGGCCCCGGTTTCTATTTGGCGTGCCACCCGCAGGCCGCGTTCCTTGTCCTGCGTCCAAACGGCGCCACCCAGTCCGAAACGGGAATCGTTGGCAACAGCAATGGCCGCTGCCTCATCTTTCACGATCATAATGGCAGCAACGGGCCCGAACATTTCCTCGTAGTAGGCGGGCATGCCGGGTTTCACGTTCTTCAGGATCATCGGTTTAAAATAGGCGCTGTCTTTTCCTTCGCGGCCGCCATCCAGCACAATCTCAGCGCCTTTCTCAACAGAGGCTTTCACCTGTTTCTCCAATTCCTCGGCCAGGTCCACCCTTGCCAGGGGGCCGTAGTCCACATCCTCGTGCAGCGGGTCACCGGTTTTTAAATCCGTCATCAGCGCCTTCATTTTGGCAACAAAGGCTTCTGCCACACCCTCTACCACAATAAAGCGCTTGGCCGCGATGCAGCTTTGCCCGCTATTCACCATCCTGGATTTTACTGCCACCTGCGCCGCCTGCTCCAGGTCGGCATCCTCCAGCACGATAAAGGCATCGCTCCCGCCCAGTTCCAACACGGTTTTCTTGATCTCTTTCCCTGCTTTTCCGGCTACCTTGGCACCGGCGGCCTCACTACCCGTCAGGGTAACGGCTTTCACATGCGGGTGTGCTATAACGGCGTCAACCTGGTCAGAGCCGATGAGCAGTGTCTGGAAAGTATGTTCCGGGAAGCCTGCCTTCAGCACGATCTCCTCGATGGCTAATGCGCACTGGGGCACGTTGGAGGCATGCTTCAAAACCCCGACGTTACCAGCCATCAGGGCAGGAGCCAGGAAACGGTAGGCCTGCCAGAATGGGAAGTTCCAGGGCATAATAGCGAGTACCACGCCCAGGGGCTCGTAGGAAATGATGCTTTTAGAGGCGGCTGTTTCTATCGCCTCGTCCTGCATAAATTCGGCTGCGTTTTCAGCGTAGTACCGGCAGGCCGTGGCACACTTTTTTACCTCGGCGATGGCGTCTTTCAGGGGCTTGCCCATTTCCAGTGAAATGATGCGGCCATACTTTTCGGCCTCCTGCTCCAGTATGTCCGCCTGCCTGTTCATGTGGCGGGCGCGAACCTCAAAGCTTGTTTCTCTCCAGCTTAGAAAAGCTTGCTGGGCGGCATCAATTTTTTGGCTTACCTGATCCGGACTGTCCGGCTTAAACGACTTGATTACTTCTCCGGTGGCGGGGTTTATAGTTTTGATAGACATAGTTTCGGTTTCATGCATGTTAACTATACGCATCCTAAGCCAAGGCGGCTGAGGACCAAAGCGTCAGAATGGCACCTTCTTTTTAAAACAATTTTCGTAAGCCAAAGTTAGAGAAGCGTGTTATATAAAAAATATCTATATTTGACCACATTGCCAGCAGCAGCTTTTATTGTATGCTTGCAGCAACTGTTAACAAACATTCACTTTGCATAACGATACACAACATACCATTTCAGAAGAGGAGTTGGTTGCCCGGCTACAGGCGCGGGACACAGCAGCCATGTCGCGGTTGTACGATATGTACAGCGCCACCCTCTACGGTGTTATTTTGCAGGTAGTAAAGGTGGAGGAGACCGCAGAGGATGTGATGCAGGAAGCCTTCCTGAAGATCTGGAACTCTTTTCATAGCTACGATGCTTCTAAAGGGCGACTTTTTACCTGGATGATAAATATATGCAGAAATTTATCTATCGATAAAATCCGCTCGAAGCAGCACCGCGTAAGTCAGAGGACAGACGACATAGACAACGCGTTGGGAGCGGACTCCGGGGTGGATAGCTTTAAGCCAGACCATATAGGCGTAAGGGAAATTACCGAGCACCTGCACCCTGACCAAAAGTTGATCATTGATCTGATGTACTTTGAGGGAATGACCCAAAGTGAAATAGCCGAAGAGTATAACATTCCGTTGGGGACTGTAAAAACCAGGGCTAGAAGTGCAATTAAAACGTTAGGTAAATTTTTTAAAGGGCGTGAATAACGAAGAATACATAGCATCCGGAATACTTGAGCTGTACGCTGCTGGCGCACTGACTGACCAGGAGCGTCAGGAGGTAGAGCAAAGGGCAGACAGTGCACCAGAAGTCCGGACCGCGTTGCAGGAGGTATGCACCACTCTGGAACGCTACGCCCAGCTGCATGCCGTGCAGCCGCGGCCTGCCCTGAAAGACCGCATCATGCAACAAGTGGAAGCAGAGAGCGCACCCCGGGAAGAAACCCCGGTGCGCCCCATGTACACGGATTACGAGAAGGAGAGCAGCCCTTACAAATGGATGTTCGCAGCCAGCATCGTGCTGTTCCTGTTGTCTGGCTTTATGAGTTTCCGGTTTTACCAGAACTGGAAAGCGGCCGAAGGCAGACTGGCCGTTGCCCTGGCCTCCGAACAAACCCTGGCGCAGAACTATAACACAGTTTCCTATAAAATGGAAGAGCAGCAGCAACTGCTCGCTATTATGCGCGACGGCAGCTTCAGGTCTGTGAAACTGCAGGGCGTGCAGGCGCACCCCGATGCCAACGTAATGGTTTACTGGAACCCTGAGCGCCAGCAAGTATACCTGGATGTGCTCAAACTGCCAGCGCCACCTTCCGGAAAACAATACCAGCTCTGGGCCCTGGATCAGGGTAAGCCCGTGGACGCAGGCATGATTGCGATGGGAGGGGGCAGGGAAGCCATTATGCAGCAGATGAAGGAGATCGGATCGGCACAGGCCTTTGCCATTACCCTGGAACCTGTAGGCGGAAGCGTAAACCCTACCCTGGAAGAAATGTATGTGATGGGTGAGGTTAATTCCTGATCATTGCTTTGTTTTTAAACCGACTTTAAAAGTGTATTGGGTAAGACCTGGCACCCTGAAAAATGTAACAAAACACGCTTTTACAGGTTAAAAGGATAAGATCACCTGCCTTGCGTACGAAACCATCCGATACCGCCATACTTTTGTTTGCCCACCGGCCCGCAGAAGAAGTGAAATCTAAAACCTTCACGGCAGAAGTACGCACAGCCAGGGATAAGAAAATTGCGAAACTCTTTTTAAAGCGCGCGCACGCTATTGCGCAAAAAACCGGCCTGCACGTTGTTCACCATTCCTCGGAACAACAGGCAGGCCGTACGTTTGGCGCGCGTATAGCAAATGCTTTTCTGTGCGCATTTGCACTCGGTTACCAACGCGTGATCTGCATTGGCAGCGATTGCCCCGGCCTGACCGTGGCCGACCTAGCGAATGCGCAGGCGTTGCTGCAACAATCCGGCGCGATGGTGGCAGGTCCCGCCACCGACGGAGGCGCTTACCTGATCGGCATGCACGTGAGCAGCTTTAATCCGGAAGCCTTTGCCGCTCTACACTGGCAGAGCAACAGGGTGCTGGAAGACCTGAAAGGGTATGCCGCCATGCACCATGCCCACCTGCACAGCGAAGGCGTTTTGCCTTTAAGATCAGATGTAGACAGCAGCGCCGACGTGCCACTGTTGCTGGCGCAGCTAGCAGTAACACACCGTGTCCGGATAGCTCTTGTCGCCCTGCTGGCCTGGTGCGTGCCTAAACCAAAACCCGCTGCTTTTACGCTGTCAGTCTGTTTTGGGGCACTTTGCAAGAGCCATCAGTTACGGGCTCCTCCCATCTCCTGATTTCCTGAATTTTATCTTTGTGCCGTACGCGCAACACATGTGGGGCACAAAACCTGACGACCGCAAAAGCTGTGGCCTTTACCCTATTTATAAATCATTAAGAAAACATCACATGGAAGATACCTATTATAACCCCGCAGATTTAGCCAAATTTGGTGACATATCAGAATTACAGCCTGAAATGGGCCGCAAGTTTTTTGATTATTACGGCGAGGTGTTCAAAGAAGGCGCCCTGACGGAGCGTGAGAAATCGTTGATCGCACTGGCTGTGGCGCATGCCGTGCAGTGCCCGTATTGCATTGATGCTTACAGCACCGACTGCCTGCAGAAGGGGGCCGATGAAAACCAGATGATGGAGGCCGTGCATGTGGCGGCGGCCATAAAAGGAGGATCCGCCCTGGTGCACGGGGTGCAAATGATGAACAAGATCAAAAAAGTGACGATGTAAGCATGGGTTCTACTACCAAATCATTACAAGGGCAGCACCATGCCATGTCTGATGCGCTGTTTCAGCTGAATGTGCTGCAGCAGCCCACCAGGCACGGCGAGCAGTTTCCGGCTTTTGCCCGGAAACTGCAGGAGCACGCCCTTTTCCCGCTCCGGCCCACCGGTACCACTATCCTGCAGATAAACGTGGGCAAGATGTGCAACCAGACCTGCCGCCACTGCCACGTGGACGCGGGTCCGGACCGGAAAGAGATCATGACCCGCGAGACCATGCAGCTTTGCCTGGATGCCCTGCGCCATTCCCCCGGCATCGACACCGTCGACCTGACTGGCGGTGCACCCGAGATGAACCCGGATTTCAGGTGGTTTGTGGAGGAACTCTCGCAGCTGGGCCGACAAGTGATCGTGCGCTGTAACCTTACGATCATATTGGCCAACAAAAAGTACCACGACCTGCCCGATTTCTTTAAGCTGCACGGGGTGCATGTCATCTCTTCGCTTCCTTACTTTCAGGCCTCCCGCACAGATGCACAGCGCGGCGAGGGGGTGTTTGAGAAATCCATTAAGGCGCTTCAGATGCTCAATGCCGTAGGGTATGGCCAGCAGGACAGTGGCCTGCAATTGGACCTGGTGTATAACCCTTCGGGGGCTTTTTTGCCCAGCGGACAAAAATCGTTGGAGGCCGAGTTCAAGCGCAGGCTCCAGAATGGCTATGGCATCGGGTTTAACAACCTGTTCTGCATCACGAACCTGCCTGTGAGCCGCTACCTGGATTATTTGGTGGAGAGCGGCAATTACGACAGCTACATGCAGAAACTAGTGGATGCCTTTAACCCGGTGGCCGCCGCCGGTGTGATGTGCCGCAACACCGTTTCGGTTGGCTGGGACGGTTACCTCTACGACTGCGACTTTAACCAGATGCTGGAGCTGAAGGTGGCCCAGAACATGCCCCAGCACATCCGCGACTTTGAGGTGGCCGCCTTGGATAACCGGCAGATCATACTTAACCAGCATTGCTACGGCTGCACGGCAGGTGCCGGTTCCAGCTGTGGGGGCGAAACCGTAAAAGCGGAAGGCTGACGTGCGTTTGCCTAAAAGGGTAGCCTATGTTTTTCTGGTAACCGCTGTCTTTTTGCTGAAAGCCTGCGGGCAGCCTACTGCTAAGGCCTATCATGTGCTGCTGGGAGCGCTCTATGAACACACCGTGCCCCTGATCCGGGTTACAGCGTTAAAGGATTTGCTCAGCCGCCCTTTGGGTGCACAACCAGTACTGCTGGATACCCGAAGCCGTAAAGAGTATGAGGTGAGCCACCTGGCGGGTGCCCGCTTTGCCGGCTTCCAGCATTTTGAAGTAAACCAGTTAAAGGACCTGCCAAAGGATACCCCCATCGTTTTGTACTGCTCGGTGGGCTACCGCAGCGAGCAGATCGGGGAACAGCTGCAAGAGGCAGGTTTTACGCAGGTATGGAACCTGTACGGGGGTGTTTTTGAGTGGGTGAACCAGGGCTTGCCCGTTTATCAGGGAAAAAAATTAACAACTAAAGTACACGCCTTTTCGGGTGTCTGGGGTATGTGGCTATTAAAGGGAGAGAAAGTATATGACTAAGAAACAGCTGCTCATGCTTTTTGTGCGCAACCCGGAGTTGGGCAAGGTAAAAACCCGGCTGGCCTCCTCGGTAGGTCCCGAAGAAGCCCTGGCCATTTACATGCACCTGCTCAAGCACACCAGGCAAATCACCCAGCACCTGCCCCATGACAAGCTGGTGTACTACTCCGATAGGGTGGCGCGTAACGACCTCTGGACAGACAGTGTGTATGCGAAAGCTGTGCAACCCCCCGGCGACCTGGGCGAGAAGATGTCAGCAGCCTTTGAGCAGGCTTTTAAGGACGGCTACACGTCGGTGGTGATCATTGGCAGCGACTGCCATCAACTGACCCCAGAGATCATCAGCAGGGCTTTTACGGCACTGGAAAGCAAGGAAGTAGTGATCGGCCCTGCCCTGGACGGCGGCTATTACCTGCTCGGCATGAACTACTGGCATCCGGAGCTGTTCCTGCACAAACGCTGGAGCACCGAACACGTTTTCCCGGATACCCTGCACGACATCGAGAAACTGCATTTAACGCACACCGTACTGCCCGAGCTCTCTGATGTGGATTATATTGAGGATCTGGGTGACGATTTTTGGGAGGAGGCCGGCAGTTAAGCGCTTTTCTGAATACAATGTATCAAATGAGCAGGGAATTTTTCCCGGATACCAGGAATTAATTGCCTGGCGCTATTCTACCGTTTGGCTGGGTGCTTTATCGTAGCCATACACATCATCCCGGAACTGCACCTGCATTTGTGCGTCGGGCCAGGCGGTTTGGTAAATGATGTACAGGGGCAATGGGTTTTTTACTTTTATGTAGTGGTTAGGCTTTTGCCTGTGCCATAGCTTGTCTACTTTTTCTGCATCATACCCCGAACCTATGTTTAGCAAATAATACGCAAAGGCAACCGGGTTCTCCAGCCGGATGCACCCATGGCTAAAGGCCCTGTCAGGGTAGTTAAACAGTTCCTTGTTTGGTGTGTCGTGCATGTACTGCGGCAGCTTGTTAGGATAAGGGAATTTTACCTGGCCCAGCTCATTGTCCGGCCCCGACAGTTGCACGATCCGGTAGTTAAAATTGGTTTCATCGATGTTATCCCAGTTCACGCGCCAGGGGTTTACGCGCACCCATCCCAGGTTCGTATCCTTCTCCAGCCGCATTTTCTTTTTGGCAAGGTAACCAGGGTTTCGGCGCAACAAAGGCACAATTTCGTTTACGGCAATGGAGGTAGGCAGGTACCAATAAGGGTGCAGCACCACCATGTCTACTTCGCTGACAAGGGGATAGGTCACAAGATCAGGTTTGCCCACAATTACGCGCATCTCCATCACCGTCCGGTTGCTGTCCACTACCTGCAAAGTATAATCGGGCAGGTTGATCACCACATACGGTTGCGATACGGTGGCCAGCGTGGTATCGAAGCGGGCCAGGTTTTGCTGCAGTTGCCGCAACCTTTCCGAGAGCGGCACATTCAGGGCTGCCACGGTATTTGGGCCCAGTACCCCATCCGTGATCAGGCCATGCCGGGCCTGAAACTTTGACACGGCCTTTTGAAGCGCTGAAGTATACACGGCTGTACTGGTGGCAGAGTCCAGGGGCAGGTCACCGGTGAGCAGCAGGTTTTCCTGTAGCGGAGATACATAGCGGCTGGTGTCGTTGGGGCGCAGGAGCAGGCCAGCGGGGAGGGAGTGCCAGTTGTTGGCGTCTACCAGGTTCTGGTATTGCCGAATGGCCTGCATCAGCCTGCCTTCGTGGTAAGGGATATTTTGCTGCTGCGCAAATAAGAGACCCGGGAGTAAAAGTATGAGAAGAACGCGTAAAAAGTGTACCATGGCAAAAAAAGAATAGCCTATACTGTTTTACGGTTTTTCCGTAACTTCGGCATGGCACGGGTTCCTGACTCGCACCTTATGTGCAGGGCAGTTGTATTCAAACTTCCTGTTTAGGCTGGTTGATCAGGATTAGGCCTTCATTTCAGGCACTTGGGAGTACGAAAGCCTGGAGTCCATTATCTGATTTATTTAAAAGCGATACGATGCCCAAAACAATAGAAAAAAGTACACTGGCTTTTCTGGAAGAACTTGTCGAGCACAACACCCGGGAATGGTTTGCGGAGAATAAAAAGCGCTATGAAACCGCCCGTAAAGACTTTTTTGTTTTTTTGGATGAACTGCTGCTGCAGATGCAGCAGTTTGAGCCGGCAGCGCAGGGGCAGCAGGGCAAAGACCTGGTGTTCCGGATATACCGCGACGTGCGCTTCTCGCACGACAAGAGGCCTTACAAAGATCACTTCGGTGCCTATTTGGCAGAAGGGGGACGTAAATCCATACTTCCGGGCTATTACCTGCACCTGGCCGCCAACAACAAATCCTTTCTGGCCGGCGGCCTCTGGATGCCCCCGGCAGACTACCTGAAAGCCGTACGCCAGGAAATCGACTATAACCTGCACGAATTAACCGGCATTGTGGAAGCGCCAGCCTTCAAAAAGCGGTTCGGAGGTTTGCAAGGCGAGAAACTGAAGACCACTCCCAAAGGCTACGACAAAGAAAACCCCGCCATAGACTACCTGCGCCACAAAAGTTGGAACGCCATCATGCCCCTGCCCGATAACGTGGTGCTGAGCCAGGAGTTTCCGGATGTGGTGTTGGAAGGGTTTAAGGCCGTAAAACCGCTGAATGACTTTTTGATGGAGCCGCTGCGGGAGGTTAATCACTAAGCTAAACGATATAAAATATTGCCTGGATACTTGAATATTTTATCAGGTATCCAGGCAATATTTGTTTTTATTATTACAACGTAAGCTTATCGCAGTGGTTTTGATTTAAGCAATCAGAAATTTGTCCTGCTGCTTGATTTAAACGTTGGAGGGTAACTCCTCCAGATGAAGTTTTGTTGAACGCTGAGGTATTGATATTATCCGGTGTCACTTTTATTGTTATCGGGTTTGTGCCATTAGTCTTTATTGCAGAGAAATAAGCTTCAATGTCACGTAGTGCAGCAGTTACGCCTTCACACGAACCACTTAGACCTTCTGCATCAGCACCGCCTGCAATACTCAGTTTAAGTGCTAAACCTTGTAAAAAAGCCTGTTTAGCAATAGTTTTACCTGTTTTATTATTCTTTCCAAAAAATATTGCTCGGGCATCAGCATAAGTATACTCATTGCCTCCGAATTCAATTCCATCAGTTGCATATGAGCCTGGCCACTGACTGCCATCTGGTTTTGCGAACCAGTAGCCCTGAGTGAAGAAACAGTTTTCTGAGGGAGGCGGAGGTGTGGTACATTCTTTAATAGTATAAGAGAAATAGCGGGAGTTTGGATTTTGAGTTGGAGGAGTTAAGTTTCCAGCCCAGATCATACCACCTGCGCCATCAGGTCCGGGCACTACAGCATATACTGCTATGTAAATTACATCTCCTGGATCTCCTGATTCACCTAAATCTGATAAAGGTATCGTGTAGGTATATGATCGTAACTTTCCATCATGGCGTGAATCTTTAGAAGTTAGATACTCTGGAGAAGGAGTTATGGCAGTAGGCTCTTCAGTGTAAATTCCGTAGCCGGTTTGTTGAAACCAAGCTTTGTCTCTGCTACCCGAAACTGTTAATGTAATTTTTAATTCTGTAGTTGTCTGACAAATAGCAACTGTTCCTACTACTTCGTTATTGTTGCTTACTGTTTTATACAAGTTTTCATATTCACAATCGGCACATGGGTCAACTAAATTAGCAGATCGTGCACTGCCTAAAGGCATCGCATCCTCCGCGTCAGGCGAACAAGACTGCATAAAAAATGTTGCTACACAAAGTAGCATTGAGTAAATAATTTTTACTTTCATAGGAGTACAATAAATTTTTGATAGATGTTTTATTAAGCAAGGTTTACACGAGTAACAAGGGGCACTCACACAAACAGATACGGCTCCAGCAAACCCCGTTTGCGAACTGTACCTCTACAGTGGTGAAACACTGTAGAAAATTGGATGTTATTCATAATCATTTACTACTAAAAGGGTAAAAAGATTATGCAGAACATTAAAATAGTATAAAAAATAAGTAAAAGGATAGCATTGGTAGGTGAATGAATATAAACAAATAATATTGAATTATTAATATAAAGTATGAAGTTCTGATTGTAGGTGTGGGGACATGAGGGCCAGCGGCAAGTTTAATGTAGCGGCCGTTAAGCTTACCGGCCCTCTAAATTTGATACACGCCTGCGCTGCCGGTATAAATACAACTCAACCAGTAGCCACAGCAAAACTACTGCGTATTCCAGAGTAACCAGCGAAAGGTCTTCCTGGTAACTGCTGGAGCGATAGGTGGCATAGGTAAGCATCACCAAACCCGACCATACCACAGCGAAACGGAAATGGCTCACAGCCGTGAGCGCGACCAGGGTGCAGATGTACCAGGGGTGCACGGTGGTGGCCAACAGAAAAAACACAGTAAGCGCCGCAGCCATGTAGCCCGCCAGGCGCCTGACCGAACCCAGTTTTTTAACGGTAGCCAAGGCCAAAATAATACCGAGTGTAAGCAGGGAGAGCGCGGGGCCCAAAACCGCGATCTGGTTGTAGCCTGTTAACCGGAAACCAAGCCAGCGCAGCAGGTAATACACGCAGGCGTTAAACTCGAATCGCTGAAAGTACAGGTCGATGCTTTGAAACACATGCTGCAGTACCTCCACCGAAACCAGCGGATAGAAAACGGCCAGCACAGTACAGAAAGCAGCGGTGCTAAATACCAAAAACTCCCGGATGCTGAGTTTCCGTAACAGGAAAGGCAGAAACATGAGTGGCAACAACTTGGTGCCTACCGCCAGGCCAAGGGCAATGCCTGACACCAAGTAGCGCTGATAGAAGAGCTGATGCAGCATGAGCAGCAGGAAGAAAATCATCAGGGCCTCAAAGTGCAGGTTACCCGTTAACTCAATAATGACAAGCGGGTTCAGGGCGTAAAGCAACACCGCTTTTTCAGAAAGGGCCATCTTGCGGAGCAGGCGCCATAACAGCAGTATGCTGCCCGCCTCTGCCAGCACAACAACTAGCCGCATCACCCACACGCTGCCTGCCATGCTGTGGGGCGAAAGCTTGGCCGATAGCCAGAACACCGCCTGCGCCACCGGAGGGTACACACTGTAATACTGCTGCGAATTCAACTGTTGGTAAAGCGTCTCCGTGATACCCGTAATTTGGGGCGCCTTGGCAGTCAGGTAAAAGGCGGGCAGGTGGAGGTAGGGGTTGAGTCCGGCCACCAGCAGACGCCCATCCCAAATAAACCGGAAATAATCGTCAGATAATGCGGGAATGGCCAGCAGGAACAGGAGGCGGAAAAGTATGGCTGCCGCCACGCCCAGCCACAGGTTTACCTTTTGGTTGATGATGTATACATAGGCCCCGAAAACAAACGCATAAAGGAGGAGCAGCTGTGTAAACTGTGTGCGGGGAATGGCATAGGCCAGGGCCAGGTAAGCAGCCGCTGATAAACCCAGCAAAGTATAAACTGCAGTCTGGCTTCGCGGCATACCGGCCATTTTCGGGGTTGAGGTTAAAGGTACCTAAAGATGGTAAAAATTATCTTATAGCCCGCCATCACCGTGCCTTTTACTGTGCCCGATACTTTGGATGTGCCAATGCGGCGGCGGTAATTTACCGGAACCTCGGTATACGATATTTTTTTTCGGGCGGCCTTGGCCTGCATCTCCACGGTCCAGCCATAGGTTCTGTCGCGCATATCAAGGGCCAGCAGCGTTTGCAGCCTGATGGCCCGGAAGGGACCCAGGTCTGTGAACCGCGCGCCATAGAACCACCTGAGCAAAGTAGTGGCCAGCCAGTTCCCGAACAGCTGCTGCGGCAGCATGGCACCCTTTTCCCGGGTGCCCAGAGCCCGTGATCCGATAACCATATCCGCCTCACCCAGCAAAATGGGCTGTACCAGTAGAGGCAACTCTTCGGGGTAATCCGAAAAATCCCCATCCAGGAAAACGATGATCTCAGGGCGCGCGGCTATGGGTTTTGCGGCGGCATAGGCAATTCCTTTCAGGCAGGCGTTGCCGTAGCCAGGGGTAGGTTCATGCAAAACGGTTGCACCGGTTGCGGCTGCGTTTTCGGCGGTGCGGTCAGTAGAGTTGTTGTTCACCACGATCACATCCTGTGCCAGGCCGGCAGGAATCGCCTGTATCACTTTGGCAATGGAATTTTCTTCGTTGTAAGCCGGGATGATGACGTTGAGAATGGGCATAGAGTATGGAAAGGCGCAAATATCTTTAAATTCTGGTTCCTTTGCTATTGATTGGCTTTTTCTTTGCTCTGGTGCAAAGTAATAAGCAAATGCCAGCATGTATCTGTAAATTCTGGTAAACCCTGGCCTTATGAGAAAGTTCGGCTTATCTTTGTAGCCCTTCTTTCCGCAGGGAGCAAATAGAACTTTTTAAGCCAGGGTTGGTTATAAAGAGGTAAAAGAAAGTATCAGTATGAAAGACAGCACAGTGAAGGTAGGCGATAAAGCTCCTGACTTTGAATTAGAAAGACAAGACGGAGGATTCTTTCGCCTGTATGACCTGTTGAAGGAAAAAAACGTGGTCTTGTACTTTTACCCGAAGGATCGAACCCCCGGTTGCACCAAGCAAGCATGCGAGTTCAGGGACCAGTATGAGGTTTTTAAAGAGCACGGCGCCGAAGTGGTGGGCATCAGCTCTGATAGCATTGATTCGCACAAGCGGTTTGAGCGCGTGTACCATTTGCCGTTCGTGTTATTGAGCGATAAGGGCAAAAGTATTCGCAAGTTGTACGGGGTGCCTAAAAAGCTGGGTATACTGCCGGGTCGCGTCACTTATATTATTGATAGGCAAGGAACGGTGCGCTACATCTTTAACTCCATGTCGAAGCCCCTGGAGCATGTCAGTACTGCCCTGGAGGTTCTGGAAGGGCTGGAGGCGGAGCAGCGCGGGCAAAAGGTGTAAATTGCCCGAAAAAAGCTAGAGCAGAAGCGGCAACTCCCAGAAGGGTTGCCGCTTCTGCTCTTTTAAACTTCCCCTTTTTTCCTTACCTTAAAGAATAAATTAAGGAACGAACTGTTATTCTAGGTAGAGCACTAAAAACAAAGGAGGAGCATAGCATGGCACAGCAAATCTGGAAATACATATGGATATCGGCGATACTGCTAGTGGCCCTGCAGCTTTGCAGCCAGCAGCAGGTGCACCACGATTCCGCATTAACTCGCAACGACAACAGCGCGAATGTAAACAGGCGGGTATTTGTGCCTCCGGCCTTACCCACTTCCATGACTTTCGCCGGTGAGCCCGTGCCCCTCGATGTGCCCGATGTGGCCGAGCGCCTGGACCGCGAACTGCTTGTAAACTCCTACCTGCACGCCACTACACTGTTGGGTCTTAAACGCATGCAGCGCTATGTACCCGAAATGGAAAAGGTATTGGCCGCCCACAACATCCCCAGAGATTTTGTTTACCTGGCGCTGGCCGAAAGCCTGTTCGGGCAGGTTACCTCGCCGGCCGGGGCTGCAGGTTTCTGGCAGCTGATGCCTGACACGGCCCGGGGCTATGGCCTGCTGGTAAACGAGGAGGTGGACGAACGCTTTCATGTGCAGAAAGCCACACTGGCCGCCATCCAGTACCTTAAAACTGCTCACCAACGCTTCGACTCCTGGACAAACGCTGCCGCCTCGTACAACCGTGGCATGGGCGGCATAGACCGGGCCCTGGAGCGGCAGGGGGTAAGCTCCTATTACGACCTGTACCTGAACGATGAGACAGCCCGGTACATGTTCCGGATCCTGGCCTTGAAAGAGGTGCTGGGCAACCCGGCCAAGTATGGCTTTGAGCTGAGCGAGGAACTGGGCTATAACCCGCTGCCCACGCGCCCTCTCACCGTCACGTCCACCATTCCCGACCTGCCCGCTTTTGCCCTGCAGCAAGGCACTAACTACAAGACCCTGCGCCTCTACAACCCCTGGATAAAAGGCTACAGGCTGACAGTGCCGGAGGGGAAGGAGTTTGTGCTGGACCTGCCCAGGTAAATGATCGGCAAAAATATGACGGTAAGCAGTGAGCAGTCGGAAGTTTTTAATATCTTCATACCCTAAAAGTAACTGCCGAACGGAAGTTCCGCGCAGTAACCTGTGTTAAACCACTGCTTATGTCTCCATTCGTTCTCCTGTCTTTTTTGATAGGCTATTTTGCCGTTCTCATTGGCATCTCCTACTATACTTCGAGAGGCGCTTCGGATAACTCCAGTTTCTTTATCGCCAACCGCAACTCGAAATGGTACTTCGTGGCTTTTGGCATGATCGGCACGGCTTTGTCAGGTGTCACCTTCATTTCTGTGCCCGGGGCCGTGAGCAACAGCAGCTTCAGTTATTTCCAGTTTGTGCTGGGCAATGCGGTTGGCTTTGTACTGATCGCATTCGTGTTGCTGCCCCTGTACTACCGCATGAACCTGATCTCGATCTATACTTACCTCGAGAAAAGGTTTGGCTACTGGAGCTACAAAACCGGCTCTATGATCTTCCTGATCTCCCGTACCATCGGTTCGGCCTTCCGGCTGTACCTGGTGGCCATTGTGCTGCAGAAATTTATTTTCGATGCCTGGAACGTGCCCTTTGGGGTTACAGTGGCTATTTGCCTGGTGCTGATCTGGGTGTACACGCACAAAGGAGGGCTTAAAACGATCGTGATCACCGATACCCTTCAAACCGTTTTCCTGCTTTCCTCTGTGCTGCTTTCCATCTGGTTTATCTCCCGCAGCCTGAATATGAACCTGATGCAGACCTTTGAGGCAGTGAAGGAAAGCTCCTACTCCAAAATATTTTTCTGGGATGATTTTATGGGGAGCAAAAACCATTTTCTGAAATACTTTTTCGGGGGTATATTTGTGACCATCGCCATGACGGGCCTGGACCAGGACCTGATGCAGAAGAACCTGAGCTGCAAGAACATAGGTGAGGCCCAGAAAAACATGCTCACTTTTACAGCTGTTTTCGTGGCCATCAACATCTTCTTCCTCAGCGTAGGCGCCTTGCTGTACATGTACGCCAACGCCAAGGGCATTGATGTGTCCGCCCTCCGAACCCCCGATCACCTGTTCCCTGAAATAGCGCTGAACCACCTGGCCCTGCTGCCGGGGGTTATCTTCATGCTGGGCCTGACGGCCGCCACCTTTGCCACCACCGATTCGGCCCTCACCGCCTTAACCACCTCCTTCTGCGTGGATTTTCTGGGGTTCACCAAAAAACAAAACCACGACGATCTCAAGCTGATCCGTACCCGCCACATCGTGCACATTGCATTTTCGGTGCTGATGCTCCTGGTCATTCTCGTGTTCCGGGTGATCAACAACGACTCTGTGGTCAACGCCATCTTCAGGGCGGCAGGCTATACCTATGGTCCGCTGCTGGGCTTGTTTGCCTTTGGTATGGCCAACAAGCGTGCGGTGGCCGATAAACTGGTGCCCTACATCTGCGTGGTGTCACCGCTCCTCACCTATGTCCTGGATGCTAACTCAGTGGACTGGTTTGGGTATGCCATGGGCTTTGAACTGATCGTGGTGAACGGCGCCATTACTTTTCTGCTGCTGCTGGCAACCAGCAAACCCGGAGGAGGAATGATGATGGACTCCCTGGAAGAGGCAGAGCAGATAAGATGGAAACAGGCGATCTGAAAAGCGGGACCAGAAGCTAACCAAACCTTTTCCGGCATAAAAGCCGTTTCTTCTCTAATCGTGCCTTTTGCCTGTAAATTTGCTGGCCCGCACCAGCTGGAAGCAGGCAGGGTTTATCAGAAAAAACAAACTGCATGAAAAACGCCTTGTTCCGTTACGGCAGTATAGCATTGGCAGGTCTTGCAATTACTGCATGCGCCGTTAACCCGTATGCCGCGAGCAACAGGCAGTATAAAAAGCAGGCAAGGGCATACGCTCGCACGCTTTCAGAATGGCCCCGGCTAAGCGCCGGGGCGGCTTACCCGCAGGGCCAATACCGGGTGGGGGCTACCAACTTCAACATGCGCAAGCCGAATTTTGTGATCATTCACCACACCGCCCAGGACTCTTTGACCCAGACCCTCAAGACCTTCACCACGCCAGCCACCAGTGTAAGTGCTCATTATGTGATCGGGCGCGACGGCAACGTCTACCACATGCTCAACGACTACCTGCGCGCCTGGCATGCCGGGGTAGGCAAGTGGGGAAACGACACGGATATCAATTCATCCTCTATCGGCATAGAGCTGGATAACAACGGGGAAGTGCCTTTTACCGATGCCCAGGTAAGCAGTTTGCTGGAAGTGCTGGCGCTGCTGAAAGGGAAGTATAGCATTCCCGCGGCCAATTTTATAGGCCACTCCGACATAGCCCCCACCCGCAAAGACGATCCGAACGCTGCGTTCCCCTGGAAGAGGTTGGCGGAGAGAGGCTATGGCCTATGGTACGATGCGGATGCGCTGGACAGTGTGCTGGTGGCTAAAACCAGTCCTTTGTCTGATTCCACGATTTTGAAAAATGGGGTGCAGGACAGCGTGATCTCCTTTGTGCAGGTGCCGCGGCATCCCGTTCCAGCGTCTTTCGACCCGGAGGCGGCGCTGCGCATCATCGGGTATGACACCCGCAACCTGGCCGCCGCCATAACGGCGTTTAAACGGCATTTCATACAAAAAGAGGTCGACGCTACTTTAACTGAGAACGATAAACGCATCCTGTACAACCTTTACAAGAAGTATCTGTATGGGGAAAAACCATAGCCAACGCACACACTGATCCAGCCCCATGACCCATAGCCGTATCCTGTTCCCTGCACTTCGTTTAAGCCTGTACACAATGCTTGCGCTGCTAATTCTATCGGCTTGTGGCACGGCCCGCACGCCTCACAAAAGCAAGCCTGGCGCGGTAGTGGATTATGGTCCGGAGGTGATCAGGCAGCAGGTGCTGGAGGTAGAGCGCTTGCGCCAGGGTTTTGTGGGCTTTGCGCTCTACGATCCGGCGTTGGGGCAAATGGTGGTGGCGCACAACGCCGACAAGTACTTTGTGCCGGCCTCCAACACCAAGCTGTTCTCTTTTTATGCCAGCCAAAGCATGCTGCCCGATTCGATACCGGCCCTGAAGTATGCCGTGCGCGGCGACTCCCTGCTTTTCTGGGGCACCGGCGACCCAACCTTCACGCACATGGACCTGCAGAACACGATTGCCTACGACTTCCTGAAAAACCGGCCTGAAAAACTATACTACCTCGATGCGCCATTGGTCAGCACTCCCTTTGCCGTGAACTGGGGCTGGGATGATTACAATTATTATTACCAGCCGGAACGGAGCATTTTCCCTATCCATGGGAATATCGTGAAATTCGTGGGCAGGGTTGATTCAGCTATAAGTATAACGCCTGCCTACTTCAGGCAATTCGTGCAAACAGACACAGCCGCTCACCCACAGCAGGAGGCATTCGTGCGTGCGTGGCGGGAAAACAAATTCACCTACTACCCCAAGTATGCGAAGGGAGATTTTTCGGTGGAAGTGCCATTTATCACCTCACCCGAGTTAACGGCGCAGTTGCTGGCCGACACACTCAATCGGCCTGTGAAGCTGGTGAAGCGGCCGCTGCCAAAAGACGCGACGGTACTTTATGGACTTCCGGCTGATACGGTTTTTAAGCGCATGTTGCAGGTGAGTGACAACCTGCTGGCAGAGCAGCTGATGGTGCTGAGCTCCGGCATGCTTTCAGACACGCTGGCTGTGGAGCGCGCCATCAGGCATGTGCTAAGCCAGCAGTTAAACGCTCTGCCTGACGCCCCGGTTTGGGTAGACGGCTCCGGCTTGTCAACTAAAAACATGTTCACACCCCGAACCATCATCGCCTTGCTGCTGAAGCTGCAGCAGGAAAGACCCCGTGAGAAGCTGTTCCCCTTGCTGGCCGCCGGCGGCAGACCCGGCACATTCCGGAACATCTACAGAGCCGAGGTGCCCTTTGTGTTCGGCAAGTCCGGCACCCTGTCGCATGTGCACAACCAGAGCGGCTATATTTTTACCAAAAGCGGCAAAATGCTGCTGTACAGCTTTCTAAACAATAACTTTAGTGCATCATCCGCTGATATTCGTAAGGATATGGAGCGCATCATGACAGAAGTACACGAGAAATACTGAGCAAACGTTTTATCCGAACCACTATGTTGAAACTGACCATCCGTTCATTCGATCTGCCCCTGAAACATACCTTCACCATCTCTTACGATTCACGGGATGTGCAGCCCACGTTGGTTGTGGAGCTCCAGCACGGGCAGCACAAAGGCTACGGCGAGGCAACCAGCAACCCCTACTATGGCTTCACCATAGAAAGTATGACCCAGGCCCTGGAGCAGGTACGGGAACGGATCGAAGCGGAAGTACTGACTGATCCGGCGGCATTCTGGGCCAGGATGCAACCTTTGCTTGCCGACAACCCCTTCGCCTTGTGCGCCCTCGACCTGGCCGCTAACGACCTGTACGGTAAAATGAACGGGCAGCCACTCTATAAAATGTGGGGCCTGGAGGCGGAGCACATGCCACTCACCGATTATACCATTGGCATCGACACGCTGGAGAACATGGTGAAAAAACTGCAGGAAACCCCCTGGCCGCTCTATAAGATAAAGCTCGGCACACCGGATGATGTGGCCATCGTGCGGGAGCTGCGCAAGCACACGGATGCCGTTTTCAGGGTAGATGCCAACTGCGCCTGGGGCGTGGCGGAAACCATTGAAAACGCGCGGCAGCTTAAGCCGCTGGGGGTGGAGTTTATAGAGCAACCCATGCACGCCGACGACCTCAAGGGCATGAGGGAAGTATACAAAAACTCAGAGTTGCCCCTGATAGCCGATGAAAGCTGCATTACGGAGGCAGATGTAGCCAAGTGCCACGGGCACTTCCATGGGGTAAATGTAAAGCTCGTGAAATGCGGCGGATTAACCCCGGCGCGCCGTATGCTGGCGGAGGCCAAAAGCCTGGGTATGAAGGTAATGGTGGGCTGCATGACGGAGTCGAGCATCGGTATTTCGGCCATTGCACAACTGTTGCCCCTGCTGGATTACGTGGACATGGACGGGGCGCTCTTACTGCGTGAGGACATTGCCACCGGTGTCACCATCGATTACGGAAAGGTTCAATTCAGCCCGGTAAACGGGACAGGAGCCACACTGATTGCCTGAGCTTGAAGCCAGACCTGCTCTATACGGACCAACTGCCCGGGCGTACACTCCACCTGAAGGGGGAAGAGTACCTGTACTTCAGTGGCACCTCTTATTTAGGCATTCCGCATAACCCACAGTTCAGGGCCAACCTGATCGAGGGCATGGCGAGGTACGGCACCAACTATTCCAGTTCACGCCATTCTAACCTGCGCCTGCAAATATACGCCGAGGCAGAAGCGTATTTGGCAGGTTGGGCCGGGGCAGAGGCTGCGCTCACCATGTCGTCCGGGTATTTGGCGGGTCAGATTGTGGTGCAGGCGCTGCATGATACCGGCCCTTTTGTGTATGCCCCCGGTGCGCACCCTGCCTTATGGCGAAGCGTTGCAGATGCCCCGGATGCAAAGCAGGACTATGATGCGTGGGTGGGTCAGCTGCTGCAGCACCTGGGCACTTTATCCGCACAGCATGTCACAATCGTATGTAATTCGCTCGATCCGCTGCAGGCCCGCAACTACTCCTTCAACTGGGTTGCTGCCCTGCCCCAGGACAAAGGGATCACGCTCATTATCGATGATTCGCATGGATTTGGCGTGACGGGGGAGGAGGGGGCTGGTTGTTTCAGGCAGGTAAAAGCGCTCGCTCCGGCTTCTCTGCGCCTGATCGTGCTGGGCTCCCTTGGAAAAGCGCTGGGCATTCCGGCAGGCATCATACTTTCTGACGGGCACACCATTGCACAGTTAAGGCGAAGCCCATACTTTGGCGGCGCCTCCCCGGCAGTGCCCGCCTACCTGTATGCGCTGCTGCAAAGCAAAGTAGTGTATGCCCGGGCCCGGGAGCGGTTACTTGCCAACATTGCTGATTTTAAGCAGCAGCTGCAGCAACCGGCACCATTCCAAAGTTTTGAGCAGTATCCCGTGTTCCATTCCCCGGACCAGGGCTTGTGTCCCTATCTGCTCAAGCACAAGGTGATGCTCTCCAGCTTCCGGTACCCCACCCCGGCCGATGCACCTATTACCCGCATCGTGCTGAACAGCCTGCATTTACCCGCTGACCTGCAACGCCTGGCGAACCTTATTCACCGGCGTAAAGTTGTATCTAGTAGAGACCAGACTTTTCCTTTTACAGATAAAAGATGAAGAATTCCCTGTTTGTGCTGCTGTTGGTAAGTATGATGTCCTGCGTTTCAGGCAAGACAAGCACTACGCCAGCATCAGACACGGCCTTGCTGCAAACGCACATCGATCAAACACGCCAGCAATACGCTCCTGACAAACGCGTGGCCCTGTTCAACGTGGAGCCTGTTCATCAGGTGCTGCGTGGCGAGACCAATCTGCCGGAAGCCAAAGCTGCGCTGCTGGCGGATTTACAGGACGCCGGCATTCCCTTTGTGGATAGCATCCTCGTGCTGCCGGAGGCTGAACTGAACGGGCAGCACCATGCGGTGGTGAGTGTTTCGGTGGCTAACATACGCTCAGAGCCAAAGCATTCGGCTGAACTTGCCACACAGGCCACCATGGGCACAACCGTTAAAGTATGGAAAAAACAGGAGGGCTGGTACCTGGTGCAAACACCGGATAAGTACCTGGCCTGGGTTGATTACGGAGGCATCACGCTGATGCAGGACAGCGATTTTTCCGCCTGGCAAAAAGGAGAAAAGCTGCTGTACACGAATCCTTTCGGCTTTGCTTACGCTGCCCCCGACGCCGCAGGCAGCACTGTTTCTGATCTGGTTTACGGGGATGTACTGCTGCTGCAGGGGCAGGAGAAAGGCTTTTACAAAGTTGCCTTTCCGGATGGGCGCAGCGCCTACATCGCCGCAAACGAAGCGACAGATTACCGCGTATGGGCTGCCAGCCGGCAACCGACCGGCGATAACCTGGTGCAGGCCGGCAAAGGCTTGCTGGGCTTGCCCTACCTCTGGGGCGGAACCTCTGTGAAAGGCGTAGACTGCAGTGGCTTTACCAAAACGATCTACTTCATGAATGGCCTGGTGCTGCCACGCGACGCCTCCCAGCAGGTGCACGTCGGGGAGCTGGTGGACACCTCGAAGGGCTGGGCGAACATGAAACCCGGCGATCTGCTGTTTTTCGGAACACCTGCCCAGGACGGAAAGCCGGAGCGGGTAGTGCATGTGGGCATGTGGATCGGCGGTGACCAGGAGTTCATTCATTCCGCCGGAAAAGTGCGCATCAACAGCATGAACCCGAAAGCCCCCAACCACGATGCCTATGAGCTGGACCGTTTTCTGAGGGCCAAGCGCATCACACCAGACACCACACTGCTGAACCTGCGAGAGGCTGCCCTATATGAAACGGAATAGCGCCTGAACTGGTAAAAGCATGCCAGTAGATTATACCTAACCTGACCTATATACTTCGGAACATACGCTGATACACGCACATGGCACGATTAAACCTTCTGGAAGAAACGCGTTTTGAGAAGCTTCCTGTCACCATTTATCCTGATCAGCAAGTTGCCTCCCTTAACGTGGCGCAGCGCATCGCCAACCTGATCAGGAGCAAGCAGCAGCTGAAAGAGACGGCTGTGCTTGGTCTGGCCACCGGCGCTACGCCTGTGAGGGTGTATGCCGAGCTGGTGCGCCTGCACCGCGAGGAGGGGCTCAGCTTCCGGAATGTGATCACCTTTAACCTGGATGAGTATTACCCGATGCAGCCAACGGCGGCTCAGAGCTACGTCACGTTTATGCACGAGCACCTCTTCGACCACGTCGACATCAAGCGGGAGAACGTGCACATTCCGGACGGCACGCTGCCCTTAGAGGAAATTCACGCGTATTGCCTGGAGTACGAACGTAGGATCGAGGCGCTGGGAGGCCTGGATCTGCAGCTGCTGGGTATTGGTCGAACAGGCCACATCGGTTTTAACGAACCGGGCTCTGCGCCAAACTCGGGTACCCGCTTGGTAACCCTCGATGACCTGACCCGCCGTGATGCCTCCCGCGACTTTGGCGGCAAGGAGAACGTTCCGCGCAAAGCCATCACCATGGGGATCGGCACCATCTTCAAGGCCCGTGAAATCATTCTGATGGCCTGGAGCGGTAAAAAAGCACCCATTATCAGAAAAGCAGTGGAAGGGGAGATGTCCAGCGATGTGCCGGCCAGCTACCTGCAGCTTTCCGACAACGTTGAGTTTGTGCTGGACAGGGACGCTGCCTGCGAGCTGACCCGTTTTAACACCCCCTGGCTGGTAAAAGACTGCGTTTGGGAGGATACCCTGATCAAAAAAGCGGTGATCTGGCTTTCCAAAACAGTGCAGAAGCCCATCCTGAAACTGACCGAGGAGGATTATAATAACAATGGCATGGCACAGCTGGCCACAGAGAAAGGGCCAGCCTACAACATTAACATTGCTATCTTTAACAAGCTACAGCGCACCATTACCGGTTGGCCGGGTGGCAAGCCCGGAGCCGATGATTCGCGCCGTCCGGAGCGCGCGGAACCGGCGCAGAAGCGCGTCGTGATCTTCTCGCCCCACCCCGACGATGACGTGATCTCGATGGGGGGCACGTTTATCCGCCTCGTAGACCAGGGGCACGCGGTGCATGTAGCTTACCAGACCTCAGGCAACACAGCCGTTTGGGACGATGATGTGCTGCGCTACATGGAGTTTGCCATTGACTTTAACCAGAGTATCGGGGAGGACAGTGCGAAACTGGAAGCAATCTACTCCGATATGCGCGACTTTATCGAGCAGAAACAACCCAACCAGGTAGACACAAAGGAGATACGCGATGTGAAGGCCTTCATCCGGAAAAGTGAGGCTTTTGCCGGTGCCCGTTATGCCGGCTTGTCCGATGACCACATCCATTTTATGGCACTCCCTTTCTATGAGACAGGCAAAACGGTTAAAAAGCCGGTGACCGACACCGATGTGCAGCTTACCATGGACTTGTTGCGCCAGGTTAAGCCGCAGCAGGTGTTTGCCGCCGGCGACTTCGCCGACCCGCATGGCACGCATATTGTTTGCTTCAGAATAGTGGAGGAGGCCCTGCGCAGGCTTCAGGAAACGGAAGACTGGGCCAAGGACTGCTGGCTTTGGATGTACCGCGGCGCCTGGCACGAGTTTGAGACGCACGAGATCGAGATGGCCGTGCCGCTCTCACCCCAGGAGGTGATGCGGAAGCGGCATGCTATCTTTAAGCACCAGTCGCAGAAGGACAGGCCGGTTTTCCCCGGCGATGATGCTCGGGAGTTCTGGATCAGGGCCGAGGAGAGAACCCGTGAAACAGCCCAGCATTACGATGCGCTTGGCCTGGCAGAATATGAGGCCATGGAGGCCTTTGTGCGGTGGAAGTTTTAAGATCTGGGTGCTCAGCTTTATGGCTGCCCTGGCACGCGTTGTAACCCGTTTCTGTACAGCGTTATATTGCTCATGATCTTATCACCGGCTTGCCCGCAGCGGTAAAGGGGATAAGGCATGGCAGCAAGTGTAAAAATGCATTTAGTTTGATTATTATGTAAAGTATAATATGCGTTATTATCTTACTTACTTTCGTTAACAGAGCAACTTGAACATACCTCTATTCACCCTTACACCCAGCATGAAGAGCACTTGCAGCATCATCACCCTTTTCTTTTGTCTGGCTGCCATGTGCGCAGCAGTTCCTGCACTGGCACAACCGGCTGGTAACGAGTCAGGTATTTCGCTTATCCCACAACCGGCGCAGCTCATTTCCCAAAAGGGCAGCTTTACTTTAAATGCGGACACAAAAATTTATGTGGATGCTAAAAACGAGGAGCTAAATCGGATCGGGCAGAGCCTGGCGCACCAGATACAGCTTGTAACAGGCACCTTGCCTGAAATTGTGCAGCAGGAGCCCAAGAGCAACGCGAGCAACCTGATTCACCTCACGCTCCAGCATGCCCCCGATACGCTGGGCTCAGAAGGCTATACCCTGCGTGTGAGCCCCGCCTGTATCACATTGGCTGCCAATCAGCCATCGGGTCTTTTCTGGGGCACACAAACGATCCGGCAGTTGCTGCCTGTCAGCAAAACAGAAGCAACCGTTGCCATTCCGGTCCTCGAGGTAGTAGACAAGCCCCGCTATGGGTGGAGGGGGATGCACCTTGACGTGACCCGCCATTTCTACCCGGTAGCATTCGTGAAGCAGTACATCGACTACCTGGCCATGCACAAGATGAACACCTTCCATTGGCACCTGACCGACGACCAGGGCTGGCGTATCGAAATAAAGAAGTACCCGAAACTGACTAGCGTTGGAGCCTGGCGCGACAGCACCCTGATCGGGCATTACTGGGACCTGCCCCAAACGTATAAGCAGGAACGCCACGGTGGATTTTATACACAGGACCAGATACGGGAAGTGGTGAAGTATGCCCAGGAGCGCTATATTACCGTGGTGCCGGAAATCGAGATGCCGGGTCATGCGCTGGCTGCACTGGCGGCTTATCCGGAGCTTTCCTGCACAGGCGGCCCCTTTCATGTGGCTGCTAAGTGGGGTATTTTCTCGGATATATTCTGTGCCGGAAACGAGCAAACCTTTACTTTTCTGGAGGATGTGCTGACAGAGGTAATGGCCCTTTTTCCGAGCAAGGTCATCCACATTGGGGGTGATGAATCGCCGAAGACGCGCTGGGAAGCGTGCCCCAAGTGCCAGGCGCGCATGAGGGCGGAAGGGTTGAAAGACGAACATGAATTACAAAGCTACTTTGTGCAGCGCATGGAAAAGTTTGTGAACGCCAGGGGCAGAACCATTATCGGCTGGGATGAGATACTGGAGGGCGGACTGGCGCCGAACGCCTATGTGATGTCGTGGCGCGGTACCAAAGGGGGCATTGCGGCGGCCAAAGCCCGGCACTATGTGGTGATGGCGCCAGGCACGCACCTGTATTTTGACCATTACCAGGGCGCACGCGAATTGGAGCCCACGGCTATACACGGTTACAGTCCGCTTTCCAATGTATATGCATTTAACCCCACCCCGGCAGAGCTTTCCAAAGAGGAGCAAAAGTATATTCTGGGTGCCCAGGCCAATGTATGGACCGAGTATATCCCAACCGAAAAGCACCTGGAGTACATGGTGATGCCCCGTATGGCGGCACTGGCAGAAGTGCTCTGGACCCCGGCCAGCAAAAAAGACTGGGAAAGCTTTAAGAGCCGCATGCAACAGCAGTATAAACGCTACGATGCGTTGGGTATAAACTATGCCAGAAGCGCGTTCGATGTGCGCCAGCAACTGCAGTTGAGCAGCCCCGGCGATAGGTTGGAAGTGCGTTTTGCCACAGATGCTGCTGCTGTAAAGTTATACTATACCCTGGATGGGAGCGAACCCACCACTTCATCCCTTTTGTATACCAAACCCTTTACGCTTCGCAAAACCGCCACCATCAGGGCGGCCTCCTTTACCGATGGCCGGCGGGCAGGCAAAGTGAGTTCTAAAACCTTTACCGCACACCAGGGCCTTGCACGACCTGTTACGCTTGGTACGCCTGCGCACGGCAGCTATGTCCCAAAAGAAAAACTGGTGGATGGCCAGACAGGGTCCACGGACCAGACTGACGGGCAGTGGTCCTGCTTTTATGGCAAGGATATGGAAGCCGTAATAGACCTGGGCCAGGTGAAAACGATCTCAAAGCTCAGCACTTCTTTTCTGCAACACATCGGGTACCGAATTTTCCTGCCAAACGTGGTGGCCTACGCGGTGTCGGAGGATGGCAGGAACTTTACAACCGTTAAAATGATCGGGGATGCAAACCCGGCTGGTTCGGAGGGCATAGTCAGGCACCCGGTTGCCGCCACTTTTGCCCCCGTTAAAGCAAGGTATGTACGGGTGATTGCCAAAAACATCGGCCCCAGTCCGGAAAAATATCCCTCTGCCGGGCAGAAAACCTGGCTGATGGTGGATGAAATAATCATCGAGTAAAGCAGGAAGTATAGAAGATTAAATTTATATTGTACCGCTGTTGCGCACCGGAAACACCACCTGAAGGCACGAATGGGTTAAGCAAGGCAGCATCCATCTTAATTTAATTGCAGCATGACAAAAGTAGCTTCCACCGGAACAGACACGCCACAGAAGACCGGCGGTTCTTACCTGCGGCCCATCCTGATCATAGGCGCCTTGTTCTTTATCTTCGGCTCCGTCACCTGGTTAAACTCCGTCCTGATCCCTTACCTGAAAATTGCCTGCCAGCTGACTAATTTCGAGTCGTACCTGGTGGCTTTTGCCTTTTATATTTCCTACCTGGTGATGGCAATTCCGTCGTCGTGGGTGCTCAAGGCGACAGGGTTCAAGAAAGGGATGGCGGCCGGACTGGCTATCATGGCTATAGGGGCACTCATATTTATCCCTGCTGCCTTAACGCGCACGTACAGCATTTTCCTGATCGGCTTGTTTGTGCAGGGCACCGGCCTGGCATTGCTGCAAACAGCCTCTAATCCCTATATCACCATCCTGGGGCCCTCAGAAAGCGCTGCCAAGCGCATCAGTATCATGGGTATCTGTAACAAGGTGGGTGGAATACTGGCCCCCATCGCATTGGGCGCGATCGTGTTCCTGGATACCGATGAGCTGCTCAAAAAACTGGACTCCATGAGCCTTCAGGAGCAGGCCTTGCAACTGGATGCCCTTGCCCATCGCGTGATCACACCTTATATTGTGGTGGCAGTAGCCTTAATCATACTCGCGGTGCTGGTGCTGCTATCCTCCTTACCCGAGGTTGACACAGATCAGGAAAACGAAACAGTGGCGGCGGCTAACAGCCGTAAAAAATCGATCACCCAGTTTCCGCACCTGTTGCTGGGCGTGCTGGCCTTGTTTCTGTATGTTGGCGTAGAAGTGATGTCAGTCGATACCATTATCAGCTATGGGGTGGCGCAGGGCTTTACTTTGGAGGAGGCTAAGTTCTTTTTCTCGTTTACCTTAGGCGCAATGCTGGTGGGCTACCTGATCGGCATTGTGGCCATACCCACATACATCAAACAGGACAAAGCCCTGCAGGTGTCGGCGGTATTGGGTGTGCTGTTTGCCATTGCCGCCATACTTACCAGCGGGTATACCTCTGTGCTGTTCATTGCCTTGCTGGGCCTGGCCAATGCCCTGATGTGGCCGGCCATCTGGCCACTGGCCATTGCTGACTTAGGGCGCTTTACCAAGATCGGGTCCTCGTTACTGATCATGGGCATTGCCGGGGGCGCGTTGCTGCCGCTGGCCTACGGTGCCCTCACGGATGCCTTTAGTGCCCAGCAGGCGTATTGGCTTATGGTGCCCTGCTACCTCTTTATTTTATACTATGCCATGGCCGGCCATAAGGTGCGCACGTAAAAGGCAGCATCGCGAACTTGCCGAGTAATTCCTGTTGAAGCATAAAGCATAAAGCCGGTTGACCTTATACACGAGGGTCAACCGGCTTTATGCTTTATGCGAGGCTTTTGCCTTCGGAATTAAAGATTAATGTTCTTCCTCTATATCCGGATCAACTGTTTTGGTTCTTTTGGTGGTATCATACTCCACCACGGTTTCCTCAACTTGATATTCAGTCACAACGGTATCGCGTGCCACAACATTTTTATTGTCGTCCAGTTCATCATCGTCTCTATGCTCGTTGTTGTCGCATGAGAAGAGGCCGGCCGTTCCGAGAACGACAAGACCCGTGTACATCAGTTTCTTCATTTTTTTCTTCTTAGATAAGACATCAAGCGATCGCATCCTTTTTACCTTATAAAGTTTGATATCGCTATTTTCAATTATTACGGTTCAGCCTATCTAAAAGATTTACATAAATACATTGGTCGGGTATCGAGCCAGTCAGCGTTTAGCCACATAACTTACAAGAGAAGGCAGTGATGGCTTAGGTTGTTTTCTCTTCTTTCTGTGATATGGATTTTCAACAAATTATGATCGTGTTGAATGTTGGCCTTAAACTTGTTTAGCATAATTCTAAATTGCTGAAGGGCAGCCCGATCGTGCAACCCTTAACAGCCTGATGGGAGTATATTTAAGTAACTGATTACTATCCGAAAACTAAAATACACAACTATGGAAGCAACCTGCAATCATTGCAATCACTGGGAACAGAACCCGGGTAAGGTGCAAGTAAAAAGCGAAGATTTTGGCGTGTGCGACGAGCTGACCGGGCAACATGCTATGGAGCCGTCCTATGTATTACCCCTGGTGCACGAAGGACCGGAAAAAGACATGAAGCCCAAGCAATTTGAGATGATAACCGGCGCCATGTTCGGCTGTAATCACTTCACCGAACGCAAGAACTGGGTAAAATAAATCAGAACTATTAACATTTAAAACGCGCAGCCTCCTGTTTTTAAAGCAGGAGGCTGCGCGTTTTAAGAATCAGACCTTCCTACAGTATCTTAGTGAAAGAAAAGGTAAGAAATTAAAATAGCTGCTATCACACCGGCCAGGTCGGCAATTAAGCCGCACACCAGGGCGTAGCGGGTGTTGCGGATACCCACAGAGCCAAAGTAAACGGCCAGAATGTAAAATGTGGTTTCCGTGGAGCCCTGTATCGTGGAGGCCAGGCGGCCAACGAACGAGTCTACGCCATAGGTGTTTAGGGCTTCCACCATCATGCCCCTGGCACCGCTGCCACTGAGCGGCTTCATAAACGCGACAGGCAGCGCAGGTACAAAGTCCGTGTTTACGCCGGTCAAGCTTACCAGGTACCCGATGCCCCCCACCAGCAGGTCGAGTGCGCCGGACGTCCTGAAAACCCCTATGGCGACCAGTATTGCCACCAGGTAGGGGATGATGGTAATGGCCACCGCAAAGCCCTCTTTTGCCCCCTCAATGAACGCCTCGTACACATTTACCTTTCTGTAAAGTGCCAGGCCGATAAAAGAAACGATGATAGTGAACAGGATAACATTGCTGGCCACCGTGGAAATAACACTAACCTGCTCCTGCGGGATGATGCTGAAATAATAGATCAGGCCGATGATCAGGAGCATCAGGGTGCCCAGGTAAGCCAGAATAACGGGATGAAGCAGGTTGATGCGCTGGTAAAGCGCCACGGCAATCAGGCCAACAATAGTGGAGAAAAAAGTAGCCAGCAGTATCGGGATGAAAACATCGGAGGGGTCAACGGCCCCCAACTGTGCCCGGAACACCATCACGCTGATCGGGATAACGGTAAGGCCAGAGGTGTTCAGCACCAGGAACATGATCTGCGCATTAGAAGCCGTGTCTTCGCGCGGATTAAGCGCCTGCATCTCTTTCATGGCCTTCAGGCCTAAAGGCGTAGCGGCATTATCGAGGCCCAGCATGTTGGCAGAGAAATTCATCAGGATGGAGCCGAACACAGGGTGGTTGTTCGGGATCTCGGGGAACAGGCGGTGAAAGAAAGGCCCCACCAACCGGGCGAACACGGCAATGATGCCGCCTCTTTCTCCCACTTTCATCAGTCCCAGCCAGAGTGTCATCACACCGGTCAGTCCCAGCGAAATCTCGAAGCCAAGCTTGGCATTATCGAAGGTGCTGGCTACGAGCTTCTGAAAAATATCATAATCCTGGAAAAAGATAAGCTGGAAAAGGGCAATAGCAAAGGCGATCAGGAAGAATCCTGCCCACAGATAATTTAAAACCATGTAGAATAGGTTAGCTAGGTCCGGTTGAAACCGTAAGATACAAAGTGATCCAATAATATCAACCTCCTATATATCCGGCTATTGCTTTTTAGAGCACCAGCCCGTGAAAAAGCGCCGGCTTTTCGGCCTGCAGGTCAAACACAAAGCCATTCACGATCGCGTAGCGCACCTTGCCTTGCGCATCCTGCAGCACAAAGTTCGCTTTTCGGTCCAGGCCGAGGGCGTGGTTCACATCGCCTGTAACGGAGGTGACATTCAGCGGCAGCTGCAGTGGGTTAAAGCCAGGGTCGGGGAGTTGCTTTAACCGGACGGTGGTATAGCCGCCGGCCAGCAGTTCGCGGGTGTTGGCGGCTGCCAGTTGCGCCAGGTTATTGAAAGGAGGCGGGTATACTTTGCCGGGCACCAGCGTCAGGCCTTCTGCGTCCACTTCTTCGTAGCCATAAAAAACACGCATGTCGCCAAGCTCCTCCACGGTGCTGTTGTAGTAAAAACCGGAGGGGGCGGCAGCGGCCTCCTCCTCGTTTCGTATAATACCCACGTCCAGCTGTGTGTTAATGCCCTGCTGCGGGTAACGCGCGTTCCGCACGATCAGGTCGAACAGGTTTCGTTCATTTTCGGGTATAGTGTAGTAGTCCTCTAAAGTATACTGCGTGTAAGCCCCGCTGGCGATGAGTTGCAACGCCGAAACAATGGCCGCAAAATTAAGCTTCCGGATCTCCTGTTTCTCCGGATCCCCGGCATACCCCCCCGATTCGATCAGGATCACGCTGGTGCCCCATTTCTGGATGTTGTCACCAAAAGCCCGGGGCTCGTGCTCATCGGAGTACTTGGCCACCTGCCCGGGTATCAACTGCTGCAGGGCCTCGTTCATGCCCACAATGGTGCGCATGGCGCGGGCCCGCACAGGGTTCACCGTCTGGGCGTAATCGTAGGCCGGGGCCAGGAACGAGATGGTGGCTGGTTTTGCCGTGTTGCCCACGGTGTAATGGATGCTTTGATCATGCAGGTTGAAGCCAAACGCCGGGTTCAGGCTGTCGCGCAGGCTTTTGAGCAGCTCCGCCTCCGGACTCTGCAGCCGCAGCGCATCCCGGTTCAGGTCCAGCTGCAGGGCATTGCGGCGCATGAACTGCTCCGCTCCATCCGGGTTCAGCATGGGCACGATGTAGAGGGTGAGCTGCTGCAGGATCTGCTGCCGCACTGCATCCAGACTGTCGCTTTGCTGCAAAAAGTTAAAGAGGTCGAACAGGGCCATCGTGGCAGTCGACTCATCGCCGTGCATTTGCGACCAAAGCATCACCTTCGTTTTGCCGGTCCCTGCCTTTACCAGGTAAATATCGCGCTGTTCCACAGATTTGCCCACGACCTGCACCTCGAACAGTGGGTTTTGCCTGAGTTGCTCCAGCAACGGCACGATGTCGTGGTGCTTGAAACGGCGGTTTTGCAAAGCCTGTTCTTTGTAGGCATGGTGCTGTTGATACGGTAGTCTGGCCATGTACGGGAGAGGTTTCTGGATGGAGGTTTTCTGCTGGCACCTAAAGGGAGTCAATGCCAACAGGAGAAAGACAATCGTATTAAATTTTCGCATGGAGCCAAGTTTAAGCACTAACGTAAGATAAAACCCGTGAATTATCGCCTCTGCAAAGCGAAAACTGAATTTCTGGCCGCCTTAAAGTAGGATAGCCGGGGTTTCAGATGTCGCCGCATCAAAAACATGCTCCGTGCTTAAACCTGAAAGTAGCCCCAAAACTGTAGTTTACGAAATTAACGCAGCTTGTTTGTACTTTTAGCCAAAGCCCTGCAACAAGCTGGCAGATATTAAAAAAGGTTTGTATCTTCCTGTTGAAGCAAACCTGTGTATATGATCCGAGATTTAAGTTATTTTCAGAGGCGCCGGCCGCTTATTGCCAGGTTCATACTTTATGGCCTGTTTTCCATAGTGCTGGCGTCCTGTGCGGCAACTGCAAAACAAAAGACTACGATGGTTGAGAAGATCATGAAAAAGCACCCGGAGCAGTTTCAGCAGATTCTGGGGCAGCCCGAAAAATACCGTGTGCAGGTACTCTATACCCAGATAGACCGCGATGCGCAGAACGAGCCCCACTTTACCTCCTACAGCTATCGCCTGAACCCAAATGAGTATTTTTACCCGGCCAGCACAGTAAAGTTACCCGCCGCCGCCCTGGCGCTGGAGAAATTGAATGCGCTGAACCTGGAGGGCGTGGATAAGTACACTGCCCTGCGCATCGACAGCGCCTATGCCGGCCAATCGGCGGTCAGCACCGACAGCAGCTCAGAGAATGGCCTGCCTTCCCTGGCGCATTATATCAAGAAAGTGCTGCTCGTAAGCGACAACGACGCCTATAACCGCCTGTATGAGTTTCTGGGCCAGCAGCGCCTGAACGAAGGGCTGCACGAGAAAGGCTTTACGGATGTGCGCCTCTCGCACAGGCTGTCCATTTTCCTGACCCCGGACGAGAACAGCCATACCAATCCTTTTACCTTTTACAAAGGCGATCAGGTGCTGTACCGGCAACCAATGTTGTTCAACGCCAGCCCTAACCCCAGCCCTTTAAAGGAAGTTTACCTGGGCAAAGGCTACATGCAGGACGATACATTGGTGAACCGGCCCATGGATTTTTCGGCCAAAAACTACATCTCTGTGGAGGTGCTGCAGGGTGTGCTGAAAAGTATCCTTTTCCCGGAGGCAGTGCCGGCTGCGCAGCGCTTTAACCTGAAACCCGACGATTATGATTTCCTGTACAAATACATGTCGATGCTGCCGCGCGAAAGTAGTTACCCGAAGTATGATGAAGCGGAATACCCGGACAGCTACGTGAAGTTCCTGCTGTACGGGCAGGACAAGCACCGAATCCCGGGCAACATCCGCATCTTTAACAAAATAGGGGATGCCTACGGCTTCATGATCGACAATGCCTACGTGGTTGACCTGGAGCATGAAGTGGAGTTTTTGCTAACGGCGGTGATCTATGTGAATGAGAACGACATTCTGAACGATGGGAAGTATGCCTATGACGAAGTAGGCTTTCCGTTTATGAAGAATCTGGGCAAAGCCGTTTACCAGTATGAGCGAAAACGCAAAAAGAAATACCTTCCCGACCTGGAGCGGTTCAGATTAGAGTATGAATGATGTTTTTCAAGAAAAAAGCCTGTTTGCTATAGGCTAGAAAAAGCAGCGAGCCAACCCTTTAATGGGCTGGCTCGCTGCTTTAAGGTATAGAACAGTCTTTAGCAGCTTTTATTTATCCCACCAGAGCGGATCCGAAAGAACGGGACTCTCCGGCGTGTTGGGGTTCTTGGAGGTTTCTCCCTGTGGGTAGGCCACTCTTCTGATGAACGTGTTGAGAGCTGCACCCTCGGGCAGGGTGAAGTTGGCGTACTGGTAATTGTAGCGCCGGGCATCTACCCAGGCCTCGGGGTTCAGATACGTGATCACGTACTTCTCCTTAAAGATATGGTCGAGCGAAAGGGCAGCGGGCCCAACCGCCACGGCAGGGGAAGCAATATACGCGTTGGCAGCGGCGGCATCTACTTCAAACAGGCGCATGCTTGCCCGGATACCCTCCAGGTAAGCAGCGTAGGCCCTGTCGCGCTGGCCAGCACGCAGGGCAGCTTCGGCCTCTATCATTTTCACCTCGGGATACGAAACGATGAGCAGGGGCGCCTCGTCGGAGGTGAGCGGTGAGTTGCGGGAAATGTATACTTCATCGTGTATGGTACTGCTGGCGGAGCCAACATTACCCGTTCCGTTCGGTGTGCCCACAAAATCGCCATTAATGGTAGGGTCGGTTATCTTAGCAAGCCTCGGATCTACCACGCCGTAGGTAACGCCATTCAGGTGCTGCACCAGTTGTTCTGAAAGCCATCCGCCCAATACCAGGTTCTCGTTGTTCAGCGCTATGGCGGCCCAGGGGTTGCGGGTGGCGAAAACACCCATGTCAGCATTGTCAGCGTTGGAGGTGTAGGAGTTCTCTACAGCGCTCAAGACTGCCTGCGGATCGTAACTGGAAGTTTCGCTCACCTTGTTCAGGAGCCTGGCTTTTAGGGCATAGGCCGTTTTAATCCAGTTTTCCTTGCTGCCGTTGTGAATAAGATCATTCGTCGGGCTCAGAATCACTTTGGAGTCAGCTTTGGATAGTTCGGCAATGCCTTCGTCGAGCAGGTTGAGCGAAGTGCTGTACAGTTCCTCAGCCGAGTCGAAGCCCGGGGTGAGGGTGGTGCTAACGAAAGCCTGCTTATACGGCGCAGCGCCCCACATATCCGACACCAGCGTAAGGTGGTAGGCCATCATCACGTCTGCCACGCCCACATAATCGGTGGCGCCCGCCTCCATGGCCATTTGCTTCATGTCGTAAATGTCGGCCATGGCCAGGTAAAGCGCATCCCAGGTAGAGGAATAGTCCGTTACCTGGTACGTATCCGTAGACCCGCCAGCGGTTGGGCCCGCCAGGTACTGCACAAAGAAGGAGGTAATGCTGCCCACCCGCTGGCTGTTGAGCCCGGTTTTCTGGGTGGTGGTGGAGAGGAGCGTGTTTAAGGGAGGGTTGTTCACCAGGTTCGGGTTCTCATCCAGGTCAAAATAATCCTCGCAGCTTTGCAAACTGAGCATGGCCCCTGTCAGCATCAGAATGGCGAATGTGTATTTGAATATCTTTTTCATGCCTTGTCTGGTTAAAATCCTACATTAAGTGTGAACAGATAGCTTCTGACAGCCGGGTATGTGAATCCGGCGAAAGCATCTACGTTGCTGCCGGCGGGTGTGGAGCTGTTCTCAGGGTCGAAGCCGGAATAATCGGTAGAGAGCCACAGGTTGTTGCCCGTAAGTGAAACAGCGGCGTTTCGCACAAATATCTTCTCGAACCACTGGCTCGGCAAAGTATAGCTTAGGGTAAGTGAACGCAAGCGCACCCAGGAGGCATCCTCCACAAAGTTCTCTGACACGCCCCGGTAGACGTTCCGATAATACCCGTTTCCGTAATTTACGCCATCTGGCCCGATGCCCTGGCCCAGGTAAACCGCTTTGGTGTTGGGGGTGCCGTCTTCCAGCACGCCGTCAAAGACAATGGTCTGGTCGCGGTTTTCGGTGTACTTGGCAATACCGAACGCAGCAAAGAAATTGCCCATCTGGTTATACTTGTCCTGGCCCTGGCGCGTGTCTATCAGGCCGGTCAGGCTCAGGTTTTTATAAGAAAAAGTGTTGGTAAAACCGGCAATCCAATCGGGTTGCGAGTTGCCCAGTATTTTCTGGCTGGAGAGGGGAGCCCGCTTTGGAAAGCCATTGGCCCCGATCACAATCGGCCTGGATGTATCCAGGAACAGAGGGTCCTCCTCCTCACCGGGGCCGTAGTAGCGCTGGTAGTGTGAGCCGTAGATATTGCCGTAAGGCTGGCCGGGTATCAGTTTCAGGGTAACCGTAGAACCCACGTAACCGAACTGCGAAGCGTAGGCGATTTCTTCCAGTCCTTCGCGGATACTCAGGATCTTGTTGCGGTTCGCCGAGAACACCAGCTTCGAGGTCCAGTTGAAGTCGCTGGTTCTGATAGGGTTGGCGTTCAGTACCACCTCCACACCTTTGTTTCGCATTTCACCGGAGTTTACGGCTGCCCGCACAAAACCTGTGGTAGAGGCTACGTTGATGTTCAGGATCTGGTCTTTGCTCAGCGAGTAGTAGTACGTGAAGTCGAACCCTATGCGGTTATCCAGGAAAGCCATTTCGAGGCCGGCCTCATAAGTGTTTGTGAACTCGGGCCGCAGGTCTTTGTTGCCCAGCAGAGCCGACCTGGTAAAGCCGGTAAAGCCTGTCGGGAAGCCGCCGTATGTGGAGTAACCCGAGGAGGTGGCGTAAGGCAACGCATCTTTACCGATCTGGGCATACGATAGCCGGAGCTTGCTTTGGTTGATAAAATCGGGCAGGTCCAGGTGCTCGGAGAACACGTAGCTAAGGCTTGCGGAAGGGTAGAAGAAGGAGTTATTTGGTTTTCGGAGGGTAGAGGTAATGTCGTTACGTCCGGTCAGGGTCAGGAAGAGGAAATCTTTGTAATCGATGGAGGCCTCCCCGAAAAAACCCATCAAACGGTACTCTTCCTTCTGTTGCACCGCCGATAAGAAGCGGGCATTTCTGAGGTCAAAATAATCAAACACGGCTAACTCGCTTCCTTCAGCGCCGAAACTCTCTACTTTCCGGTCGTATAGATCATGGCCCAGCCGGAAGGTACTGTTAAAGTCAGTGCCGAGGGGTAACGTGGCAGTGGCAATAAAAGTGGAGTTGATCGCCCTGAATTTGGACGTGTACTCATTAATGAACCCCTGGCCATTGTCTTCATACACCCGCTCATCGGCAAAACCCCTTGGTCCGGGTGCGGTGGCGGTGCGTGCATCGTTATACGTGTCTAAGCCAACGCGGTAGTTAAGGTCCAGCCAGCTTAAGGGGGTGTAGCCAAAGCTCAGGCCGCCGATAAACCTGTTCACGTCATCTTCTAACTGATTGGTAGCGGCGCCATACACCGGGTTGTTGTTGCCGTAGGTTTTCATGGTGCCATCGGGCTTCCTGAAATCAGTCACATCCCAGCGGGGCGACCAGTAACTCAGGCTTTCGTTAAAACGGTCGGCGTTGTAACGCTTGCCTCCCGAGTTGATAAACGTAAAGTTGGCACCTGTCCTGAACTTGTCGCTGAGCTTCACATCGGTATTCAGCCGCGCCGAAATATTCTCGTAATCCGTGAAGGGCAACACCCCTTCGTGCTTCAGGTGCGAAAGAGAGGAGGAGTAGGTAATGGCATCGCTGCCGCCAGAAAAGGAGAGCGTGTTTCGAAACTGGTGACCGGTTTCGTAAGCATCCCTAAAATGGTTATAGAGTTCTGCAGGATGCGTCGGGTCCAGTTTCCGGGCCTCGGCCACGGTAGGTCCCCACGATGGCCAGAAGCTTTCCGGGTCATACACGCCCAAATACCCTTGTGTGTAGGTATCCTGGATATCCGGGAATTTGTTCACTTCCTCAATGCCTGCCGTGCTGGTAAGGTTTACTCGCAAAGCGCCTTTCTGTCCTTCTTTTGTCGTGATCACCACTACGCCGTTGGCGCCGCGCAGGCCATAGAGCGCGGTGGCAGCGCCTCCTTTCAGCACGTTTATACTTTCAATGTTATCGGGGTTGATGTCGGCCAATCGGTTACTCATGCCCCGCAACTCTGTGCCTGCTCCAAACGTGGAGGTGGAGTTGTCGATCAGAATACCATCGATAACGAATAGCGGCTGGTTGGGCCTGCTCGGGTCGATGGAGTTGATGCCCCGTATCAGAATGCTGGCACCCTGGCCCGGTGCTCCGCCTGTGCTGGAGATAGTTGCCCCGGCCACTTTGCCTTGTAAGGCGTTGATCACGTTCGGCTGCCTGTTTCGGGTCAGCGACTCCGATTCTACGCTTTGTGCCGCGTAGCCAAGCGCCTTTTTCTCCCGTGTAATGCCCAGGGCCGTTACCACCACCTCAGAAAGTTGCTTCGTGTCGGTGTTCAGGCTTACGTTTATGGTAGACTGGTTGCCCACGCTTACTTCCTTCACCTCGTAGCCGAGGTACCTGAACACAAGCACAGCCTGGTTATCGGGTACCTGGATCCGGTAGTCCCCGGAGGCATCGGTGGTGGTGCCCCTGGTGGTGCCTTTGATAATAACGCTAACGCCGGGCAAGGCCATGCCTGCCTCTGCGCCAGTAACCTTGCCGCTCACGAAGTTCTCCTGGGCCAATGCACCTGGAGCCCAACCTATTAATAGCAGCAAAATAATCAATGTAAAATTGTTCCTCATAGCAAGTTAAATTAAGTAAACATGAACAATGTATTTAGGACTTTATTAATGGATATCTCGTGGTTTTGGTCTTTGCTTATAGATTAGCGGTTGGGTTTAACATATTTAATATAATTATTTTATTAAAAATATAATTATACATATTTTTATTTCACCTAATATTAGTTCACTGTACGTGACTTATTTAGATTAGTATATATTATATATAATAATCATTGTTTTGTGCAAATTTTAAATGAGGGAAAGTAGGGACAAGGCGCAGTGGCTACGCGCTAGTAACAGGATAAAAACATTAGTGCGAATGGTTTAAGCAAGTTTTATGAAACTGACCCATGGTGGTGCCACTTTTAAGCGTAATTGCTTCGGAATGCCAGAGGTTTAATAAGCTCAAAGTATTTTTAAGCACTTGCGTCGGATAGGAGTGATGCCAGTCAGGCAAGACAATCAGGCCCGGGCTAAAAAAGAAGAAGGAAAGCGAGACAGGCGTTGCGGTTTAACCATAAACCTGCAGCATCCGTTTGCTTTCCATTTTTCCTTTTTTATGCCAGGCACCTGACATAGTGAAGTATGTTTTGCTAGCTAATGGCTTTCACATTAACAGCATTTAAGCCTTTCAAGCCTTTCTCTACTTCAAATGTTACTTTGTCATTTTCTTTTACCGGACTGGCCAGGCCATTCTGGTGCACGAAAATACTTTCCTGCGAATCGTGATCTTTGATAAAGCCGTAGCCTTTAGAAGTGTTGAAGAACGTGATTGTTCCTTTCCGGATCAGGTCAGCTGGGTCAACTGCTTCTTGTCTGGAAACACCGATCTGGATATCTTCCTGCTTGATCACCTTCTTTTTCTTGAGCGGATCTGGGGGAGTATCCGTAATATTGCCATTATCGTCAACATAGGCAAGCATTTCATCAATGCCTTTTCCTTTGTTGGAAGTAGCTTTGCGTTCTTCTTTCTTTTGTTCTTTATCCTGTCTTTTTTTCAGTTTTTTCTTTTCCTTCTCTTTTTTACTGAAGGTTTCCTGCGATCTACCCATTAATTGTTCTTGCTCTTAGTTGTTAAGTATTATGTTACCCACGCGTCATCAGGCTTTCCTGTTTCTGCTTAGTAGCGAAACAGGAAGTTGGTGCCATTTCTAATCCACTTCTCGAAGAAGGAATTATCGTTGTATTCGCCGGATACTAATTCGAAATCGGCGCTGTCTTTGTTAGGGCGGGAATCCATAAAGCTTTCCAGTGAATCCTGGTTATTCGGTTCCCACTCCTGTCCTTTTTGTAGTGCGACACACAGGTACTCGCGTGTCGCTGTATCTACTAAATATTTTCTGTTCATCTTAGTTTAGAGAATATTTAACATTAATTTAACTTTATTCTTTTGCATTGGAAGTATAAAAAACCGGCTCTTCCAAAAAAATAAAAAAGCCTTACGCATGTAAGGCTTTTTTATTAGTACTATATGTTAAAACTAAGCACGCTTAACATTAACTGCGTTTAGCCCTTTTTTACCATCTTGTAGCTCAAAAGTCACCTCGTCGTTTTCTCTGATCTCGTCTACCAGGCCAGATACGTGTACGAAGTACTCCTCATTAGAATTTGAATCTTTGATAAAGCCGAACCCTTTCAGGTCGTTGAAGAATTTTACTGTTCCGTTATTCATGATATTTTGTTTGTTATACACTTACTACATATTTGCAAGTATATATGTTCATTATTTTCTACAATTTACGATAAAAAATTGGCAATATTGATTTTTAAAGCTTATAATCCCGATTTTATTTGTAAGTATCTGCTAAACAGCATGTTTAAAAATGTCGCTACAGTCGTTTAAGTACTGCTTCCCTGGCTTTTTCTCAAGTTCTTCTGGAAGCGCAATTTGAAAGTAAACAGAAACCTAATGTTCCTTTAAAGTTTATCAGCACTTGCCAGAGAGTTCGATTAGAGGCTGCCTGCGAAGATTTAGTAGTTCCGGAAAGGCTATACGCATTCCTCAGCAAATAAATTTTTGATACTTTTAACTGAAGTTCATATATTTAAAAGTTAAAATTTATACTTTACAACCCGTTTTATGATTTAACCTTTACACGCTGGTTCTAGTGTTTTTAAGATTAGGAAAAGTAATTACTTTCCTTTTAGCGGCTAAATAGTCCAAACCTCTTCTTTTGTCCAGAAGCATCTCACGCTACGACAGGATTCCCGTTTTTTTACTCACGGCAGAAAACAAATTTACGATTACCCTCACCCTGATTTTGGGAGAAGGGCTGTTTTCACTTTAATTCTTCATCAACATTGCTGTTTTGAGAATACGTTTTACACTTTGCCTGCTTGTCGCGTTTTTAATACTGAGTGTATCAGGCGCAAAAGTTCTGGCTCAGAACTCTTCTAATAAAGGTAAGGATTTCTGGCTGGCCTACCCCACTCATTTAAGCGGACTGAACTCGCAGATGAGTTTATACATCACCTCCACCGTGCCCACCACGGGCACGGTGTCGATACCCGGACAAAATTATTCGGCCCCTTTTACCGTAACGGCCAACCAGGTAACTATCGTGAACATTCCGCAAACAGCCTATATTGCTTCCTCCGAAAAGGTGGAAGACAAGGGCATTCACCTGGTAACCAAGGACCCTGTCGTGGTTTTCTCGCATATTTACTCCAGAAACCAGTCTGGCTCTACGCTGGCGCTCCCTGCTTCCACACTCGGGCGTGAGTACTATGTTATGAGCCACAGCGATATAGGAACATCGCTTAACTCGCAGGTGGCTCCTTACTCAGAGTTTACCGTGGTGGCCATTGAGGATAACACGACCGTGCAAATTACCCCCACCGATAATACCATAGGGGGCGCAGCGAAGGGAAACCCGTTTTATGTGACGTTAATGCAAGGGCAGGTGTTTCAGGTACAGTCGTTGGATGACCTGACAGGAAGCAAGGTAGAGTCGATCAGCACAAACGGGGCGGACTGTAAAAGGATCGCGGTGTTTTCAGGAAGCTCCTATACCAGGATGGGCTGCGAGAATGCCACATCAGGCGATAACTTGTACCAGCAACTGTACCCTGTCAGCGCCTGGGGCCAAAATTTTGCCACCGCACCGGCCATGACCAGGACAGGGGGAGACAAATTCAGGATACTGGCATCGCAGGATGACACGAAAATAACCGTTAACGGGGGGGGGGCAATTACTGTCAACAAGGGCAAATACTACGAGTTTATCACGAACACGCCGAACTTTATAATGGCAGACAAGCCTGTGATGCTGGCGCAGTTCACCCTTACCCAGAATTGTGATAACGTGACAGGAGACCCGGAGATGATCATACTCAGCCCGGCAGAGCAGACCCTTACCGAGATCACCGTATACTCATCTCCTTATTTTAACATTCAAAAGCATTACATCAATGTCGTGATGCAAACCAGTGTTATCGGTAGTTTCCGCCTGGACGGCACTGCCATGTCCTTTACACCCATACCAGGTAACCCCGTTTACTCATATGCGCAGCGCCAGGTGGGGCCTGGCAACCACACCCTGAAAGCGGACGAAGGCTTTACCGCCATGGCCTACGGGTTTGGCCCTGTAGAGTCGTATGGCTATTCCGCCGGGGCAAACGTGAAAAACCTGCTTCAGAATTTTACCTTCGATTCAGAAACTTATTGCGACGGAGAGAAAGTGACCTTTACCGGCTTTGCTTCCTATGAACCCCAGAGCTGGCTATGGGACTTCGGAGACGGTAACACCTCCCCGGAACAAAACCCGACCCATACTTACGCGGCCCCGGGAACTTATACCGTGAAACTCACTACGGTAAAGAACAACGGGAATGACTGTAATTCGAAGGATGAAAGCACTGCCGAACTCATCGTTTATCCCAACCCGCAGGCAGCTTTCTCTTACACCCCTGAGTGCCTGAATGAGGCGTTGCAGTTTAAGGACGAAAGTACTGTAGCCGGAGATAACAGCCGGGTAACTGTGTGGGCCTGGGACTTCGGCGATGGCACCACCGCCTCAGAGCAGCACCCACGACACATTTTCAGCAAACCAGGAAAGTATACCGTAAAATTGAGCGTTACCACCAGCGCCGGCTGTACCAATGAAATCCAAAAGGAGGTGGAACAGCTGCCCAAGCCCGTGCCAGCCTTTGAAGCACTGGCCGTGTGCCAGGGAAGCGCAACTGTATTTAGCGATAAATCAGTGGCCAGCGAGCCTGTGATAGGCTGGCAATGGGATTTCGGGGATGGTACGGCCATGGGCAACGTGCAGCACCCGCAGCACGTGTATGCGAACCCCGGCACCTATACGGTGGTCCAAACACTGCAATTCGGCCCCGACTGCAAGCTATCGTATACCCGGCAAGTGGTGGTTTACCCCAAGCCACAGGTGCGAATGGAACTGCCCGACGTGTGTATCAGTGATGAGGCGCAGTTTACGAACAAAAGTACCATCCTGTCAGGTACCATGCGCTACCTTTGGGACTTTGGCGATGGCACCTCTTCTGCATTGGAGCATCCGAAGCATAAATACAAAGCCGAAGGTACTTACAAGGTACAGCTGACCGCCACCTCTGATAAAGGCTGCACCGAAACCATAGCTCAGGACTACGTGGTGAGTGGGGCTAACCCGCTGGCTGACTTCTCGGCGGCAGCATTCTGCCAACGGGAAGGCGTTCAGTTCACGGATGCTTCTTCAGTAGCTTTCGGCAGGATAGTCCGCTGGCAGTGGAATTTCGGGGACGGCACGGTGTCCGGTGAGCAAAACCCGCTCCATGTATACCAAAAGGCGGGAACTTATAAAGTAAGCCTGGTGGCCTACTCCGGCATCGTGTGCCAGGGCGTCATCAGTAAGACCATCACCGTAAATGCCAGCCCGCAGGCCAGTTTCGAGACCGCAAATGTATGCTTTGGCGAAAAGACGCGTTTTACCAACTCTTCCTCGGTGGCGCAAGGGAGTATTGTTGCCCTTCAATGGGCTTTTGGCGATGGGGCTGTCTCCAGCCAGGCGAACCCGGAGCACCAGTACAGTGCCGCCGGGGATTACGAAATTACGCTGGTCGTAACAACCGATACAGGCTGCCAGCATACTGCCACGCAGACAGTGACAGTATACGCCAGGCCACAGGTGGCCTTCTCCCCTGTAATAAGCTGTGTGTCCGATGCCGTTGTATTTAAGGATGAAAGCTCGGTAAACCCCGGGAGCCTGCAGGCCTGGCGCTGGAGCTTTGGCGACGGAAGTACTTCCGACGCCCAAAACCCAATGCACAAGTATGCGCAAGCGGGCAGTTATACGGTTAAGCTGGAAGTAACCTCTGCTAATGGTTGTGTGGCTGCGCTGCAAAAGAGCGTGGTTATCCTGCCCATACCGGTGGCAGACGCAGGCCCGGATCAATTACCCGTCTGCGGCATTACCTACACAGCGCTTTCCGCCACAAAACCAGCATTCGGAACGGGTGTTTGGTCTATTTTGAGCGGTACTGGCGGGCAATTGGCTGACCCCGCAAATCCGAGCTCACGCTTCACCGGCCTGATGGGCGAAACGTATCAACTGCGCTGGACGGTGAGTAATAGCCCTTGCGTGGCCGCCACCGATGAGCTTATGCTAAAGTTCAGTCCTTACCCTGAGGTTGACGCAGGTCCTGACCTGGAGATTATTGAGGGAGAGAAGATCGTGCTGTCCGGCAGCGGCACGGGCACCCTTATATGGACGCCGACACAGTTCCTTGACAATGCAACGGTAGCCCAGCCGACAGCCGCTCCGGAGGTGACGACAACTTACACATTGCAAGCGACCTCCGCCGACGGTTGTGTGCGTACCGATCAGGTGACCGTGCGCGTGTTGCAGCGCCTGCAGATTCCCAATGGCATCTCGCCGAACGGCGACGGGCTGAACGAGGTTTGGCTTATCAAAGGAATTGAGGATTACCCTAATGTCAGTATCACAGTTTATAACCGCTGGGGCGACAAGGTTTTTTCATCTCAGGGTTACAGTAAACCCTGGGACGGCAGCCGTAACGGCGCTCCGCTGCCAGATGGGGCTTATTATTATGTGATAGACACCAACAAAGGGCGCAAAGCATTTACGGGCTCCATAACGGTACTACGCTAATGAGAAAGCCAGGCTTACTGCTACTGCTAACTTTGCTGTGCCTGGAGGCGCTCCCGCAGCAAATTCCACATTTCAGCCAATACATGCTCAACGGTTTTTTGGTAAACCCGGCCTTGGCAGGTTCCGAAAACTACGGTGAGGTAAAGTCCGGGTACCGCAACCAATGGGGTGGGGTAGAAGGCGCACCAGAATCCTATTACCTGACAGTGCACATGCCACTCGGGAAAACGAACCTTAATACAACGGCCACCAGTGTGCCCTACCGGGGCCGAACCGGCAGTAAGGCGCTCTTCCGGAATTACACCAAGAAGGATGTGGTGCAGGCTGAACCGCACCATGGTATCGGCTTTGCCGCCATCTCTGATAAAGCCGGGGCACTGAAGCGAACAGATGTTGGACTTACCTATGCCTACCATTTGCCGGTGAGCAAGGCGGTTAACATGTCCGTCGGCCTCTCGGGAGGACTCTCGGTTTACCGCGTCGATGAGGCAGGGTTGCGACTCACCGACCCAAATGACCCTACCTTTACGGGAGGCAATTACAACCGTGTCAAACCCAACATCACGGCAGGGGCGCTGCTCTATTCCAAACGCTTTTTCATAGGCGCCTCCAGCGCACAGATCATGCAGGACGAGCTTACGTCAAGGTTCAGCGAAGAAGATAGTCATGGCGCCAGCACGCGCGTACACCATTACCTGACGGGTGGCTATAAAGTAATGCTCACCCCAAATTATTCGTTGCTTCCCTCCGCATTGTTGAAGTATGCCGGGCCTGCTCCTTTATCTGTGGACCTCAACCTGAAAATGCTTTATAAAGATGTAGTCTGGGTGGGTGGCTCGGTGAGGCAGTACGACACGGTGGTGCTGTTGGGGGGGCTAAATGTGAGTAGTCTGCTGCAGGTAGGCTACGCTTACGACATGTCGGGTGCCAGAATAAGTAGACTTGGGGGCGGGGCGCATGAAGTTGTATTGGGCATCCTGCTCAACAACCGGGGCAAGGTATTCAGCCCCTCGGATTTCTGGTAACCAGGTCTTCCGACACTGCAGGTAAATATCTTTAGTAACAAAAGCCAGGGGCACGACAAGGCCTTGGGATTAGCCACTTACTCTGCACCTGGTGCGCTGTTTGAATATGTAGAATAACGTTGTTTTGGCAGCCTGCCATACGTTGCCACCGTTAAAGGCTGCATAACCTTTAACAGACGGGCTTGTTACAAAATGATGAATGATAAAAAGGAAATCGACGCCGATGAGGAAGGCACGAACCTGGACCACACCCCCTCAGCCAGGAACATACACGATGTTGTTTTTATAGAAGCAGAATCAGAGCTGAAGCGATCGTCCGCAGCCCTGTTCTGGTCCGGCCTGGCGGCGGGTCTTTCCATGGGCTTCTCCATGATCACCGAAGGTTTGATGGAGGCCTACCTCCCCGACTCGGACTGGAGCATACTGGTGTCGAGCTTCGGCTATAGCATAGGCTTCCTGATCGTTATAATTGGTAAGCAACAGTTGTTCACGGAGAACACCCTGACACCCATCCTGCCGCTGCTGCACCGGAAAGATGTGGATACTTTTTTAAATGTTCTCAGGCTCTGGGGCGTTGTGCTTTTTTCCAACCTGCTGGGTGCCTTGATTGTGGCACTGGTGGTTGCCCAGACCACTACGTTCAGTCCGCATGTATTACAAGCATTTGAGGAGATCGGCAACAAGGCCATGGAACCGGACTTTGGTACCACACTGTTGCGCGGTATTTTTGCCGGTTGGCTGATCGCCCTGATGGTATGGCTCTTACCCTATGCCGAAACTGCGCGCGTCTGGGTGATCATCATCATCACCTATGTGGTTGGGTTGGGCCATTTCAGTCACATCATAGCAGGCTCTGTCGAAACGTTTACCCTGGCGGCCATGGGCAAGGCGGGCTGGGGCGAAGTGTTGGCAAACTACTGCCTGCCTACCCTGCTCGGCAACATACTGGGTGGCGTTATTCTGGTGGCGGCCATCAACCATGCCCAGATCAAGGCAGGGGAGGATAAAGCTTAACCACTCTCTTATTGTGGTGGATAAGGAAGACGTATCGCGTAAGACGCAGGTTCTTAAATTCCGGTAGCGGCACGAAGAGGCAAGTATAGGTATTGCTAAACACCTTGCTTTCATGTGATCATGTGTCAGTTTTGGGTTATGCCACTAGCGGGAAGGATGGTTTTATATGGTGATGAACGTTTGTTAATTATATCGCTCACATAGCTTGGTTAATCAAAAAGCCACTCCAGCACGTACCTACCAAAAAAAGAAACAACTATGAAAAACACAAACCTGTTCTATATGGCTGCAGGGCTGATGCTTTGCATTTCCTGTACATCAACACCAGATTCTGCAGAACAAGCGCAAACAGCAACTACAACTTCAGACCAAGCTGTAGTCGATTCTGTGGGACTGCAACTCATTGCCTCAGCCCTTGTTTCACCGGTTTTCCTGACGCAGCCGCCTAACGATGGCAGGCTGTTTATCCTTGATCAGATCGGAGAGGTGCGGGTAGTGCAAAACGGCCAGCTACTGCCAACGCCTTTTCTCGACCTCAAGTCAAAAATTGTTAACCTGAAACCTGAGCATGAAGAGCGTGGGTTGCTCGGGCTTGCCTTCCACCCTGATTTTCAGAAAAATGGGAGGTTTTTTGTGTACTACAGCGCCCCATTGCGTAAAGGAGCTCCTGATAACTTTGACCACACCAGCGTGATCGCACAGTACACTGCTTCAGGAAATAACCGAGAAATGGTTGACCTGAACTCCGGGAAAGTAATTATGTACGTAGATCAGCCTTATGACAACCACAATGCCGGTACTCTGATGTTTGGTCCGGATGGCAACCTTTACATCAGCCTGGGTGATGGCGGCAACAAGAACGATATCGGTACAGGCCATGTGGATGACTGGTACGAAAAGAATGACGGAGGAAACGGGCAGGATGTAAGGCAGAACCTGCTGGGCAGTATATTGCGCATCGATGTAAACAGCGGGTCGCCTTATGGTGTGCCCTCGGATAATCCTTTTGCCGGGAACCAGGGTGGCATGAAAGAGATTTTTGCTTACGGCCTGCGCAACCCCTATCGCTTCTCTATAGATAGCGAAACAGGTATGATTATAGCGGCTGATGCAGGGCAGGTGTTGCGCGAGGAGGTGAATGTGATCAGGAGAGGAGCTAACTATGGATGGAACGTGAAAGAAGGCACGCTTTGCTTTAATGCTGCCGATAACAAGAACCCGCTGCCAGATTGCCCTAACCAGGACAGCCTGGGAAACAAATTCGTGGATCCTGTGATAGAATTCAAAAACAGCATGAGTTATCCGCAGGAAGGCTTGGGTATAGTGAGTGTAGGAGGCTACGTGTATAGGGGAGACAAGCGCGCCGCCCTGAATGGGGATTACCTTTTTGGCGTCTGGACACAGCACCACGGTAAACCGGACGGCGCCGTTTTTGCAGCGAAGGTAAGTGGAGAACAGGGACCCTGGAACCACAGAAAACTTTACTTTCGGGATAAGCCGGGCAATGCCTTCGGGCACTACGTGTTAGGCTTTGGGCAAGACAACAGCGGCGAGGTCTACATCCTGGGGACCGACAAGGAAGGCCCGACAGGAAAAACTGGAAAGGTATACTTGATCCAATAATTAGCTGGAGGCAGTAGGCTGTGTGGTTACCCCTTCATCAGAACCTAAGCAGGTAAAAAAACTGCCTTCAGCTTCTGGGTTATCCGTATGCAGTTGGTTTACACCCCAGGTGCGTTGATGATGGCTACCATGCGGAGCATCCCACTGTGATAGGGTTGGAGAAGCAGAAGACTTATATAAAACGCCATCCAAGTTACAAAATGCACATAAAACCAACTCAGCCTTAATATTACCGTTTCTAGATGTTTTACACCAACTATAAAACTATAAAAATGGAAAACCAGCATCAAAGCAACAACATGAGCGGTAGCTATACTAATTTCGTTTCCATGTTGGCTTTATCTTTTGTTGCCATGTACATTACCATGTACCTGAATACGTATCAGCTTGACCATGTTTATTTTAGTCTGACCCGCTTTTACATGTCCTGTTTGGGTATTTCAGCAATGGCCGTGATCATGTATCTTTTTATGCGGAGAATGTACAAAAACAGAAAAAAGAACATGGCAATTCTTGCAGGGAGCTTTCTCTTGTTTGTGAGTGCCTTATTTCTTGTGCGCGCACAAGAACCAATTGGGGATGTGCTTTGGATGAAAGCAATGATCCCGCATCATTCTATCGCCATATTAACAAGTGAGCGTGCAGATATAAAAGACCCGGAAGTAAAGAAGCTGGCGAATGAAATTATTAAAGCCCAGCGAAGAGAGATTGGGGAGATGAAAGCTATGATTAAGCGCTTGACTGAGGAATAGCGCTTGCCGCAACGATGAGGTATTGAGGCAGCCAAGTTTGGCAGTGCCCGCCTCGCATACAGAACACTTGTGATTGTTAACAATGTGGTGTTAAGGCAAACGGCGTGTGACCAGTTATTGCAATAGCCCTGTCCGTTAAAAGGGCAGGGCTGTTGCATGCTCCCCTGGCTTGCGCCTTAAGTTTATGGCTTTACGATAAGATAATCAGGCATTCGTTTCATACACCTCCTGCCAACCCCAGCCATCCATTTCTAACAGAGCGGTAAGCAACTGGCGCCTTCGCTGTACAGGATCGCCTGTTGCCAGTGGGGTGTGACTTGTTTGCTGCAACGGAATGCCTTTTTCTGCGAGAAGCCTAACATCCGGATGGGGTGCCTCCTGCCGGGGAGACGGATCCTTTAAAAAACTCTCCTGTACCATTTCCAGGTATGCATCGAGAGCAGTCTGTAGCATGGTAAATTTCAATTTGTCTTGTACGGCTTCCTGCGTCACTCTATCTCGCATTATTCTGATCGTTTCATCGAGCAGCACAAGAGCAGTTGTGATAGACAGATTGGGCTTGCTGTTGTGAAAGTAATGAATAACAGGGTAGGATTGGTGGTTCAGCGTATGCTGCATCAGCAGCTGGCACAGGTCGGAGGTATTGTCAAAAAACGAAGAAAAATCTTTGCCACTCCAGCTGTTGATTAGCATTTGCTGCGGTGTTTTTCCCATGCTGCTGATGTAAAGGCTCAGTTTGCTTTGCAGCCCTACAGCTGAAAGCACCGGAACGAAATAGGTGATGGAAGCTGTGATAAAAACCAGTCCTGAGTAAGCTGCCACATCGGTAACAACCCGCCAAAAGTTATTAGAGGGGATATAATCGCCCATACCCAGCGTGGAGAGGGTGAAACCCGCATAATAAAATTTTTCCCAGGCACCGGCGCTGGCTTTGGTGGTGCTGTTTATAACCGCATTGGTGTCTGATAGTAATGCCAGCAACAAACCTGTCCATAGTCCGGTTACCCATACAAAAAGTACGGAAATCAATACGGCCGGTCCCGCGTACTTCAGCAACTCCGACCTGCCTTTTTTCCCTGCCGCCACGAAGAACAAATTCCAGACTCCTCTTGATACCCATGTGGTGATCTTGCCACCTCCGTTAGCAGAGAAAGTGGTTTTGATGATATCCAGTATCACGACTGCAAAAAGTATGATTCCGCTGCTTAAATAAACTACCTGCATGCCTCTTCAAGTTTTAGTAAACTATGGCTTCTAACGGATAAGCGAGCGTGGCGTTTTTACGGGGTGTAATTCAGCTATGTATGAAGAGTGCTTCAAACAGATATATCAGCTGCCGCCTTATCGGCGAGTGTACGGGTGGTGTTCCATTGGCCGAAAATATATAACAGTAAAACAAATATATGTAAAACAAGCCACCCCGAAGTATGGTATAAAAGGAGCATGCGTTTCGGCCATTAAATTGTTTAGTTCAACGAATTGGCTCCTTAAATGCTTTATGCAGTAAACCTTAACTCAAATCACCAGGCACCTTGAAAGATACCTTTTATAACTTCCTTACCCTGTTGCTGTTACTTGTTTGCAGCTTAGTAGGCCTTGCAGCCGAGGCACAGACGGATACGGTTACTTACCGGCTCACCATCAACCAGAAAAAAGTGAATATTGCCGGCAAAGCAAGCATGGGTATGACCGTGAACGGCTCCATTCCGGGCCCCACGCTGCGCTTTACCGAAGGCGATTACGCTGTAATGTACGTAACCAATGAGATGGATGTGGAAACCTCTGTGCACTGGCATGGCTTGCTGGTGCCTAATTTTTTTGACGGGGTGCCCTACCTGACCACGCCACCTATCAAGCCCGGCACTACCTTTAAGTATGAGTTCCCTACTAAACAGGCCGGTACCTACTGGTATCATTCCCATACTGCCCTGCAGGAGCAGTCGGGGGTGTATGGCTCTATCGTGATCGAAGACAGGGAAGAACGCCTGGATTATGACACTGACCTGGTAATTGTGCTATCGGACTGGACCTATGAGAAACCCAGGAACGTGCTGCGCACTTTAAAGCGTGGACTGGAATGGTACGACATTAAAAAGGGCACGTCAACGCCCCTGAACAGGGTGATCGCCCGGGGTGCATTCGGGGCGCAGCTGAATTTCTGGAAACAGCGTATGGACGGTGCAGACATTGCCGACGTGTACTATCCCGCCTTTCTGACCAATGGCGAGGAGGTGCAGCAATATACCCAGTACAAACCCGGCCAGCGGGTGCGTCTGCGGATCATCAATGCGGCTGCCTCCAGCCAGTTTTGGTTAACCTTTGGGGGCAAAGACCCGCTTTTGGTAGCTGCCGACGGACTGGACGTGGTACCCGTGGTCCACAACAAAACATTTATTGCAGTAGCCGAGACGTATGACTTTATTGTGACCATTCCGGAGAACGGCAAAATGGAGATGCGGGCAACCGTGCAGGATGGCTCCGGGCAAACCTCGGCCTTTTTGGGGCAAGGACCTGTGCTGAGTGCACCGGATGTGGAGCGACCCGATAAGATTGCCATGATGCAGCAAATGGCAGCCATGAAAATGAAAATGGGTGCCCCTGCTATTCAGTTTAACCCCAGCCATGTAGAGCCCCATGAGATGATGGAGGAATGGGGTATGCAGATGGACGATATGGCGCAGATGGACCCGGGCAAGACAAACACGCCTGACCATGCGAAAATGGGTCAAACCAAAAAAATGAATGCCAAGCAGCACGACGGCATGAAAGGGATGCAGAAAGACACGGCAGCCGCCAAAATGGACCATGCCGGCATGCAGCACCAGATGGGGGAGATGAAGAAAGATACAGCTGCCAGTCCAAAGATTGACCACTCTAAAATGGACCACAGCAAGATGGGCCATCAGATGGAGGACATGCAGCAAAAGCCGGCAGTAGCCGCGGATAAGAAGCCCCGGGAAGCCAAGCCTATGGCAGGCATGCAGGGCCACGGCGGCATGGGGCACATGGGGATGTTCGCAGCGTATAACTACGACTACCTGAGGTCGCCGGTACCCACAGACTTTGCCGAAGATAAACCGGTAAGGGAAATCCTGCTGAACTTAACGGGGAACATGACGCGCTACATCTGGAGTTTGAACGGTGTGCCCCTGAATGAGGCAGACAAAATTAAGATCAAGCAGGGGCAGGTAACCCGCATTACGCTGAATAACCTAACCATGATGCACCATCCCATGCACCTGCACGGGCATTTTTTCAGGGTCCTCAACGAGAACGGCGAGTACTCTCCCCTCAAGCACACCGTTAATGTGGCGCCGATGCAAAAAGTAGTGATCGAGTTTGATGCCAACGAGTACGGCGACTGGTTCTTCCATTGCCATATCCTCTACCACCTGGATGCCGGCATGGCGCGGATCTTCAGCTACGATACTCCCCGCGACGAACGCCTGAAACGGTACCCACTTACCCGACTCACTAACATGAGTAACCATTTCTTTACCTGGGGCCTGGCCGATGTAGCCTCGCATATGACGGAGCTGAACCTGGTTTCCTCTAATCTGCGAAACCAGTTTAATTTGCGGGCAGAATATGGCTGGAACAAGAACCTGGAGGCCGAGTTTACCTATGAGCGCTACCTGTATGATTACCTGCGGCTGTTTGGGGGAGTAAACGTGGAGAACGAAGAAGACAAAAGTCTGGATAAGATAGAGACCACCGCAATTGCAGGCGTGCGTTATTTCACGCCTTACATGTTTAACCTGGATGTGCGCCTGGATAATAAACTCCGACCCCAGGTCAGTCTGAGCCGCGAGCTCATGATCTTTCCGCGCACAGTGCTCTTCGGAGAGTATGAGTACCAGGCAGATTTCGGGTGGGTAAATGACTTTACGAATGAGGGCCCCGGCGGCGGCAAAGATAATTTTCGCAAAGAGATTACCTGGAGTCTGGGGTTGGAGTATTTCCTGGCAAAGAACTTCTTACTCACCGGAAGCTACGACAACCGCTTCGGGGCCGGAGGCGGCTTATCAGTACGGTTTTAAGTTTATATAAACAGCCGTTATTTGCAATAAACAGGTATGCCGAAAGGGATCACGTGTGATTTTATTGGTATATTTGCTTTATCATGGCAAAAAACAAGCAGTATTATATCCGTAAAACACACCGATACCTGGGCCTCATATTAGGCGTTCAGTTCCTGTTCTGGACTTTGGGCGGGCTGTACTTCAGCTGGAACAACATAGACGACGTGCACGGGGACCACATGCGCAAGGAGAAGAGTTACCTGCCGGCCTCCATGGGTCTGGTGTCGCCGCAGCTGGCTTTAAACGAGCTGCAGGCTTCCACACCCGTAGATTCCATAAACTCTGTTCAGCTGATCGATATACTTGGCAAGCCAGCCTACCAGATCCGGTACTTTACGCAAGGTAGCGCCGACCATGCCGGGATGGGGGCAGGCATGCATGAAGCAGGGCATGCCAACGTGAAAATACAGTTGGCCAGTGCAACCACCGGTCACTTGCTTGCCCCACTGAACAAGGCAGAGGCGGTGCGTATTGCCAAAAACAACATCGTTGAGCCGGCGGTGGTGAAGCAGGTGGAATATCTGACAGCAGTAGGAGCGCACCACGAGTACCGCGAAAAACCCTTACCCGCCTGGGCTATTACCTTTGCAGCGCCTAACTGCACGGTTTACATTTCCGCCGAGATGGGTACTTTTCAGGCCATACGCCACAACCAATGGCGAGTGTTCGACTTTCTGTGGATGCTGCACACCATGGATTACGAGGGCAGGGATAACTTCGGCAACATCCTGCTAAGGGCATTCTCCCTCTTCGGGCTCGTAACCATACTTTCCGGCTTCTGGCTTTACTACGTTTCCTCTCCCTCGGTCAGGAAGGTAAAGAAGAAAATAAGCCACAAAGTATAGCTTCTGCCAATTAAAATGAAAGTAAGGATTCTTAAAAGCCTGATGAATTCTCTGACCTTATCTTATCATCCGAATCAATGAAAAAAACAGCAAAGTTAATTTCGGCAGTTACGTTAGCGGTGGGCCTGCTGGCCGCCTGCGCATCAGAACAGCAGGAAAGTGTACAGGGCCAGGTGACGGCATCGCAAACGCAGGAAATGCAGGAGGTGAATGCCGCTGCCCTACAGGATACCATTAAAGGAAGCATCCCGTCTGTGGCAGAAGGGGAAATTGGGGCAGCCAACCTTAAAATTACTTATCATGCGCCGGGTGTGAAGGGGCGCACGATATGGGGCGGCCTGGTAGCCTACGACCAGGTTTGGGTGACAGGGGCGCACATGGCGACCACCCTGGAAACAGACAAACCCCTGGTAATCGGGCAGGAAACCATACCAGCCGGGAAGTACGCTTTATTTACCATTCCGGGCCGTGAGGAGTGGACCGTTATCCTGAATAAAAACTTTAAACAGCACCTGGCTGACAATTACGATCAGAAAGATGACTTGGTGCGTGTGCGGATAAAGCCATACACAAACGGACAACACCAGGAAAGGCTACAGTACACGATCAGTTCTACCTCCGAAAAGGCAGGCAATATCGCCATTTCCTGGGATAAGCTCGGGGTGCGGGTTCCGGTAAGCGTAGCGGATTAAAGTTTTTGCTGCCAATGCCAAAGTTTTGCGTGCTATTGCCGCCGGATCTGCTTGCGCAGCAGTTGTGCATTAATCGCCACGATCACAGTGCTTAGGCTCATGAGGGCAGCCCCTACAGCCGGCGAGACCATGATGCCCTGCTGGTAGAGCACGCCGGCGGCAAGAGGCAGTGCAAGTACGTTATAGCCTGTGGCCCAGACCAGGTTCTGGATCATCTTTTTATAGGTGGCTTTGCCAAACAATATAAGTGCGGCAATGTCCTGTGGGTTACTGTTCACCAATATAATGTCGGCTGTCTCGGCGGCCACATCGGTGCCGGAGCCTATGGCTATGCCCACATCGGCCTGGGCCAGGGCGGGGGCATCGTTCACACCGTCGCCGGTCATGGCCACAAACTCTCCCTGTGCCTGCAGTTCCTTCACCTTTTCCTGCTTCTGGTGCGGGAGCACATTGGCCAGGTAGCCATCCATGCCCAGCTTTTCGCTCACATTTTTCGCCACCCGTTCATTATCGCCGGTGAGCAGCAGGTTTTTGATACCGTTTTCTTTCAGTAGCTTAATAGCCCCAGCCGATTCCTCCCGAATCTGGTCACGCATGGTGATGAAACCGATGGGCTGTCCGTCCACGAGCACATACACCACCGTTTCCACCCCCTCTTCAGCCTTGCTGGCCGGCACCTGAACGTTGAATTCTTTAATGTAGTTAGGTCCTACCACTTTCACGTCACGGCCCTCCACTTTGCCCACCAGGCCTTTGCCTGGCAGGTAGTTGAAGCCCTGTGAGGGCGGCACTGCTATACCTTTCTCCTTTACGTCGCGGAGGATACCCTGTGCGATAAAATGCTCCGAGTTTTGCTCCACACCTGAGGCCAGGCGCAGCATTTCACGTTCATCAAGGGTATGCTGGAAAGTCTGCACGGTGGAAATTTCATGCGAGCCCTTGGTGAGCGTGCCTGTTTTGTCGAAGATGATGGTGGTGATTCTGCGGGAGTTCTCGAAGGCGGTCCGGTTACGGATAAGCAGGCCGTTGTTGGCAGAAACTGCCGTAGAGATGGCCACTACCAACGGAATGGCCAGGCCCAGCGCGTGCGGGCACGAGATGACCATTACGGTAACCATGCGCTCCAGGGCGAACGAGAACGAATGGTCCAGAATCAGCCAGACGGCCAGAGTGCCAAAACCAGAAGCAAGTGCCACGTAGGTCAGCCATTTGGCGGCACGGTCAGCCAGCCGCTGCGTCTCTGACTTGGTTTTTTGTGCCTCCTGCACCAGCGTGATCACCTTGTTCAGGTAACTTTCCTGTCCGGTGTGCTCAACCCGCACCTGCAGCGAGCCGTTGCCGTTTATGGCCCCCCCGATCACACGCTCGCCGGTGCTTTTTTTCACGGGTTTACTCTCGCCGGTCAGCATGCTTTCGTTCAGGTGACTTTCGCCATTTTCCACCACACCGTCGGCTGGCACTTTCTCCCCGGGCTTCACCAGAATAAGGTCACCTTTCCGAAGTTCTTCAAGGCGCACCTGTACCGGTTCCCCATTGCGCAGCAGCACAGCCTCCGCCGGCATCATGCTTACCAGCAGTTCCAGGGCTTTGGAGGCACCCAGTACCGAGCGCATTTCAATCCAATGGCCCAGCAGCATGATCACGATCAGGGTGGCCAGTTCCCAGAAAAAATCCATGCCGGGTAACCCAAACGCAACCGCGGTGCTGTACAGGTAGGCCACCGTAATGGCCACTCCGATCAGGGTCATCATACCCGGAGCACCCTTTTTAACCTCTGCTACCAACCCGGTAAGAAAAGGCCATCCACCGTAAAAATAAATGACACTGGACAGGACAAAGGCAATGTAGAGGCTGTAGGGTATATGAAGGGAGTATCCCAAAATATACTGCACCATGGGGCTGATGATGATCACAGGCACTGAGAGGGCCAGCGATATCCAGAACCGCTTTTTAAAATCCGCTATCATCATGCGGTGGTGGTCATGGCCGCCGCCAGCATGGCCCGTGTGCTCGTTTGGCATGGCTCTTTGGTGGCCATGGAGCGTCTTTTCCTCCAGCTTGTCTTCTATCGCAGCTACTTTATGCGCTGCTTCCTTTTTCGGGCTGTGGTGATGGTCGTGGTTATCGTTCATAGTATAGGTTCTTAGTAGTAATTGGTTGTTAACGTTCAGCGGCGCCTGAAAGATCAGGCGCCGCTGCTATGTTAATGGTTGTGGCCGGTATCCAGGAACTTGCCTTGCGGGCCTACGCCCTCCAGGTAAACCAGCTGAGCTCCGTAATGGCCAGCCATAGACACCGACCAGGCGGCCCCGGCAAGTATCAGTGCCACCACCAGCACACTCCAGCGTTTTCCTTTAAACAGGAACTGGTTCAGCAACTGCGCTGCCAGTGCCGCACCGGCTAAGTAGATGGTCCAGTCTGCGTAAAAGTCGTGCTGCCCCAGCACCAGCTTGGCATGTTCGCTTAAGCCCGAAGTATGCGGGTGCACAATTCTGGCAACATAGTAAGCTGTAATGAAACTAACCAGAATGGTAAGTGTGGTGATCCAATCCAGATCTTTGCGCAGGAAGTATACATTGGCAAGTTGCACGGCGGCAGCCACCAGCAGCAGCACGATCGGGAAATGGACAAACAGCGGGTGTTTGTTCGGGAAGTCATCGAGGGAGGCATGCACGGTGGCAGGGCTCTGCTCGTGGGCGGCATGTGTCGCAGGGGTGACTGGGTGCGTGGCGGAGGTGGTGTCATGCGCAGTCGCGGTTGCTTCCTCCGTTTTCTCCTTATTACCGTGTTTCTCGCCGCCGTGCGCAAACGTGCTACTGCTGCTTAGAACAAATAAAAGGGTGAATGCTATTAAAAGGGTTATGTTTTTCATGCGGTTCGGGTTTTTGGTCGATAGATTAAATGGTGTTTTTCTGAAGGTTGATTCTTTAACAGTACTCCTGCTAAAAGTATAGCGGCAGGTCAAGCATTCAGTGTCTGTACTCTACGTGCTTTGCTACAGGTAGCGCCCTGGCTAACCTAAACTTTTACTAGCATGCACCGGGGCTTGTTTTACAGATTTGATGCTAGGACTTACATATCTTTCACATTTTGGGAGGTATGGTGTACATCGTCTATGGTTTGCCTCGCTGCGCCACCCTGTTTGCGGTATGTATTAGGAGCCACGCCTGTTACAGCTTTAAACTGGCTGGAGAGGTGCTGCATGCTTTTATAACCGAGTTTGGCCGCAATGCTGCTCAAACTTAACTCGTTGTAGGTAAGCAACTCTTTGGCATGTTCTATTTTCTGTAGCACAACGTACCTGCTCAGGGCCAGGCCTTCGGTTACTTTAAAAGCTTGGCTGATCGTGGCATAGTCTTTCCCGAGCGCATCTGCCAGGTACGTAGATACGGTTGTGTTCAGCGCTGCCAGCTTATCGTTGTAAATAAGATCAATCACGGCCAGCTTTGTGTTCTCCACCAGTTCCTCGCGCTTGTCGTGCAGCAGCTCGAATCCGTTTCTTTCCAGCACAGCTTTTATCTGGCCGGGTTCTATGCTGGGGTTGGCCACAACCACGGCACTGCCAAGCAGAACGGTTTCTACCTGTAAGCCCAATGCTCTGAGCTCATCCTGCACTACTTTAATGCAGCGCGGACAAACCATGTTCTTGATCTGAAGCACCTCTAACGTTTTTTCCTTTTCCTTCATCGCCAAAAGAATTAGCGGCTGCCTCCGGGTCGCAAAGGCAGGTATAATACACTTATGTTCTAAATTATACTTTGCATAGTGGTTGGTAAAAATGCCGCACCCGAAAGTCCGGCAAAAATACCGCAAGTATGAAGCTTATGCCTGTGCCGGGAGGGCATAGGCATATACGCTTGCGTGTGGCAAAGGAAGAGAAAGTGAATCAGATAAGAAAGGAGTGCAGGAATACCCTGATATCAGGGATTTTAGGGGGAAGGCGGTCTGGTGGAGCATAGAATGCTGCCTTAATGCTATTGCTGGCGAGCTTTTGCAGCATGGCCTGCAAGCGGCCGAGACTTATAAAGGCAGGGGCTTTTGTAGGTTCCTGTAAAGTATACGAAGCTGACGCATTTACAAAAGGGGCGTACTGTTGATCAGCGCAGCATGCATCGTCTTGGTCAGGGGGCATTGTTGCCTGGTTGTGGGCATGCTGCTCAGGCAGGCCGGCGGCCGGAAGCGCATGGTGGTTTTGGCCCTTGTGTGCCGTGCCATGCGAATGCGGTTGGGCTGTTTCAGTGGGTTGCAGACCGAATGCCAGCGAAGGCAGTTTACAAACCAGCTGTACAAAGTACAGGTGCACGAACACTGCTAAGAGCAGAAGCGTCCGGTATCCTGTTTTTGTGTTAGGCCTTGTTTTTTTCATGAATGGCACGTCGGTTCTAAAGGCACCCCACTACAAATATAATGAAATTAACCAAAGTTAAAGGTAGTCGAAGCGTGGCGCCCCTGCGGGCTATTCCGTGGCTACCTCTGCCTTTTCGGGCATCTCGAATTGCTGCTGGTTCGGCTGCTGCTCCTGTAGCTGCAGGTTATCCAGGGTGGCGCTGTAGCGCACATCGCCTATCTTCCCGTTTTCATACTTGTAGCCGGTAAGCTTTCGGGGGAAAAGCAGGCCTTTATGCTCCTGATAATCTTCATACTTCAAAGCATTGAACTTATCGCTAGGCTTGCCGTCAAAAAAGGTAACGGTGTACAGCAGCCACTCCATGCGGTTGGTTTGCGGGTTAATAAGCAGGCGGTACTTATCCTGCGGCGAGTCGCCTATGCCTTCGCCAAAAGTAACCCCGATCACGTTATAGGGCTTACCCTCCAGTTCCATTTGCCCTAACTGCTCATACGTTACTCCCGGGTCGGCCAGTACAAAGGGGATGGCGTAGAAGTAAAAGAACAGGTTATGGTAAAATCGGGCAGACTTACCGGGGTAGGCTGCTTTATTAGGACTAACCCATACCTGCTTGCCGTCGTTACCCATCCGGAAGGTGTCAGCCACTACCAGGTCTTTGCGGTTCCTAAGGTCGATGGTGTGGGTTTCCGTTTTGCCGTCGCTGGTGAGATGGTACTGCATGGCGCCCATTTTTTTCCACCTGTTTAATCCGCCATGTGCCTGCAGTACCTTCATGAAGTAATCCGGGTACGCGGGGGTGGCAGCGGTTGATTCGGGTGCTGCGTGCATCACCTCATTTTTCTGATCCCCGGAGGGCTGGCAAGCGGTGCAGAGCAAGGTGGCCAGAACAATTTGCGACAGGTTAAGTTTCATCAGAGTAGGTTAACGTATTTCAAAGTATAATTAACTGCATGTTCGCATGTTACTGGAACATGCTAAAAGGGCTAACGGTTAGGGCAGCAGGTATTGTAAATACGCTGTCACACCATCAAAGATAAAGAAAACATGAGATTACGCCTTTTCCTGCTCCTGTTTTGCACAAGTTTCGGTTGCCAGCGTGCTTCTACCTTAGGTGGTAAAGGCACTACGCCACCCTCGCACCAGGTGTGGGATCAACTACTGCAACAATACGTGAGCCATGCCGGAGTGGTAAATTACAAAGGATTTCTGAAAGACAGCACCCTGTTGCAGCAGTACCTGGATACCCTGAGCAACAACCCACCGGACAAGCAGCAGTGGACACAGGAGGAGCAACTGGCTTACTGGATTAATGCCTACAATGCTTTTACTGTAAAGCTGATCCTGGACAATTACCCGCTAAACAGTATACAGGACCTGCACCCCACGCTGCATGTGCCAGGGGTAAACACCGTATGGCATCAGAAATTCTTCAGGATCGGGGGCAAGGAAGCGAGTCTCAATGAGATCGAGCACCAGATTCTGCGCAAGCAGTTCAGCGAGCCGCGCATTCATTTTGCCATTAACTGCGCCTCCTTTTCCTGCCCGCCCCTGCGCAACCAAGCCTTTACGGCGGCAAACCTGAACGCGCAACTCGATGCGCAGGCACGGGCATTTATCAATGACCCGAAGCGCAACCTCATTACCCCCGAACGGGTAGAGTTGTCACAGCTATTCAATTGGTTTAAAGGAGATTTTACAAAAAACGGCAGCCTGCCGGATTTCCTCAACAAGTATAGCAACATCACTGTTAAACCTGGGGCACAGGTAAGTTATTTGCCTTATGACTGGCGCCTGAATGAATAAAAGTGTAGCGCAGCAAGGGATACGTATAAGCCTTCTTTTTTAGGCACGCCACTTTTAAACAACTCGACTCGCTGCAGCTTAGTATAGTTTCTTGAGCGTGGTTTCCGTAACAGGAGCACGCAAACGTGAAATAAAGCAATGGATCAAAAGTTAGTGAACACACAGGATCTGGCCATGATAGGCGACAGGCGCACCTGCGCCCTGCTGGACAAGCAGGGGAGCGTGGTGTGGTACTGTCCGAAGCGATTTGACCATCCCTCTTATTTTGCCCATTTGCTGGACCAGCAGAAAGGCGGCTTCTGGCGGATAGAAATGCCGGGCATGGACTTTGAAAAAAGGGAGTACCTGGAAGACAGCGCCCTTTTGCAGACATACTTTACCAGCGACAAGGGAAAGCTGGTGCTGGAAGACTGGATGCCGCTGGAAGGTAGTTTCTTCGGCATCTGCCGCAAGCTGTCTAAAGCGCCAGCGGCTTACAAGATGCACCTGTTTCCGCGCCCAAACTACGGCCGCGAGCCTGTGGTGCTTACCCGTGCAAGCGAAAGGCACGTAACCCTGCAGTATGATTTTCACGTGTACGCCTCGCATCCTTTGGAGCTCTTGCAGGAGGCGGTGGTCTGCCAGGTGCCTGCCGGCGAGGTGGCCTGGTGCATACTTTCAGAGAAAGCCCTTGACGATGCAGGGAAGGCGCTGGAGGAATCCAGGGAGCTGACTTTGAAGAACTGGCGTACAGTAGCGCGCCGCATTGCCTACGAAGGGCCTTACGAAGAGCAGGTGCGCAAATCGTTGAGGCAGCTGCGCATGCTTACCTATGCCCGGAACGGGGGCGTGATTGCGGCAGCTACCACTTCACTGCCCGAGGTGCTGGGAGGCCGGCGGAACTATGATTACCGGTATGTCTGGCTTCGCGATGCAGCCATGATCGTGAGTGCCCTGGCCCGGGCCGGCAGCAATGGCGAGGAAGAGCGTGAGTTTCTGAACTTCGTGTGCGGGGCCATGCACCGCATCCCTAAACCCGTGGTGCCCATGCTCACCCTGGATCAGCAACCGGCAGGGGATGAACAGGCGCTGGACTTTGCCGGGTACCGCAGCAGCAGGCCCGTGTGCTATGGCAACGGTGCCAACAACCAGCTGCAGCTCGATGCCAACAGCAATGTGCTCATCGCAGCCAAGGTGATCTATAACCGCTACAACACCCGCGAGCATTGGGAAACGGTGGAGCGAATGGCGGACTTCCTGGTTGCCAACTGGCACAAACCGGACCACGGCATCTGGGAAGAATCCGAAACGCACCAGTATACTTCGAGCAAGGTAGTGGCTTCCATCAGCCTGAAATACATCGCGGAGCACTCCCATGATACGCAGCAGCAGAAGCGCTGGCAGGATGCCGCTGCGGAGATACGCGCTTTTGTGGCTACTAACTGCCTGACCTCCGGCGGTGCCTATGCCGTGTATGCGGGCAGCGAAGAGGTGGACGTGAGCGCCGCGCTATTCCCCATCTGGGGGTTTATCGAGGCGGATACTCCGGAAATGCTGGAGACCATGGCGAAACTGGAGCGCGAATACTGCGCCAATAACCTTTACCGCCGCCACCTGGTAGCATTCGACTCGCAGCAGGAAGGCGCATTTCTGGCCGGCACCTGCTGGGTTGCCCAGTACTGGGTAATGCGCAGAAACCGCGAGAAGTGTGAGCAGATACTGGGGGCCGCCCTCCGGTTTATGAACGATGCCGGTATTATGCCCGAAGAAGGGGATCCTGAAACCGGGGAGTGGCTGGGCAATGTGCCCCAGGCTTTTGTGCATGCCTCCCTGATTGGCGCCATCATCGATTACAAGCAAGCATTTTGTTAGGAACACTTTCCGGGCTTTGTCTCGTAGAGCAGGATACAACTAACTACAACGCTATGAAAACATCTCAGATAGACCAAATTCGTAAGGATAAGAGTACTGACACGGAGCTTCGCCGGAAAATCGCCGCATCGGCTGCCGCAGGCCTGGTGGATTTCAGCCTGATCTCGTTGCTGCAAATGGGTTATATCCGGAAGCTGCCCGACCTGCCCGGCAAAGTGTTCGACACCGTAAAAGTGAATACTTCAAAAGACGCGATGCTCCTTGGCATGCCGGACGGCGTGATAAGCCTGGGTGCTTATGCAGCCACTATGTTGCTGGCTATGGCCGCCTCGCGCTTTAAAAAGGAGTCGCGGTTGCTAGACCTGGCCCTGGCGGGAGTAGTGGCAGGGCAGGCCGTAGGGGCGGCGCAGTATTTATATAACATGGCCTTCGTGCAAAAAAAAGTCTGCATCTACTGCGTTGCCGGAGCCGTAATCAATTTCTCCTCCCTTAAACCAGCCTATCAACTTGTTACCGGCAAGTCATCAATCTAATTCACAAGCCCATGCAAAACGATCCATCTGTAGAACAGGTAATTGCACAGCACCAGGCCGCAGGAAAATTTATAGAAGTAGACGGGATAAGAACCTTTGTACTGGATCAGGGAGAAGGGGAGGTGGTGTTCTGCATACATGGCGTGCCTACTTCGTCGTACCTGTACCGAAAGGTAATAAAGGCACTGGTGGCGAAGGGAATGCGCGGCGTAGCCATTGACCTGCCCGGCCTCGGACTCTCTGACAGGCCCGAGGACTTTACGTATACTTTCCACCACTTTGCACGCTTCTGTGCCCGTGCTGCCGAGGTGATGGGCATAGAGAAGTTTCACCTGCTCGTTCACGATATTGGTGGCCCGATCGGGTTTGCCCTGGCGGCGGAGAACAGAGAAAAGGTGCTTTCGCTCACCATCCTGAACACCTGGATTGACGTTGACACGTTTAAGAAGCCCCTGCCCATGCGGCCTTTTGAGGTGCCGCTGCTCGGAGAGGCGGAGCTAAAAACCATCACCCACCTGACCTGGTACCTGCTTTTCTCGCAGTTGGGGGTAAACCATGCCGATGCCCTGCCTAAAAATGAGGTGTACGCCTATGTAGACCTGCTGAAGCGGGACGATGGGGGAAAAGCCTTCCTGAAAATCATGCGGAACTTTCAGAAATCGGAGGAGTTTAAGCGGCTCTGCAACCAGGCCGTGGAGGGGGTGCCCTATCCCATCCAGGCCATATGGGGAGCCGACGACCCAGGGTTGGACTATGATCGTTACGGGAAGGAAATAAAAGCAGCTGCCAACCTGAACACCGTACATCAACTCGACTCCAGGCATTTTTTGCAGGAGGAGGTTCCCGGGGAGATTGCCCAACTGGTGGTGCAGCTGGCAGGCAGCCGTTCAAAATAAGACCCGATTACATGCCTGAGAAGTCAGAGCGCTAAAAACAGCCTTTTACCGGAATGGTTCAAGCATAAATTGGCATTTATTTGATAGCAATAAGCCTATTCCTGAGCGGCATACAAAAAGTGCCGCAGGTCCTTCAAATGATTCAGGCTTCCGTTGGGCACGTTGCTTAACACGATAAGGGCGCTGTGATCCTTTGGGTTGCGCAGCAGGTAACTGGTGTAGCCATGCCATAAACCTGCATGGTACACAGCGGTGTCTCCGTTCTCAAGCGAACGGATGCGCCAGCCAAAACCATAATCCTCCTCGGCTCTTTTCTGGTGGCGCGAGCCGGTAAAAGCTTCTGCCAGGGTTTCCTGCTTAACCAAGCGCTGTGTATACAGCGCCTGGTCCCATTTATACAGGTCTTCCACGGTAGAGTAGATGCCCTTGTCGCCGAGCACAGTGTCCAGATAGTCAGGTGTTCTTTTGCGTCTGCCTCCGGTATGGCCGGTCGCCACGCCTTGGGTAAGCACAGCTAAATTATCACGGAACGTAAACGTGTGCGTCATGTGCAGGGGGCCGAAGATACGCTGCTGCAGAAAGGTGGCAAAGGGCATGCCGGATGCCTGGCTTACCACCGAAGCCAGCAAAGCATACCCCGTGTTGCTGTAATCGAAGTGTGAACCAGGCTGGTGATAGATCGCAGGCTTATAGGTAGCCATTAGGATAAGCACATCCTGGTTGGTGATCGGAACATTACGGTCTGGCCACAGTTTATCGCTGAAGTAAGTATAGTTTGGCAAACCTGACCGATGCGTGAGCAGCTGCCGGATGGTAATGCCTTTGTAAGGAAAATCAGGGATATACTGCTGCACACTGTCGTCGTACTTGAGCTTGCCCTGTTCTTTCAGCATCATGATGGCCATGGCCGTAAATTGTTTGGATACCGAGGCCAACTGGAAAGCGGTTTGCGTCGTTAGGGTGTCTTTTCGTGGAAAATCGGAGTATCCGAAAGCGCCCTTATAAATTATTTGATCGTACTTGGTGACTAAAACAGTGCCGTTGAACCCTTTTTTCCGGTTTAAAAAGCTAAAAATAGAATCAAGCTGGTTCCCCAAAGCCTTGGCGCGTGAATCGGTGAAAGAGGCAGGAATCTGCACCTGCTGCCTGGTTTCTTGCTGCTCGGTAGGAGGTTTAACCGCAATTGCCTGTTCTTTTTTTTCCTCCTGGCAGGATAAGAAGGTGAAACAGAAAAAAGATGCTATAATTAAATTTAAGAAAGGGGCTTGTGCTCTTGAGAATACCATACTGCAAACTACCAACGCGTATTTATTTTACGAATCATTAACTTGCATACAACGGCATTAATTCCAAAAAATTCTACAAATTTAGAATCAAATACAACCTTCACATTTTTCCCTCAAAAAGTGCTGGTATTCATTCCTTTTACCTGGAAAGTATAGAAAAAGGAAGTTTTAAGCCTTACAGAAACAAGCATAATAGTAACTTTGTAAAATTAGTAAAACAGTAAATAATGGAGCAGCGAAATTCACTTTTATACAGCATTGCAGCAGTTAAGTGCCCCCGCTGCCGGGAAGGGAACATGTTTCCGGAAGGCACTTTGTACAGTAGTAAATTTGCTGATATGCATGCGTATTGCCCTTGTTGCGGACAGCCATTTGAGCCGGAACCCGGTTACTATTACGGTGCGATGTATGTGAGCTTCGGTATCAATGTGGCGATTTTTTTCGTCGCGCTTTTTGTGCTGTATCAGTTTTTGGAGGATGTTTCAATCGCCTTAATGGCCGGTCTTGTTGCCTTCATCGTGGTTGGCTTTCTGCCCATCATTTTCAGACTGTCCAGAGCCTTATGGATCCACATCTTTGTGCGTTACGAGGGCCCCTGCAGCCAGATTCCGAAGAAATCGCAGCGGAAGGCAGGCTCGTAACCAGTGCTGGCAAGCTGATCTTGTTCCTGGTTATTCTAACGGAATGCGGGAGGCGTTTTCAGCCAGCCAGGAGCTGAATGATTCCAGTTCGGGGTTCAGTTTTCTTGAAAAGCTCACATCCCGCACGCTGTTGCAAACCTCATCAAAGTCGCGGTAGAACTGGAACATGTTGCCCAGGTCGTCTGCGCCTGGAAAACCGAAATTCCGGAACGTTTCCGGCGACACGCTGTTGTAGGAAACCTGCTGGCCCAATGCTTTTGAAAATGCTGCCGCCATTTCATGGCCGGTCAGTTGTTCTCCCGCTATTCCTACTGTCTGCCCTATCAGTTCGCCACCTCGTTTAAAAATACCGTAGGCACATTTTCCGATGTCTTCGGCAGCTATACCTGCCATTTTTTTGTCTCCGATGGGCAGCGTCAAATACAGTTTTCCGTCAGGCCCTTTCTTTGGGCCCATGCCAAAGTATACAAAGTTATCCCAGTAAAAAGAAGCCCGCATAAAAGTTGTAGGCACACCCAGGTCAGTGAAAAAATGATCAGCTTCCCCTTTTGCGTCGAAATGTGGCACCTTGTATTTTCCTTGTAGGGTGGGCATCCGGTTGTCATCAAGGGGCACCCACTTACGGGTGTCTTCCAGCGTGGACCAGATCACATGTTTCAAGCCTGCCTCCTTTGCCGCCTCCGCCATACTTTTTGCTTCTGCGAATTCTTTTTCAGGAGAAAAATGCGACCAGAAGAAAGTAACAAAGTAGGCCCCGTAAGCCCCTTGCAGGACACGTTGCATGCTTGCTTTATCGTCGATGTCCGCTTCAACAACCTCGGCCCCCAAATCCTTCAGTTCTTTGGCCTTATCTGATTCGGGGTTTCGGGTTACAGCGCGAACAGCAAACTCACTCTGCTTATCGGTCAGAACAGCCCGCGCAAGCCCGCCTCCCTGCGCGCCGGTTGCACCGAATACGGTGATGATCTTTTTAGATGCCATGATGAATTTGAACTATAAATTATGATTATGTTTATTATTATTTATACTTACGCAGTATTAGCGAGAGAGGTATTATGGCCAAGCTTATTTGTATAGATTGGGCATGAAATACTCTTCGACGAATGTCCAAAAAGAAAAGAAAAAGTCTTCCAGCGCTAGTTGAAGGCCTTTTCAGTAAACCGGAAAATGAAGCTTGCTAATTATAAGCGGAAGGCTAAAGTTAGGTTGCGCTTAGGGTTTGTTAAGGAACAAAGCCAGGTGCTGGATAACGGTTTTTTTCTCCAGGCCTCCCGCCAGGGCGCCCGTAGTCACGCCTACCGTGCTGATGAAGGCTGCCAGGCGCAACTTGTCCGAGAGTCCTACTACAGGTTTGTCCAGTGTGGGCCAGGTGCTGATAAGGTCTTCGGGAAAAACGTGTAGCTCGATGATCATCATCAGCCCGCCAATCATCAGGAAAAGCCCGAAGCAGGCCAAAAGGATGCTCAGGAAGATGACGACATTGGCTATGGCCTGATGCTCGGTCAGCACGTTTTTCTCTTTCCTGGGAAGAAACAGCGATTGGATCTTGATCAGGTAAAAAGAAGCCCCCAAAATACTGGCAGTCGCAAAGAAAGCCGTGGTCTGGTTTCCCATATTGAGCCCGACATCCCATATCTCTGCTGTAAAGATCAAGAGCAGGCTGGGGGCCACCGCCGCTGTGGCAAGCCCCGGCAGCGACAGAGGCAACAGGATGGCCCAGTTACGCAGCAGCGGAGTAAAAACCGCCTTTGGATGTTTAGCAGCCATGATCAGGTGAAATATGAAGCCTTCCAGGGCGGTGCCCCCATGCAGCTCTCTTTCCGGAAGATACTTCACGTTCTCCTTCAGCTGCTTGCGTTCCTGGTCCTTAAACTGGGGCGTAGATTCTCTTCTCTCCCGGAAAGAGTAGGGAGCCATTATACCTCCTTGTTCTCCTGCCGTATGCTGCAGACCGCTGATGTGCCCGAGCAAGTGCAACAGGAGGGTGGCAGCATTTACCCGTACGGCCGGAGCATCCAGGGTGCGTACAGGTTTTCCTCTGGATGTAGTGGTAAGCCGTTGGGTAGAAATCACAGCCGTATAGGTAACGGGAGAGGCAAGTCCTGCTTCAATCCTGTCCTTGCGGGAGATCAGGGTGACATCTGTCACCACCACCACAATATCGTAAGGGCCTTCGGTCATCCGCATGGTGGCCGCGCCCAGAAAATCGGAGGGCTCCCTTGTCCTGTCGGATGTCAGGGCCACTGGTTCCACCAGGTGGAATGACCATGGGATTCCGGTGGAGAAAGTCATCTCCGGCTGCACATCAAGCACCAGCTGCTGCAGAAGTGGTTGCATGCCCTCCGGCGTGACGGCAGGGCTGTAAGCAAGCAGCACTCCTACGTGCATCTCTGCATCCGGATTTATGCCTTGCGCACTTTTTAGTTCACTCAGCAAGCGCTTAGAGGAAGTAAGGCCTCTCACAAAGGTAGTTGTAGTGGCAACCCGGCTCAGCTGTAACACCCTGATGGCCGGGAGCAGGCGGAATGCCCGGAAGGCAGGAATGAAGAGTGCCAGTATGGTCAGCCAGTTTTTTTTTATGTAAGTTATTTTGTTGGCAGAGAGTACTAATTTTATCACGAACTCCAGCACAAAAAGAATCCATATCAGAATAACCAGCTTTTCCTGAAGGGGGGATAAGCCCCTCACCAGCTCTATTATAAAAAGGTACAACCAGACGATTGCGAGTAAGAACATGGGGCCTTCCAGCCAGGCCTCAAGCTTATAGAGTATGCGGAATTTTTTTTGCTGCGTGTTCTCTTTGGTCATACTAAAGATAATTGTTGAATGGAATGCAGCGGCCGCTGCAAGTGTTGGCATATAGCACAACCACTTCCAATTATTCCTGCTATACCTGAAGCCAGGATACTTTGTTGGGATATAGTTAGCAGGAGCATCATTGGCACCCTTTACTGGTGCGCGGAGTATATCAACACACTAGTTTGACTAGGCAATTACCGCACATGCATGCTTAGCCAAGCGGTTAGAGTTGCTGTAACAAATGTCTTTACGACTTTTAATTTTTAACTTAGCAATTTAGTTAAACAGCCTATCAAAGAATAAAATCATGAAAGATTACAAAGTGCTAAAATATATTGAACACGTTTTAGAAAACATGCCAACAGACTGGTTGAGGCTAACCACCCATCGGCTGGATATCTATAAGGAAGAGTTGGCCAAAACGCAATTCCTGGAGCAATTTGAAAACCTCTTTAACAACAATAATGCTGAAACATCAGCGCTCAGGGAGTTACCCACTGCTTTCGACTATATTCGCTTGGGCCACCCCTTATCTTCCGTACTCGAATGGGTAATTGCTAAGTTGAATGGTCTAAAACCGGATTGTGTCATCAGTTTTTCTTCCAAAACGGTTCCTGTTTTAGCCGTACTAAGAAAAAACTTAATAGACCATAAAAATACCCGAATCTTATATACCGGAGCATTACCGGATGCCTTTGATGCTGAAGTGTTAAAGCGTGTTTACGGCTATAAATTTGATCTTAAACGTGTTGAGAAAGCAGAAGAGATTGCAGAGTTTAACGGCAGTACCATTTACGTTTCACAAGAAGCTGAAATTGGTCATGCGGACCTTATCTCTAACATTGACTTCTTAATCAGTGTTCACCCTCATTTGGGAAGTGTTTTACTAGTAAATGGTGAACAGAATGAAGGTTACATCTCTGAGATTCAGCATGTGCGAAGAAGAGAGACCATTGCCATGACGCCAGCCAATTGTTTCTCTGCCTTGCAGCAGTTGATAGGAAAGCCTTCTTTTGAAAACGAGAGAAAAGATGTAGAAACGAATAAGGCACTGGTCCAGGATTCAATCAAGAAAATTACCGGTACCACCACAAAAGCGCTTGTTGGTTCTTCCGGACTTTCTATGCAATATGCAATTATGATGGGACTTGTTCATGATGCCCTGGAGAACCATAAAGGAAAGGCCATTAAGTTTATTGTTCCTCCGAATTGCTATGGCGGAACGAATGACCAGGCAAGACGGGTAGCTGCCTGTATTGACAATGTTGAAGTAGTGGATTTACCGGTTGACGGGGATAATGATATGGTTCGAAGTATAGATACAGTGCTGGAGAACATTGCCAGGCAGGATGCTGTGCCTTACATTATCGCTGAAATACCTACAAACCCAAGAGTGGAGGTTCCGGATCTTGAAAAATTAAGAGATGTTCTAAGTAAAGCGCGTAAGACTGCAGCTGGTGAAGTGGCTATCGATCCGGTATTTATCTTAGATCAAACGTTTTGTCCTAATGTACAATTCGTAAGCGCAGACGGGATACTCTCAGCTGTCAGGACCATTTCATATGTAAGTGGCTCGAAATTCCCGAGTGGCGGAAAAGCTACAGCCGGCTACTGTGTAGCAAACACAAAAGCAGAAGCCTTGCTGGGAAAAATAGAAAAGCACCTCATACTATGCGACAACCAGGCGACAGATCTTCAGATGGAGATATTAGCAGAGCAATTACCTTCCATGAATCAAAGGATTGCAGATGCTTACAGGAATACGCGTGCATTTGTAAACTTCATCAAAGAGGTTTTACCAGCGGCAAAGATCAATTTCGTTTCTGAAAAGTTAGCCAAAGAAGGCTTTACACCCTCCGTATTTTCACTCGATCTTCCCACGAAAGGAGACACGGATGCAGAAAGAGAAGTATATAAACGATCATTAAATCAAAAACTTATCGATATGATGATCACAAGTATTCCGAACGAGAGTAAGTACTGTGTGAGCTATGGTCAGTTAAAAGGATGCTACTGGACGATACCCGCGACCTCTACACAGGGCACGACCAAAGAAGCCGACAAAGATTATATTGCCCGTGTGGCACTATCTCCTGATATGGATCTTGAACTCCATAAAAAAGTATTTCTGGATTTTGTAGCGCAAATCTAAATTTGGAGAAAGGCGCTTAATTTAGTTGGATAACATTGCTAACTTAACCAAGTGGGGGTAGACCATGCAATTAAATGCAAGTAGAAATGGCTATTAATACGGTAAATCGCAGAGTTCTAACTGAAAGTCCGGGAGTATAATTTAAATCGAGTCAAAGGGTATTGAGTGACACCTTTAACGCAGTTAACATGGAAAATTAGGAGCTGCTAGATCTGGAAATATCAAGCGCCAGTTCCTGGAGGAGTTTCGGAGCGGCAAGCCCAACTTCTGCAAGAACAGAGCATTGGTTCCTCTTTTAAAACACTTCTTCTAGGCCGCTTTGGATGCGGAAATGCCCCTTTACCTCGAATCAAGAGAGCGTCAGAAAGGCAACCGCTATACACTACCAGGTGCGCCAGGAGGGACGCGTGGTCAGCTGGGCAACATCCCGGGTATTGACCACGACGGGCTACAAGGAGCTGCTGGGCTTGTACGTGTTGGATAGAGAGGGGGCTACCACCTGGAGCTTAGGGCCGCGTGTGCCAGCGCTTAGCTGTGGCACGATCCATTTATTTATGCTATTTTCACTTAAAACTTCCATTGAATTAGGGCCTGGTGTTTGAATGTGCTTCCAAACATTTCTACCAATCTAATGCTTTGAAGGTTCTTAAAACCTTAAACAGGTTCACTGTTATGATTTGCAAAAACTAATTACAAGCTGTTAGTTTCTAGAATAACCCAGGAACAAGTAATATCAACTAACTGAAACTCGCTACTTCAACTTCAGTAACTGCGTTTACAGTACTTTCATATAGCTTTTGGAGGCATAACCTTGGTAAAACTACCCGATATTCTTTTCCATCATCCTCACAATACCAAACTACAATGTGCGCTATCCCGGCACTTTGTAACACGTAGCCTTGAGGGCTATAGGCACAAATCCTTTAACGCGTGGGCAGCAAGCGTGGAGAAACTCTTCAACCAAAAAGCAGCCTTACCCGAGTGAGGAGATGGAGTTATATCCTGTGTCTCCCCTGGAGAACTCTCCCCCCATTATTCGCCTGAGGTTCTGGAGCCAGCGCCGGAGTACCTGAGGGAGTTCAGGGGGCTGCCCGAGATGATCCGTGTCGACAACGGGCCGGAGTTCATCTCCCACAAACTTGAGGACTGATGCAAGGAGAATAAGGTAAGGCTGGTCATTATTCAGCCTGGCAAACCGATGCAGAACGCTTACATAGAACGCTGCAATGGCAACATCAGGCGTGAATTATTGAATGCCTATGTGTCCAGAACCCTATCCGAAGTGCGACAGAAGAGTGAGGAGTAGATGCAGGATTACAACCACCACCGGCCACATCAGGCGCTGAATTTCAGAACGCCTGTGGAATTATTGGAAGAAATTGCAACTTGAAAATTCAACTTTACAGTGGCTCAATTTTCGGGGAAACTTACAGCTCCACAGAGACTTGAATATGTTAAGCAATCTGCTGTAGGTAGGAGAGATGTGGCGAGAGTTTGACTAGCGTGCATTTCTACGCAAATACCCCTTAACCCTATTTCTTTGTCCTTTGAAATAGATTATATATATTCTCTCATTAAATATTTTCTAGAAGAAGAAAATGCTCAAGCTATTTAAGCTGTTGACCCTTTTGACGGTAACATCCCTACTATGTGGTAACTCATTACAACGTATTAACCTATTTCGCCGCTCAAACCTGCTACGCTGAAGCGAGAAGTTGAAGCTTCTTCAGGGCCATCCAGCATCGCTTTGATTAAGGCAACGTCAAGGAGCATTTCAGGAATGAACTTGAGCCGGAAAGCAGCTAAAATGGCTTTTACTTCTGTAGATTTTTTCTCATTTAGCATTGTTTGCTTTAACTTAGGGAAATTCAGCTGCTGGATTGTTGATTCCGTCCGATTTATAAGTTTATGTTTGCGTTCCTCATAATCAGAAGTGCCAACAATTGGTTGTAGTTTAGTCCAGGTTTGCTCCAAAAAGTCGGGCCAATTTCCAAGTCCGCGAAAATAAGAAGATACCAGCGGATGTCCATGACTGCTCTTTATTGATTCAAAAATTTCCTGTAGCCTTTTTGATGCCTTTTCAGGAGCTACCATCTGTACTTCTGTGGTACCATCTGCAATTCCCAAAGGTATTTGTTTAGAGTCACTTAAGTCTTTATCATTATGGCCGTTCCCTACATCCAGATTAAAGGTAGATTCTTCGAAAGCAGTAGTAATAATCAGGAGCTTGGGTAGGACATAATGAATGGTATCGTTAAAGGCCTTCAGCTTACTCAGGTCATCAATATTTTCCTTGTCCAGTCCCTTTACATCAGGTATAGGCTTCAGCAATGCTTCGTTGCGTAAGTTGTCGGCAGCCAGTTCAAAAGCTTTAGTGCACAGTTTGGGATTTAATTGCTCCCAGACATTAACTAAATAATCAGGGTAATTCGCAAGCGTGCGGAATATCAGGTTAACAATAGGAACGCGCAATTTTTGTTGAATTTCTTCATAAACAAGTTTTATTCGCTCATCGGCCTGATCAGGCATGATGTCCGGCAAACTAGCGGCAAGCTTCATCCCCCTTTCAACATCCTTGTTTCTGTCTTCTCTACCTTTCATCCTGGTATTTTAGATTATAGTGTATATCCTCTTAGATCATTTTTAACGCTGGCTTGCAAGAACTGGTTTAGTTAATATGCAGTTATCTGAGTTAATCAAGTCTGTAGATTTATTAATGAGTTTTTGTCGCAGCATCGACATTTGTATTGTGAATAACTGACTTTAATGTTAGGATAGCAGTTTAATTTAATAAGCCTTTTGCATTTGCTAGAATTAAACCTGATTCCGTTTCTGACAATAATTATTTCCTAAAATGTCATATATCAAGTATGTGATTTGATTTTAGATAATAGATAAGTATAAGGGAAAGAAAGAAAATATTATTGTCATCCAGTGTTTGGCCATGATTGTAGACCTTCGTACCTGTGCTTTGTAAAATTTAGGAGGGAATATTGTGTGGTACAGTACTTAACGCTTCGATTGTGCTTCTTTATTAGATGGCAGAGCTTTATGAGCCTGGTATTTGTAAAATGGATTTATCTGGAAGACAATGCTTTGCTTCAATTATATTTTAAAAGTAAGTATGGTAATCTTATGCTGGAGGATTGGATGCCTTTAGATGCTAGTTTCTTTGGCATTTGCTGTGAGTTCTCTGCTTCGCCTGATAGCTACACAACCCGCAGTGCTTACAGTAGTTCTTGCCTCAAAATTATATTGGTGGTTAAGAATTAATAGCTTCAAATCTGTCTAAAATTAGAACTTCCTTTCATACTTGTCTGCTCCTTGACAATATATTTATAAACTATAGCATACCTTTAGAATATTAGTTTTATTTAAACATGTTTTATAGCGGTATACAATTTAATTAAACTAAAAAAAGCAAAATGCGCTACAGAAAACTTTCTCTGTGACTATGGCCATCATTAGAAGCATTACCTTTTGCACAGGGGTCAGATAAGAACCGGGTAAGCAACTGACTTTGTAAACTAGAGCGAGTTCCCCCTTAAGCCTTCAGGCACCCCCATTATGCAGTTCAACTTGAGCAAGGTGTACAACCAGGTTCGCAAGCACTGCCATGTTAATGTAGGAACGGACCGCAAGGAGTCAAGACGCGGGAAAAGATTCAGCTTTGCCCCGATGCTGTACGCCTTTCACCACAAATTACAACAGTTGATTTAATCAGAGGAGCGCCGGAAATGTAGCCTGATTTCAAGTGGTTTGTAGAATAACTTTCTGTTATTAAAAGGCAGGTGAGTGTGAGGGATAATCTGACCATCATTTTGGCCAACAAGAAGTATAACGACTTGCCCGATTTCTTCAAAAAAACATAACAGCACTGTTATGGTTGTACAGCAGGGTCAGGCTCGAGCTGTGGCGAAGAAGCAGTAAATTAAATAATAGCTATATGATAATCCTTTTGTTTGCAGCAGCATGTTTTTTGGCATTCAGCAATGGCGCTAATGACAATTTTAAAGGTGTTGCGACTCTGTTCGGAAGCGGCACCACCAACTATCGAACTGCTATAACTTGGGCAACTGTTACCACGCTGATAGGCTCAATTGCGGCAATTTTTTTAGCTGGGGTGCTGGTTAAAAACTTCTCGGGTAAGGGGCTGGTGCCCGATGCCCTGTTACAAGGGCCGGAGTTTGCCATATCAGTTGCTGTTGGAGCATCGTTGACTGTTTTTATTGCCACTAGAGTAGGCATGCCAATATCAACGACGCACGGGCTGGTGGGAGGGCTATTTGGTAGTGGCTTGGTAGCTGTAGGATCGGCCTTTAATTTTGTAAAACTTGGTAGCGTTTTTCTGATCCCTTTGCTGGTTAGTCCGCTGATGGCAGCAGTATTGAGTTTAATTGCCTATTACGCATTTCGTAGAAGTAGTCATGTATTAGGTTTATCCAAAACAACCTGTATATGTGTAGGTAAAGAATACGTGCCCCTTTATAAGCTAGATCCTGATAAGATACCAGTCGGATCAGTGGCAGCCGTTTCCGTTGCATCTTTAAAAATAGATTCTGAGCAGAGTTGCGTTGATGTTTATAAGGGAAGTCTTCTTGGCCTGAACTTGCAACGTATATTGGACGGAGCACATTTTCTGAGTGCAGGTGTGGTAAGCTTTGCGCGAGGGTTAAATGACGCTCCTAAAATTGCAGGACTGCTTCTGATCGTACAGGCTTTTGACATCAAGTGGGGCCTTGGAATAGTGACTATCGCTATAGCAGTAGGAGGGCTTACCAGCGCTAGAAAAGTGGGTGAAACCATGAGCAAGAAAATAACAAGTATGAGCCATGGGCAAGGCTTTGCAGCAAACATGATCACCGGTGTGCTGGTTACAACAGCCAGTATGCATGGCTTACCTGTTTCTACCACCCATGTTTCAGTTGGTTCTATATTTGGAATTGGTGCAATAACCGGGAAAAGCGATTTAAAAGTTGCCAAAAATATATTGCTTTCTTGGCTGTTGACTTTACCTGTAGCGGCCTTTATAGCGGGTGTAGTGTATAGTATTTTACAATTAGTATAAGAAGCAATTTAGATTAGTATAAGAAGCGATTTAGAACAGAAACTATAATTTTAGTCGTATGAGTAATTACCTGGAAGCAGCCAAACAAGTCTATGAAGATGCTGCCAATAATCCGCAGAAGGGACTTTGTTGCACCACTACTCCGGTGTGGCAACTGCCGGAACTTTATGTGCCATCTAAGATGCTGGAGATGAACTATGGCTGCGGCTCCACGGTAAATCCCCGTGACCTGAGCAACAACCCTACGGTTTTATATGTGGGCGTTGGGGGCGGCATGGAACTGCTGCAGTTTTCCTATTTCTGCCGTAGACCTGGTGCCGTTATAGGCGTTGACCCGGTGAATAGGATGCTGGATGTTTGCGCAGAGAACCTGCAGGCAGCTGAAAAACAGAATAGCTGGTTTAAAAATGACTATGTGGAGCTACGGAATGGGGATGCACTGGAACTTCCTGTTGAGAGTGAGAGTATAGACGTTGCCGCGCAAAATTGCCTGTTCAATATTTTTAAGGAAGAAGAGCTGGAACTAGCACTTAAAGAGATGTACCGCGTATTGAAGCCGCATGGCAGGTTGGTGCTCTCGGACCCAACAAGTGAGGACCACATGAGCGAGAGCCTGCGCGGCGACGACAGGCTGCGTGCTCTGTGCCTGAGCGGCGCTTTGCCCCTGCAGCAATATATTGATATGATCACCAGGGTAGGGTTCGGTACTGTGGAGGTGCGTGCCAGAAGGCCTTACCGCGTGCTGGCTCCGGGGCAGTACGACACAGATAAACTAGTTTATATCGAAAGCGTAGAAATATGTGCCATCAAAGATCCAATGCCGGTTGATGGTCCTTGTGTATTTACTGGCAAGCATACCATTTATTATGGCTCGGACGAGTTGTTTGACGACGGAAAAGGACATATCCTGATTCAGAACCAGCCGCTGGCCGTATGTGATAAAACTGCCAAATCTTTACATGATCTGAACAGAAACGACCTGTTTATTACAGAATCTAGTTACTTCTATGATGGTGGAGGCTGCTGTTAGGCAATATAATCTCTTGTCATGATAGTATGCACCTATAACACCCTTATTAATTTTAGATCATGCTTAGATAGCAATTGCAATGCTTTACTGGAGACTTTCTCAGGCAGCCACAGCCTGGTTGTACAACAGGCTTCCAAGCTGGCAAGAAGTCATAGCCCAGCGCCGCTGTCAGGTACAGCCACCCTTCCCCGGTCCTGAAGTAGGTTAGATTGTATACCCACTTCTCTGCAGGCCTTGCCACTTGATCTACTGCTGATCGTCGCTTATCCCTTCGGTAGATCTTACTGGTGAACTGTCCTTCCGCCGCCACTTGCTCAGCCGGCCGGCATCAATGCCAACTCATCAGCTACCTCTTTTACCGATCCGCTTGCATGAGAGAGGTCAATGGCCATCCGTTTGAAGGAGGCGTCATAAACTCTTTTACCATCATAGCCAAATCTAACCCTTTCTTTAGATTTGGCTGAAAAAGTATTCAGTCAAAGTAAAAAGTTCTATGAAAGCTTTCTCTCCGAGCTGGACACGCACTATACGCCCAATATCTTGGAGGAGACCTGCCATAAGCTCACTGAAGAGAGCAGGGGCGAAGAGAAGCGGCTGCAAACCCAGCAAACTGAGCTGAAAAAGAAACTGGACACCTTAACACGCCGCTACGCCTTCGGCGAGATTGAGAAAGAAATGTTCGTGAAGTTTAAAGTAGAACTGTTGGAAATCGAGCAGAATTTAAAAAAATGGCGCCGGCTTCTCGAACCCTAAAGCGTTCATAGAAAAGTGTTTGGGAAAGGCGGTAATTATCTTACAATCATGGGGTAAGGTAAATGTGCAGGGCCACAAGCAGCTGCAGGCGATGGTGTTACCCGAAGGGTGTATTATTACAAAGAAATGAAGGGGTATCGAACCTCGCAGGACAACGGGTTTTTCGCCATTACCAGCGAGATAAGGCGTTTTTTACCCAAACAGGAAAAGGGGAAAGTGATCTTTTAGTTCACTTTCCCCTTCCAGTAGCCCGTAGGGGAATCGAACCCCTGTTACTAGAATGAAAATCTAGCGTCCTAACCCCTAGACGAACGGGCCGTTCTGCCTAATTGTGGTGCAAATATACTAGCTGTTTTTTTATGTGCAACAGTGTCCGGAAATTTTTTTTGATAGTTTTTATAATCTGATTGACTGTCAGGAGCATAGGGCGTAGTGTTTGGCGCATCTCAACCAACAGAAGCATCTTGCGTTAGAAAATGCATCCATCAAACAATTAAAGTAGAACCAAAATGAGCAGGAGATTACAGTATACTGGTGTAAAGCCAGAGGCTTTTGATCAGTTAAAAGAACAGTTGCAGCAAATGGGCCTCGGACTGCAGGCAAATGTAGGCAGCTTTAGCGAAAAGGGCGTGTCCGGGAAGTATAACTACGATCCAGCGACTGAAACACTGGATATAGATGAATTAAAGGTGGGGTTTCCGGCTAGCATGATGTTAAGTGCCGATTCCTTACAAAAGCGCATGACCGACATGATCATACAACATGGAGGAACCCCTTTGGCTTAAATCAGACCTTTTACCGAAAAGGCACCGTATAACGTACTACTGATACAAAAAGAAAAACTTATAGCACTATGGAAAAAAATAATTCACAAAATCAAAATAATAACTCAGGAAATAAAAGCAGTAACGCAGGCAACCAAAACTCAAACAGTAGCGAAGGCATGCTGACCCTCCTGCAGCCGCACGATATGTCACGAACAGTCGAGTCGGCTTTGCACGTTTTTCAGGGGCGCCACGAAAAGCTGCCTGAACTGATGCAGGATATCGGTAATATCATACTAAAAGCTACTAAACGCTTCACTACGACACAACTGATCATGACTGCGGGTGCACTTACGATCGGGGCAGTACTTTTAGCCCGTTACAGCACGGACGACGATGAGAGTGTTGATTAAGCAGTATTAAGCGAAAGAATATTTATAAGAAACCCCTGGCATGATGTGTCAGGGGTTTCTTATTTTTGGCACTGAACCTAAAATGGTACAACATTTGAAGAATGGACAAAGCACCTGGCATCAATCTTTGAAAACCGAACGCAATATTTCTGACTGAACTTTTGTAACCTCAAACGCTCTAAAATTATGAAAAAGGGAAAATTAATTTTATTGGTTGCTTTTATATTAGGTACCTTTCAGTTGCAGGCCCAACAAATGCCCGTAATGCCACCGCTTGTGAGCGTAACAGGCAGCGGCGAGGTGAAAGTGCAGCCCACCGAAGTGGTGGTGAACCTGGGCGTTGAAACCCGCGAAAAAACGTTGGAGGCCGCCCGAGCAGAGACGGATAAAAAGGCTGCAGCCATCATTGCATATTTAAAAAAGCAAGGCGTTGATGCCCGTGATGTTCAGACTTCCTTTGTTACGCTCCGGCCTGTGTACAGCGGGGGAGACTACGGCAAGACCACGCCTGATTTTTACATGGCCATTAAAAGCATGACAGTACTTATCAAAAAACTTGATAAGTATGATGAGATCATTTCCGGGCTTTACAAAGTAGGGGCTAACCATATCGACGGCATAAATTTTCAGGTAGCCGATATTGAAAAGTATAAAGCAGAAGCCCGAAAAAAAGCTGTTTCAAATGCTAAGCAGAAAGCCACAGCACTCACTTCTGAGCTTGGTGCAAAATTAGGCCGCGTTTATGCCATCAGCGACAATACATCCGGCGGTGGGCCCAGGCCCATGTACAAGGCTGCAATGATGGAGGTTGCCATGCAGGACAGCGAAGGCGGTCCCTCCATTTCGGCCGGCGAGATCATCATCTCATCAACAGTGGATGTCAGCTTTGTAATTGAATAATTACAGAATACTACACCAGCAGAACCAGAGCGGATTACGGCTTCGGTTCTGCTGTTTTTTACCTTTCCAGCCTTTCTATCGGTTTAAATGCGTTGTCTTCTGTTAAAAGATAGCTCACCGGCTTACGGGCATCCGTCAAAATCTCCTGCTCCCGTATTCCCCAGGGCTTCCACATCTCCTCCAGCATGTGCGCGTAAGCCGTCATGTCCCAGGGGTTAAAGATCTCGTTCGTTACATCATCAATAATGGTGTCCAGCACCAGGTGGGTTTCGCCAGCCTTTACAGGACGGATGAAATATTCCGGCACTACGTTAAAAATATAGGCCGCATAGAAAACCCGCGCCTTGAACTCGGCTACCTGTATCGGGTGCAGTAGCTGCCCTGCCGTAATCTGCTGCAACCTGCCAAGCGCTCGGGCAATGATGCCATTGTCGAGCAGGGTGCACACAATGGCCACCTCACCCAGCTTGATGCTGAAGGCCATGGTGGTCAGCTCATCCTGGTACTCAAAAGGCAAGGCATCCTCCAGTGGGTTCACTTCCATGAAAAAGAGGGAGCAAGGCAGGAAATCAGAGAACACCATGGGAACCCGCAATGACTGCAGCACCTGGAAAAAAGACCTGAACTTGCCCAGCATCTTAGGATTTTCGCTTACCGCGTGCTCGGGCATTACCAAGGGGTTCGCCTCCTTTATCAACTCGTTAACCAGTATGCCATAATACATTTTTCCTATCCACTGAAACAACCGCTGCGGGTCCAGCTGTTGTAAGCCGGCAAGCCCCTGGCTGGCAGCCTGCGCCACTTCTTCCTCCAGGGGGAGCAGGTAATGGGTGTGGCAATGGTCGCAGCAGGGGATGGTGAGCTGCCCGAAGGTGGTAACGCTTTTATCGAGGAGCAACAGTTCTTTGTGCTGCAGGTGGTAGCGCTCCTGCAGCCACGCGCCAAATACGGGGGCCCGGTGATCGGGTGTAATGGCAGTGCCGCACAAAAAGCAGTTGGTAGCCGTGAACTGCATGTGCTCAAACGGGTCGTATAAAGTTAAGTCAGGCATGGGGTGTGGAATTGAGCCGCAAAGATAAGCAGGGAAAAAGCGAGTTCCGAATACAACCCTCTACCGCCTTGGGCAGAAAAGCATGTACATGTTAGAAAAAGAATGGAGATAGGAACTGTACAAAGGGTGCAAGCCCGGAGGAGGGAAGTATAAAAAGTAACAGCAAGCCTGTAAGCCGGGTTCTGTTCCCGACGAATCGGGATCTTATCATTTATCTAGGCCTGCACTCGCGCACAGGCTCCATCGACCTACCCATCCCGATAGGCAACCGAAGTTACCATGGAGCGAGCAACTCCGTAAATCGGGACCTATTTGGTCTTTCAACTCCTAAGGTTTACCCAGCCGGACTGGTCACCCAGCCGCTGGTGCGCTCTTACCGCACCTTTTCACCCTTACCCCGGTTGCCCGCGGCGGTTATTTTCTGTGGCACTGGCTGTATTCCGGTCACCCGAAACCCTTCCCGTTAGGAAGTAGGATGCTCTGTGTTGCCCGGACTTTCCTCCCCGAATTGCTTCGCGGCGATAAGACGGCTTGCTGTTACATTTTATACTACAAAGATACGGCTATTAGTTTAAAATTGCGGATTAAAAGTATAGACTTTACCTGCTGTGCTATCCACAGCCGTACGCTGAATACTATTTGAGTTTTACCAGCGTGGCGCCGTAACCGAACTTCTCTTTTTTGGCGTCCTCAAAGTATTTTATGCCTGGTGTGCGGCTAAGCGCTTTCTGTATCTCTTTGCGCAGGATGCCGTTGCCGGCGCCGTGTATGAAAACGATCTCGTGCATGTTGGCGGCCATGGCCCTGTCCAAGGCGTCCTGGAACTTCTCCAGCTGCAACCGCAGCATGGCGCTGTTGCTCATGCTGCTGTGGTCGTCCACCAGCTTTTCGATGTGCAGGTCGATCTCGTGCTCCGGGGCCTGCAGTTTAAAAGTTTCGTGCTTGGCCGTGGCCTCTATCAGCTGCTCCGCAATCTTGTCGGTGTCAACGGCTACAGGCTTTTGGTCCAGCTGAAACAGGTAAGCCTCTTTATTCAGCACCGGAGCCGTTTTCTTGCTCTTGTAAAAGGAACTGGCCCGGAACTGCACCCGCTTGGTCACCGGCTCAAAAAGTGCCGGACAACCATTGCGGTGTTGCAAGAACTGGATCAACAGGCTGGGCCACTTCTCAAAATCCTTCAGGTGATAATGCGTGATCACACGCGTAGCCTTGGGGGCGAGTTTGTCGTTTTGCAAGCCGCGGTACTTGTTCTCGCGTTCCTCACCGGAGGTAAACAGTACGTCGTAATCGGTGTTGTTCACCACGGTCACCGCCAGCAACTCCTCCGACTGATGCACCAGCGCCAGGTAGATGCCCTGCGCTGCCAATACCGGGGCAGCGGGTTCCTGCCGCTTTGACGGCTGAATGGCGGTGTCGTCCTTTTTCAAGAAAGCAGCCTCCTCCGGGGCGATCACCACCACCTCGCGCCGGGCCACGGGTATGGTGAAATCGTTGTCGATGGCAACTTCTACAATATTATTGTCTAAAATGCGGGTAATAATGCCTTCCTCGCGGCCGGACATTAAACGCACTCTGTCTCCTACGTTCATAGTGTTTTTATTATGTTAAACTGATGCGGACTCTATGCCTTCAGCAGCTTATACTTTATTTCTTTGTAAAGATACGATGTAAAAGCGACTTAGAAGTATAAAGGGTGCAGGGTGAAGCCGTCTTTGCGGTTATACTCCAGCGCAGGGGCCGGGATCTTCACGATGCTGAGCACATAGAGGGCCGTGTTCCATACTTTGCTGCGTCCTTTAAAGTGCATCAGGTTCAGGTCGGGGCTCAGGTAAAACTGGCGGTGCGCATCCAGACCCAGGGCCTTGTTCCCACTGGCACTGTTGTACACTATTTCCTGCACACCGTAGCCCAGGGCAATGTTCAGCCATTTGGGGTAAGGGGAGGCCTCCGGTAAAAAGGCGCCAACGTTTACCGAGAACCAGTAGGTTTGTCCATTGTAGTCTTTCAGGGCCTGCTCGCTCAGGTTGCTGCCCAGCACGTTGGGGCGCATGTCGGCGTATGTGGTGGTGTGGAAGGAATACTTGGGCATGATGCGGACCTCGTTCCAGGCCAGCTCTTGGGCAATTACAGTGGCCGAGCCGGTGGCGTTGGCCAGCAGGTCGCCCACCGAGGCGCCGTAACTTGCCTGGTAGCCATCAAAAAGCTCGATAGGTGTCTGGAGCACCACCCCCAGCAACCCCCCGTAAAGTATGGCTTTTTTATCGGGTACCCCGGCCCAGCGCAGCATGTCTATGCCGGCCCTGCTCTCATGGAAAGCGCCCCAGAAATGCCCCACCTTGTCCACCTGCTTCCACTCGCTGTTATCGTCGAAGAAATGGAAATCGGTGCGGTCCTCTTTCGTGTACCAGGCCTGGTTCAGCGATACCATCAGGGCAGCGTAGCCTACGGTAAACGTACTGCCCAGCACTACCAGTTTCCTGGCGTTGATCTGGGCAGTGTCGGGTAGGGCCTGCTGCGCTTTGCCCAAGGTGGGCAGGCACAGCAACGGGAAGCAAAGTATGGTTATAAGTCGTGGGAGCATCGGCCCAAATATACACAGGAATTGGGAAGTGGCAGGCAGATTTTTGACGGCTGCCGCTTATGCCTCCGTAGCCGCTATCGATTTTTTATAAGCTTGAATGGCATCCTCGCGCGCCAGGCGATGGTCTACCATCGGCTCGGGATAGGCAGGTGTGCCGAATTCGGGCACCCAGCGCTTGATGTAAGTATGGTCCTTGTCGAATTTTTTGATCTGGCTGTCGGGGTTGAATACCCGAAAGTAGGGCTGGGCATCGGCACCCGTACCCGCGGCCCACTGCCAGTTGCCCACATTGCTGGCCATTTCATAATCCAGTAGCTTTTCGGCAAAGTATGCCTCGCCCCAGCGCCAATCGATCAACAGGTCTTTTACCAGGAAACTGGCCACCACCATGCGCACCCGGTTATGCATAAAGCCCGTCTGGTTCAACTCGCGCATGCCGGCATCCACCAGCGGAAAACCCGTTTTGCCCGCGCACCAGCGTATGAACTCCTTCTCGTTGTTGCGCCACGCTATCTGCCTGAACTTGGGGGCAAAGCTTTCTGTGGCCGACTCCGGGAAATGGAAAAGGAGTTGCATGAAAAACTCCCGCCAGATCAGTTCCTGCAGCCAGGTGTCGCTGTGCTGGAGCGCCAGCTTTACCACCTCGCGCACGCTTACTGTACCGAAACGCAGGTGCGTACTTATCCGGCTGGTGGCATCGAGGGCGGGCAGGTTACGGGTTTCGGAATACTTTTGCAGGGTGGCGGCAGAGAGGTCTGGGTCCGGAATCGACATACCTGATTGCTTAAACCCTAGCTCCTGCAAGCTGATCAGGTGGGTTTTAGCATGCGGAAACAGGTTGCTGAAATATTTTTCAAGTGGATACGGCTCGGCCATACTTGCCTTGAAAGCTTTTTTCCAGGCGTTCTTGTAAGGCGTGTATACTTTGTAGGGCGTTCCGGATTGCGTCATGATCTCGTCGCGCTCAAAAATCACCTGGTCTTTAAAGGCTACAAAGTCCAGCCCCTGCTGCTGCATGCGCGTTCGCACCCGCTCATCGCGCTGCAGGGCATATGGCTCGTAATCCCGGTTGGTGTAAAGGCCCGTTACCTCATACTCCTGCAACAGTTGCTGTATAACTTCCTCCGGCTTGCCATACTTTACCAGCAAGGTGCTGCCCTGTTCCTGCAGCTGCCTATGCATTTCCGAAACGGCTTCGTGAATGAACGAGACGCGTGGGTCGGCATCGTTTTCCAGGTCATCCAGAATGTCCCGGTCAAAAATGAACAGCGGCAGTACATGCTCGCCACTTTTCAGGGCGTGGTGAAAACCGGCATTGTCATGAAGCCGCAGATCGCGGCGAAACCAGAAAAGGAGCATAGAAAGTTGTGTTTAGATTAAGCGATAAATGTTGCTGAACATCCGTTATAGGAGTTTTAATGTACTCATGCCGCCATCCACGTGCAGCACCTGCCCGGTCATCCAGCTGGCCTGCTCGGATAGTAAAAAGCAGGCGGCGCTGGCCATGTCCTGCGGTTGCCCCACACGGCCCAAAGGGTGCCGTTTACCGGCGGCCTCCGTTTTTTCGGGGCTGCTGAGCAGCGAGGCGGCAAGGGGAGTGGCTGTAAGGGAAGGGGCTACAGCGTTGAATCGGATAAAAGAAGTGGCGTATTCTGCGGCAAGCGCCACGGTTAAGCCCTGCACAGCGGCCTTGGCAGTGGCAATGGAGGCATGGTAGGGCATGCCCAACTCCGCCGCCACCGTGCTGAAGAGTACCACACTGGCACCGGCAGCTTTTTTCAAGAGCGGGATCACAGCTTTTAACACCTGTACGGCACCCAGCACATTCAGCGCAAAGTCGTTCCGGAAATCCTCGGTTTGCAGGCGCTCAAAAGGCTTCAGCTTTATACTTCCGGGGCAGTACACCACCCCGTGCAGCACTTCGGGAAGCTGGGCAGTAAACAGAACGTCGAACTGCAGTACATCCAACACAATGTGCTGCAAGCCCAGCGCTTTGGCCTCATCTGAATTTTTCCGGGATGCCGTGATCACGTTCGCTCCCTGTTCCTGCAACTGGCGGGCTATCTCCAGGCCGATGCCCGAGGTGCCCCCTATAATCAGTATGTTCTTTTCCATGCGTGTGGTCTGTGGCTTTTCCCTCCTTAAACCTGCCTATTTGCTATTTGTTCGGCTACCTTTTCACTATGGGGCGGTACCGGGCTGTGCTTTGTTGTTCATAAATGGTAGGTGAACTGCGCGGCCTCAAAAAACTGGCTAAATTGTGATATAACCTTCTGCCCCAAAATCAGGTATTATCAGCTATCAGGACAAAATATGTCGGATAATGAATATTTTAGTATTCCCGTCCGGTTTTAAGGCTTTACGAGCGGTATAAGCCGCTTTACAGGAAATCCACAGCAGTATCAATGGTTGAAATTTTTACCTCATCTCACCTTCTATGAACATAAAGAAAGTACTTGTCGCGAACCGTGGCGAGATAGCGATACGCGTTTTACGCGCCTGCTCCGAGCTAAGCATCAGAACTGTAGCTATTTATACCTACGAAGACCGTTACTCCCTGCACCGCTACAAAGCCGACGAGGCCTACCAGGTGGGCAAGGACAACCAGCCCCTGCAGCCTTACCTCGACATAGACGGCATTATACAGATTGCCAAGGATAACGGCGTAGACGCCATACACCCCGGTTACGGCTTTCTTTCAGAGAACCAGCATTTCTCGCAAAAGTGCGCCGACAACGGCATTATCTTTATTGGCCCCAAACCCAAGGTAATGGCCTCGCTGGGCGATAAGATAGCAGCCAAGAAGGTGGCGGTAAGCTGCCAGGTGCCCATCATCCAAAGCAGCGACCTGGACCTGAACACTTTTGATACGGCCCGTGAGGAAGCCCAGCGCATCGGGTATCCGCTCATGCTCAAAGCAGCTGCTGGCGGCGGCGGCAGGGGCATGCGCGTGATCCGGGATGATGACCAACTGGAGCGGGGTTTCTTTGAGGCTAAGAACGAGGCGCTGAAAGCCTTCGGCGACGATACGCTGTTCCTGGAGAAGTATGTGGAGAGCCCCAAGCACATCGAGGTGCAGATCGTGGCCGACAACTATGGCAACATCACGCATTTGTTCGAGCGCGACTGCTCGGTGCAGCGCCGTTTCCAGAAAGTGGTGGAGGTGGCGCCTGCCATCAGCCTGAATGAGGGGATCAGGCAGCAGCTCTACGACTACGCCATTAGTATTTGCAAAGCGGTGAACTACAACAATGTGGGCACGGTAGAGTTCCTGGTAGAGCCCCACACGAACAACATCTTCTTTATCGAGGTGAACCCGCGCATTCAGGTGGAGCACACTGTGACGGAAATGATCACGGGCATCGACCTGATAAAAACGCAGATTTTTATTGCCGACGGCTATACCCTGGATAACGAGGAAGTACTGCTCGGGCCACAGCACACGGTAAGGGCAAACGGCGTGGCCATTCAGTGCCGCATTACCACCGAAGACCCCGAGAACGACTTTAAACCTGACTACGGCACCGTGATCGCGTACCGCAGTGCCGGCGGTTTCGGCATCCGCCTCGACCAGGGCAGCGTATACCAGGGGGCCAAGATCAGCCCTTTCTTCGATTCGCTGCTGGTAAAGGTATCAGCCCATGCGCCTACGCTGCGCCATGCGGCCCTGAAAATGTCGCGCACCCTGGATGAATTCCGGATTCGCGGCGTGAAGCAGAATATCCAGTTCCTGCAGAATATCATCAATCACCCGGAGTTTATCTCAGGTGCCTATACCGTGGATTTCATCAAGACCCACCCCGAGTTGTTTATATTTAAGCAGCGCCGCGACAGGGCCACCAAAATGCTCACTTTTCTGGGAGATGTGATCGTGAACGGGAACCCGGACGTGAAGAATCCGGACAAGGACAAGATGCTCCGTAAGCCAGACTTTTTTGGCAGCAACCTGCAGCATCCTTTCCCAAAAGGCACGAAAGATCTGCTTACCGAGCTCGGTCCGGAGGAGTTCTCCAAGTGGCTGCGCAACGACAAGCAGATCCATTATACCGACACCACTTTCCGGGATGCGCACCAGTCGCTGCTGGCTACGCGCATGCGCACCTTTGATATGCTGAAGATAGCGGAAGGCTTTGCCAAAGACCACCCGCAAACCTTTAGTATGGAAGTATGGGGCGGGGCCACATTTGATGTTTGCCTGCGCTTTTTGCACGAAGACCCCTGGGACAGGCTGAAGGAAATACGCAAATCGGTACCCAACATCCTGCTGCAGATGCTGATCCGGGGCTCGAATGGCGTGGGTTACAAGGCCTACCCGGATAACCTGATCGAGGCGTTTGTGGAGAAATCATGGGAGACGGGTGTGGATGTTTTCCGCATTTTCGACTCCCTTAACTGGATGAAGAGCATGGAGCCCTGCATCAACTATGTGCGCAAGCGAACGCAGGGTTTGGCCGAGGGAGCCATCTGCTACACCGGCGACATCCTGAACCCAAAAAAGACCAAGTATACCCTGGATTACTACCTGCAGCTGGCCAAGCAGCTGGAAGATGCCGGCGCGCACATACTGTCTGTGAAAGACATGGCCGGACTGCTGAAGCCGTATGCGGCCACCGAGCTGATCACCGCCCTGCGCGACACCGTTAAGATCCCGATTCACCTGCACACCCACGATACGTCTTCTATACAGTCGGCCACTTATTTAAAAGCCATTGAGGCGGGCGTGGATGTGGTGGACGTGGCCCTGGGCTCGATGTCGGGCCTTACCTCGCAGCCAAACTTTAACGCTATTGTGGAGATGATGCGCGGCCAGGACCGGCACCGCGAGTTTGACCAGCTGAGCCTGAACAAGCATTCCAATTACTGGGAAACGGTGCGGGAATACTATTACCCGTTCGAGTCGGGCTTAAAGGCAGGCACTGCCGAAGTATACCGCCACGAGATTCCGGGTGGGCAGTATTCCAACCTGCGTCCGCAGGCCGAGGCTCTGGGCCTGGGCGATAAATGGGAGCTGATAAAGGAGACCTATGCGGAGGTGAACCAGCTGTTCGGGGATGTGGTGAAAGTAACGCCGAGCTCCAAAGTGGTAGGCGACATGGCGCTTTACCTGGTATCCAACAACCTGACTACCGTGGATGTGCTGGAGCGGGGCGAGCAGGTTTCTTTCCCGGCGTCGGTGCAGTCGTTTTTCCGTGGCGACCTGGGCCAGCCTGTGGGCGGATTCCCAAAAAGGTTGCAGGAGATCGTGCTCAAAGATGAGAAACCCTTTACCGAAAGACCGAACGAGCACCTGGAGTCTGTTAACCTGAACCAGGCGTTCGCTGATTTCCAGGAGAAGTTCGGCAAGGTGTGCGGCTTCACCGATTTCCTTTCGCACCAGTTATACCCTAAAGTATACGAGGACTATCACCAACACTATGAGCTGTACAGCGATGTGTCCAAAATACCGACGCGCCTGTTCTTCTATGGCCTGCAACCCGGTGAGGAGGCGATCATTGACATCGCGCGCGGAAAATCCATCGTGATCAAGTACCAGTCGATGGGGCCGGTGAACGAGGATGGCATGCGCACCATTTTCTTTAAGCTGAACGGCCAGACGCGCAATATCGAGGTGCGCGACACCTCAGTAAAGGTAGAGCGGGTAGCGCACCAGAAAGTAGACAAGACGAACCCGAAGCAGATTGGGGCGCCCTTGCAGGGCCTGCTCTCAAAAATATTGGTGGAGAAGGATCAAACTGTTAAAAAGAACACGCCGCTCTTCATCATCGAAGCCATGAAAATGGAAACCACCATTACCGCTTCCGAAGACACCAAGGTTACGGCAATCCAGCTGACAGAGGGAACGCTGGTGAATACCGACGATCTGGTGCTGACGCTGGCGTAAGGTATTGTTTGTAGCATTTGCTGGCGCGATCTCGTAGGGACAGGTCGCGACCTGTCCGTGCTTCAGTTTAGACAGGCTTTTGCTAAAACATACAGGTTTAATTTACAGATGAAAAAGCTGCTGCAGGATTAGTTGCGGTTATAGTTCTATAGTTACAGCAGTACGTCCGGACAGGTCGCGGCCTGTCCCTACAGGAGTTAAACCTAAACATGCTGCCAGTTTGTAGCTGGCAGCATGTTTAGCTGTTTTTTTAAGCAGTTACAACTGGCAGCTATCATTCTCCAAAGTTACCGATGCGTTCAAACTAGCGGTATTTCTCTGGAATTACAGTTCCTGGGCTACCACTGCTTCTGTGCCTTCTATAATAGTTGTTTCTTCATCTGTGGTGTCGATGTTGTTTTTAAGAGCCAGTTTTTTTTCGGAAAGTAGGGACTTAGGGGATTTATTTGAGGTGCAGGTTCTAACTGCTGTGTTTGCAGGTTGACATTTTGTGATACCGGGCCGAACCACCCCCAACCCCTCCTTATCCAAGGCGGGGAGTTTTTACCTACTACATAAACTTGGTTGCTTTAGGGTAGCTTCTGGTGCAGAAGTATAAAAATTATGCTTAACTAAAAATACCTGAGAGCTCTAAGAAAAAATCTTACGCCTTTTGAAGCAGAACATTGGAAGTATTAAATGAAAGAGGCCAAAGACTTCGGGAGCAAGGGAGAAAAGTACTGCGATTTGAAAACAAATATGTATTCCAACAATTGACTACTGTCCTTCACGAAGTAAACAGCAGCTTTAGCAGAAAAAAACTCCCCGCCTTGGATAAGGAGGGGTTGGGGGTGGTTCGACCCGGTATCACAAAAATTGCAACCCGCAACCACAGCGCTTCGACAAGGGACAACCAAATCCCCTAAACCCGTGCATTCCGCAAATCCCGAACTGGTTAAACGTTGATGCAACAAAACCAGCCTAAACAAGTTATATAAGTATAGTTTGGAAATATGCTGCATGCATACTATTTTTGGTTTCTGCAGCCGGCAGTTTAATCATCTTCGTAATCAAGGCCCATCAGCTTGTTGTAAGCTTGCTGCAATTCTGAGAAGGCGTGCAGGTTTCCTTCCTGCCTGCTAATCAGCATTCCTTTTTTATAGATGCGTTCTGCTTCGTCGTTTTGGCCTAACTCTTCGTACAGCTTAGCTGCGTGGTAATATGTACCCACGTAGTTTTCATGCTCGGTCAGGAGTTGTGTGTAGTAGGTAAGTGCTTTTTCCTTGTCTGTGGGGCGATATTCCATGGCCAGGGCATAAATGGTGAAAGGATCATTCGGGTCCTCTTCCAGGAATTTATGAAGTTGCTCTATTCTATTCTGCGACATTTCGATTTGGCTATATTTTAACTAACTTCGCACAAATTTAACTTTTAATAAGCTAACATTTCTAACCATGAAAATATTAGTTTGCATTAGTAACGTTCCCGATACTACATCCAAGATCAATTTCACGGGAGATAACAAGGAATTCGACAAGAACGGCGTTCAGTTTGTTATCAACCCCTGGGATGAATACGCACTGACCAGAGCCATTGAGCTGAAAGAGGCAAAGGGCGGCAGTGTGACGGTTTTAAACGTAGGCGAGGCCGATACTGAGCCAAACATCCGCAAAGCGCTTGCCATAGGCGCAGACGATGCCATACGCGTGAACGCATTTCCAAAAGATGCATACTTTGTAGCCCAGCAGATAAGCGCCGTGGCCAAAGAGAACAATTACGACATGATCCTGATGGGCAAGGAGTCCATCGACTACAACGGTTTCCAGGTGCATAACATGGTCGGAGAGATGCTGGGCATCCCGAGTATTACGCCGGCCTTTAAGCTGGAAATGCTTGACGACAGCACCGCCAGACTGGAGCGCGAGATAGAAGGAGGCAAAGAGGTGGTGGAAGTGAAGCTGCCTTTTGTGGCCAGCGCGCAACAGCCCATGTCGGAGCCCAGAATACCGAACATGCGCGGCATCATGACGGCCCGCACGAAGCCTTTGACGGTAAAAGAGCCTATAGAGGCAACTGCTAAAACCAGCATCGATGCCTTCAGCAAGCCGGAGAAAAAGAGCGGCGTGCGCATGATCGATCCTGAAAACGCAGGAGAATTAATTTCATTATTGAGAAACGAAGCTAAAGTACTATAACTATGTCTGTATTAGTATTTGTAGAAGGTCTGAACGGAGAGATCAAAAAGTCCTCGCTGGAGGCGGCGTCTTACGGAAGCCAGGTAGCCAAACAGCTGGGCACATCTGCCACAGCCGTAGCTATCGGAGAAGTGCACGAGGATGCGCTCACAAAACTTGGGGAGCAGGGAATCAGCAAAGTGCTTTACGATGCCGATGAGCGCCTGACGCAGTTTGTGGCCGATGCCTATGTAAAAGTGATCGCGAACGCGGCCCAGCAGGAGAGTGCCAAAGTACTGGTGTTCTCGAACACGAACGTGGGCGCGGCGGTAGGCTCTAAGCTTGCCGTTCGCCTTAATGGCTCCCTGGCCACGAACGTAACCGCCCTGCCTGCCATAAACGGAGACAGTTTTGTGGTAACGCGCGGCGTGTTTTCGGGCAAAGCGTTTGCCGATGTGGAACTAACAGCTGATGTGAAGATCATTGCGGTAAAGAAAAACTCCATTGAGGTATCGCATGCGGGAGGAACAGCAACGGTAGAGAAGCTTTCAGCCGATCTGACGGATGCCGATTTCGCAGCTGCACCAAAAGAGACCGTGATGCAGGAGACAGACGGCGTGCTGCTGCCGGAGGCCGAAATCGTGGTGTCGGGTGGCCGTGGCCTGAAGGGCCCCGAAAACTGGCACCTGGTAGAGGACCTGGCAAAAGCGCTTGGTGCGGCCACAGCCTGCTCCAAACCGGTGTCAGACATGGACTGGCGCCCGCACCACGAGCACGTAGGCCAGACAGGCATCACGGTTAGCCCTAACCTGTACATCGCTATTGGCATTTCCGGTGCAATTCAGCACCTGGCAGGGGTTAACTCTTCTAAAGTGATTGTCGTTATTAATAAGGATCCGGAAGCACCGTTCTTCAAAGCTGCTGATTATGGCATTGTGGGCGACGCTTTTGAGGTTGTTCCTAAATTAATTGAAGCTGCCAAAGCTTTAGACAAATAGACGTAGAAGATACTGTGAAGAAAATTCAGTTAGAGATACTCGGGCTTTCATCCAGCCAGTCGCAAACGGGATCGTTTGCCCTGGTGTTAGGGGAGAGAGACGGAAACAGAAGGTTGCCGATCATCATCGGCATGTTTGAGGCACAGTCCATTGCCATCCAGATCGAGAAGATAAACCCCAACCGGCCGCTCACGCACGACCTGTTCAAGTCGTTTGCCGAACAAATGGATGTACGGGTGACGGAGATTTTGATCTCTGACCTTAAGGAGGGCGTGTTTTACTCCAAGATCATGTGCACAAACGGCACCTCCGATTTTGAGTTGGACTCCCGACCTTCTGACGCTATTGCCATCGGATTGCGTTTCGGCGTACCTATTTACACGGTGGAGAGTGTGCTGTCGGAGGCAGGCATTATTTTAAGCGACCTGGAGGAAGAGGAAGAGGAAAATGAAGAGCTAGCGGTAAAAAGCAGCTCTACCGCTGCCTCCGCTTCATCAGGATCAAAGGAACCCCTGAACCAAATATCTGTGGATGAGCTGAATAAGCTGTTAAACGAAGCTCTGGAAAAGGAGGACTACGAAAGAGCAGCAAAGATCCGCGACGAGTTAAACAAGCGTAACTGATTTAACATCCTATGTAGTAGGAAAAGTCCTGTGCCAGTTAGGCACAGGACTTTTTGTTTTATGGGATATTAGGTTTACTTTTGGCAATATTTGTCCAATACTATGTACGATATTTTAAGAGGTGTCATTGGTCTTATTGCCTTGTTGGCAATAGCGTTTGTGTTCTCAAAAAACAAAAAGCTGATAGACTGGAAGCTCGTTGGCTTCGGTGTCTTTTTACAGGTCTTCTTTGGGATCATGGTTACCCAGGTTCCCCTGGTGGCAGATGGTTTTGCGGCGGTCAGTCGCGGTTTCGTTACATTTCTTGATTTCTCGCAGGCAGGGGCGCAGTTCCTCTTCGGTAACCTGGCCAATCCGGCTCAAAATGCCGGACTGGGCTTTATCTTCGCTTTCTCGGTATTGCCTACCATTATTTTCTTTTCTACGGTGTCTGCGGGCCTGTATTACTATAATCGGCAAAACGAAATTGCATATTAGGCAAAACCAAATTGCTCAAAATTTAACACGTGTTATTATTCGCTTAGTTCTTTAATCAGTTTTTAAACATACTTTAAAACATTAAAAAAGC
>NZ_JBYZMQ010000014.1:0-60369 GCF_058216355.1 Pontibacter sp. GD13
GAGAATGGCGGCTATGGCTCCGGTGAGCACCTCTTCCCATCCCGAACAGAGAAGTTAAGCCCGGACGCGCCGATGGTACTGGGGTCACACCCGGGAGAGTAGGTGGCCGCCAACCCCACACCCCTGCGGGGCAGGTCCAACAGGGCCTGCCCCGCTTTGCGTTTACGCCAGCCCCCAAACAGCAGCAACCGGCAACGCCGACTGGCGCAGGGTGGCTGCCTAGGGCCCTGCCGGATAGGCGCCTCCTGCCAGCAACACGCGGCAGTGCAACCAGGGTAACACAAACACGTGAAAGAAAGAAAAACGAATGGAAGAATTCAGGTACAGGGAATCTTCAGCAGAACACCCGCCCCGGTATATCTGGGGCGGGTGTTCTGCTTTAACAGCCAACCGCCTGATAGGAGGGGGTAAACATAAACTACAACGGCTTTGTTCTTCAGTATACTCTTATAACGAGTTGTATTAAGGCATGATATTATACCAAAGGAGCGCAAACTATCAAGTTTGCGCTCCTTTGGTATATGACAAATTGGAGTAGCTATTTTCTGCCGGCAATAGCTGTGTATAAGTCTTTTTCCTGTAAATACTGTACTGCCAATTCCTGTATTTCAACTGCAGTTATGTTCCTGATGGTAGTGATGTAGTTATTATAATGATTTAAAGGTAATTGATGTAGCACTATTTTTTTATAACGATCACCCTGTTCAAATATAGTTGTTATTTCATTAATGAATTTACCAAGCATGTAATTACGGACAGTGTTCAGTTCCTCATCAGGTATAACTTCCTGTTGCAACCGCAGAATCTCTTTCTTAATCTCGGTAATCGTGTTATCTGTAACAAGATAATTAACGTCTGTGCCGATAAAAAAGAGCGTATCCCTCACCTTTGGGGAGATTGCAGAGTATATTCCATAAGTATAACCCTTTTCTTCCCTGATGTTCTTCATCAGTCTAGAGCCAAAATAGCCACCAAATAGCTCATTCATTACTTTAAGCTTTAAATAGTCAGCTGCACTGTTCAAAGGAAACGAACGGCCTATCCTTATGGATGACTGTAAACTATTTGCTATTTCTACGAGCTCGTATGTGCTGGTTTTCTGGTGATCTTTGACCGTGTTTTCTGCTTTTGGCCTAGCCGATACGAGGGTTGGTTGCAAAACTAATTTGCCAATACTATTAGTTAGATCACGTTGTACGACCTCATCAACAGCTCCACACGCAAAAACCTCCAGCTCTTGGGTTATATAGTGGTTCAAATAAAATTCCTGAAGTTGTTTGAGTTCAATCTGATCTACTGCCTCCTCATCTAGTCCAAACACATAAGGATGCCCTTCGCCATAAATCAGCTTGGTTAAGCTTTGTGTGGCTAAATAATTATTTTTCTGTTTTTGTACTTTAAGGTTCTGTTGGGTTCTCTTTTTTAAGAGCGTATATTCTTCCTCCGGGAAACTAGGATTTTGCAATACGTCCATCACAAGCTGGAGTAAGTGTCCGACATGCTTGGAGAGGCAGTAAAGTGTTAATTCAGTATGATCGTAGCCAGCGTTTATTTCCAGGGAGGCACCGTAGTAAGCTACTTTCTCAGCAATTTGTTTGGCAGTATGGTTTAATGTTCCCTCCAGCAACATTTTAGATGCTAGTTCAGATATTCCAGTTGCAGATTCATACCATTTGCCAGCCTTAAAAACAAAATCCAGCCTGATCACAGGCTGGGTTTCGCTTTTTATAATATGTAGTTTTGCTCCGTTTTCTAATTGTATGACTTCTGCAATTTGTAAAGAAACAGCATCGATCTCATGTATTTCGGGAGCTTTTGTTCTGTCAAGCATTATAAGTTATTTGGTTCAGTTAATCCAGGTTCAGTGCAATACTAAAACGTAATGTTTGAGCCAATGGGTTGTTTTGATCATTTGGAATAAGGTAAGCAGCGTCAATGCCGAATTTTTGGTACTTTAAGCCAAGACCTAGTGAAAAGTATTTACGGCCTCCCTTATTTTCGTTCTCATAGAAATAACCCGCTCTTGCTGCAAATAAGTTGTTATACCAGTATTCAACGCCACCATTAAGTACTACTTCCTGAAGCTCTTCACTGAAGCCACCCTCGGCATCACCAAAAGAGGTAAAGATACCGCTTAAAACCGTTTGTGTACTGTCAGCACCCGGAGATGGCACAAGTAGCTTATTGGCATCTAACACGAAAGTCAGCTTGTTGTATGCGTCCAGGTTATAGGTTACAGCAGTTCCTAATTTCAAATTGGTAGGAAGAAAATCTTTTTCGTCTTTGGTTGTATAAGAGATTTTGCCGCCAATATTGGAGATGTTTGCACCCAAAGCCAGGTTGAGCGACTGGCCGAGGTCCTTATTGTAGTAAACACCCACATCTACTGCAGCAGTGTTACCCGGCTCTGACTCAAAGGTAGAAGACGAACCTCCCACATTAACGTTGCCTGCCAGGTTAGAATGAATAAAGCGAGCCCCAATACCTAAGCTGAAGTTTTCGCTTAAAGCCTGGCCATAGGCGACAGAAACCGCATACTCTTTTGGATTGTAGTCCTGTATAGGATTGCGTTGCTCGTCAATAAATTGAATTTGACCCAGATCAAAGTATAGCAGCGAAACAGACAATGCCGAAGTCTCGCTTAATTTCTTGTATCCTGATAAATAACTCAGCGACATGTCGTCGACCAGGTTCCGCAACCATGGAGAATAGGAAAAGCTGACACTCATGTCATTTTGCACGAAGCCAAGCTTGGCAGGGTTCCAAAAAGTTGTGTTTGCATCTGGGCTTAACGCTACACCGGCATCACCGAGGGCAGCAGAACGCGCGTCTGGTGCTACTGTTAAAATAGGCACGGCGGTGGTAACCGCATTACTACCTACAGTAGACTGACCAAAAGCAAGGGGGGCGGAAGCAACGGCCATGATAAATGACACTGCCTTTATTAAAGTACTTCTTTTATACATAAGTAGTTTGTTGATAACTATACCAAATATAGAAATATTAGGGAAATTTTTAATTTAAAATTACAAGCTTTTCAAATTTAGAAACTTTTGAGCCGTCGGATTCTGTCCGCACATTCACTTTATAAATATAAACGCCTTTTGCTAGTACATCATTGTACTCATCCCGGCCATCCCATACTAAATCTGAAATATGTGTTTTGCTGGCATAACTTTTTGTTTCTAAGGTTTTTACAAGTTTGCCGGATATTGTGTATATCTGTATCTGTATTTCCAGATCCTCGCCAGCCCTGTTATGATCAAAGTGAAAGGTGGTTTTAGTAGAAAATGGGTTAGGGTAGTTCAGCACATGCTCTAACGCAATTTTGCTATCATTAGATACAATAAATTCTATGTATTCTTCGGCAGCATTGTTATGCGTGTCCCAAGCCTTTATCCGTAGGGAATGAGGCCCTGCGGCTAAGTCTTTGAAGGCATATTTTACCCGGCCTTGCTGGTAGCTGTCTGCTGCTGCGGTATAATAATCATTTAATACGACCAAGTTGTCACGGTCCTCATCCAGCACTGCCGTTAATTCATGACCGATTCCCAAGCCTGCGGTGTTAATTCCATTATCATCAAACAAGTTTGCCAGTAGTACAGCATCTTTTCCAGATGGGCCACCAAATACAAAAGATTCATCGTTTATAAAAACGCGTATAGTCGGGGGTGTGTTATCCGCTACTACGTTAGCGGCAGTTCCTCCAATCACGATCGTTTGGTTAGCCCCCATCGCTTCTTGTGTTTGGTTATTGGCGTAAAGCGATATCTTGCCCTTGCCGTAGTTATAGGCTATATCTTTGGGTACGACAAAGGAAACGTCGAAGAGGCCATTTTTTACCGTGGCCTGCCCATCGTACAGTACATTTTCGAGTACCTTAATGGTAGTGGGTTGTGAGCCTTCATCTCCGAATGTGCGCAGGCTGGCGGGCTTTTCATAAACCGTGATTTTTAATTCGCCATTGAACGCTGAAGCGAGTGCGCCAGAAGGGGTTGTAACGGCACCTTTCAGGTTCGCTTTGCCAAGAGCACTTAAGGTGTCGGCGGCAACCGGCTTGTCATTTATCTCTGTAATCTGCGCTTGCAGGGCAGGCGATGCCAATTGTAAGGATGGGTCTGCCAGCAGGGAGAAGTTCCTGTTGTTAACACCCTTTGATCCACTTATATTATCTGTTATACTGTTATTCTTAGTATGCAACACCAAGTCGCCTAACCGTGGTTGAGAACCCGCTGCGGTTGTAAACGCAGCTTTAAAAAAGTTTCTGTTCAGCACACGGTTCCCGTTCGAGTAAACAGGTCGCGTTGTTGTGATGAGGCCAACGGCACCCCCATAGGGGTTTAGCAAGGCCGTCTCCGCACCCGATGGACGGGCAGGGTCGTCGTAGCGCCCGAATTCGCAGGTGGCAGTTAGTATGAAAGTGAGTTTGTCCTTGTTCGTCCAGCGATTTATTTGCGGAATGGTGAGCAACTGTTCAGCGGCCCAACTCACTTCGTTGCCGTGCCCTGTGTAGTTCGTGATCAACGAACCTTGCTCAATGGCCTTATCCAGAGCAAGGTTAGCCTCTGGCGCCCGCTGGCCGTTCGATACAGCGATTTGGCGGTACAAGTCTACGTAAATTTTATTCAGATTATAGTCTGGGGCATTGGTTTGCAGGAAGTTTGCCAGATACTCGGCATCGTTCTGGTGCTCGTTGTAATCCCCGTCATCAGCCACCAGGGTAACTTTGCTGCGCCACTTTCCAAAATGCGAAGGGCTATCGTAAGCGATAATCTTGTTAACGAGGTTGGCGGCTTCTATGGCAGACTTAGCAGGCAAACGCCCGATGCCCACATCCAGTAAATGATCCCCTAACGTGTTTTCGAGCCACTCCCCTTCTGCTTCATCCAGAAACCCGAAATAGTCTTCGGAGGAGTAACTCGTGATAGGGTGTAAAGACTGCCTCGATTCATAGATCGGAACAAAGTTGGTGTTATTGACCAGCCTGTTTTTGTAGTCGTATGAGGCATCCCCGAATAACAGGAGGTACAGGTGGTTGCTGCCGCTTTTGCTACTGCGCATGTACAGCATCCGCATAAAATCGCGGATAGCGGTAACATCCTGCGCACCCGATGAAAATTCGTTGAAAACCTGATTAGTGGTTACCACCAGCACCTGCATGCTGCTTCGGTTTCTGCGGTGCGCGGCCAGTCTGTTTGCCTCTTGCAGGAAAGCAGGATGCGTGATGATCACAAAGTCAAGCTGGCCATCCAGATTTTGGCTATGCAGGTTTTGGTTGGCTACTTTGCCAACCGCCAATGGCTTGCTCGTGATGTTGCCTTGTAGTACCACGAACTCACGCAGGTTTGCCGTGGAGGTACTGAAACGAAGGTCTGCTCCGGCTGTTGTCTCAAGCAGGGCTGGCTCCAGCGGGTTGGTTACTTCCCAAACCATGGCTCCGGCGGGGGCACCTGCAATACTGAAGGTGCTGACAGGAGCTGTTGTGCTGGACACGGATCTGAAGCTTGTTTGCTCACCATAAAGCCTTAGCTGTCGCTCGTACTCCAATTCCAGGTAGTTGAGGTATCCTAGAGAGGTAGAGCTGCCCCCGGTATTGAAGTTCAGGTTTACCTTCATCTCCGAACCCGGCTGCTGATTGATCGTGTAGGTCTTCAGGCTGTTTACCCCTTCCGGATGGAAGTTATAATTGCCCCTGTTCGGGATGTCCTGGCTGCCAACACTCTGGTTGTTCACCTTGATCGAAAAGGAGCAGTTTGCAGGAGAGTTGGCCATCAGGAAAGCAGTTAGTTCTGCACTGGAACCGGCCACTGCATCAGAAACAGGAAAGGTTATATCACGGGATGAAGTGAAGGAGCTGAATTCCTCCCCGTACCACTCGCGCCCGGAAAAAACCATGTTCTTCAGGTCCTTTTCGTGGAATAAGTGCTCGTTGTAGCTGGTGATGGTCTGCACGGACCCGGTAGTCTGCGCCTGGCTGCGAATGCGCGTACCCGGGCCAGCCCCAATCCGCAGAAAGTAAAAAGCGGTATCTGAGTATACGTTGTAAGTATGCTCAAACTGTTTCAGGGCATTGTTATAGCGCCACACATGCGGCCCCTGCGCATAGAAAAGCGCATAGTCAGCATCGTCAAAACGCCCATCTCCCTCTCCAATCACCATGATCGGGTTCTCTGTCAGGTCGTCTGGTCGTGGGGAGCTGTTTGGCTGAGGCAACATGCCGCCGCCGTTCCCAAAAACCTGGATCGTGCGAGGGTCCAGGGAAGAGGTGGTTATACCCAGGGCCTGCAGTGTGCTTTTATCGATCTTATAAACGCCTGACGAGGTAACTGCCAGCTTATACCATGAGCCGCTGCTTAAAACAGAATTACTGGCAGCGCCTTGGCTACCGTTACGCGCAAGAGCTCTGTTAACGGGGTTTGAAGTATAAGTATAGCTGAAGGAAATGAGTTTCTCTAACTGCCTGGTCTGGGCATTGCGCCGGATGGGAAGTATGGATACCAGCGCCACAGGGGTTTTGTTCTCGGAAGAGTTGGCGATGCTGATGGTGGGATCAGCCGCGATGGTAAGTTGCGCAAGGAGTTTCTGTTCTTCGGGGTTAAAAGCCTTATAGATGGGGTTTGTAAGGGTAAGGCCACTAAGGTGCAGGGGAAGACGGAGCCGGTAATAAGGCAGGAGCGTGGTATAATCTACCGTAGCGCCATCAAATGTCGGGACTTTACCGGGGGTGGTGCCTGTAGCCGGCACCGTTTCATATCCGCCCCAGTTTAGCGCAATATTCGTTTGTGCTTCTGCACGGAAAGACAAAAAGCAAAACAAAAATAAGGAGCAAGCAAAAACTAGTCGGATAAGGGCCATCTTAAACTGTACTTTTGTTAAACCACATGGCTGTGCCCAAACGCTCGTGGCAGGGCATAGTATGTTAACAAATATACAGTTAAATTATTGTAATCCAGCCAGCTTTACGCCAGTTTCAGCTCAAAGCTGTAGGACTCCATGATCAGGTTCGCCAGCAATTTGCTACATGCTTTCTCTACCTTCTCACGGGCAATCTCCTCGGTTTCAGCTTCCAGGTTAAGGGTGATGTGCTTTCCAATGCGAACATCATCCACCTGATCAAGCCCTAAGTGCTCCAGGCCTAACAAAACAGCTTTGCCTTGAGGGTCTAATAACTCCGGGCGAGGCATTACGTCAATTTCGGCAATGAATTTCATGAGTGTGCGGTTTTTTTGATGATGGACAACAAGATATAGACCACTATGATCAGTGGTATTGCTGCGAATTTAAGCAGAGCGATTAAGATTAGCGACAGAATCAGGAAAATAAAGCGCAGCGAGTTATCCTGCCAACTCAGGTTGGTGAACTTAAGGGCGAACAAGGGCAGCTCGGCCACCAGCAAAAAAGACAAAACCGCGGTAATAGCCAGCAAGCCAAGTGGGTTAAGTATGATCTCGTAGTGGATCAGGTCGCCTTGAGACAGGATGAGTGGCAGCGAAGCCACGAAAATGGTGCATGCCGGGGTAGGCAAGCCTATAAAAGAAGTGGTTTGCCGGGTGTCGATGTTGAATTTTGCCAGCCGTAAAGCGGAGAAAATAGTGATCAGGAACCCAAAGAACGCAACCTGCCCTGCAGGCAGGCCAACTATGAAATCGCCGGATTTCTGTAGCAGCATGAACATAACCGTACCCGGAACCACACCAAACGAAACCATGTCTGCCAGCGAATCGAGCTGCTTCCCTATTTCAGAATAGGCTCCCAACACGCGGGCGACCATGCCATCCAGAAAGTCGAAGACGGCGGCAACCGCCACCAGGTAAGCCGTGTAAACCAATTGGTCGTGAAAGGCAAAGTATAGCGCCAGGCAACCTGAGAACAGGTTAAGGCAGGTAATGGTATTGGGGATGTGTTTTTTCATGCAAGGGGTGCGGTAATAGGGCTACTGCAGAAAAGGGTTATACTTTTTCTCATACCCGATGGTTGTTTCGGGGCCATGGCCGGGATAAACGGTTACCTCGTCGGGTAAAACGAAAAGCTTCGTCCGGATACTTTGAGTAAGCGTGTCGAAATCGCCTCCGGGCAGGTCGGTGCGGCCAATGCTGTCTTTAAACAGCACATCGCCGCCTATAACCACCTTGTCTTTTTTGTTATAGAACACAACATGGCCTGGAGCATGGCCAGGAGCAAGCAGTACTTCCAACTCGGTGTTGCCGAAAGTTACGGTATCGCCCTCTGCTAAGAATTTGCCGGGTAGCTGCTCCGCATACAGCGGAAAACCATAATTAGGCGAATAGGCGGGTACAGCGCGAAGTATGGCCTCTTCATCAGGATGAATCTCAAGTTCTACCCCATAGGTGTCGGCTATAAACTTATTGCCCAGTACGTGGTCTATGTGGCAGTGGGTGTTTAGTAAGCGCACCACCTTCAGGTTGTTATCCGCCACAAACTGCTTCAGTTGCTCCTGCTCCTGCTTTTCGTAGCAGCCCGGATCTATCACCACACACGCTTTGGTTTCGTCGTGCAGCAGGTAGGTGTTCTCCTGAAAAGGATTGAAGGTAAGGCAGGTAATCGTCATAGCTTGTCCTGGTTTTGTTTTCTGACACACGAAATAGGCTTCCAAGTTACGAATTTCACCTGTACATCTTGTAACTTGCCTTTATGAATTACGATTTTATAGTTGTGGGCCATGGCCTGGCGGGTGCTATTCTGAGCTATACGCTGCGCAAAAGGGGGCATCGGGTGCTGGTGATCGACGAGCCAAAGCCGAACTCCGCTTCGAATGTAGCTGCCGGGCTGGTAAACCCTGTTGCCGGAAAGCGCTTTGCCAAGTCGTGGCTGGCAGATGAGATGCTGCCGGCAGCCGATGCCCTGTACCAGGAACTGGGAGCGTGCTTTGGGCAGGAGTTCTTTGTTCATGCGCCTATCTATAAAATATTCTCCTCTATAGCCGAGCAGAACACCTGGATGGCGAAGAGCGCGGATGCAGGCTGGAAAGGATACATTGAGGCAACGTATACACAAAGCACAGGGCAGCCGGGTATTCAAGACCCCTACGGCGGCATCCTGATCGCGCGCGGGGGATACCTGAAAGTGCCTGAAATGCTCCGCTCGCTCACACAGGATTTAATGGAGAAAGGCCTTCTACTACCCGAGCGTTTTGAGATAAGCCAGCTGCAGGTAACAGCGGACGGAGTAACGTATAAAGAAGATGAGGCTAACCGCCTCATCTTCTGTGAGGGATTTCAGGCCATACACAACCCCTACTTTAAGTGGCTGCCTTTGCAGCCTACCAAAGGGGAGGTGCTGGAGGTGGAAGCCGATAAATTTAAAGCCGATTGCATCTATAATAAGGCTGTTTACGTTGTTCCGGTAGGAGCAGGAAAGTTTAAGGTAGGCGCCACCTACGACTGGCGGCAGCCTGATGAGCAACCAACTCCTGCCGGTGAAGAAGAACTGGCAGAAAGGTTCAGTCAGATCACGAAGCAGAACTTTAGCATTTTGCAGCACTGTGCAGGAATAAGGCCGGCTGTGCGCGACAGGCACCCCTTGGCAGGACAACATCCTGCCTACCCGCGCTTAGCTGTTTTTAATGGGATGGGATCGAAAGGGGTGATGATGGCGCCTTACCTGGCGCTTAATTTTGCGGATTTCCTTGAAAACAAAGCCGGCCTGATACCAGAGATACATATTTCGCGGTATTTTTCGTTATATTACAACTACAAAGAACAATAGAACTATCAACCCTGAGCGCATGCGTTTATACACTAGGTTAATGTTACTGTTTGTGCTGTTCCTGCTAGCAGCAAATACCCTTCAGGCACAACCTGGCCGCGATGTTTTTGGCAAAAGCCGGATACAATACAAGAACTTTGACTGGCAGCTGTACAGTACCCAAAACTTTAATGTGTACTTCTACCAGGGCGGCAGCAAAACCGCTCTCAACGCGGCCGAGTATGCCGAAAAGGAGCTAAAGCGCATTACCAGCCTAATCGGCTATTACCCTTACTCCAAAATAACGGTTATCCTCTACAACTCCACCACAGACCTGCGGCAGAGCAATATAGGCTTGAACAGCGATCAATACCAGACCGGTGGCGAAACGCTGTTCATGAAAAATAAGATCGAGCTGGCCTTCAATTCGAGCCAGACCGATTTTAAGCGCGACCTGAGCTATAACCTGACCGAGCTGCTGTTAAATGATATGATGTATGGCGGAAGCCTGAAAGAAGCGCTGCAAAGCAGTTATCTCCTGCGCCTGCCCGACTGGTTTATTAGCGGCGCCTCAGCCTACACGGCAGAGGGTTGGAGCATTCGGATGGACAATTTCATGCGCGATATGCTGCTGGAGAGCAAGCAGCGTCCGGAAGCGTTCTTTGCCAGAAACCCGGAGCTGGCTGGCCAGTCTGTCTGGAATTATATTGCCGAGCGCTATGGCTACACATCTATCCAGAATATCCTAAACCTGACCCGTATCACGCGGGATGTGGAAATCGGCATTACTAGTAGCCTGAACATCCCGTACAAGCGGTTTTTACAGGATTGGTACAACTACTATCTACAGATCAACAGCAGCACCGATAACCCACTGGTAAGTATGCCGGAAGCTGCCAAGCTGATCAAAAAGAACAAACAGCTGCATCATTACACAGAACCGGTGCTGAACCCTGCCGGCAATTTGCTGGCCTATGCCGAAACAGACAATGGCAACTTCAAGATCATTGTGCAGGATGTGCGCTCTAAGCGCAGTAGGGTGGTATGGCGCGGCGGCTATAAAACCATGGATCAAATGGTGGACTATGCGATTCCTGTGCTGGCCTGGCGGACTAACTCCCAGCTGGGCTTTATAGAGGCGCGCCGGGGTAAAATGACGCTCCGGCAGGTAAACGCCACAGATCGCTTTTCATTGATCCCTTTATATGAGAACCTGACCACGGCCGCCGTTGCCCTGGAGCAGTTTACGCAGGTGTACGACATGAACTACTCCGAAAACGGGCAGGAACTGGTTATAAGCGCTACCCAGGATGGGCAAACGGATATTTTCCTGTTGAGTGCCAGTGGCCGTCTGCAGAAGCAACTCACCAAAGATATTTACGATGATATCCACCCCGACTTTGTAAAAGGATCGAACAACATCGTGTTCAGTTCCAACCGCTGGGTAGACACAACGGGCAGGGCAGCTGCCCCATCTTTCTCCAGTATTGTAAACAACTATGATATCTTTTTACTGGAGCGGCAAGGGCCTAATTCCAATTTGCGGCAGATCACGCATTCTATAGCCAGCGAGCTGCACCCACGCTCCACCGAGGATGGGAACATACTTTACCTGAGTGAGGAAAGCGGCATAAGTAGCCTGTACAGCTACGATTTAAGTACGAACACAAGCAAGCCTCTCACAAACTTTATTCAGGGCATAGAGGATTACGATTACGTAGCGGCCAACAACACGCTGGCTTTATCGGCCAAAGACAGGTCAGTTGAGTTCATATACCTGCTACCTGGCTTTGCCCCCACTAGTTTAGAGAAGCTCCCTAAAACCTCACGCCAGATTATTCTGGAGACCCGTGTGCGCTTGCCCCAGCAAGCGGCTACCCGCAAGCTACTCGGAAATCAGGCGGGTAAACAGGATTCCACACGGGCAAAAGGGGAGGTGAACATTGAGAATTACGAGTTCGATAAGGCGGAGCAACCTGCCAAGTCAGCACCCAGAACTTCCATTCTAAAGGCGGCCACAGCCGATAACAACCTGCAGATTTCAGGTCCTCTTGATTATGACCTGCGCTTTAGCGTGCATGAGATTGTGACCTCTGTTTATGCAGACCCGCAGTTGGGCTTTGGTATTGTGGCAGGTGTCAACATGAGCGATCTGTTTGAGAATCATCATATCCGTGGCAGTGCCTTCCTGCGGACAGATCTGGAAACGAGTCGCCTTTGGGCAGAGTACATGAACCTGAAAAACCGGGTGGACCTGGGCATGCAGTTCAGGCGTGACATCATTGTAACGCAAGTACCTGAAACGAACGCCGTGCTGCGCTTTGCAAAGAATGAGTTCTCTCCTACGCTGGTATACCCTTTAAGCCATAGCACCAGTATCAGGGCGCAGCCTAAGTTTGTGAACACACGCTTTACTTTTGTAAACAACTTTGCCACCCCGGATAGTGTAACCAATTTTGGAGGTGGGAATGTGGAGTTGGTATACGATAATTCCGTGGCTACTGGTGTTAACATGCTGGAAGGCACCCGGATGAAAGCCGGCGTACTTAGCTTAAAGGGCTTTAAAGAATCAGCGGTTAATTTCAGCAAGTTTTACGTAGACCTGCGCCATTACCAGAAACTACACCGCCAGATTATACTTGCCACCCGCTTAAGCTATGGGGCCTTTTTTGGCAATTCGCCTAAAAAATTCCTGATCGGCGGAATGGATAACTGGTTGTTGGCCAATGAAGACGATGCCTCGGATCAAAACGATATCCTGATCCAGTCTCCTGCCGACCTATTTTACCTGGAGTATGCCACGCCTCTCCGGGGGTTTAACTACAATACCCGCAATGGTAATAAGTACTTGCTGGCAAATGCCGAGCTACGCATCCCCATTGTGCAGTATCTCTATAATGGCCCCATCCCATCGGGCTTTTTCAGAAACCTGCAGCTGACCGCTTTCGCCGACGCCGGTTCAGCTTATAATGGTTCTAACCCTTTTACGGGCAACAACTCTATAAACACACGGGTGGTTGGCGGTGCAGTAAGCGCAACAGAGGGTAGCCCCTTCGAGATTACCGTGATCAACTATCGCAACCCGTTTTTAGTGGGCTATGGCCTGGGCGCACGCACCACCCTGCTCGGCGTGTACGGAAAACTGGATGTGGCCTGGGGAGAGGAAGATTATCATAGCAAGGGCCCTAAGTTTTACATTACCTTGGGCTACGATTTCTAAGCTACTCCATGAGCATTAAAACAAAACGTTTTGCTATTGGGGCAGTGCTACTGCTTGGCCTTGCCGCCGCCTGGATTAACATGGCTGGTAAGAACTATGTATATAAGGCCGTGTTCTATAATTTTGCGGATATTGATGATAACCGGATATTCGAGCAACGTAAAATAGCGGCAGCCCCGCCGGCACAACCCTGGCCTCTTGCCGCCGGCTACAATAAAACAAAGTTGCCCTCTAAATTACAAGACCTGCACAACGAATTGCAGTCAGTAGCTTTCCTGGTTATAAAAGACGATTCTATACTATATGAGCAGTATTGGAACGGCTATTCGGATGCCTCGCTTAGTAATTCTTTTTCTATGGCCAAGAGCATTGTAAGCATGCTGATCGGGGTTGCCATTAAGGAGGGGGATATTAAAAGCGTGGAGCAGCCGGTGGGTGATTTTTTGCCTGCATTTAAAAAGGGCGCTAAAGCAAAGATAAAAATAAAGCATTTGCTCTGGATGAGTTCTGGCCTTAACTGGGATGAGTCGTATAGCAGCCCCTTCTCCATGACGACAGAAGCCTACTATGGCACCGACCTGAAAAGGCTCATTAACAGGTTGGAGGCAATGGAAGAGCCGGGTAAAGAGTTCAGCTATAAAAGTGGCGACACCCAGGTATTAGCCTTTGTGCTGAAAGCCGCCACGGGCAAGAACCTGAGTGAACTGGCTGAAGAGAAGCTTTGGAAACCCCTGGGTGCGGAGAAAAATGCCGAGTGGAGCGTAGACCAGCCGGATGGGATAGAGAAAGCATACTGTTGCTTTTTCTCCAATGCCCGCGACTTTGCCCGCCTCGGTAAGCTCTATTTGCATAACGGTATCTGGAACGGCGATACCATTGTTACTCCCGCATTTGTAAGGTCCTCCATCACGCCAAGCGGTATCATCGATGCAGATGATAAAAGTGCAGTAGATTTTTATGGATACCAATGGTGGTTGATACCAAATTACAAAGGGCAGGATATTTTTTACGCACGCGGTATACTTGGGCAATACATTATTGTAATGCCGGAGAGGAACATCATCATCGTGCGCCTGGGCAAGGAACGGGCTGAGCGTATCGGGAAACACCCTGGTGAGGTACTCGCCATGATCGATGCCATTGACGAAATGGAAAAATAAGACGGCTTTCTTATTAAAAGCGATACAACGTCGCATAAAAGTATAAGTGCCGCTGTTGCGCAATACATGAGCAACAGCGGCACTTATACTTTGCAACCCTTGCAGTTTCAGGCAAGCTTATCGGTTGCCACAGCGTAGTGCGGGTCTTCCAGTATGTTCACGTCTATTACAAGCTCAGCATTCTTGAGTAGTAGCCTGCAGTCCTCGCTTAAATGCTTCAGATGAAGTTTCTTGCCCGCATTAAAGTACCGTTCCGTTAATTTATTCAAGGCATCAATCCCTGACATATCGGCCACCCTGCTTTCTTTGAAATCAACTACTACCTCTTTCGGATCATGCAGCACATCAAATTTCTCGGAGAACGCGGTTACAGAACCAAAAAATAGTGGTCCGTAGATCTCATAATGCTTTACGCCATCAGGATCAATGAACTTTCGGGCTCTGATGCGTTTGGCGCTTTCCCAGGCAAAAACCAACGCAGAGATGATAACGCCAATCAGTACGGCAAGCGCCAGGTTGTGCAGCCAGATCGTGATCACGGCCACTAGCACCCCGACAAAAATATCCTGTTTCGGCATTTTGTTAATGATCCTGAAGCTGATCCACTCAAAGGTGCCTATCGCCACCATCACCATCACGCCCACCAGCGCAGCCATCGGTACCAGCTCGATAACGGGGGCGCCGAAAAGGATAATGGCCAGAATGGTAAACGCGGCCACAATGCCAGACAAACGCGCTCTTGACCCAGCCGATAGGTTCACCAGTGTCTGAGCGATCATGGCGCATCCACCCATCCCAAAGAAGAATCCATTTAAAAGGTTCGCGCTTCCCTGTGCCACGCACTCCCTGTTTCCCTGTCCTCTTGTCGCTGTAATCTCATCCACGAGGTTAAGGGTTAAAAGACTTTCTGTTAGTCCGACACCTGCCATAATCAAGGCATACGGAAATATCACCTGAAGCATTTCCAGGCTAAGGGGTACAGAAGGAACATGAAAAGGGGGGAAGCCACCACTGACCGCAGCGATGTCTGCCACAGTTTTTGTATCGATTCCGAAACCAAGCACCATTAAAAAAACGACAATAATGGCTACCAGTGAAGGCGGCACCGCTTTCGTGATTCTGGGCAACAGCACAATAATGGCAATGGTTAAAGCCACCAGGCCAGCCATGATATAAAGCGAACTGCCAGAGATCCAGCTTACTTGGCCGTTAGACACCACTTTAAACTGCTCCAACTGAGACATGAAAATAATAACAGCCAAGCCATTTACAAACCCATACATAACTGGCTGCGGCACCAGCCGGATGAACTTGCCTAACTTAAAAACACCTACCAGAATTTGCAGGATGCCTGCCAGCGCCACGGCAGCAAACACATACTCGAACCCATGCGACTGCATTAAGGCAATTAAAACGACCACCGTTGCCCCCGCCCCACCTGAGATCATGCCTGGCCTGCCACCGAAAACAGCAGTAACCAGACCCATGATAAAGGCAGCATACAAGCCCACCAGCGGCGGAAATCCAGCCAGTATAGCAAACGAGAGCGATTCCGGGATCATCGTCATGGCAACAGTAAGGCCTGCCAGTACTTCTACCTTATAGTCTACTTTTTGGCTGAAATCGAAGAGCCTGAGATATTGTTTCATGCGAAAGAATGAGAAAAACGATAATTTAAAACAGAGGCTACAGTAAAGTTGACCTCTTGTGCATCCTGAGGATGACGGCAAGAAAATGATCAGGGCCAGGCAACTGTCAGCAGGCTACTGCTTGCCCGCAAATAGCTTTTGCCCGCGTTGTGGCAGGTATTTACTGATAAAAGGACTGGGTGAGCAAGACTAATTGAAAACTCCGAACAGATAGAATACTTGGAGTGGCCTGCTTTCTTGCTTGGCAGAAGTCTGGAGCACTTTACAAAGTATTCCGGCAATTTCTTCCTCTCCCTAAAAAGGGCGTAAAGCTTGTTTGGCAAGAGGATTCAGGGTGGAGTAATTGTTTTAAACTGTACTGCGTGTCTCATTGTAGCTGCAAAAGTATAATTTTTTTAACGAAAAGGGAAGATTTGCCTTTCTATTCGTCCATTGTCGGGGCAGCACTAAAAAGAAAAGAGCTCCCGCGCCTAAGTCAGGCAAGGGAGCTCTTAAAGTATAAAACATGAGCTGTTAAGCGTTAACAGCCTGCATGATCGATTCAAAAATAGCGAGCCCGTCGGTATTTCCTAACTCCGGATCGACAGCGCGTTCCGGGTGTGGCATCATGCCAAATACATTTTTTCGGGCATTGCTCACACCGGCAATATTGAGTAAACTGCCGTTGCAATTATAAGCTGGCCCCATGTCACAGCTTTCACTGGCGTACTGAAACATGATCTGGTCGTTATCCTGCAATGCTTTCAGGGTATCCTCATCAGCATAATAGCGGCCCTCGCCGTGCGCGATCGGAATCTTGTAGGCTTTGTTGAGGTCTAGTTGGCTCGTGGGCAAAAGCGCCGTAGTGGCTGGTTTAATATAAACGTTGTCGCAGATAAATTTTTGGTTCACGTTGCGTAGCAGGGCACCCGGAAGCAGGCCGGCCTCAGTCAGGATTTGGAAGCCGTTGCAAATTCCCATCACATAGCCGCCGCCTTCTGCATGCTGTATAACCTCCTGCATAATAGGGGAGAAGCGTGAGATAGCCCCGGAACGCAGGTAATCGCCATAGGAAAAGCCACCAGGCAGTAAGACAAAGTCACAGCCTTGTAAGTCGTGGTCTTTGTGCCACAGCCTCACAACTTCCTGCTGAATGCCATCCCTGACAGCATCTACAAGGTCTTGGTCGCAGTTGGACCCTGGGAAAACGACTACACCAAATTTCATGCAGTAAAGTTAATAAATTTATGTTAGGCAACACTGCTTAAACAGCTAATTACCTGCATTAGTGCTGCTGCAGTCGCAAAAATGAATTTTTATAGCTATTTTGCCAACATATCATACATTTAGCGCTTATGTTGCAATCCATGACAGGCTTTGGCAGTGCACGCCTAGACTCCGAACAGTACACTATTTCTGTAGAGATCCGATCTTTAAACTCGAAAGGGATGGATTTAAGTGTGCGAACTCCGCGTTTCCTGAACGAGAAAGAGTATGAGATTCGAAACATGATTACAAAAGCCCTGGTGCGCGGCAAGGTTTCTGTTAATATAGATTACACCAAAAACAAAGCTCAGAAAGCTAAGAATAACATTAACAAAGAGCTTCTACAGGTTTATTACCAAGAGTTGAGCGTGGCGGCAGATGCGGTAGGAGCATCTAAGCAAGACCTATTTCGCCTGGCCCTGCATATGCCTGAGGTACTTCAGCAAGAACAGGAAGACGAAGCCGGTGATGCTGATTGGGAGGTTGTAAAGCCCATACTGGAGAAAGCGCTGAAAAACATCATCGCTTTCAGAGCTGACGAAGGCAAAGCCCTCACAACTGAGATCATGGCATACATTGATAAGATCAGGATCTTGTTGGCCGAGATAGAGAAGCATGACCCGGTTCGGATGGAACAAATACGGAATCGTGTAAAAGGCCACCTGACAGAAATATCGGGATCCGAGCATTTTGACAAAAACCGCTTCGAGCAGGAGATGATTTACTTTATGGAGAAGCTTGATATTGTCGAGGAGAAGGTTCGCCTGATTAACCACCTGCACTACTTTACAGAAACTGTTTACCTGCCTGAGCCAACAGGTAAAAAGCTTGGTTTTATTTCGCAAGAAATAGGGCGCGAGATAAACACCATCGGGTCCAAAGCCAACGATTCTACCATTCAACATTATGTGGTGGAAATGAAAGAAGAGTTAGAAAAAATAAAAGAGCAGATAAATAATATCTTATAATCTCAGGTTCCAGAAAAAATATATGCCGCCCTTACAGCCAACTTGAGTTGTAAGGGCGGCTTTTTTGATTGGTAATCCCGAAAAAAAAGTGATTTAACATCGGTTACCCGAAAATTTGAGATGTTACCTTTTACGTATTTAAATGGTGTTTTTTGGCTCAATTCATTTAAAATTTCAATCCTTGCGCCACTCCCCTCTAAAAAAATCCATGTTACTTTATGTGGCAAACATTCCTTTTTTTAGTGTCTGCCACACCCTACTTTTGAAACACTAAGCGATTGTAAACAAGGAGTTTAAACATTCAATTTAAAGGCCCGAGTTTAATAGTCTGCCACAATTTTCTGCTGCTATTTTATGTAGGGTCATGTATGCCAGGGTACAAGGCTTTCGGTAGCCACATTTTTCTGCCAGCCAGCTTAGGCATGCCTTTTAAGTAGTTTCTGTTTAATTATATGTTTAACCTTTATTTGTTTATTTTATGAATGTAAATCGTTTACTCGTTTTAATTGCGCTGGTTTTTACCTGCGGCTTCACTGCTTGCCAGCAGGAAGAAGAGATAGTTAACAAGGAGGAAGTATCTCAGTTAACGCTTAGCCAAATTGCCAAAATGGGCTTTAGTAACCAGAATGTGCAACGCGTGGAGGGTGGTTACCTGGTAGAAGGAGACATTTTTCTATCTGCCTCGCAGCTAAGCAGCAACGATGAGTCAAAAGCGCTGCGTGTAGGGGAAGCCGAGCAATACCGGACCAATAACCTGGTAAGTGTAGGAACAGGCCGTACAATCCGGGTAGCTATCACAACCAGTTTGCCATATTCTTATGTAGCAGCGCTGGATGAGGCTATCCGCCGATATAACGCTGAGTACTTGTATATACGTTTCCAGCGTGTATCCTCTAACTACGAGATACTATTCTCCAAAGCACCGGCTGGCTCTACTTATTTAGCCTCTGCCGGATTTCCTTCAGGTGGTAACCCCTTCAACAGTGTGAAAGTTAACTCTGATTACCTGGGCTCTGATCCTGGCACGAACTACCTTGCATCTATTTTAGCGCACGAGGCCGGCCATTGCATCGGTTTCCGTCACACGGACTACATGGATAGAAGCTACAGTTGTGGCGGATCCTACACCAACGAAGGCGCCAGCACGGTAGGCGCGATCCAGATACCGGGTACACCGGCCAGTGCTGACCCTAACTCCTGGATGTTGGCTTGTGTTGGAACTGGCGTTAACCGTCCGTTCAACTCAAATGACAGAACTGCGCTTAACTACCTTTATTAAGCCCAGTCTTTTTTTTAAGTAGGGGGGCCACTGCTAGGGGAGCAGTGGCCCCCCTTTTTGTCAGGTATCCAGCTTAGTGCCTATTTCACATAAATGAGATGTAGCTGCACTTGTTATAGTGTTGCAAGTGCAACAAAGAGGCAAATACGAGTCGTGAATTATTTTAATAGTTATAAAACATGTTTCCATATATATAAACCTTTCTAAGAAGGCAAATAGTTGGTTATACAGGTTTAAATAAATGAAAAATTGTTTGTTTGATAAGTTAAGCCTCCTTACATTTCACTTATGTCTAACTTATAATCATTAAAAAATTATGCTTACAAAACGTTTACTAGTTTACGCAGCTGTAGTAGCTGCCATGGGCTTCACTTCTTGCCAGCAGGAAGAAGAAGTGGCAAACAAAGAAGAGGCTTCTCAGGAGGTTCTTACTCAGATCAGAAGCCTGGGCTTTAGCAACCAAAATGTACAGGTAGTTGCTGGGGGTTATGTTGTGGAAGGAGATATTTTCTTGTCGCAAAGCGATTTGACTGGCGCGCACAATACTAAAGCACTTCGTGTGGGCGAAGTGGAGCAGTATCGTACCACCAACCTGGTAGCAGTATCTGGCTCAAGAGTAATTACCGTTTCTATGGACACGAAGTTGCCATCAACTTATGGCGCTTCTTTGGATGAAGCAATTGCCCGTTACAACGCAGAGAACATCAGCATCACGATGCAGCGTGTTTCTTCAGGCGGTGATATCGATATAGTTGCTGCACCAAGAAATGCACAGTACCTGGCTTCTGCTGGTTTCCCGACCTCGGCTGGCGATCCGCATAACCTGATTAAAGTAGCAACCAGATACATTGGTAACACACCAAACACCAGCTGGTTTGCCACTATCCTGGCGCACGAAATGGGCCATTGCATCGGTTTCCGTCACACGGACTACATGGATAGAAGCTACAGCTGTGGCGGATCTTACACCAACGAAGGCGCCAGCACGGTAGGTGCGATCCAGATACCGGGTACTCCGGCAGATCAGGATCCTAACTCCTGGATGTTGGCTTGTATCGGATCAGGCCAGAACCGTCCGTTCAACTCAAACGACAAAATTGCTTTGAACTACTTGTACTAGTGTTCAATCTGTCACATCAAGAAAGGCTCCCATGTTTAGGGGAGCCTTTTTTTATGCCCTGTGGTCAAGTTATCTGATAAATTTAAGTACTTAGCTTTACCCGCAGCAGAAAGGGCTCTCCTCTTAACCTTATTCCAAAGGGAGGAGGAGTCCAGAACCTACTTCGCCCATTTTAATCATCGAAGCAAATCTTGTAGGAATAATTTTAAGGTGGATTTACCAGAGCAGCCGGAAACAAAGTAAGTTGTATCCAGCAAACAGGTTCTCAGCCACAACCCAGCATTCGGCACGGTTGCCATACTTGCCTGTCTGAATAAGACCATCACAAAATGACAACCCGGGTGGAAACATGCTCCCCATTCGGAGTTCGTAAACGAAGAATGTATAAGCCTTTTGTTAGGTTTGTTGTGTCAAGTGTTTTTACCACACCAACTTCTTCTGTTTCCAAAACAAGCCTCCCAACCTGGTCGAAGAGTTGTATGAGCGCTGTGTCATGGCTGACGGCGATGGAAAGGGGCTGGCCTGCTTCCACAGGGTTAGGGTACACCTGTACATGACCTGGTTTGATAAACACTACTTCTTCTGCCTGGCTGTAATAAGTAACTCCGGCCCGTGTTTCTAACTTTATGCGGTACAGGTTGCTGCCTGCCGCTGGGCTAAGGTCCTGCAGCTTGTAAGCGAGTTGCATGCCGGGTTTAAGGGTGGTAACTGCTTTAAAAATTCCTTGCACACGGCGTTCTAAGGTAATGGAGGCAAGGTTGTAGAGGGAGCCTAGCTCCAGGTTCAGCGAAACAGTATCCGTTACGAACCTATCCGGTAAAAAGCTTTTGACATAACAACCTACTCCTTGCCTTTCGAAAGCAATGGCATCGCTGCTCAAAGCGGTTTTACCCGCCACGACAGGCACCACTGCCACGAACCCGCCGGAGGCAGCCATCATGTTTTTATCAAGTATGGCCAGGGTATCAGAAGTGGATAAGAGGGGCTCCAGATACGTTTGCCCTAAACCGTACACCTGAAAGGCACCTGCGCCCTTTAAAGCAGGCCACGAAATTAAAGTATAATCCGGGCAGTTAAAGCCAACCTGTAACTTCAAGGGGCTGCTGATGATAAATGGCGCCGATAAAACCTCCTGGGTGGACGTAAGCAGCCTGAGCTGCGCCACCGCAAAAGTGTCAGGGGGCTGCCAGGCGGCGTAGGCATCCGATAGACTTACTTCTTTAACGGGGCGCCAGTTCTGCTCTGTGGTATACCGGAACTCCAGCATCGCTTTTTCTTGGGGGTGGCCTCCTTGCCAGCGTAGCTGTGTGTTGCTGCCAGCCTGTAAACTTATACTTTGACCTGGGTATAGCCACTCCAGCGTGTTTTCATACTCATACACCAGGCTGAACTCCTGTGCTGCGCCTTGCAGTCGATACGCCTGCACCACGAGTTCGTATGTGCCGGCTTCAGGCAGGTCTATCGAGACCTGTTCTACATTGTTTATCCGGTCTATTCCTCTGCGGGCAGGCCTAAGCAATGAGTCGGGGTGTGGGTAGGTGCTTAAAACCCAGGCCTGCCAGGTGGTGCCGGTGGTGGTGTGCCTTACCAGCAGGTCCAGGTCGTTGAGCAGGGCGATGGCGGCGTTGGGCTTGGCCTCCGGGTCGTGCCACACAACGGTTGCCTTTAGCCGAAGCGTACCGGAAGGCACATTGACCGGTATAATGGCTTTACCACCCTGCGCAACCGTGCCCACCACAAAGCGATTCTGCTGTATCGATCTAATGGCCCCCAGTGCATCGGCATTTCCAAAACCTGCGGCAAAGTCCACACCCGCTGTGCCTGCATCGTCGGCGCTGTTTAGCAGTGCTGCTTTTACCAGGGCTGCAGGCGGTAACACTCCGGCATGCTCCATTTTGTAGGCCTGCTGCACCAGGGCGGCTATACCCGATACAACAGCTGCCGCCTCCGAAGTTCCTCCTTTTCCGAAAGCCACCATTTCGGGCTTTATCCTGCCATCGTATGCAGGCCCTCGTGAGCTTTGCAGGCCAACTTTGCCATCTGCTTCCAGGGCACCGACAGACAAGGTGTTTTTCGAGTTCTTAAACTGACCCGTTAAATTGGCAAAGCCGGGCAGGTTGGCGTAGGTGCCCACTGCATCGGCCATATTTCCGCTGTTGCCAGAAGAAAACACATGAAGCAGCTGCGGGTTCATGTAGGTTTGCTGGTCGTAGGCTGCGGCTTCCAGGCCGTAATAGTTCTCGATGCCCACCCCGTAAGAATGATTCTGAACACCAATGCCTTGCGAGAGTAGTGTGCTGCTGTTATCGGGCAATAATTCTTTGAAGTCGGATGAGGCCAGCAAGATCCTGTGTGCAATTCCTTTCCCTTTTGGCCCCGAGTTTCCTGCCCCTCCAATGATGGTAGCCATGGTGGTGGCATGCACCGTGTATTCCTTAGCCATTGTGGCAGGCGAAAGGATGCGTGCCCTGAGGTCGATGTCTTCCGGGTTAAAGGCTCCTTCCTTGATGGAGACGGCCATGTCTGCCCCGTTTAAGGAAGGGTATTGGCCCTGCACTGCCGGAATGTTGTTCGCCACAAAGTCGGCATCCTTTAGCTTAAGTTCCTCTTGCGGGGTGCGGTTCCCGCGGTCAATAAACGTGACAAATGGGGCAGATAGAAGTTGCGTTAGTTTGGCCTTGGTAAGGTCGGAAAGCTCGTAGGTGTTTTTATGCCCTTTCACAGGCCTCGCTACGGTTTCCGGAGTCTGCTGCAGCCAGGCTTGAAAGGCAGTTTCGCTCTGTACTTTTACGCGATACGAACCGGTGCCGCCGAGCTGCAAAGCGCGGTGTGCCGGGGGGGAGAGTTTTTGTAGCAACTGGTGGCTTATTTCCTGGGTGGGCTGCTGCGCGCGCAGGTTTACAGGTAAAAAACCTTGTAACCCTGCCAACAGGAAAAGCAGGCTACAGCAGTACCTAGAAGCGTTTGCCATTGTAAGATCGGAATAAGCTTTTTTCGGGAAATGAGAATGTAATGTAAAGCTAAAACTAAAGATTTGAATTCAGTTTGGCAACAGTACTTTGTTGCATCGCACAATAAATTTTAACGGTGCGCCTGCTTCTGAGGGGTGCATTGCTGCAGGGAAGGAGAAATAGCAGAAAAAGAGAGAATGGCGGTTAAGGTGACTGCAATTCTTTGGCAAAATCCAGGAGCAGGCGATATACCTCCGGGAACCTGGAGAGGGGCAGCTGGCGGGCATAGTCCTGGGTATTGTGGTAAGCTGCGGTGCCTCCCAAAGTGTAGAAAAAGAAGGCGGGCACCTGCTGTTCAGAAAAAGGATAGTGATCAGAGTTAGCGGCTTTGCCCCGGCTCTTTAGCTGCGGCAAATAGTTGTGCTGTGCGTTCAGGCTATCCAGCAGGCAGAACTCCCGCGGGTGAATCTTCCCATTCACCACCATCAAGCCGGCATCGCCTGTGCCCAGCAGGTCCAGGTTCAGCAGAAACCGTATTTGCAGGAGTGGGAAAACAGGATGCTCTACGTAATGGAAAGAACCCAGCAAACCTGCCTCCTCGGCAGCAAAACCCATGAAGGCGATGCTATACCTGGGCCTGTTTTCCGGTTTGCTGTAGTAGGCGGCCAGTTCCAGCAGCATGGCCGTGCCGCTGGCATTGTCGTTTGCCCCCGGAAAGTATAGGCCTTTGCCCTGCCCTCCCAAATGGTCGTAATGAGCCGAGAAAACCAGGAAGGAGTCTGGTTGCGCACTACCCGCTATGTAGGCTAGCACATTGTGCGCCTCGTGTTGCGGATTTAGCTTAGCTTTAACACTATACCGGACCTCCCGGGCATCAGGCGGCCAGGCGCTTGCAAGCACCTCCAGAACCGGGGAAGGGCCTTGGCTATGTGCTACGGATGTGAGCAGTGCGTTTGGCTGCAGTATGATATGCAGTTTAGCCTTTTGTATTTTTTGTTGGTGGCCTGGCGACAGTTCAGCCAGGCGCTTCGCATCCTGCTGGCGGTAAACCAGTGCTTTTGTCGCCAGGTTGCCGGAAAAAAATTTGCGGGCCGCTGACTGGCTGGTAAATACTGCGGTGTCCAGCACAACTAAATTGGCCTTGCCACTGCCTGAACCTGAGGAAGCGTTAGCTACAAAATCCCTGCCGGGTATTAAGGGTTTGCCGTTTACCTGCAAAAGGGGAGTTGCTACAATGGTGTTTACCGGAAAACGAAAGCTCTGGAAGTAATTCTCACCCAGGGGTTTAAGGCCCATTGCTTTAAACCTGCCCTGCAGGTAAGCGGCTGTTTTAGAATCGCCTTCGTAAATATACCCACGGCCATGGAAAAAGGGAGAGGTAAGCGTATCGATGGTTTGGCGTACCCGCTGCATATTCTGGGCAAAGGCAGCAGGCAGGAGCAGGGTAAAGAAAAGCAGGAAAGTATAAACGCGCTTCATCCTTTTACAGTAAGCCGTTCTACCAAATATAAACCCATTTAAAAAGTAGGATGCCTACCAGGCACCCAGTGGTGTTTGCCAGCACGTCAATAATATCACCCTGTCGACCATAGATAAAAAAATGTTGCAGTAGTTCGATGGAGATTCCAAACATGGTGCTTATTAGAAAGCTGGATCTAATCGCAAAATGCCTGAGCTTGAGGTAGGTAAACTGCTTGGTTAGTCCCACGATCATCAGAAAGGTAAGTCCGCAGAATAAGAACGCGTGCGCAAACGAGTCGAAAGAGAAAAGTTCCCAGATCGAAAGCGGCGGCATAGAGGTAGAGGGCAGCAATGTTGCCAACAGGATCATTGCTGCCCAAAGTATGGTAAATAGGTTAAAGCGTAAGATCACTACCTATTTGGTTTTTTTTGAAGCATTAGAATTACTGGCCGATCAGCTCTTTGTAGGCATCTACTGAGAGTAGGCCCGCTACCTGGCTGTTGTCGCTAACTGACATTTTGATGATCCAGCCATCACCATAAGGATCGGAGTTTACCAGTTCAGGGTTGCTTTCCAGTTTGTCGTTAAACGCAAGTACGGTGCCGCTCAAAGGGCTGAACAGGTCGGATACGGTTTTCACGGCCTCCACGGTTCCAAAAACTTCTTCCTGGCTCACTTCTTTATCCACCGTGTCGATGTCTACATAAACGATGTCGCCAAGCTCGCCCTGCGCAAAGTCAGTGATGCCTACAAAAGCTACGTCACCCTCAATGCGTATCCACTCGTGATCCTTGGTATACTTTAGGTTTTCTGGTAAGTTCATTTATTTCTCTGGTTAAGATTACTGTTCAAAAATACGCCCTTTTTCGCAATGCCAAAAGTTTATTGCAAACTAACTCGCAATTGAACGCCGCCTTCTGTCATGCTGTTTCGGAACGAAGTAGAAATCTTAGGATCGGACACGGTGCGCAGCACATAGAACTGCAGGTTCACCCGTTGGCTCAGCACATAGTCTACGGTTGGGCGTAGCTGTAACTGGCGGGTGCCGTTGGTTATCTGGTTCTGGCTCCTTTCTATGCCTTGGTCATCGGTGGCGATGGCACGCTGCACGGTCTGGTTGTCCCGTACCGAGAAATCCAGGCGCATGGTCAGTTCATTGTCCAGCACGCGGCGCTGGCCGGCGATCTTGAACGGTATCCGGAAATTGCTGGTACTGTAACCAAAGCCCACCACATAGTCTTTCACATTGGTTTCCGTTACCTGGGCATTGGTAAGGTTAAGCGACAGGTTGCGTTCAATCTTATATTCGATACGGCCCGTGAAGTTTGTCTTGGTCCGGAAGTTTATGCCCAGCAAAGGAGCCAGCCTCTCGGCCACGGTTAATTGGTTTACAATGTAATAGGGCACTAACTGGCCGAAATTGTTCTTCTCCGTCGGGAATCCGGCGGGCTCGCGGTCATAAGCCAGCGATGTGGTAAAGCTGGTAACGTTATAGCTGGAGTTATAGGCATGGGTGATGTTTACCTGGCTGAACCATTTCTGGAAAAAAGGAAGCTGCGACAGGCCGTTGTAGTCCAGGCGCCAGTTCGGGATGGGCAGGCGCTTGAACGGATTATCCGGCGCTGCTTTGTAGCCGTTTATGTCTCTGCCCTGGTAGGCGTACAGGAACGACTTGAGGAGCACTTCCTGCGAGTTGAGCGTGTAGCCCGAGTCGCCGGCTGCCGCGTTTACAGCAGAAAGCTTTTCCCGTACCGCATAGCGGTTCCGGATAAAATTATCGAAGGCCTCGGATGTGCCCGCGCCCGAGGACTCAAACAAAGTGCCAATAGCCAGGAAAGAGGTACTGAAGGCGCCCGTGTTAAACGGGTTTTGCCGTTGGTCGGTAACACCTACTTCACCAAAGTCGTCAAACTCTTTCCGGTAGAATATCTCCTCGATCACAGACTTGGTGCGGCGCGCATCTAACTGCACGTTAAAGCTCCTGAAAGGCTCCAGGTTCGCGCGGCCTGTAAAGGTCTCCGTCAGGATAGAACTCAACGGCGTGTTCAGGTACTGGCTGCTGTCTGTGTACCAGCCATTGTCGCGGGCCTTAAAGTATAGCTCGTCCAGGTCGTATTGTTTGCCCAGAATAAAGGGCAGACCCGGGGCATCAAAGCCATCATCAAACCCAAAGAGCTTTGTTTTAGGCAGGTAGCCCGGCAGCAAAGTTCCCCGGTTCTCCAGGTAGGTAAAGTTAATGGAGCGGGTCATCATCAGCACTTGGGCCAGGCCTTTCACAAACTTCATCTCCGACGCGGGCCTCTGCGCCTGGGCAGTAGCAGTAGTGTCGTTTGGAAGCTGGGCAAGGGGCTTTCCGACTGGCACAGGCGAGTTCACCGCTTTCAGGAATTTCACCTTGTTGTACAGCTTCACCATGTCAAACTTTCCATTCAGGCTAAACTCGCTGTTATTTTCTACAGTGTTGCCCAACTGGAAGTCGGCTTCCTGATTCAGGGCCGTCGATCCGGCTGTCCAAATGTAAGTAACGGCGTAGCGTGTTTCCGCGCCCACCCAGTCCACTAACGGGAACTTGTCGAGCGGCAGTTTGTAGTTGAGCGCCACCAACTGGTTAAAGTTGGTGTTACGGCCAAAGTCTTTCAGGTTATCCCAGATAACTTTATTCTTATAAGCCAAAGAGTCGATGTCGTGATTAATCCTGTTATCCGGTTCATCAATCACGGCGCGGTTAGTAGCTGTGTAATCCAGCGACAGGCTTTTGCTTAAATCCCACTTCAGGTCATAGATGCGGTTAAAGTAAAAATACTTCTGGAACGTAGGGGCCAGGCCCCGCGTGGTGATTAAACCTGTCTCCGGATCCCGTCGCTGTAAAAACGTCTCGTTGTAGTGGCGGTCCAGGTCGGCCCGGAATGCAAAGCTGCTGGGTAACGGTGTAAAGTTAAGGTCTTTGATCAGGCGCAGGTAAGGCGATTTAAAGCCCTCACTCTTGGCGAAAGGAGCATAATTTTTTGGGACGGCCGTATAGTTGTAAGCCACAGCGCCATTATAGGTCTTGGTGAAGTCCCGGTCTGTTTCGATGTTTGTAAACACGCGCTCGGCATAAGAGTAGGAGAAGGAAAGGTTCTCGATGTCGTAAAGCCTTACCTTATCCTCAGGGTCAGTGCGTTCCTTGCGCACGTTTAACAAACTGATGCTTTTTCGGGTCTCACGGGTGGTTACTTCCTGGCGGTATTCCTTCTGTTCCTGTTTTGAATCGAATCTTGTCAACGATTCTTCCAGCAGCACATCCTTGTCGAGCGGGTCAAACTGTGGTTCGCTGACCATGGTGCCGTACTGCACCGACAGCGGTACCCTGATTCCCAGTTTCTCGGGCAGGAACTTGTCGGCTACCACGTTGGCACTAACATCAAAGAGGGCGGTGTTCTCCCGAGACCGCTGGGCAATTTTCTGCTGCAGGCCTCCAAAGCCTACGGTGGTATAAGCGCCGGTGGCCGTGATATTGGCAAAGTCGGCTAGTTTGGTGTTGAGCCTGGCGTTGGTTGCCCATCCCGACTGGTTTCTGAAATCGGTTACGCGCAGCTCATCCACCCACATACACAAGGAGTGCGGCTGGCTGTCGTTGCTCGGGTTGCGGATACCGATCATAATGCCCTGCACCTCGCTGAAGTCCGGGTTGCCCACCACCCGAATCGTCTTTCCGTTCACGGTTACCTCAAAAGGGCGGAAGCGGTCAAAATTAGGGTTTAGGTTCCGTTGAACTTTGGCGTCCACAAAGTCTTCCAGGGCGATATCGATCTGGTTCCCCACCGGCCATATCGCTTCAGGGGCTGTGCTGCCCCGAGGCGTTATCTCCAGCGGAACCACATACTCATAGTAGTTCTGGGTAAAGTCAGTTCCTATTCGGATGAAGGCCTGCATCTCACCGTCACGCAAGCCTGGGTCGGGGCTCTGGGCGTGTAGATACATTTTCAGGCGCTTGTAGATCAGCATGTCCAGGGAGATGTTCTTGTAAACAGCCTTGGAGAAGGAGTCTTTCAACTCTTCCACGCACAGTTGCAGCGACTGCTCATTCTGGCGGCGATCGTTGGTGGAGGCGTAGTCGCGGAGGCGCTGGATGCCCGGGGGCACCACGTAAGGTATTTCCCCTTCCACGGCCTGTCCGTTTTCCTCGATGTTAACGGTGGAGATGGTAAACGATTTAGCATCGTTAGTACAAGTCAGGCAGGGATTGCCGTCGGTGAGCGGTTGCACGTACTGGCGCCACTGGTTTGCCACAAACTGGAACTGCACAAAGCGGAGCACCACCGGATCGGCAAAGTCGGTCATGTACATGCGCATAAACCGGATCGACTTAAAACCGTTGATGTTACCTACGGTGCCCGTTGGCTGGCGCACCGGGATGCGGAACTGGTACCAGGTTACTGCCTGTCCGTTCACGTTGTTCTGTACGGCATCCACAATGTAGTTCTGCCCTACATTTAACTGCCCTGGCTGCAGGTTTACCTTGTACTCATAATACTGCTCAACATCGTTAATCACGTTGTCTTTGTTAAGGTCCTCTTTATCGGGGAAGGCATAATTAGAAAAGCGGCTATTCTCCGGTGAGTTGTTCTCCATGCCGTTAAAGTTCTTGTAACGGGCCAGTATGCCGGCATTCTGGCCATCGTAAGCCGGGTCCAGGTGGTGCAGGAAGTTATCGGCAGAAGGGTCGTCGAGAACTGTTTGCGGTGGTGTGCCTGGTATTAGGTTCAGGAAGGAGTTCTGGAAGTAGCTACGTTCGTCGGCATCATTCAAGCCATCCAGGCCGATATCCTGAAACTGACGTGCCCCCGGCACTCCGGAAAAAGCATCTGTCAGGAACTGCTGTGTTGTGATGCGGCCCCAGATAGTCTGCTGGATATTCTGCAGGTTATCTCCCGAGGTTGGTAATCCATTCTCAAAGGCGTACAGGTTGTCTTTCAGGATGTCTTCAGACACGCTGCCCAGGTTCAGCACCAGGTCGCCCCCTGCGTTGCTGTTAACCGGGTTGCCCTGTGCATCTTTTCTGCCGTTTGGCCCTGTCAGGAAGGGGTCCATCAGCCAAAACTCAATGTACTCGATGTTGGCATTGTCAAAGTCGGTGTCAAAGGAGATGTCGCGGCTAATACCGCCCCAGTTCTGGCGCGGATCTCCGGCCAGGCGGCCTTGCGGGGTTAAGTTCGGGTTATAGTTATACTGCCCCCGGTCGGATGGGTAATAGGCCAGGTCAAAAGTATATTCAAAAGTGTTCGAAATCTCAGGGTCACGGCCCGGGAAGACTTCGTTTCGGCGTACCCCTCTTACATAATGGTTCTGGAGTTCTTCTTTGGTGATGTTCTTGGGCCTAATGCCATCTGAGTCGCGGTAAAATATCTGGTCTATGGTGTACCAGGCTAATTTGGCGCGGTTGTAGGAGTAAGCCAGGCCGGCACCGGGAATCAAGGGGGTAGGTGTGGCGGCTAACCTCCAGCTCGAATTGTTAAAGCCCCCCAGGCTATAGGGCGTCTCGGCCCCTTCAAAATCATCAATATAAGAGGCGCCGTCTTCGTTCACCGCCGATTTAGTGTTGGCAGGAACAAGCTGCGCAAACTCACCGCTGAAAGATACCAGCGAGGGCACCTTGGTTTGGATTAGCGGTATGGCATCTGTCATTTTGGTCAGAAAACGCGACTCTTTCTGCACGTTCACATCAAAGCCGTAAATGGTGTTATTGGTCGGCTCGTCGCCTATACTTACGCGGTTAATGTAGGGCTGCTCACTTAGGTGCAGCACTGTGGCCCCCAGGTTCACATCCTCGTTCAACCGATAATCGAAGCGGGCCCCTAGCAAAGCGCGGGGCTGAATGTTAAGCAGTTCGGCTTTCTCGTACGTGACCCGCAGGTCGCTGGCAGAGCTGATGTAGCTGGGGTTCAGTATTTTGATGCGGCCCAGGTCGTAAAACACCTGGTAGTCTGTACCCTCCAGCAACCTGGTGCCGCCAGAGTATACTGCCACCGAACCTTCGGCAATCCTGAAACCCGGAAGTATGATCTCATCCGTTGAGGTTGCCTGAAAGCGCCCTTTCAGAAAGAATTTGGCTTTTACACTGTTCTGCTGGGCATCTGTCTGGGTTTGGTCATAGAGTTCCTGAAACACATACCGATCGATCAGCTCGGGCCTGCCGGCAAGTTTCTGGGCCAGGTAATCGCCAAAAGGCTCCACCTCCGGGAAGAAGATGCGACCAGTCTCAGGGTCCACTGTAATGCCCGGTAGAAAATCGAAATTGCCGTCGCTTGGCTTGTCGTTGTTTGAGTTTACGTTATCCAGGTTCAGCACCTCTACCAGCGGTACGTTCTGGATGGGGCTGGGCTCTTTTAAGCTGGTAATGTCTACTCCGGTCTCATCGTCTTTGTAAATTACCTGTAGCTGAAAATTCTGGCGGTTTAGCTGCGTGGCGTCCAGGCTATACACGTTCTTCATCATCAGATCCCAAGTGGGGTAATCCAGGGATGGGTTGGTGGCGCGAAGCAATTTCATCTGGATCACCTTTTGGTCATCCAGGTTCTGATAATCATCTATGAGCTCCCCTACCTGGTAGGTTTTGCCATTATAAGTGTACTCAAAAGCTACGCCCAGCACCTGATCGGGCAGGAGGGCGGTACTAAGGGAGATATATCCTAGTTGCGGATTGAATTTATACTCGCGCGGGTCCATCTTTCGGGCCCGAACGTGCTCAAAGTCAATGCCTTTCTGCAAGCCACGGGCCCGCAAGTACTCATCCACTTTTGTGTTATCGCGTGCAGTGGAATTTGTCAGGATACTGTAAAGTGAGTTTGCGTCATTGTCGGCAGGGGCGGTTGGGGGGCGCCCCTTTTCAAACTGGTCGCGGTAAGGGTCGGCTTCGGCCAGGTCCATGTAGGCCACCATGTTGCGCAGGTTCTCGGTAGAGCGGTTGTTATTAGTCACGTACAGCTCCAGTCGTCGGATTACGATGCCTGAGTTTACCAGCGGCAACTTGGCCAGGGCCTGGTTATAGCGGTCGCGGAAAAACTGAGCAAGAAAGAAATGGCGGTCCTTGTCGTATTGGTCTACCCGAATCAGAAAAGGCTTGTTCTGGGCGCCATTCTGGATCACCACTTCGTCGTTGCGCCCGCGCACGTTGGAGGCGATGGTGGTAACGCCCAGGCGGCCAAACTGCAGTTGGGTTTTAATGCCGAACAGGTTCTGGGCACCTGATATAAGGGAGTTATTTAGGGGCAGGCTAACATTTCCAGCCTCTATTTTCCGGATGATCTCTTCCTCATACCCGGTGTAGTCCAGCTTCATGTTGTTCTCGAAGTCGAAGTTGGCGTTGTTATCCCAGTTAAAGTTGATGCGCATTTTCTCCCCGATCTTGCCTACCAGGTTCAAAGAGATGTTCTGATCGAAGTCGAAGTCGCCGGTGCGCTGCTGGCGGAGCGGTATAGTGGGGTTCTGGTTGCGGTTAAAGCGCGCGCCGAATTTGAGGGAGATATTGCCGTTTGGCTGTATATCCACATAGTTTCCGCCAAAAATACGGTCAAACACCGGGCTGATGTAAATCTTAGGGATCAGGCGGTTGCTGCTCACCACGCTCTCCCCGTCGAGGCCAGCTGATTTTGCGCGCCAGTAGCTACGGATGGCTTCCCGCTGCTGCCACTCCGAGTACTGCTGCATCGTCATGGCGGAAGGTGGCCGGTAGTTGATATCGCCCAGGGTTTCCGTAATGTTGTACTGTTGCAGGCTGTCGTCAAGCTCTACGTTCAGCTTGAGGTTGTTTGGTTGCCCCAGCAGCAACGGGGATGCGGAGGAACGGGTACTGAAAGGATTTCCCCTGCGGTCGCGAGGCACAAAGGTGGGCCTGCGGCTTGGGATATAGGCCGTGTCTTTTTTAACGGTGTCCTGCCTGGCCAGCAGGTTTTGGAGAATAGTGAAGCTAATTCTGGTCCGCGAGCGCACCTCTTCCGCCTGGGACCACCAGGCCAGCATAGAGATAGCAGCAACCGTAACCAGCAGCAGGTTGTTTTTTTTACTTTTCCAGATCAAATTGGGTAGAATCTATTTAGATCATGTTTTACGTTTATGTTTCAGGCTGCATGGTGTCCATAAATTCTCTGTTCCTTAACATTTTGGGAAACCTGCCGTTACCTTTCCCTGAAAAGATCGGACGAAGCCATCATCCTTGCCTCACCACGCGGCTATAACGCGCCAAAAAGGTTTCGTCAGCGTCTTTTATGGTCAATTCTCACTCCCTGAAACGAAATTTAAACAAGTTCTAAGATGACTTTAACGCGAACTTTATCAGTTCTTCCACATTCAGGCCATTGCCCTCTCTTTTGATGATATTGTCCAACGTTTTTTCGGCTACATTTTTTGCGAAACCGAGCGTAACTAAAGCTGATAACGCTTCTGCTCTGTTTGTATTGTATGCAGCAGAAGGTGCCGAGCTATCCGTAAGCAATACCTCTTTCTTTAATTTATCCTTTAACTCCAATATAATACGCTGGGCTGTTTTAGCCCCAATTCCTTTCACATTCTGAATCGTGCGCACATCCTCGCGCACGATTGCCTGCTGCACCTCTTCCACCGAAAGGGAAGACAGGATCATGAGGCCCGTATTGGGACCCACGCCTGAGATAGATATTAAGTGAAGGAAGGCCTCTTTTTCTGCCACAGTGGTAAAACCGTAGAGGGTGTGCGCATCCTCCTTAATATTTAAGTAGGTGTATAGCTTACAACGCTCTCCGGTTGGTAGCGAAGAATACGTGCTCAGCGAGATTTTGATTTGGTAACCCAGGCCATTGATGTCAATTATAACATACGTCGGGTCTTTATGCGCGAGTTTACCATCAATATAGGCTATCATCTATATATGTTGATTGTTATAATTCTGTGCATCTACAACAGCTATTGCCACCATATTTATAATTTCACGTATTGAGCTGCCCAACTGCAAAATATGCACCGGCTTGCGCATCCCCATCAGGATTGGACCAATGGCCTCAGCCCCGCCGATTTCCTGAAGCACCTTATATGCCACGTTGCCAGAGGCCAGTGTAGGGAACACAAGGGTGTTTGCCCCCTTTTCTGCCAATTCGCTAAATGGGTAGTGCTCGCGTAGTAACTGACGGTTCAGCGCTGTATTTGCCTGCATTTCACCATCAATCAACAGGTTAGGATATCTTTCTTTCGCTTTGCGCACCGCTTCGGCCGCTTTATTGGGTATATCCCCCATCACAGAGCCAAAGTTTGAGTACGACAGCATGGCTATGCGCGGTTCAGTGTCGAAGAAACGTACCGTGCGGGCGGTCAGGCCAATGATATCCACCAGTTCGTCGGCGGTCGGGTTCACGTTTACAGTGGTATCAGCAAAAAAGTATGGCTCTTTTTTATTGAGGATGATGTACATGCCCGCCACCTTGTTAATGCCTTCCTCCACACCAACTACTTGTAGCGCTGGGGCAATGGTTTTAGAATAGTCGCGGGTAAGGCCGGAGATCAGGGCGTCTGCCTCGCCGGTATTCAACATCATGCTGCCAAAATAGTTGCGATCGCGCATCAGGCGCCTTGCATCAAAAAGGGTCAGGCCCTTGCGCTTACGCTTCTCATACAGCAAGTGCGCGTATTCTTCCCGCTTCTCGTCTTCCTCGAAGGTGTCGATGATCCGCACTCCATCCAGGTCGAGGTTGTTTTCCTCGATGATGGCCTGGATACGCTTCCGGTTACCCAACAGGATGGGGTGGGCGATACGCTGGTCGTTAACCGTTTGGGCTGCTTTCAGAATCTTGTAATGATCCGCCTCTGCGAAAACAACCGTTTTCGGGTTCTTCTTCGCCTGGTTGGTGATACGGGTCATCAGCTTCTGGTCTGCACCGATGCGCTCCTGCAGCTCCTGCTCGTACAGCTCCCAGTTCGTGATCGGCAAGCGGGCAACGCCGCTGTCCATGGCTGCTTTCGCCACCGCCGGCGATACAGTCGTGATCAGGCGTGGGTCCAGGGGTTTAGGGATCAGGTAAAAGCGCCCGAAGGCGATGGTATTGTCTCCGTAGGCCTTGTGCACCATCTCGGGCACGGTTTCTTTGGCCAGGTCTGCCAGTGCCCGCACGGCAGCCAGCTTCATGGCCTCATTTATTTCTTTTGCGCGCACGTCCAGCGCCCCTCTGAAAATGTAGGGGAAGCCCAGCACATTGTTTACCTGGTTCGGATGGTCGGAGCGGCCGGTAGCCATGATCAGGTCTTCGCGGGTGGCCATGGCGGTGTCGTAGGCAATCTCAGGGTCGGGGTTTGCCAGCGCGAAAATGATGGGGTCGTTGGCCATAAGTTTCACGTATTCGGCGGGTAGCACATTGCCAGCCGACAAGCCTACGAAAACATCGGCGTCGCGCATGGCGTCTTCCAGGGTGTCTACCTTTCGCATGGTTACAAACTGGGCTTTGTATATGTCCAGATCGTTTCGCTCCGGGCGTATAATGCCTTCTTTATCCAGCATGACAATGTTATCCATCTTCACACCCAGGGCCACGTAAAGCTTGGCGCAGGCAATGGCCGCGGCACCAGCCCCGTTCATAACCATGCGTATCTCCTCTATCTTTTTGCCGGTTATCTCCAGGGCATTTAAGAGTGCCGCCGCCGAGATGATGGCCGTCCCGTGCTGATCATCGTGCATCAGCGGAATCGTCATCTGTTCCTTCAAGGCGTTCTCGATTTTAAAGCTCTCCGGGGCCTTTATGTCTTCCAGGTTAATGCCGCCAAAAGTAGGCTCCAGCGATTTTACGATCCGTATGAACTCTTCCGGGTCAGAACAGTCTATCTCAATGTCGAAAACATCGATGCCCGCAAATTTTTTGAACAGCACACCCTTGCCCTCCATCACCGGCTTTGAAGCGTCTGGCCCGATGTTGCCGAGCCCCAAAACGGCAGTGCCGTTAGAGATCACGCCTACCAGGTTCCCCTTTGCCGTGTACTTGTACACGTTGTCTTTGTCGGCGTGAATTTCCTTACACGGCTCGGCAACGCCAGGAGAGTAGGCGAGGGCAAGATCGTGCTGTGTGCTCAGCATTTTGGTTGGCACCACTTCTATTTTGCCGGGTTGCCCCTGCGAATGGTAATTTAAGGCGTCTTCTCTATTTACTTTGATCATTTTGTGCGCTGTTGTTCGTGTAATTTATGTTCGGCCTTGGTAAGGCTTTAGTCAGTATTAGCCTGATTGGGAGGCTAAAGACCAATTTCATAAGAAATAAGCGTTAATCCAAAAGCCAACCTTCAAAGATAAGCGCTCTGAAGGCATTGCAAAGCAGAAAATGCAAATTTTTAGTGCATCTCCAGCTGCTGCAGGACAAGGGAATGGCTAAGCATCCTAAACAAAAGGGCACCCTGTTTACCAGGGTGCCCTTTTAGAATTATTGCCGATGGCGTTCAGCTTAAAATAAGCTTTTGGCCGGGCTTTATTTCATTTGTTCTGAGCTTGTTAAGTTTTTTGATCTGCTCTACCGTAATGCCGTTGTGGCGCTGCGAAATATTCCAGAGCGTGTCGCCGGGCTGAACATGGTAAATCGTTTGCTCTTGCTGTATCTTCTTTTCAACGGCTAATTTAGCACCTGCCTGTTTAGAAGCGGTAGCTGCCTGCTGGGCGGTGACCACTACAACCTCCTCTTGAACAGAGGGCTGTTGTAGCACAGCAAGTTTCTGACCATACTTGATGGTGTTTCCTTTCAGATCATTCCAATCTTTCAGCTGCTCGATGGTGACCCCGTGTTTGTTGGCGATGGCGGTCAGGTTGTCGCCGCGCACTACCGTATAGCTTATTTTTTCAGGAAGGTCCTTTTCAGCCGGGGTGGGTGCCGGAGCTTCTTTTTCAACCTTTGTAGTGGCCAGCATAACCGGGTTCTTAGCTGGTTCAGAAAGTTTTTCCGGGGTTTTGACCGGAGCAGAGGCGATCAGGATACATTCTTTGTCGGATGCCGAGGCTAGCAACTGGGCACGCTGTGCCGGAATGCGCAACTTGTAGTTGCGCAGATGCTCGGGAACTTCCCTTTTCTGCAGTTCTGGATTCAGCGCCATCAGTTCCTCCGGCTTCAAATGCAGTTCCAGGGCTAATTTATCCAGGTCTATTGCCTTGGTAACCTCCAGGTAGGCCACTTTGGGCTCGTAGAGAAGGGAGTCAGAGAAAATATTATGCTCGGCCGCGTAGTTCATCGAGTAGATCACCGCTGTCATGTTAGGCACATAGCTGCGGGTTTCGCGCGGCAGGTAAGGGAATATTTCCCAGAAAGATCTCTGGCCCCCGCCAGCTTTCCGGATAGCTTTGTTCACGTTACCGGGGCCGCAGTTGTAAGCGGCCAGGGCCAGTTCCCAGTCCCCGTAGGTTTTATGCAAACGGCGCAGGAAACGCAGGGCCGCATCCGTCGACTTTTCAGGGTCCATGCGCTCATCCACATACTGATTTTGCTCGAGGCCGTACTCCAGGCCCGTGGTTCTGATAAATTGCCACAATCCCACGGCGGCAGCCGGCGATTTGGCCGTTGGCTTAAGCCCGGACTCTACAATAGCCAGGTACTTAAGGTCCTGGGGCATGTCATACTTTTGCAGGTACTTCTCAAACAGCGGGAAGTATACGTTCTGCCGCGTGATCATGGTGCGGGTATACTTTCTGTTCCGGATGGTGAAGTAATCGATATGGCTCCTGACAAAAGTATTGAACTCCATTGGGATATCTGACTCAATGCAGCTGATTCGGTCCTGAATGACCTCATTAGGTTCATTGGGGATGTACTCGATCAGCAGCGCAAGCTCTTCAGGCGAAAGGGGGGAGGTGCCGAGCAGGGGTTTGAGGGTGTCCTTGGCTGCAGACGGGTCAATAAAACGGCTATAGTCGGTAGCCTGAGCGCATACGGCCCAACAGCTGCCGACTATAGCCGCCAAAACTGTAAAGAGTCTGGTGTAAATCATGATTAACTTTATGCTTCAACGGTTATCTTATCCAGGATGTAATTCGAGAAAGCAAGCAGTTGCGGCTCCTCAAATGAGCGGGTCATCAACTGTAACCCGATGGAAAGGCCGTTGGCATCTCGGCCAACTGGTATAGATATGGCCGGTACGCCCGCTAACGAGGCCTGTACGGTAAAAATATCGGCTAAATACATAGCCAAAGGATTTGCTGTATTCTCTCCTATTTTGAATGCTGTGGTAGGAGCGGTAGGCAATATAAGAAAATCATATGCCTGAAGCAACTCGTCCGTTTTCTCTTTGATCAGTCGCCTTACTTTCTGCGCCTTGGTGTAGTAGGCATCGTAATAGTCAGCACTCAGCACAAAGGTACCCAGGATAATGCGCCGCTGTACTTCAGGACCAAAGCCCTCGGCTCTGGTCTTTTTGTATAACGACGTAAGGTCTGTGGCATTGTCTGAACGGTAGCCATACTTTATGCCATCGTAGCGGCCCAGGTTAGAGCTGGCCTCTGCCGTTGTCAGGATATAATAGGTAGGTACCATGTAGTCCAGGTACGGAAACTCTACCGCCTCCACCTCGTGCCCGGCATCCTTTAGCATGTCCTTTACACCCAGGATGGCATCTTTTACTTCTGTTTCCAGGCCCTCGCTTTCGAAACAATCGCGGATATAGCCAATCTTATACTTCTTGTCGGTCTGCAACAACTCGCTGTAAGCAGGAACCGCGCGCGCGCTTACTGTGCTATCGAAGTCATCCTTGCCAGCCATCACCTCGAGCAACAGGGCCGCATCGGCCACGCTTTTGGTGATGATGCCTACCTGATCAAAAGAGGATGCGTAGGCGATGAGGCCATAGCGGGAAATGCGGGAATAGGTGGGCTTTAAACCGACCACTCCGCAGAAAGACGCCGGCTGACGCACAGAGCCCCCCGTATCGGAACCGATAGAGGCCAGGCACAGATCTGCCTGCACTGCCACTGCCGATCCACCCGAAGATCCTCCGGGCACACGGCTGTTGTCGTCTGCGTTAAGCACAGGCCCGAAGGAAGAGTTCTCGTTCGAGGCGCCCATGGCAAATTCATCGCAGTTCTGGCGACCAATAATAATGGCGTCTTCGGCAAGCAGGCGCTGGATAGCTGTAGCTGTGTACAACGACTTAAAACCGTTCAGGATCTGACTGGAGGCCTGCAGGCTATGCCCCTCCAGGGCAAGCACATCTTTGATACCGATAACCATGCCCGCCAGTTTACCGGCAGTGCCGTTGGCAATTTTATGGTCTGCAATATCTGCCTGTGTAAAAGCCTCTTGTTCAAACACCTCTAAAAAAGCGTTCAATCCTGCTTTTTCTTTAATATTCTGAAGGTAATGCTCCACCAATTGTCGGCAGGTCAGTTGCCCCCCGGTAATGGCAGCGCGAATGTCGTGTAGCGAGTTATACTGTTTCAATCTAATTAGACTTCTTGTCGTCGTCGATAGAACGTTCTAGTTCGTTTTTGATTTCATTGGTGGCCTCCTTAAATTCCCTGATTCCCCGGCCTAAAGAGCGGGCCAGGCCAGGAATGCGATCTGCCCCAAACAATAATAGCACTGCTGTTAATATAACGAGCATCTCTCCTCCTCCCAAGTCCCCCAGGAAAAGGAAAACAGTACCTAAGTACATAGCCTTATAAAACGCTTATGATAAGAGGATTACTTAGAGTGGTTGTCGTCCTTAACGGAAGATTCGATCTCGTTCTTTACTTCTTTCGTGGCGTCTTTGAATTCTCTAATGCCACGGCCAAGACCTTTGGCAAGTTCCGGTATGCGCTTGGCTCCGAAAAGCAGCAAGATAGCTAACAGGATTAATAGGACCTCTGTGCCTCCAAGGCCTCCAAGAAACAAGAAAATGTTAGTTAAAACCATGTTCTTAATATTTAAAATGTATGGTACAAAATTAGAGTTAATATTTTAATTAAACCCACAACAGCGCAGATAAGTTTAATCTGTAACCGATGTTGTGTAGATAGGTACGTAATGAAACAAGATACAGATTGTATATGCACCCTATACTTTCCTGATGCACTGGTTGCCAGAGGGCTGGCAGAGGAAAAGGTTTTTTCAACGGACATAGGCCTCGCTCTAGCTTCTGTTATAAGCTGGTTTTCAAAATGGGAATCGTGAAGGAGAATGACTCCATATTTGGGAAATTCTGAGAGGTGCTATCATGAGTTTTATGCTACTGGTCAAGGGGTTACAAGTTTGGCTGTTTTTGGCACCAAACTTGAATATGTGCTATTCAGAACATGGACACATAAGCTGCTTACCTGTCCCTGACCCAAGTCAAAAATAGTGGATACGCCACTTTTTTTCAATTTCTGAAGCTAAATTATTCTGGAAACCCGCTAGCTAATAATAAAGCGCGATAGGGTTGAAACAAAAGTTAAGAATAGTAGTATAGCAATAGAGTAATTAACCTAAAACCATACATACTAACGGTTTGTTTATTGGTTGAAAAGGTTATAAATTAAAATTAGAATATAAGATTGGTGTTGACAGGAAACCAAGACACTAATTAATATAAAATATTAAGTTTGTTTTCATAGCTTGGAAAGGCACCCTGCACTGTAGGGTGTTTTTTTGTTTCCAGGCTATCGTATTCCCCTAAAATCAAGAAGATCAAATTCGGGGCCCTGGCTCCGAATTTGATCTTCTTGATTTTAGGCTGGTTAAAGTCTTATTTGCTGCTAAGCCAGGACTCAGGATTCATGTTACTGCTGTTTTTCCAAATTTGGAACTGGAGTTCTGTCGTTCCATCAGCGTCTGTGTAAACAGTGCCGATCACATCCTTCACGTGCACGGTTTGCCCGGTTGTTACACTCACTGATTTTAGTTTGGCATATACCGTAAAGTACTCCCCATGCTGCACCATCACAATGTTATTCATGCCCGGCACACTGGCCACAGTCAGCACTTTGCCCTCAAATATGGCCCGGGCTGTTGCGCCTTGGGAGGTCTGGATATCCACCCCCCGGTTTTCTACGATCACTCCTTTTAACACCGGATGGTTTTGCCGGCCAAACTTCTGCGAAACGAAGCCCCTTTCAACGGGCCACGAAAAGCGACCTTTGTTGCCTGCAAAAGAAGAGGATATAAGAGCAGCCTCGGGCGTTAAGGTCATTTTACTGGTGCTGCCACTCGACTTCTTGCCGGCTTCGCGGGCCGCTCTGGCGGCCCGTGCTATTTCTTCCCGTACAATGTCGGCAATTAACTTGTCCAGTTTCTTTACAGACTGCTGGCGCCGGGCCACCTCCTCCATCAGGTTGTTTTCCTGTTTGCTGAGCCGGTTAATCACGCTGTCCTGTTGTACTTTTAAGCTCAATAGGTTCTTACTCTCTGTTAATTGTTTGTTGAGTAAGTTCTGCTTTTGCTGTTTCTTAGACTCCAGGCTGGCCAACTGGCTTGTAAGTACCACTTGTACTTTGTTGATCTGCTCTACCTGTTGCTTTCTGGCTTCCGTGTACTGTTGCAAATAGCGCAGGCGCATCACCAACTGGTTAAAGGAATCAGAGGCAAACAGAAACATCAACTTGTTGTAGCTATTGGCTGTTTTAGCGGCAGCGTACACCATCGTTGCATACTCGGCCTTTAGCTTTGCCAGGTCGTTTTGCAGGGCCTTTACCATCCCTTCCGTTTGCTGCACATCAGAGGCTATGTAATTTATTTCGCGGGAAATATTCGTGATCACCCCCTTCTGAACATCAATTTTTTCCTTGATGGCCGTAAGTTGGCCCAAAGAAGCTTCTTTTTGCTTCTTGGTCTGTTGTAAGATCTGGTTTGCCTGCTTTATGCGGGTAAGGTTTTCCTTTTTCTCTTTTTCCAGCTGTGCCTTTGATTTATGTTTCTGTGCCAAAGTGGCCAGGGGAAAGGACAGTAGAAGCAAAAAAAAGGCGAATCTGTAAAGGGCCTTCATCTAACTAGGGATTGGTCTATAGGAGCGTATGTTTAAGTTGCTTCACTTGCGCAGGTAAACGGGCAGTAAGAAACCTATCAGATTAAATTTTGCCCCGGAAGTGAAGTGCAAGTGCACGCTTCGCTACAAATATGCTAAAACTATGAATGAAGAACCAACAGCACCTCCGATTTAATTAAAAGATAGGTGTTTATAATCCGTAGGCACGGCGAACGGAAAGGCAAGTACTTCGTCGGTTATGGAAACGCGGCTGTGCTTTAGCGTAAAATCAGTGACTTGCCCCTGCTGCAGCACCTGGGCTGCCAGCGCATGGGCAAAAGGTACAGCGCCAATGGCATCGAAACTATTATACTTTACCGTAATGGTGTTGCTGGTGTTTTTATCCTGCACGTTCAGTTGCTGGAGCTTGCTGTTCTGCAAACCAATAAAATAATCGAAAAGCAGATTCTCGCGCATTTGCTGTATGTGTTGCAAACTGCCTTCGTCCAATATTTTCTCTATGCCCTGCGACTGGTAATTGCCTAACAATATTGCCTGCAGTACATCAAATGTAACATCTACATTCAGTTTGCTTCGCAGAAAACGGTAGTCGGTGGCAATGTATTCCTTGTGCAGCCGGTTGATCATAAACACAGAGTCCTGGGTAAGCATCATGCGGGCGGCCTCAATGCCGAGGCCAGGCTGCACCGATACCCAGATAACGCTGTCTTTTTTGATGCGCAGCGAAATGCCCGAAGAAAGGTTGTCGTTTTTATCGTTGAAGGTGATCTGGCCCTTTGAGCTGAAAAAGTTAAAGTTCAGGTTATTTACTGTTACGCGCCCTACCGTAGTGGGTGCCTCCGTGGCCGTGGTGGGAACGTTGTCTTTTTTGCAGCCTGCCAGCAAAAGAAGCGTGCACAGGCAAAGCAAAAGGTGTTTACTCATAAAGTTTTCGGTCTTTTATTTTTTTGTCGATATAGGCGGAGGCTTCTCCTTTTAACTTGGCTTTCTGCCACTGGCTAACGGCTTCTTCTTTCTTACCCATTTTAAACAACACATCGCCATAATGCTCTACAATGGTGGCATCGTCTGAAATAGCCACTGCCTGCTCCAGGTATTTGCGCGCCTCCGCGTAGGCACCCATTTTATAGAGCACCCAGGCATAGGTATCCAGGTAAGTGGGGTTGTTGGGATGTTGCTTTACAAGACGCTCGGCCATTCTTTTAGCCTTGTCCATTTTTACGTTGCGTAATGATAAAAAATAACTGTAATTGTTTAATACGTGCTCGTTGTCGGCGTCTTGTGTGAGCACTGCATCATAAGCCTCATCAGACTTGGCGTAATCTTTTAAGGAATTATAGCTGTCGCCGAGCTGCATGTTGAACTGCGTGAGAAGCTCGGCCTCCCCACTCGAAAGACGCTTGCCGTGTTCCAGAGCCTTCACTGCCTTGGCATAGTTCTTCTCGATCATGTGGCCTGTGCCGCTGTAAAACCAGAATACGGCTTGGTTCGGGAAAAGCTCCAAGGCTTGCTCGGAGTGCACCACCATAGAGTCAGCCTGCGAGAGCTCCGCATCCAGGAGCACGATCTGCTGCCAGATCTTAAAATGTGAGTCATCAAGCTTTACGGCTTTCAGGTAATTGTTGCGAGCAGTCTCTTTTTTGCCGACAATCGTTTGCAGGTCGCCGGCCACAGCATATGCCTTGGCCTCATCCGGGTGGTTTGCGATGGTCAGGTCTACCAGTTCAAGCGATACGCCCTCAATGGCAGGGTTCGGAAGCTGGCGGATAAAGTCCACCAGGATGCGGACCTTGGTATCTATGTCGAGGTCGGTGCTGGCGAAGGCTAGCTTCACTTGTTTTTCAGCCTCTTTGGTATTGCCTTTCTGCCGGTTCAGGTCCGACAGCATCAGGTGCGCAAAGGGGTTGTTGGGCTCAACACGCAGCGCCTTATCAATGGTGGCAATCGCCTGATCTAACTTTTTGGAGGCGTTATATAGCTCGGCTTGCGCAAGATAATAGCGGGCTTCGTCGGGGTTAGCGGCAATTAACTTTTCGCCCTCTTCAATGGCTTTGGGCATGTTTTTTTGCCTGAGGTAAATCTGTTGCCTGCTTACCGACAGTTGCTCAACCGCGCCAAACTGCTTCTCGATGCGCTCATAGGTCTTTAGGGCATCCTCGTAGCGCGACTGCGACAAGTATAAATCGGCCAGGTTGAAAAGGTACTGATCGGATCCGGGCACGTTGCGCAGCAAGTCGTTGTAGGCTTGTGCCGCGGCATCGTACTGTTGCTGCTCTGTATTCAGTTGAGCTAACAGGAGGTAGTAATAGGGATTGCTGGCGTCTTGTAACACGGCCGCCTGCGCAAACGGCATGGCCGACTTGGGGTCTTTCAGCACCAGGTAGGTTTCGCCCAGCTTGTAGTTCAGGCCGGAGTTGCTTGGCGTAATCGTATAGGCTTTCTGAAATAGCTGGAGGGCTTGTTGGTAGTCCTCCAGCATAAAATACTTCATACCATCCAGAAATAACGCCTCGCTGATCTGTAATTCCTGCTCGGTGGGCTGCGGTGCCTGCTGTATAACACCAGCGGCGGCCTCTTTTTGAGCCTTGCCTTTTTTGCGGGAAGATTGTGCATTGGCGCCTCCTGCTGTAAGCACAGCCATGCAGCTGGTTGCCAGGAGAAAATTTCTGAAAGTATTCATGGTATACTAGTCTATAAGCGTGTTATAGTCGCCTAAGCTGAGATCAGTAGGGCGTCCCTCATACACAACAAAATTGCCTAGCATTGAGTTTGCAATGTTGCCGTTTTTGAGGTTCGTGTTCTCCTGAATAATAGAGTTGCTCACCACCGAGTCAGCTATAATGGTGCCGCTTCCTATAGAAACATGCGGCCCGATAACAGCGTTCGTTATCCGGGCGTTCTCACCAATATACACTGGAGGGATGATCACTGTGTTCTCTAGCTTCGCCGATGCGGCTACTAAGCCTTCCTCATCTTTTATATACTCCAAATAGCGTTGATTAGTATAAACTGTGGCGTTTTTATTTCCGCAGTCGAGCCATTCTGAGATCACGGCCGGAATAAAGGTAGTGCCTTTGTTCTTCATGTTCTCCAGCGCGTTGGTTAACTGGTACTCCCCTTTGTCTTTGATGTCGTTGTCGAGGAGGTACTGCAGCTCGCTGCGCAGGTATTCCCCGTCGCGGAAATAGTAAATGCCGATGATCGCCAGATCAGAAACAAACTCCTGCGGTTTTTCTACAAAGTCGGTGATCTCGTTTTGATCGTTCAGCTTGATAACGCCAAATGGGCGCGGATCCTCTACGCGCTGCACCCAGATGGTGCCGTCTGCATCGGTGTCCAGCTTAAAGTCGGCTTTAAAAAGGGTATCTGCAAAAGCAACCACTACTTTGCCCTCCAAGGCTTGCTGGGCGCAGAGTATAGCATGGGCCGTGCCCAACGCTTCCTCCTGGTAATGGATGCTTCCTTTAGCGCCTACTTTCTCGGCAATGCGCACCAGGTCTTTTTCTACTGCTTCCCCAAAGTGGCCAATGATAAAAGCTACCTCCTCGATAGGCTCCTGGCATACTTTGGCAATGTCCTCTACCAGGCGCTGCACAATAGGCTTGCCTGCAATCGGGATAAGTGGTTTCGGAACGGTTAAGGTGTGGGGGCGCATGCGCTTGCCCATCCCTGCCATCGGTATTATGATCCTCATAACTGATTATTTGGTTTCAAACTTTATTTAGGACCACCGCTGCTGCGGTAGCATGTATACGTAGTGTTTCTTCTTTTTAATCCCTGATGAAAAAGGGGTGCAGAAGATTTATTTGGTGCCTGTGCTGCCATAGCCCCCTGCGCCCCGTTCGGTATCGCTCAGGGCCTGTGCCTCCGACCACGTGATACGGGCATATTCAGCTACCACCATTTGGGCAATGCGCTCCCCGTCCTCTACCACGAAATCCTGGTCAGAGAGGTTTACAAGCAGTACCTTGATCTCTCCGCGGTAATCGGCATCAATGGTGCCCGGGCTGTTCACAATAGAAATGCCATGCTTGTAGGCCAGCCCGCTCCGTGGCCGGATCTGCGCCTCGTGCCCTTCGGGCAATTCGATGTACAGCCCTGTGGGTAACAGGGCCCTTTGCAGGGGCTTTAGGGTTACCGGGGCCTCCAGGTTGGCCCGCAGGTCCATGCCTGCCGCCTGCGGTGTTTGGTAAGAGGGTAGTGGGTGCTTGGATTGGTTAATGACGTTTACCACCGGGTTTCTTTTGCTCATCTTTGAAAATAAGGTCTAAAATTTTAGGAAGCGGGGGCGCTCACGAACCCAGACAGCGGCCAGGAAAACAGCGCATACTGCCAGGTGAAACGCATGGCGCAGCCAGAAGTTATCTATTTCGAGGCCCAGTGCCAGCCACACCAATGCTATAGCAAACACGATATAGCCCAAAATGGTTTTTACGGGATAAGGAATAGGGTAGTGGCGGTTCCCCATCAGGTAACTGATCAGGGCCATGCTGAAGTAGCAGACAAAAGTGGCAATGGCTGAGCCCAGGTACCCTAGTAGGGGAATAAGCGCCAGGTTAAAAATGACTGTGATGGCGGCTCCGCCGAAACTGATGTAGGTGCCATACTTTGTTTTGTCAGTTAGTTTAAACCACACCGACAGGTTATAGTAGACGCCCAGGAACAGGTTAGCCAGCAGCAGAACAGGCACCACCATGATGCCTGTCCGATACGACTCACGCCGCAACAGCAAGGCGAAGTCTTCGAGGTTGGCAGAGATGAACAGGAAAATGAAGGCGCAGGCGATCACAAACCATTTCATGATCAAGGCAAAGGTGTTGGGCGAGTTCTTGTCTTGTGCCTGCGAGAAGAAAAAGGGCTCTGCTGCATACCGGAAAGCCTGTATAGCCAGTGTCATGAAAATGGAGAGCTTGTAACAGGCACTGTAAATACCGACAGCGGCCATGTTGCTCATACCCGGGTAAAAGCTTTCAGGAAGCCACTCCTCCAACAGTATTCTATCGATCACCTCATTCACCATGCCTGCCAGCCCCATAAACAGGAGGGGGTAGGCATAGACCAGCATGGGCTTGAGCAGCGCTTTGTTCAGCTGAACCCGAAAGATCGAGAACTCCTTCCAGAGCATCGGGATCAGGAGGGCATTGGCGATCAGGTTGATCAGGAAAATGTAGCCTATTCCAAACGCTGGGTTGTAAATCTTCTCGACCCATGGTCTGAGGCTCTGTAGATACTCCCCCTGGTAAATACCGTGGCACAGCACCAGAAAGAATAAATTTGCCCCCACCGTAAGCAGGATATTCACCAGTTTTAAGGAGGCGAATTTAATGGCTTTGTTCTGGAGGCGCAGCCAGGCAAAGGGTATGGCCACGGTGGCATCGATGGCCAAAACCACAGCCAGCCAAGCGATGTACTTCTGTTGTTCGGGGTAACCGATGTATTGCGCGATGGTGCCGGAGGCCAGTATGATGATGCCAGACAGCACCACGCTGCTACACATTATAATGCTAAGCACCTGGTTGTAAAGCTGCTTCCGGTCTGCCCCTGGTTTATTGGCGAAACGGAAAAAGGCCGTCTCCATTCCGTAGGTGTACAGGATGTTGAAGAAAGCCACAAAAGCGTACAGGTACGAGACCACCCCATACTCCTCGGGGAGGAATACAGCCGTGTAAATGGGAACCAGCAGGTAATTAAGGGCTCTGCCTACAATACTGCTTAAACCGTAGGCAGCAGTTTGTCCGACCAGGTTTTTGGCTACACTCATATAGAAAGGGTCGGATGGCGAATGATCAGATTCCTTTGAAAGCAGGCTTGCGTTTCTCGAGGAAGGCATTGGTGCCTTCCACAAAATCGGCGGAGGTACAGCAGCGGGCAAAAGAATTAGCCTCTGTCTGGTAGCCGTTCTCATCTTTGTTGTAAACGGCATTCACGCACTCAATCACCAGGCCCACAGCCAGGGGCGCCTTGCCCATGATTTTCTCCATCAGCTCCGTGCATTTCGGCAATAGGTTCTCCTGGGGCACTACATGGTTCACCAGGCCAAGTGCCCTGGCCTCCTCTGCCGTGAGCATGTCGCCGGTCATCATGAGCTCCATGGCTTTCCCTTTACCTATAAGCTGGGTCATGCGCTGCGTGCCGCCGTAGCCGGGTATAACCCCAAGGTTTACTTCGGGTTGGCCAAAACGGGCATTCTCACTGGCAATGCGCATATGGCAGGCCATGGCCAGTTCGCATCCGCCGCCGAGTGCAAAGCCGTTTACTGCCGCAATCACAGGTTTATTGCAACGCTCGATCATGGCAAAAACCTCCTGTCCACGTTCGGCAAAATTACGCGCGGTAACCTCGTTCAGCTCTGCTATTTCAGCGATATCCGCACCGGCGACAAACGCTTTGGTACCCGCGCCAGTAAAAATGGCTCCCTTTACCTCCGCGTCGTCATACACGTGCTGAATCGCATTTTTTATTTCCTTGATGGTATCAATGTTCAGCGCATTCAGTTTTTCTGCCCTGTTAACTGTAATCGTTAGAATGCCGTTGTTCAGCTCCAGCAGCAGGTTTTCGTATATGGCCATAGTTTCTTTAGCTCTTTTAGATTCTTGGTTTCTCTTACAAATATAGTAATTTCATCAAATCCTTTGGCGGCAATCTGGTAATGACGTTATCTTATAACGCTAGAAAGCCTGCACAGAAGGTCAAAGATGTCGCATAGTTAGCTTCAGGAATGTTTAATTTTTAATTTACACATAACCCAATGAGTTTTTTTTCAGAATTCAAGAAGTTTGCAGTCAAAGGCAACGTGATCGACCTGGCAGTTGGTGTGGTGATTGGTGCCGCCTTCAGTGGAGTTACCAATTCTTTGGTGAAGGATATTATTATGCCGCCACTAGGGCTTGTGGTGAGTAACGTAGACCTTACCCGGCTGAAGCTCGTGCTTAAAGAGGCTGTGGTCCAGAACGGGGATGTCGTATCGGAAGCCGTAACAGTGAACTACGGCAACTTCATTCAGGCCATATTTAATTTTCTGATCATTGCCCTGGCTATCTTCCTGTTGGTGAGGTCGGTGAACCGGTTGCGCGAAAAGGAGGCTGCCAAGCCGGCCCCTCCGGTTAACAAGCAGGAGGTGCTGCTGGCAGAGATCCGGGATATACTCCGTAACACCGATGGCGCCGTGGCACCCGAAAACAAGGTGGTATAAGCGCACGTATCCCTTCTTTTTACCCAACTGTGCGCCCGCGCACTTATACTTTATGACTGCCTATGGTTTTTTTTACACGTTATTATTTTATTCTTGCTTTTATACTTTGCCTGACAATCTCTTCTCAAGCCTTGGCTCAGACCACCGCCGAACCGGATACCAGCACCGTCTGGGACCTGGGCGGCACCGGCACGCTGAACTTTAGCCAGGTAAGCCTGAATAATTGGGCTGCCGGTGGCCAAAATACGATTTCCGTTTTGGGCATTGCCGGGCTATATGCCAACTACGAGCACGGCGACAATACCTGGAATAACTCGCTGGATGTGATCTACGGGCTGGTAAAGCTGGAGAAACAGCGCGTGCAGAAAAGCGACGACAAGCTGGAGCTTAACCTGAAGTATGGCCACCGGGCCACCGAGCACTGGTTCTATACGGCCCAGCTGAACCTGAAAACGCAGCTTTCTCCCACGTACACGGCCTCCCGCGACACCCTGATCTCCAGCTTCTTTTCACCGGCCTTTGTGCTGGCCTCTCTCGGTATGGATTACAAGCCAAATGAAAAGCTGTCGGTGTTCATTTCCCCGCTTACCGGTAAGTTTACCTTCGTGCAAAGCCAGCGATTGGCAGATCGGGGCGCTTTTGGTGTAAACGCAGCCGATACAGATGCTTTTGGTAACATTATACCGGGCACAGGGCAGCACCTGCGCAAAGAGTTCGGAGGGTATGTGAACGTGCGCTATAAAAATGAGATCCTGCAGAACATCATCTTCCAGTCTAAGCTCGACCTGTTCTCCAACTATCTCCGAAACCCAGAAAATGTAGATGTTAACTGGGAGAATTTACTGAATTTTAAAGTAAACAAACTCATATCCGCCAGCTTGTTCCTGCATCTTATTTATGATGATGATATCAACATTGATGTAGACAGGAATAACGATAATAAAATTGATGGGAAGGGACCCCGCTTACAGGTAAAGGAAACCCTGGGGATTGGGATTTCCTACAACTTTAAGTAGGTGAACTTTTGCACTCCTACAGCATGTTGTAAACAAAAAATATATACTATGCACGTTTTTTGCGTTGTATAAGCTGAACCCATAGAACAAGAATGAAAAAAATAGCCTTACTTACCCTGACCCTCATCTGTTTCTTCGCTTTTCCCGAAGCTAAGGCGCAGTCGACCTCTAAAAGCAGTAAATCGAAGGATGAGTATTGGGGAACAGCTAAGCTGGAGGACAAAGGCAGCACAGCTGATGCTGTGGGCAACAGGGGGCAAGGCCTTGACAAGCGGTTCAATACCTACGAAGAAACCTCTAACCGAAAGCGAAGCTACGATAAACTCCGGATCAGGAACAGTAAGAAGATGAAGGAAATTATGAAGAAGGAAAAGGAGATGATGAAAAAGCACGAGCGCGATAAAAAAAGGCTGGAGCGCAAGAAAAGGAGAAGACATTAACCCTCATTCAATACCGTCAAAAAAAGGAAAGGCTGCCCGTGAGTTGGGCAGCCTTTCCTTTTTTTAGTGCTTATACTTGTAGGCTATCTTAAACAGGGGCGCCCCGGCTGAATACACAACAGGGGCGCCCCTGTTTAAGATATGTTCTGGTTAAAGCTTACGCTTCACTTCTTTCTCTTCGTATGCCTCAATAATATCACCTTCCTGAATGTCATTGTAATTCTTCAGGCTGATACCGCACTCGTACCCTTGTCTTACCTCAGATACATCGTCTTTGAAACGCTTCAGTGCCAGGATCTCGCCATCCAACACCACTATGCCATCCCGCACCAGGCGTACTTTGGCATTTCGCTGGATCGTGCCATCGGTAACCATACAACCTGCGATGGTACCCACTTTCGTGATCTTGAACACATCCCTTACCTCGGCGTTACCCAGGATCTCTTCTTTCAGCGTTGGGGCCAGCATGCCTTCCATGGCATCCTTCACCTCGTTTATCGCATCGTAGATGATAGAGTACAGGCGCACATCAATTTGCTCCTGCTCGGCCAGCCTACGCGCATTCTGAGAAGGGCGTACCTGGAAACCAATGATAATGGCATCTGATGCGGAAGCAAGCAGTACATCGGATTCGGAGATGGCTCCCACACCCTTTGTAATGATGTTGACCTGGATCTCGTTGGTTGACAGTTTCAGTAAAGAGTCAGAAAGTGCTTCCACTGACCCGTCCACGTCACCTTTCACAATCACGTTGAGTTCCTTGAACGTGCCGATTGCCAAACGGCGACCGATCTCATCCAGGGTAATGTGCTTACGGGTACGCAAGCTTTGCTCACGCTGCATCTGCGAACGGTTGGAGGCGATCTCGCGTGCTTCACGCTCTGATTCCATCACCACAAACTTATCACCTGCCTGCGGGGCACCATCTAAACCTAACAACTGTACCGGTGTAGATGGGTCGGCTTCTTTCATTTTTCGGCCACGGTGGTCTGTCATGGCTTTTACTCTACCAAAGTGCGAGCCGGCCAACACAATATCGCCAATGTGGAGGGTACCTGTCTGCACCAGCATGGTGGCCACATAGCCACGGCCTTTGTCCAGAGAGGCTTCGATCACAGTACCAATTGCCTGGCGGTTCGGGTTTGCTTTAAGTTCTAACAGTTCTGCTTCCAGCAACACTTTCTCTAACAGGTCTGATATACCCTGTCCGGTTTTCGCTGAAACCTCCTGCGACTGGTATTTACCGCCCCATTCTTCCACCAGGATGTTCATCTGAGAAAGTTCCTCGCGAACTTTATCCGGGTTGGCGCCAGGCTTATCTATTTTGTTAAGCGCAATGATGATAGGTGAACCGGCAGCCTGTGCATGGTTGATGGCTTCTTTTGTCTGAGGCATCACCGAGTCGTCTGCTGCTACCACAATGATAACAACGTCTGTTACCTTGGCACCACGGGCACGCATGGCTGTAAAGGCCTCGTGACCCGGTGTATCCAGGAAAGTAACCGTACGGCCGCTTTCTGTCTTCACTTTGTAGGCACCAATGTGCTGCGTGATACCACCTGCTTCGCCGGCTGTTACGTTGGCGTTTCGGATGTAGTCCAGAAGCGAGGTCTTACCGTGGTCAACGTGACCCATGATGGTCACGATCGGGGCACGGTCGGCCAGGTCTTCCTCGTTTTCCTCAATAATATCCTCTAGCCCCTGCTCTTCCTCGGCAGTAATAAACTCTACGTCGTAGCCAAACTCATCTGTAATGATGGTGATGGCTTCGGCGTCGAGGCGCTGGTTGATGGAAACGAACATGCCCAGTTGCATACACACCTTGATGACGTCGTTCACACTCACATCCATCAGGGCGGCTAAGTCGTTAGCAGAAACGAACTCTGTTACACGCAGTGTCTTAGAGTCTGCCTGCTCTGCCATGCGGCGCTCTTCCGTTGCATCTGCAATGGCCGAGCGCTTTTCACGGCGATATTTGGCGCGGTTTCCTCCGCTGCCTTTGCCACCGCTAAGCTTCGCCAGCGTAGCCTTGATCTGCTCCTGAATTTCTTTATCGGTAACCTCTTTCTTCTCTGGTCTTCCAACAGGCATGTTGCCACGTCCTTTTGCTGGTTTAACAGGGCGTTGGTTCCCTCTGTCGGCGGGGCGAGGTGCGCCTCCTGCCTGTGGCGGTCCGGTTGGGCGTTGGCCCTGCTGTCCGGGCTGCTGCCCTTCGGTAGCAACCATGATGCGCTTGCGCTTCTTCTTCTTGCCTTTCTTCTCGTCCGAAGATGCTACCGGCTTCGATCCTTTCCTGCGGGACTCGGTTGGTAATTCTATCTTACCGAGCACCGTCAGGCCTTTCAGCTGGTCGGCTTTTCCTGTAATCGTTTCTATTGGTCTTTCCTTATCGTTATCTGTACCAGGAGTTGCCGGCGTAGCGGGTTCCTGTGCTGCAGGTGCTTGCTGTGCAGCAGGCGGTGTTGTTGTCTCTGCTTTTGCCGCCTCTGGCTTCGCGGCTTCCGGTGTTTGCGGAGCCTTTGCGGCTGGAGCCGTAGCGGCAGGCTGCTCAGTTGCATTTTCTTTTGCGACAACAGGGGCAGCGGCAGGTGTTTCTGCCTGAGGGGCCTCTGTTGCCTTTGTTACTGTTGTAGGAGATTCTTCCGGTTTCGGTGTAGCTGCCTTGGCCTCTTCTGCCTTCGGAGCCTCAACTTTCGAAGTTTCCGCTGCTTTCGGAGCCTCAGGCGCTGGAGCGGCCTTTTCAGCAGGTGCCGGTGCCGCGGCTGGCGCTGGTGTCTCGTCCTGCTTTACGGCAGGCTTCGGCGCTACCGGACGCCCTTTGGCATCCAGTTCAATTTTGCCCATTACTTTAATGCCCGGAAGCTTGGCTTCAACGGCAGGGGCCTCTGGTGTAGCAGGCGCTGCTGGAACTGGCTTTGCTTCTTCAGCGGCAGCCTTAGGCTGGTGTACTGTTTTTATCTGAAGTTCTTCCTCTGGCTCGCTGCTATTTGTAACTTCAGGCTGCTTCTCCGACTCGATAACCTGGTTGCTCTGCGGTTTCTTGCCGATATTCAGTTCCTCAGCCTCTTGCTTGTCCTGCATAGAGGAGGCGAATTCTTTAGCCAGCATACCGAACTGCTCCGCTGTGATTTTAGACGTAGGCTTGTTGTCTACGTCAAAACCCTTAGCAGAGAGGTAGTCCACAATGGTAGATGTACCAATGTTTAACGTAGTTGCAACCTGTTTAAGCCTCCTTGTTTTTTCTTCTGCCATGTTGTTCTAATATGCTGTCTTTTTAATTCTAATATTACGTATAGCTGCCCTGCCAGACGATCTATTATGCGGTGCCGTAAAACTTCTTCAAAATTATACTAACACCGCACAACAAGCAACTATTGATTCTCTTCTTCTTCCTCCAGCTCTTCGCGAAGAACGGTTAGCACATCTTCGATAGTTTCCTCTTCCAGTTCTGTGCGGCGAAGCAGGTCTTCTTTGCTTACAGCCAATACGCTCTTGGCTGTGTCAAGGCCAATTCGCCTTAACTCGGCAATTACCCAATCCTCGATCTCATCCGTAAATTCTTCCAGGCTGATATCCTCTTCATACGATTCGGACTCACGGAAAACGTCGATCTCCAGGTCCACCAGCTTACTGGCAAGCTTGATGTTCTGGCCTCCCTTTCCAATGGCCAGGGAAACCTGGTCAGGCTTCAGGAAAACAGACACACGACCTGTTTCGTCGTCAATCTTCATGCTGCTGATCTTAGCAGGGCTAAGCGCGCGCTGAATGTAGAGCTCCAGGTTGTCGGTATAGTTAATGACGTCAATGTTCTCGTTCTCCAACTCCCGCACGATGCTGTGGATACGCGATCCTTTCATGCCTACGCAGGCACCCACCGGGTCAATGCGGTCATCGAAAGATTCTACAGCCACCTTGGCGCGCTCACCCGGCTCACGCACAATTTTCTTGATCGCGATCAGGCCGTCGAAGATCTCCGGTACTTCGTTCTCGAACAAGCGCTCCAGGAAAGTAGGAGAGGTACGCGAAAGTATGATCTTGGGGTTACCATTCACAATCTCAACACGTTGTACAACGGCACGCACCTGGTCGCCTTTACGGTAGCGGTCTTTTGGTATCTGCTCTGCCTTCGGAATCAGCAGCTCATTCTCCTCCTGGTCCAGCAGCAGCACCTCACGGTTCCATACCTGGTATACTTCGCCCGATATGATCTCACCCACCTGGTCTTTATACTTCTGGAAAAGCAATTCCTTCTCCATGTCCTTGATGCGCTGGATCAGCGTCTGGCGGGCTGTCAGAACGGCACGGCGGCCAAAATCCTCTAGCTGTATCTCCTCCGACACTTCCTCGCCAACCTCAAAGTCAGCCTCAATTTTGCGGGCCTCAGAAAGGCTGATCTTGTCATAGTCCCAGATATCCTCTGAGTTGTCGTCCACGATTTCGCGGTTACGCCAGATCTCCAGGTCACCTTTCTCCACGTTAAGGATAATGTCAAAGTTCTCGTCGGTGCTCCACTTCTTGCGGATCATAGTGCGGAAAACATCCTCCAGAATGCGCATCATGGTCGGACGGTCAATGTTCTTGAATTTCGCGAATTCAGCGAACGACTCGATCAGGACTGAACTGTTCATTTGTTTATCATTTAAAAGATATTACAACATTTGCTTTTACAATCTCCCCGAAGGGTATTTGCACAGGCTCATACGTTGCCTTTTTGCCTTTTTGTTTTTTCTCCTCCAGCAGGTTAATGCCGGTTTCTGTGACCTCCTCCAGTTTGCCTGTCTTCTCTGTCTCGTCCTGCATTTTTAGCTTCAGGCTGCGCCCTATGTTTCGCTGAAACTGCTTGGGCTGCGTCAGTGGAAAGTCAACGCCCGGCGAGCTCACCTCCAGTACATAACTGATTTCTTCTCCCTCCTGCTCCTCAATCTGCTTGTTGATGCGGCGGCTGATCTTGGCGCACTGCTCAATGGTGATTCCATGCTCTCCATCGGCCAGCACCACAATTTTAGGGCGAACAGCCGAAGACGAAACAGACACATCTACGACGAACAAGTCCTCTTCGGGGAGGCTTGCCTCTGCCATCTCTCTTATTACTTGCGCGGTAAGTGCCATAGTTGCTGCTTGAGAAATAAAGAAGGGGACTTTTTATGTCCCCTCACCTCTTTGGATATAACGCTGCAAATTTACTACAAAAACATTATATAAACAACATAGTGCCTTTAGTATAGCTAAGGAAATAATAATTTCCAGTTTTTTTAAAAGTTATGCCCCGCCGTTTCCACTTTTCAGGTGCTAACTAAAAATCAACAAAAAAGTAAGCGCCATGGTTCGGGGATACAGGAAATACACATTGATTGAGCAGCTCGCCCATGCAGCTATAAAGATATTCTGGCAGAGGACATGGTATAGATAATGGCATAATTTGTAAGTTTGCCCCTGTGGCGGCCTCCTTCAAAAAAATAAGACGACGAATCTGGCTCATCCTGAACATGGGGGTGGTGTTTTGGGTGCTGGTGGGCGTGCTCTGCCTGCAGGTGCCCCCGTACGAATTCTGGCCTGCCGCATTCATCGCCTTTTCACTGCCTGCTGCGCTGGTTTGCAACTTTCTGTTCCTGCTGTATTGGGCTGTGCGCCGGTCCTGGTTGTTTGTGTTGCCCCTGGCGGTGCTGATGCTGGGCTGGAATTACTACGCGCGCTTTGTCGCCATTAATTTTGCCCAGGACATCGCCCCCAGCAGCAAAACGCTGCAAGTGCTGAGCTTCAATACCCACGTATTCAATGCCTATGCCGATAAGGACGGAAGCGAGGGGCAGGCCTCGATGGATATGGTGGACTGGGTGGCCACGCATCCCGCAGACATTATCTGCCTGCAGGAGTTTTACAGCAACCGGGGCTCCAACACTTACAACACGATCAGTAAAATAGGCACGCGTTACAACAAGCAACGATTTTTCTCGGTCTCGTATGTGGACCGGAACAAGGCCGATATAGGGATTGTTGTCTTCTCCAGGTACCCGATCATTAACAAGGGAGTGATCCGTTTCGGAGAGTCCAACTCAAACCGGGGGATCTGGGTGGATGTGGACGTGGCCGGCGACACCCTGCGCGTGTACACCGCGCACCTGCAATCGATGAGCATCAAATCACAGGACATCGAAAACACCTACTCGGCCATTGGCAACGAAGAAAGCTTTAAGAAAGAAGGCCGCAACCTGGCCAGGCGTCTGAAGAAAGGGTTTATTGCCCGTGGGCACCAGGTAAACCTGCTGCTGGAGCACATCCGGGAGTCGCCTTACCCGGTTATTGTGTGCGGCGATTTTAACGATATTCCGTTCAGTTATACTTACAACCAACTGGCTGAGGAGCTGGACAATGCTTTTGTAAGGGCCGGCAACGGGGTAGGGGCAACATACAACGGGCCGCTCCCGTTTCTGCGCATTGACAACCAGTTTTACAGCAAATCGCTGCAGGCTTATGATTTTGAAACGCATTACGAGATGGGGCTTTCAGACCATTTCCCGATTTCTGCCCGGTATCTGCTGGAGCCGAAGGCCACAGAAACCCAGTAGGAGATAGGGCCGGCGTGTGGTAATTTTGAACTATGGCCCGCAGCAACCGACGCCATTCATAAACAGGGGCGCGGCACCAGCAGGTGTTTATACTTTATACGAAACATGCAACAGAAACTGAAACTATACAACACGCTCACGCGAAAGAAAGAGGATTTTGAACCGCTGCACGCACCCTTTGTAGGCATGTACCTCTGCGGGCCAACTGTTTACGGCGAACCGCACCTGGGGCACGCGCGCAGTGCCGTCACGTTTGATGTGCTGTACCGCTACCTGAAGTTTGTAGGGTATAAAGTGCGCTTCGTGCGCAACATTACAGATGTGGGCCACCTGGAGAATGACGCCGACGAGGGAGAGGATAAGATCCAGAAGAGAGCGAAAATAGAGCACCTGGAGCCGATGGAGGTGGTGCAGCACTACACCAATGTGTACCACCAGGAAATGGATAAGCTAAACGTGCTGCGCCCTGATATTGAGCCCCGCGCCTCCGGCCATATCATCGAGCAGATCGAGATGATACGGGAGATCCTCGACAACGGCATGGCCTACGTGTCGAACGGGTCGGTATACTTTGATGTGCCCGCTTACAACCAGCACCATAACTACGGCAAGCTGTCCGGGCGCGTGATCGAGGACCTGATGAGCAACACCCGCGCCACAGAAGGGCAGGAGGAAAAACGCTCGCCCCTGGATTTTGCGCTCTGGAAAAAAGCCTCTGCCAGCCACATCATGCGCTGGCCCTCGCCCTGGAGCGAAGGCTTCCCGGGCTGGCACCTGGAGTGCTCGGCCATGAGCCGCAAGTACTTAGGCACTACTTTTGATATTCACGGAGGAGGGTTGGACCTGATGTTTCCGCACCATGAATGCGAGATAGCGCAGAGCCAGGCCAGCAACAACCACACAGACGCGGCGCGTTATTGGGTGCACAACAACATGATTACCGTGGGCGGCAAGAAGATGGGCAAATCGTTGGGGAATTTTATCAACCTCAGCGAGTTGTTCAGCGGCCACCACGAGCTGCTGGAGGACAAGTATACTCCCATGACTATCCGCTTTTTTATACTGCAGGCACATTACCGCAGCACCCTCGACTTTAGCAACGAGGCGCTTCAGGCAGCCCGCAAAGGGTATACCAAGCTGATGAACGGCCTGCATGTGCTCAAAAAACTGCAGTACCCTGAAGATGGTGCCGACACGGCGCCTGATGAAAACCTGAACCAGGAACTGCTGGAACTAACCGAGGATTGCTACCGGGGCATGAACGACGACCTGAACACGGCGCGTACCATCGCCTCGCTTTTTAATTTGCTTAAAAAGATAAATGGCTTGTACCTGGGGCAACTGAAGCTAGCGCAGCTAACCAGGGGCACTTTTGATACGGTGCGCGACACCTATCAGAAGCTGGTGCAGGATGTGTTGGGCCTTAGAGAGGAGCTGCCAGGCGACATGGACGAAATGCTGCGCCTGGTGCTGACACTGTATAAAGAAGCCAAAGAAGCCAAGGCTTACGACAAAGTAGATGCGATACGTGCCGAGCTTAAAAAACAAGGCATCGTGATTAAGGATATGAAAACCGGAATTGACTGGGCTTATGAAGAATAAAATGAACATGCTCGCCCTGCTGCTCATCGGCTCGCTGGTGCTAAACGGCTGCGATTCGGCTGAACAGAACGGTACGCAACAAATAGACGCGGAGGAGAAGGAGGCACCGCTGGTGGCAGCCCCGGCGTTTAACCCGGATACTGCCTATGCCCTGGTGGCCCGGCAGGTGGCTTTTGGCCCCAGGGTGCCCAATACACCGGCCCACTATGCCACCGGCGACTGGATCATCCAAAAATTGAAGGAGTATGGTGCTGAGGTGCAGGTGCAGACGTTTCAGATGCGCGCCTACGATGGCAAAATGCTGAACCTGCGCAACGTGATCGCCTCCTATAACCCGGATGCGGCCAATCGCGTGCTGCTAGCCGCCCACTGGGATACCCGGCCCATGGCGGACAAAGACGCGCAGCAACCCGAAACACCAGCCGACGGGGCCAACGATGGCGCCAGCGGCGTCGGCATTTTGTTAGAGATTGCCCGAACTATACAGCAGGCGGAGCAGAAACCAGACATTGGGGTAGATATGATCTTCTTCGATGGGGAGGATTATGGCCAGCCTGATAACAGCGGCCTGGCCTACCAGGAAAACACCTGGTGCCTGGGCTCACAGTACTGGAGCAAGAACAAGCACAAACCGAACTACCGCGCCAACTACGGCATCCTGCTGGATATGGTGGGGGCAGAGGGTGCCAAATTTGCCCGTGAGGGAACCTCCATGCAGTACGCCAAGGAGATAGTTGGCAAAGTATGGAAGGCAGGGAACCGCATAGGGTATTCCGATTACTTTAAATACGTAGACGCACCCGCTATTACCGATGACCATTCCTTTGTAAATGCCTGGGGAAACATCCGTATGATTGATATCATCGAGTATAACATGAACAACCCCGAGGATTACTTTGGCCCCTACCACCACCGGCACTCCGACAACATGGAGGTGATCAGCAAAAAAACACTTAAAGCTGTAGGGCAAACCGTGTTACAGGTCTTATACAACGAATAAAGTAAATCCTTTATGTTAAAACGAAACAGGCGGGCCCATGGGCCCGCCTGTTTCGTTTTATACTCCGTCAGGATAAGTTTAGTCTTTATCGGATCAGTTTATCCTGCGCCATCCTGGTTATGGTGATCTCGGCTAGGGTCTCAGAAGCTTTCCGCAAGCTGGCGGGGTCATAAGATTGCGACTGGGCAGACCAAAGCAGGTTTTCGCTGCTTACATCGTACAGGTTGGTCTCCAGGAAGTAGATCTTATTCTCGGTGTAGTAGCCTGGGTCGTAGAGGGTGGGGTACCAGTAAGTATAATATCCCCTAAAGCGACCATACCAGCCAAACCTGGTTACCGGCGAATAGCCATAGGTGCCCGGCACATAGCGTGTTTCGGTTTCTTCATTGATCAGGGCTACGGTAATGATGGCATCATAGCCCGCCTCTTTTACTTTTTCCATCAGCAGGTCTACATCGGGGCCTTGCTTGCCTGCCAGGTTGGGTGGAAAAATATTGATACTCTTTGTGGCTTCTATTCCATGCTGCTGCAACTGGGCTTGCATATCGGCCTCCACTTTTTCCCTTGCCCGCACATTATTGGAAAGTGCCGCCACCACCACCTTGCTAAAGGTCCTGTTGCCCACATCCGGGTTTTTCCAGGTACCCGTAATCCTGGTGGTGGGCGCACACCCGGTAAGCCAAATGAACAGCAGCAAAAATGCTGCTCTCGTGCAAAACGCGGTTCTGATGACTAACATAAACATGTTTTATAGTTGACTGTCAACTAATTAACTCAAGTTGCGAGTTATTGGATGATTTGATTTAATGTATAGGCAAATATAAAGAGGATAAGTTTGAGGATGAACCCTTTGGCAGTTACGGCATGGATTTTCTTAGGGAAGAAG
>NZ_JBYZMQ010000015.1:0-49025 GCF_058216355.1 Pontibacter sp. GD13
GAGAATGGCGGCTATGGCTCCGGTGAGCACCTCTTCCCATCCCGAACAGAGAAGTTAAGCCCGGACGCGCCGATGGTACTGGGGTCACACCCGGGAGAGTAGGTGGCCGCCAACCCCACACACTGCGGGGCAGGTCCAACAGGGCCTGCCCCGCTTTGCGTTTACGCCAGCCCCCAAACAGCAGCAACCGGCAACGCCGACTGGCGCAGGGTAGGAAACTTCTTTAAAGCAAGGTAACCGTAGAAATGTATCCTATGGTGTTTTTCGTGCTCACTTTAGTGCGCTGCAGGCGTAGGTCAATGCTTTGTTTTATCTTTTTTCATCATTAACTTGGGCTATGGCTTTTCTGTATCCCACCTTCCTGTTTGCCCTGGCAGCTATTGCCATTCCTTTGGTTTTGCATTTGGTGCAACTCAGAAGAGCTAAGCGACTGGTATTTAGTAATGTGAAGTTTATTCAGGCTTCTAAAGATCTGACTGCCAGCCAACGCAACCTCAAGCAACTTCTCATCCTTCTATCGCGCATCTTATTTATTGTATTTTTAGTGCTGGCCTTTGCTCAGCCATATTTTCCTGCTTTGCAGCATGCAGCTGTTGATACCGAGGGGGATGTTGTTATAAGTATAGAAAATTCTTTTAGTATGCAGAACATGGATGCTGTGCAGGATATATCCATGCTGAATGCAGCCACTGATCGCGCAAAATCAATTTTAAAGTTATTTCCCGCCACTACTTCTTTTACTGTCACTTCGAATAATAGAACCAGCCACGGAGCAGCCTTACAGGCTGCTGAAGCTTATGGTATGCTGGACGATTTAGCTTTTACTCCCCTTTCCTCGCAACCCTTCTCTGCTAGAAAGAACCCTGCCCATTTGTTTATAGTCTCAGATTTTCAGAAATCTACCTTTAACCCATCACTCCTAACGGGATATGATTCCCTGACCCAGATACACCTGGTACCTATTGCTGCCACTGACGCACAAAACATAGCCGTTGATTCGGTTTACCTGGACGATGAGTTCATTAGGACGTCGGCTGAAAACGCTTTACACATCCGCCTGCTGAATGCGGGAACGGAAACTGTAACAGATGTTCCCGTAAAGCTTTTTATCAATAACAAACAAGTGGCAGCCCTTAGCCTGGATCTTCCACCGCAACAAACTACCGAGGCTGTCCTAAATTTTAAGTTTGATGGAAGTGGTACCCAGAAAGCCTATGTGCAGGTAGAAGACTTTCCCGTTGATTTTGACAATACCTATTATTTTGTTCTGGATCCTTCCACAGAGATAAATATCGTTGAGATTTCTGATGCGCCGCAAAGTAAACTGCAAAAGCTGTATGCCGGTGAGCCCCTTTTTAAATTTACCGCTTATCAAACAGGTAATATAAATTACGCTACCCTCGCTAAAGCAGATGCGCTGCTTCTGAATGGTTTGCAAACCATCACTCCAGCAATTGCGGGTACTGTTGCAAATTATGTAAAAGGCGGAGGCACACTTATTCTGTTTCCTCCTGCTCAAGGTGAGCGTAGCAGTTACAAGTCTTTATTTGATATCTTAAATATACCGGCAGACTTTACTGGAAATGCCAAGGGCAGTCAAAGCAGTGCATTGGCTATTCCAGAAGCAAATAACCCCTTTTTCCGAACCATATTTTCAGAGTATAACCCCAAAATGGATATGCCTTCGGCTATTAAAAGTTTAGCCTGGTCAAGAGCTTCTGAAGATATCCTTAAATTTAGAGGTGGTGCCGCTTTCTTGTCCCGATTTGACAGGGGCGAAGGGCATGTGTATCTCATGGCGGCACCGCTTGAGCAAGCGTCTAACTCTTTGGTTAACCATGCCCTTTTTGTTCCAATCATGTATAAGATGGTCATTTCCGGCTATAAGCAAGAAAGACAGATGGCCTATGCACTGGACAGGGGAACTATACAGTTTCCTGTGCAAACAGAGCAATTGAAGGATGGTGTCTTTGAACTGCGTCAGGACAGCTTAACTTTTATACCGGAGCAACAGGTTCGTGGGGGGCAGCTATACTTTAAAATTCCTGCGGAAACGGAACAGGCCGGATTTTACACTTTACGACGACATGGGCAGGACGTGGCAACGCTGGCTTTTAACTATGGTAACGCAGAGTCCAGGTTAGCACAGTATAGTCCTGATGAACTACGTGCCCTGATCCCAAACCGCGCTAATGTGCATGTCTATGATTACGGAGATGCATTTTCAGTGAGAGGAGAGTTCGAAAAGAGATATTTTGGCGTAAAGCTTTGGAAATATTGTCTAATATTGTGTCTGGTATTCTTAATGGCCGAAATAGCTCTTATTAGATTACTCTAACATGAAAGTACTTCTTCAAGCTGTAACAGTTTATAGTCCGGAATCAGCATATCACCTGCAGGAGCAGAATATACTTGTTGACAGTGGAATGGTTGTGTACATTGGTTCTGAAAAGAAGGAGGCTGACAAGGTGATAGCACTGGATGGTCTTTGGGTTTCTGCCGGTTGGATAGACCTGCACGCGTTTAACGGTGAGCCTGGGCTGGAGTACAAAGAAGACCTGGAGAGCCTGGCCGCGGCCGCTGCCAAAGGCGGGTTTACGGAAGTGCTTTGCCTGCCCAATACGGAGCCAGTGGTTCAAACCAAGGGCGCAGTACAGTACCTGATCAACCGTTCCGAACGCTTGCCAGTAACGCTTCACCCGATTGCAGCTGTAACCAAGGATACGCTGGGCCAGGATCTGACAGAAATGATAGATCTGCATCAGGCGGGAGCCATAGCATTCTCTGATGGGAGCAAGCCGCTGCAAGGGGCTGATGTGATCTTAAAAACACTGCAGTATGTACAGTTATTTGACGGCTTGTTTATTAATAAGCTGGAGAATACACGCCTGACTGAGAATGGGCAAATACACGAAGGAGAGGTAAGCACACGCTTAGGAATGAAAGGGATTCCGTCGTTGGCAGAAGAAATAGTGGTGACCCGCGATCTGCAGCTCCTCCAGTATACCGGGGGAAAAATTCACTTCTCGCTCGTGTCTACTGCTGCCGCCATAGAATCAATCCGGTCTGCAAAGGCCAAAGGGCTTCGGGTGACGTGTGATGTGGCATGCTACCAGGCCGCCTTCACGGATCAAACCATTCTACCATTCGATACTAATTTTAAGGTGGCACCACCTTTCCGGAATGCAACGGATGTAGCGGCCATCAAGCGGGGCTTGTTGGATGGAACGATCGATGCGCTGGTGTCAGCACATTTGCCCCACGACACAGAGGCGAAAAAACTGGAGTTTGACCTGGCCGATTTTGGAATCAGTAGTATAGAAACAGCTTTTTCGGTGGCCTGCACCTCTCTTTCAGATTGCGTGCCGCTGGAGCAGTTACTCCGGAAATTTGTTGAAGGCCCACGCCGTGTGCTGGGGCTTCCGGAGCCGTCTGTTACCGAAGGGCAGACTGCCAACCTAACCTTGTTCCAGCCCGACCAGCATTGGAGCCCATCCGCTGAAAAATCCTTATCCAAGTCTAAAAACAGTCCTTTTTTTGGAATGGAGCTAAAAGGTAAGGTTATCGGGATATTACACAAGGGACAACTTGTACTCCATTAATCATTTTTAATATATTTATACCTATATTTAGTTGATATTGCTAAATACGGGCAATTTACAGGAACACTATGTTTGATCAGACAATAACAAGGGTAGGGGTAAGGTATGGTGTGCTGTGCGGTGTAGTTTGTTTTGTACTAGTGCTGGTGTTGTATGTGTCAGGTGTGAATCCGTTCGGTGAATTGGGCCGGATATCTTATATCCCGATTCCGATCTTCATGTTCCTGGCTATCAAGTACTATAAATTCTTTGTAGAAGGCAGTATCGGCTTCTTAAAAGGATTGCGTGTGGGGCTTTCGGTTTCGTTTTACACGGCGCTGAGTGCAGCCATGCTTGTTTTTTTGCTGTTATATGTCGCTGGTCCCGAATTGCTGCAAACGCATGTGAACGAGATGCGCACCTTACTGGAGGAGACCCGTGAGGAGCAGATTAAACTTTTAGGGCAGCATATGTACGACGAAGGATACAAAGCCTTAAGTTCTATTACACCGAGTATGCTGGCAGCCGATGATTTTGTGCGGAGGATTTTTGTGGGAGGGGTTTTTGCGCTGATAGCAGCCGTTTTTTTTCGCAAGTAACCTATAACCAAAACAATAAAAACATGACTGAAACGCAACCTTCCGTAACATCTGTAGCCCTGAAGTATGGCTTACTGACAGCCTTGGTAGGAGTAGTTTACTCTTTGATTCTGATGGTGACTGACCTCGGCGACAACCGCTGGCTGAGCAGCGCGGCTTATATTATATTAATTGCAGGCATTGTGCTGGCCATGAAGCAGTATAAAGCGATAAACTACGGTTACATGTCGTATGGCCAGGGCTTGGGCATTGGTTCTATCGTTTCGGTGGTATTCGGTTTCCTGTCAGGTTTGTTCACCTGGCTGTACACTACGTTTGTTGATCCGAACTACATGAGCAACATGATGGAGAAGCAGCGTGTTAGAATGCTGGAGCAAGGCATGTCTGATGAGCAGATAGATGCAGGTATGAAAATGGCTGAAAATTTCCAGGGACCACTTACCATGATCCTGGGCGCTGCCGTTATAACGTTAATTATAGGCTTTATTCTGTCGCTGATCATTGCAGCCGTAATGAAGAACAGCCGTCCGGAGTTTGAATAAAACATGCAATACCCTTTTGACATCTCGGTAATTGTTCCTCTTTTCAACGAAGAGGAATCCTTACCGGAACTCGTGCGCTGGATCAAACGCGTTATGCATGCGCACGAGCTTTCTTATGAAATCCTGCTGATGGATGATGGCAGCACCGACCACTCCTGGGATGTGATCAATCAGCTTTGTGCCGAAGACAATGCTGTGAAAGGCATTAGCTTTAACCGGAATTATGGCAAGTCTGCTGCGCTTAACGAGGGTTTTAAACGCTGCTCCGGCGAAGTGGTCATTACCATGGATGCGGACCTCCAGGACAGCCCCGAGGAAATACCGGCGCTGTATGACATGATCAAGAACCAGAAACTTGACCTGGTGAGCGGGTGGAAGAAGAAGCGCTTTGACCCGTTGAGCAAAACCATCCCAACTAAATTCTTCAATGCGGCAACACGGAAACTGTCTGGTATTCAGCTGCACGACTTTAACTGTGGCCTGAAGGCTTACCGCCAGTTGGTGGTAAAGAGCATTGAAGTACACGGTGAGATGCATCGGTATATCCCTGTGATCGCCAAATGGAATGGGTTCACGAAAATCGCGGAGAAACCCGTACAGCACCAGGAACGGAAGTATGGCACCACCAAATTCGGCCTGGAACGCTTTGTTTACGGCTTCCTCGATTTGCTCTCCATCACGTTTGTCAGTCGTTTTAAAAAGCGGCCCATGCACTTTTTCGGCACACTTGGTACCGTTATGTTCGTGGTAGGTCTGGGGATAACCATTTGGCTGATCGCCCAGAAAATATTTGACATCTCCTCTAACGGACGCGTGCGAGATGTGGTGGACCAGCCCTTGTTCTTCCTTGCGCTTGTAGCCGTTATACTTGGGGTGCAGTTGTTTTTGGCCGGATTTCTGGCCGAGATGATCTCGCTCGCCTCCAACAAGAATAATGAATACCTCATCAGGGATAAGGTAGGCGCCCTTAAAAAGTAATGGGAAGAAAGGTCGTGATTGTGGGCCCGGCCTATCCGCTACGCGGCGGAGGGATGGCTACCTTTAATGAGCGCCTGGCCTATGCTTTTCAAGAGGATGGTGCTGAAGTGGAAATCGTGACCTTCAGCCTGCAATATCCAAGTTTCCTTTTTCCGGGCAAGAGCCAGTACGCGGTGGAACCGGCTCCTAAAGGACTTTCCATCAAAGTCCTGATCAACTCTATCAATCCGGTTAGCTGGTTAAAAGCGGGCACCTATATACGTAAGCAAAAGCCTGATCTGGTCATTTTTCGGTTCTGGATTCCGTTCATGGGCCCGGCTTTAGGCACTATTGCCCGCATCATCCGCAGAAACAGGTATAGCAGGGTGCTGGCCATAACCGATAATGTGGTGCCGCATGAAAAGCGGCCCGGTGACCTTTGGCTTACCAGGTATTTTCTGAGCGCCTGTCACGGTTTTATCACCATGTCGCGGGCGGTGCAGCAGGACCTGCAACAGTTTGCACCCGGAAAGCCAAGTTTATACTTGCCACACCCGCTTTATGATAATTTTGGGCAAGCCGAAAGCAGGGAGGCGGCCTGTGCCGCACTGGGCCTGGACACCAAGTATAAATACCTGCTTTTCTTCGGGTTTATCAGGGCGTATAAAGGGCTGGACCTACTGCTCCGAGCGATGGCAAGTCAACAGCTTCAGTCGCATCCGGAGCTAAGGTTAATTATAGCAGGTGAATTCTACGAAGATGAGGCGCCTTACCTCCGGCAAATACAGGAGCTTGGTTTGCAGGATAAGCTCATACTTCGCACGGAGTTTATACCCAATGCAGCAGTGCGTCATTACTTTTGTGCCGCCGATCTGGTGGTACAGCCTTACAAACACGCCACCCAAAGTGGTGTAACCCAGATAGCCTACCACTTTAACAAACCCATGGTGGTTACCGATGTGGGAGGCCTGGCAGAGCTTGTGCCGCATGGCAAGGTGGGATACGTGGTAGCGCCAGAACCACAGGCAATAGCACAGGCCATAGATCAGTTTTATACTTCAGATGATGCTCCTTCCTTTACCGAAAATATAAAGACCTTTAAGCAGCAGTTCAGTTGGAGCCTTTTTGTACAAGAGGTTTGGCAGCTGGCAGATCAGGTTCATGCAAAATAAAGATGCCCGATCGGCAGGCAATCGGGCATCTTTATTTTGCGGCAACCGGTGCCGTTACAGCAGCTCTACGCCCGTGTAGTTGAAAGGTGTTATGTTCTTCAATTCTGCTTTTAACGGGTCGCTGATCTGCAGTGAATCTATAAAAGTATGGATGCGCGCTTCCGTCATCTGCTCATTTTTGCGGGTAAGCGCTTTGAGCGCCTCATAGGGCTGCGGATAGCCCTCGCGGCGCAGAACGGTCTGAATGCCCTCTGCCACCACGGCCCAATTGTCTTCCAGGTGCTTGTTAATCGCTGCCTGGTTAAGCTCCAGTTTGCCGATGCCTCTTTCCAACGACTTCAGCGAGATCAGGATATGTGCCAGGGGCACCCCAACGTTCCGGAGCACTGTCGAGTCGGTTAAGTCGCGCTGCAGGCGTGAGATAGGCAGTTTGGCCGACAGGTGTTCCAGAATAGCGTTGGCCATGCCCAGGTTTCCTTCGGCGTTCTCAAAATCGATAGGGTTTACCTTGTGCGGCATGGCGGAAGAGCCTACTTCCCCGGCTTTTATCTTCTGCTTAAAGTAGCCCATGGACACATACTGCCAAACATCCCGCGAGAAATCGATCAAGATGGTGTTCAGGCGCTTGAGGCCGTCAAAATAGGCAGCCAGGTTGTCGTAATGCTCCACTTGCGTGGTAAACTGGCTGCGGCGCAAACCCAGTGCCTGCTGCACAAAACGGTTGCTGAAATCTGGCCAGTTAATAGCCGGGTAAGCCAGGTGATGGGCATTGAAATTTCCCGTTGCCCCGCCAAACTTAGCCGAGAAAGGCACCTGGCGCAGCAGGTCCATCTGCAGCTCCAGGCGTTCCGCAAACACCATCAGCTCTTTGCCCAGGCGGGTGGGGGAGGCCGGTTGCCCGTGCGTGTGCGCCAGCATCGGAACATCTTTCCACTGTTGTGCCAGTTCGTGCAGCGTTTGATGCAGGCGCTGGTAGGCGGGTTGTAGCACATGCGCATCAGCCTCACGTATGGAGAGCGGAATAGCCGTGTTGTTGATATCCTGTGAGGTAAGGCCGAAGTGAATGAATTCTTTGTAAGCGTCCAGGCCAAGCGCATCAAACTTGTTTTTGATAAAGTACTCGACTGCCTTTACATCGTGGTTGGTGATCTTCTCGGTTTCCTTGATCTCCAGGGCATCGGTTTCTGAGAAGTTTTCGTAAAGTGCGCGCAGCTGCGCATGCACCTCCGGCTTAATCTGTGCTAACTGAGGCAATGGAAGCTCGCAGAGAGCAATAAAGTACTCGACCTCGACCAGCACCCGGTAGCGTATTAGGCCAAATTCTGAAAAATAACTGGCAAGTTCAGTCGTATTGCGACGGTAGCGGCCATCAACCGGCGAAATAGCTGTAAGTGATGTTAGGTTCATGTGCGTAGAAGTTCTTTGTTCAAAGATAAGCAGGATTGTTTCTTTAGCCAATAAAGGCAAACTTCAGAAAGGATGAATCTATTGTTCTGATACCTGTTACTTTGTTTTATTAGGCTTAAGTTGTTGAACTGTAGCGTTTTTTAACGCGTTACAAGAAAAACATGTTCTTTAACCTGGCACGGCCCTTGCCAGCTAAACTTTAAATTGAATATCTAAAAGGGCAAACTGCCGTAAGGATAGTGTATTGTAATTAGTATATATACAACATGTGTATCGATGCAAGGTAAATTTTGCATGTGCTTCCTTTTTTAGATACAAATCTTATTAGTTAATTCGCACCGGATATTTTGGACCAGCGTTTGAAAAAGAAAATTCTTGTATGGGCTGGCGGCATGCTAGCCTTTCTTCTGATAGTAGTAGTACTTCTGTTTGTTTTTAGAAGCCGGGTACTGGAGTATACCCTTAATCGCGTAGAGGCGAAAGTAGAAAATAAATACCCTGCGGACCTGCGCATCGGGAGTGCCGCGTTTGACGACTGGAACTCAGTTGTTTTAACGGATATCTCGTTCGTGCCGCATGGCCTCGATACGCTCTTTACCACAGACAGTGTGTATGCCCGCATCAGCTTTCGTTCTATTTTTAAGGGCCGGATAGTTTTTAAGCAGCTTATGGTTACCGATGGCTACCTGACAGCCCGGAAAAAAGGCGATGTAACCAATTTTGGCTTTTTGTTTAAAAATGAGGAAGCACAGGAACCTGTCGATACCACGCAGGGGCGCAACTATGGCAAGCTGCTGAACCGCCTTATTGAAACTGCCTTTGATAACGTACCGGATAAAGTCGATTTTAAAAACCTCAACGCTTCCTACGTTTCCTCCAATAGAACCATCAGCGTTAAAATGCCTTACCTCCGCATGGATGACGGCTACATAGAGGCGCAGGCAACACTGCTTACAGATTCTGTAGAGAATAACCTGAGGATGCGCGGCACCATTGACCCAAGAGACTACCGGATTTCCGCCAGTTTGTATGCCTTTGACGATAAGGGCATGCGCATCCCTTACATTAAAGAGAAGTTCGACGGGCAGGTGGCTTTCGACACCCTGCACATTAGCCTGACCGATAAAAAGTTTAAAAACGACCAGCTTACAGTAAAGGGCCGTGCTATGGTGAACAACCTGACCCTTAACCACCCGAAGCTATCTGACCAGGACATTAACGTACGGGAAAGCGCGGTGGACTATGCCGTTACACTGGGGCCTGATTTGTTCGTGATCGATAGCCTGACAGAAGTGCGCGTTAACAAAGCCACAGCAAAGGTGTATGCCGCTTACCAGAACAAAGATGCCAAGATATACGACCTGAGAGTAAATACGGAAGTGATGCCTGCAAACGATTTCTTCAGTTCGTTGCCAGCGGGATTGTTCGAGAACCTGGAGGGGATACAGGCGCAGGGCGAGTTGCAGTACGACTTAAAGTTTCACCTGAACATGGATAGTGTGGAGCAGGTGATGTTCGACTCTGACCTGGATGCCTCCAAAGATTTCAAGATAACGAAATGGGGCAATACCAACATTCAGAAAATAAATGGGTCGTTTACGCATACCGTGTACGAGTACGGCAAGCCTGTAAGAACCTTTACCGTAGGGCCGGCCAATGCCTTTTACAGCCCTATCAGCCAAATATCACCTTACCTGCGCAATGCCATACTTACAGCCGAGGATGCCGGTTTTTACCGTCACAAGGGCTTTCATGAGGAGGCGTTTCGGCAGGCGATCATTCAGAACATTAAGAAAGGGGAGTTTGCGCGGGGCGGAAGCACCATCTCCATGCAGTTGGTTAAAAACGTGTTTCTGTCCCGGAAAAAAACTGTGGCTCGAAAGGTAGAAGAGGCGATCATCGTTTGGATGATCGAGAACCTCGATCTGGTTTCCAAGAACCGCCTGTTTGAGGTATACCTCAATATCATAGAGTGGGGGCCGAATGTGTACGGAGCAAAAGATGCCTCGCGCTTTTATTTTGGCAAGCAACCATCGGAACTGAACCTGGCTGAGGCCATTTTCCTGACAAGTATCATCCCAAGCCCTAAAAGGTACCGGTCTTCTTTTGACAGCGCCGGCCACCTGCGTAGCTGGAAGGGGGGGTACTACAGGTTAATCGGCGGACACATGCGCCGCCGGGGCCTCATCTCGCAAGAAGAATACGATAACCTGTACCCGAACGTAAGGCTTTATGGCCGGGCCCGCGACCTGATCGTGACCAACCCTGATACCCTGGAACAGGATACCACAGAGTTTGAATTAAAAACGATAGACCTGTTGGATTATTAACATACCCACACAAAACGGCCTCGCAAGCATTGCTCGCGAGGCCGTTTTGTGTGGTGCCCTCCGGAAGATGACACCTACCTGTAATAAGAGTATTTAAGCCGCTTGTTTTGCTTTTTCCGGCTTGCCAGCCCTTTCTTCGTGTTGCAGCAGTTTTTTATCCAGTACAAAAGGGCCAAAGGGTAAAAGAGAAGCCAGCACCCCGGCAGCCACTTTCCAAAAAGACCAGCGATGGACCAGGGTTACCTGCAACAGGCTAACCATGTAAAGTATAAACAAGACACCGTGTGCCCATCCGACATACTTTACAAGCTCGGGCACTCCCAGCAAATATTTTACAGGCATGGCAATGCCCAGCAATAGCAGATAAGACAGGCCCTCGTAAAAACCGATAGTGCGGAACCGCGAAATGGGGGTCTTCATATTAAGAAGTAAAGTAGATAAGAATTGTTCAGTTTGAGTAACATAGCAAAGTTACAAATCGTGCCTGGTAAGTTAGCGGGAATACAAAAAAAGCCTCTCCGCCCTTTACAAGGCAGAGAGGCTTTTTTTAAGCTACCGCAGTAGTGCTTTGTGCAGTATGCTGCGTTTCGGCGGAATGCTGTTGCAGGGCCCTGACCACGGTTTTAACCAGGTTTTCATCCAGCCCGGAAATATGGTCCTGCTGCAGCCAGCCTTCCAGTTGCTTTTGCCAGCGCGATGCCTGCTTTGCCGGCGCGTTGCTCAGCCCTTTTTGGGTGCCCAGTTTTTTACTGGCCGCAGACCGGCGCAGCAACAGTTCCAGCAGCTCGTCATCCAGATGGTCAATTTCCTTGCTCAGTTCATCCATCATGTCGACCATGCCGGTAGTTTCAGTCAGATTTACCTTTGTTACAACCGCATGCACCAGCAAGCCAAGTTCCTGGGGCATTAACTGCTGCTGTTGGCTGCTGCGTGCTGCAGCGGGGTGCACATGCGACTCGAACAGTAGGCCGTCGGTGCCCAGCTCCACAGCACGTTGGCTTACCGGGTACAGCATACTTCGTTTGCCAGCAATGTGGCTGGCATCGCACAGGATAGGAAGCGTAGGAAGCAGCTGTTTTAATTCCAGCACATGGTCCCATTTCGGATGGTTGCGGTAAGGATGCTGTTCATCGGCGGCAAAGCCGCGGTGTATGGCCCCCAGGTCCGATACACCTGCCTGCTGCAGGCGCTCCAGTGCGCCTATCCACAAGCGCAGATCCGGGTATACCGGGTTGTTTACCAACACAGGTGTATTGTACCCTTTAAGCAAGCTGGCAAGTTCCTGCATGGCGAAAGGGTTTACACTGGCCCGCCCGCTGATGCAAAGGATGTCAACGCCATGCTTCAGTGCTTCCTCCGCCTGTTGCGCACTCACTACATCGCAGGCGGTTTTTAAACCTGTATGCTGCTTTACCAGTTGCAGCCACTCCAAACCTACGGTGCCTACCCCCTCGAAACTGTTGGGGCGTGTACGCGATTTCCAGATTCCCGCCTTGTAAACTGAAACGCCGTTTACCTGCTTCAGCAAATGGGCTGTTGCCAGCATCTGTTCCTCACTTTCGGCACTGCACGGACCAGCAATCAGCACAAGCTGGCCGTTTGCCTGTCGGAAACTTCCTTGTGGTGCTAGCTGGATGGTGTCTCTACTCGCTCTCATGGCTATACTATTTTCAATTTTAGCTACCTGTTGATCATAAAAAAAGGGCCCCGCAATCTGCGGGGCCCCTTCGGTATATTTTCGTACTTTCTAAACGCACAATATAATTACCACAGAAGCCCCGCAGGAGGAACCTTCATACGATTGGTAAATAAAATGGCGTAAGATAGATACATGTTTTCGTCGTTTTGAACTGTAATGTAAATTAATATTTTTGATATTTGCAAATTATTTGTTTATTATTTTGGTATCTGGTTCTCCTCGGTAGGCTGCTCCTCTGTGATTTCTTTCTCCTGCCTCGGAAATATGAGGGACACAATGATGGAAATAGCCAGAATGGCGCCCACTATTAAAAGGGCATATCCCATCTCGATCTCTATTACATCGCTTAACAGCAACTTAGCCCCAATAAATACCAAAATAATTGAAAGGCCGTAATGCAGGTAATGGAAAAGCTGCATGATACCTGCCAAAGCAAAGTATAAAGCACGAAGGCCAAGTAAGGCGAAAACATTGGAGGTATACACGATCAGGGGATCTTTGGAAATAGCAAGGATGGCTGGGATAGAATCTGCGGCAAATACCACATCGGTGCTCTCCACCATGACCAGTACCAGGAACAGGGGCGTAGCAAACCATTTTCCGTCTATTTTAGCGAAGAACTTGCCGCCGACTGGTTTTCTTGTAACCCGGATGTGCTTGCTTACCCAATTTACCAGCGGATTGTTTCCGGGGTCCAGCTCTTCCTCGGCGCGCGAAAAACCCATTTTGACACCGGTAAACACCAGGAACAAGCCTAGAACATAGATGATGAAGTGAAACTTGGCTATTAAGGCCACTCCCACCAGGATAAATGTTCCGCGAAGCACAAGCGCGCCTAAAATACCCCAGAAAAGGATTTTGTGCTGGTACTTGAGCGGTACCTGAAAATAACTGAAGATCATGATAAACACGAACAGGTTATCGACACTCAGCGATTTCTCTATCAGGTAACCCGTCAGGAACTCGAGGGCAGGAGCGGGGCCAAGCCAGAAATAGATCAGTACATTAAACGACAGGGAAAGTAAAATCCAGAAACCGCTCCAGAGCAAGGCCTCCTTTATTTTCACCTCATGCTCTTTTTTATGAAACACAAAAAGGTCCAGGCCCAGCAGCAGGAGTATGAAAGCGTTAAATATTACCCAAAAAATAATGTCGTTCATAAAAAGTATTACTTCGGGTATATAACGTGCGCCAGGGAAACCAGACTATCTCAAGATCTATAAATCAGTTGGAAATTCGTAGCTGTAACTACTAAGATATGTATTAGTTTCTGTAAAACCGAGAAGGCGGAAAACATATGGCTTTATTTGCCCAACCTATACCTCGTACCTGTCGAAGTGGCGGAAAATACTGTTGATCTTCATTTTTAGAACCCCCAGAACAGCTTCCTTAAAAATGCCGCTCGACATTTTGGAAACCCCCTTGGTGCGGTCAGTGAAAATAATCGGCACCTCCTTTATCTTGAAGCCATACTTGTAGGTGAGAAACTTCATCTCGATCTGGAAGGCGTAGCCCACAAAGCGGATACTGTTCAGTTGGATGGTTTCCAGAACCTTACGGCGGTAACACTTGAAGCCGGCAGTGGTGTCTTGTATAGGCATGCCGGTAACCAGGCGCACGTAATGGCTGGCAAAGTATGACATCAGCACCCTGTTCATGGGCCAGTTAACAACATTTACCCCTTGTATGTATCTACTGCCAATGGCCATGTCGTACCCTTCGAGGGCGCAGGCGTTGTAGAGCCTGATCAAATCATTGGGATTGTGCGAGAAATCGGCATCCATCTCGAAGATGAACTGGTAGTTATGCCGGAGGGCATACTTAAAGCCATGTATGTAGGCTGTGCCCAGACCCAGTTTCCCGGCGCGCACTTCCAGGTGCAGGCGTTCGGGGTATTCCTGCTGCAGGCTGCGCACAATGTCAGCAGTGCCATCCGGAGACCCGTCGTCGATGATGAGGAGATCAAACGGATGGTTAAGCGACATTATCTTCCGAACCATTGCCTCTATGTTCTCCCGCTCATTATACGTTGGGATGATGACAAGTGCGTCTTTCATACCCCAAATATAGTTAATCAGCTATTCACGAGTAAGGGCCGCTTTAAATAAATTTTATGGGCAAGCTCTTTGGCATGCTTTATACAGTTTGAAACGGACACCCCTGCTTTCCAGTTTGCCGCGATAAACATGCCGTCCTGCTCCAGTTCTTTGGCCATACTATGGGCGTCCTCTATGTGCATGTCGTACTGCGGAATCGCGCGCTCCTGCAGGTGTGTGTACTGGAATATCGGTTTATCGGCACTTATCTTGTAAAGGCTGCTAAGTTCGGTGTGTACCCGCTGCATGAGTTCGGTGCGCTCGGTCAGGGCGTTTTTTGCGAACTGAGTGCCTCCTACAAACGTTGTGAGCAGCACCTCATGCGGACGGCACCGGCCATCAAAAACAGAGCTGTTCCAAAAAGATCCGGTAGCAAAGGTCTCCTCTACCTTGGGGTGAAGCGCACCCAGGCCATCCAGGGGCTGGCCCACGTCGCGCCGGTTATAAACGGAATACACCATGGCCAAGGGCGGGTAATTGATATTCAGTAAAGCCGCAGACATGCCCGGAAAAGTAAAGTGCATCAGGTCGGCGGCCTGGTAAGCCGGTATGGCCAGTACCAGCATGTCGTATTCCTCGGTTTCAAAGTCGCCGGCAGAGGCGCACGAAACCACGTATTTGCCCTGGTTCCGGGTAATCATTTCCACGCGGTGCTCCGTGTGCAAGGAAACCAGCTTGCCGCTTATCGCATTGCACAGGGTGCCTACGCCATCGGCAAAGGTAAACACATCGCGGGTTTTGCTGTCTTTCTTCTGTTGGATCAGACCGTTTAAAACGGAGCCGAATTCTTTCTCGAAGGCTTTGAGCCGGGGCATGGCTTTGTGTATCAGAAGCTGATCGGGGTCGCCGGCATACACGCCGTTTACCAGTGGGTTTAAGGCATACTCCAACACGCCTTTTCCGAAGCGCCTTTCAAAAAACTGCGAAATCGTTTCGTAATCGATGTCGGCGTGGGGCACTTTTCTCTCCTGCAGGATGCGGTATTTTGTTTTCCAGGAGAAAAAATTATCCGATAAAAGCGCAAAAGGCTCTGAGGGTAACTTATGGTAGTTTCCGTTCCGGAGCACGTAGCGGAACTTGCCGGCAGGCGCGGCAGTCATTACTTCTTTCTCCAGTTTTAATTCCCGAATCAGTTCCTGTAACTCGGGTGTCAGTGTTAAGGCGTTGGGGCCTAACTCCAACAGGTAACCCGCTATTTTTAAGGTGCGCATTTCTCCGCCAACCTGCGAGCCGGCTTCAAAAAGGTCGTATGCCACTCCTAGTTTCTGAAGGTGATACGCCAAAGCTAAGCCTGAAATACCTGCCCCTACAATTGCAACTCTCATAAATCAATCACTTAAAAACCATCAGACTCCTCTGGCTCAGGCCTATATTAGTTTACAGTTTTTTTGTACTTCTGTTTCGCTCTTTACTAAAAGCGCTGCGTGGTTCAAACGAAGTTTTCGTTAAATTCGCATCTTCATCGGCAAAGTATCTCATGCAAAAGCAAAAATGTGTTTTCCTGGACCGCGACGGGGTTCTAAACCGCGAACGGGGCGATTACACGTATCAATTGGATGAGTTTGAAGTACTGCCGGGCGTGCCGGAAGCACTGGCGCTGCTCAAGAAGAACGGCTTTCTGCTGATCGTGGTTACGAACCAGGGTGGGATCACTAAAAAATTGTACCGGAAAGAAGATGTGTTGGCCTGCCACACGAAGTTGCAGACAAGCTGTAACGCCCTGATCGATGCAATTTACTATGCGCCAGGCCATCCAAATTTTTCTGAGTCGCTCTCCCGTAAGCCGGATAGCCTGATGCTGGAGCGCGCCATCGCCAGGTACCAGCTAGCTCCTGCCCAATGCTGGATGGTGGGCGATTCGGCGCGCGATTTGCAGGCAGCTGCCAAAGTTGGCGTGCGTTCTGTGTTAGTAGGGGACAAGTATGGCCCGGGTGCGCATGAATATCAGGTAAAGGATTTATGGGAGGCGGCCCAGTTGATCCTGAAGCAGGATACCACAGGCTAAGTATTTTTAAGAGGCTACACACGCCTCAAAACATAGCCACGGAAAACGTAAACCACTAACTTACTCAGACAACTGCAGGTTTAAATCGTGCAGCTCCTCCATGATCTGCTTTATGCGGCTCTTTTCTCTTCGTAGTATACGTTTGGCCATAATAAAGTAAGCGTACACCATCCATCCTACATATACCACCCCGAATGTTAGTAGGAACTTGATTGATGCCCCGGCCAGCACTTCTGTCAAATACAAGCCCATGGCCAGGTTTAGCAGCACAAAGTATAGCGGCTTGTTCCAGTACAGCTGGCGCTGACGAAAGGAAAAGTAAGCCTCCCATTGGGCCAGGTGCTTGCGGGGAGTGGCTGTTTCGTCAATCTGCCAGGTTGCTATCTGGCGTGCGCGCAGGCTGTCTTCCACCTGGGCTTTCATGGCAAGGGCGGTTCTATCAATAAACCCTTCGTTTGGCAGGGCCTCAAAGTTTTTTACAACCAGTTCGGCGTTCAGGTAAGGGTTTTTTTGCATGGCTTCTGCCGTAACGCTTGGGTCGTTCATGGCCGAGATAAAAGGAACGCCATCTACACAGACTATCTTGCCAAATAAATCGGGCGCCTCGCTGCTAACCCACAGGCTCATAAAAGCACCTAAGCTGTGGCCAACCAGCATTGGTTTTTTTAGTTTGTTTTGCTTTACATACTGGATAATATCGTCCTTTACTGTCTGCAAAACAGGTGTTGCTATAGCTGGTGCGCCTGCAAAGCCTGCTAAGGTCAGCACATGGCACTCATACTTATCCTTTAAGTGGTTAACTGTTTCCTGCCATACTTCGCCGCTGCAGCTGTAGCCCGGTATAAGTATAACTGGTTTGCCTTTGCCGATCACTTCTACGCGGAAAGCCCGCTGTTGGGCGAAAGCAGTTGATAATATGGGGGTTAAAATGAAATGTTAAAAAGAATAAAAAGGCAAAAAGGCAAAAAAGGCGTTTTTTGCAGAGATAATGCGGTTTTCAGTCAGTTTGCTGGCTACTGGCGACCTTAAACGAAATGTCCAGAAGGTGAATCTACTTCCATTAAAGGTTAATTAATACGGCCTGTTTAATTCCATTTCCCGGTGCATCTTCCATTACAGCACACAAATACCTGTAAAACGCGTCAGAATCGCTTAAAAAGGCGGAAAGCAAGACATGTTAAACAACCAGCAGCCCCTGAAACGGGGCTTTTTTTATGCACTTTTGTGTGCGCGGTAATTCCTGAAATAACAACGGGTGAATTGACAAAAACAAACATTAGGCGGACGTTTAGGCGGACACTTAGGCGGACATTTTGCACATGGGAAACAGCCGTTTTTACTGCCGATAAGATATAGCCTAGTAGTAGTTTAAGGTAAATATACCTGTTTTACCCCCCCCCATAATACACGTTCTTTTAGTATGAAATTCTGATTAAGGTATTGATAATAAGTGTATTACGTATGTATTGTATTAAAAGATGTGCGTGTGTAAATAAATTTATGCCTAGTGATGGGAATGGTTGTAAACGATCCGGCTGCTGTGGTTGCGTTTCACTGAGCCCAGCACTATATATAACCTGGTCACGTCATCTTTGTGAATCTCGAAAGGTTCGTAAATGGGCTTTCCCGCAAGCGGACCGCTTTGCCATGCTTCATTATTAACAGAGTAGGCAAGCCAGCAGTTTTTGTCTTCGCTTCGCTGTAGTCTCTTAATTACCCTGTACTCGCTGGTCTCTATCACATAGTCTTCGCCGTACATGACCAGGCGCTTATTCTTCACTTCCCTTATGGCCACGATGCTTCCGGATGTATAGGCTGGGTACATGCTGTCTCCGTGCACGCGCATGGCAGCAGTCGCATCCCGGAACCAGTCACCAGCATTGATCATCTCAACAGGTTCTGTTACCGGCGACATCTCCGCAGTGTTTAAAGAGCCAGCCGTAGCCAGGGTATCATACAGGGGTATCAAAGTAGCTTCCCCTGGCTGATCTGCTACTGCCTGTTGCTTTTTTAGCAAGTCACCTTTTCCTGTAAGTAGCCAATTCGCATCTATATCTTCACACTTTGTGATTATCACATCATAGTCGATCGTGTTGCGAGCTCTCCAGTTTGACAGTGTATTGGGTTTAATACCTAGAAAATGAGCAAAAGCCGTATCTGTATCAATATTGTAATGTGTTTTAATATCATTAAGTATCAATGACTTATCAGTTTTTTCACTCATTTTGTGTATATAATCAGTCCTTCAGCTTGTTTTTATCACAAATTGTGAATTATATTTGTGTGTATTCACAAATGTAAAAGAAATATGAAAAGGACAAACAAAAAAAGGCGATACCCTGAGAATTTGGCCTTGAAAGGACAGATAGCCATGTCGGGAGAGACGGTGGGTTACTGGGCAGATAAAATAGGCTACAGCCGCGAGGTGGTGAGCAACACCATCAACGGCAATTATAAGGGAGAGAACATTGTGCCTCTCCTGCAGAAGGCCCTGAAAGAGCAAGCCAAGAAATAGAATCAGCCAAGTAACAAATACCCAAGCAAGAAATCATGTACACACCCTACGAAACCCACAATAACCAGATCGGCGTGCGCCTGAGCTACGTGGTGGCTGATGAGGCGTTGCGTGTAGAGAAAAGCCTTGCATTGATCGGGTACAGTGCCTATGAAAAAAGAGCCCGGCGCAATCCAGGTTTTAAACTTCGTCCAGGAAAAGGCCAGGGAAATGAAGTGCTGTTGTGTTGGGAGCACCTGCCACACGACTGGCGTCAGCAACTGCTGGCCAAGTTCGGCGACCCGGTTACCGAAGCCAGGAAGAGCCTCTTTGAGAAGCACTATGTGCGGGATGCCAAGGCCGCTGACTTTTACTCCGGCGACAACGTGCTGCCAGGGGGCAACCGGCTAAAGCCTGAGCTTATCAAGGAGTACACGACAAACGCCTCCGTGCTGAATGCTGTCATCGCAATCACCTCCAAGCGCAAGAGCTACTGCAAGGCTCTGGGCGGTAACGCGACCGGGCTTTGGGAGAAGATAGGCGAGCAGGTGGAAGCGTTCCGGGAGCAGTCAGGCCATACCCTGAAGATACCTAGCCTTCGCCGCACCGTGCGCGAGTATAAAAAGCATGGCTACGCCTCCCTGATCAGTGGCAAGCTGGGCAACCAGAACACCGCCAAAGTAAAGACCGGTGAACATCTGGTTATGCTGGAAGAGCTTCTTAAAAAGCACAACAACCTGGACAACGAGCAGATCAGGAGCCTCTATAATATGGCCGCTGAACGACTGGGTTGGAAAACCATCAGCGCAGGCACCGTCGCAAACTACCGTACCGAACTAGGGCTCTATACCTACTCTGGCCAGCGAGGCGAAACGAGCTTCCGGAACACCCGCAGCATGCAGGTGAAGCGCCGGGCTCCCGCCTACCCGCTGTACTACTGGACACTGGACGGCTGGGATGTGGAATTACTCTACCAGCAGCCTACCACCAACGATAAAGGCCACAGTGTTACCACATACCATAACCGACTGACTACTGTCGTGGTGCTGGACCCTTGCTGCAAGTACCCGATCGGCTACGCCATTGGCACCCACGAAACTCCCGCTTTGATAAAGGAGGCATTGCGCAACGCTGCCAACCACACCAAAGAACTGTTTGGTGCACGCTATAAGCCTTTGCAGCTTCAGAGTGACCATTACGCGATAAAAACCCTTACACCCTTGTATGAGGCCATGACGCAGCACTTTACGCCTGCCCGCGTGAAGAATGCTAAATCTAAAGTGGTGGAGCCTTATTTCGGGAGCATCAACAAGAAGTACTGCCAGCTGCTCCCTAACTGGTCCGGCCACAACATCACGGCACGCCAGGAGAATCAGCCAAACGCGGATTACCTGAACAAAATACGCCACTCCTTCCCGGACGAGCAGGGATGCCGTGCACAGATCGAGCACATGATCATGATGGAGCGCCTGGCAAAGCACGAGGATTACGTGGCTAAATGGCAGCGAATGCCGGAGGCGGACCGCCTGCCACTGAGCGACAAGGACTACCTGAGCCTGTTCGGCGAGACAACCGGTTTCACCAACCGCCTGCAGGGTGCTGGCCTGTTGCCTACCATCCTTGGCGAGAAACGCTTCTACGATTGCTTCGATATCCGCTTCCACGAGCTGCGCCACATCGACTGGGCCGTAAAGTATGACCCTGCCGACCTGAGCACTATCCTGGTAGTGGATGCCGAGACCAAAGACGGCAGACTGGTGCGAGAGCTGGACACCATGCGCTTTACGCTACAGGCCAAGTACGAACAGCCAATGGCACTGCATGAGCGGCAGGAAGGCGACATGCTGGAACTGCAGCGCGTCCGGGACTGGAACCAGGACCTGGAGCAACGCATCATCGAGCGGGGCAACCAGAACCGCGAGGTGCTCGAGGGCATCTTCGCAGCAAACCCGCAGCTGGACGGCACGCTCACCAAGCTCGTGCTCTGCGACAGCGCAGGTCAGCACAAGAACCAGCGCAACTCCGCCAGGATAGAGCAGAAAAACGTACCGCCTCCGCTTAATTACGAGATCGTGGAGGAGAACATAAGACAGAATTACTAACCCTTTTAAACAGCCATGAAAAAATACCAGATAACATATAGTTCAGAATATGGGATAGCCATTGACAAAGTTAAGGCACTCACAAAACCCTTAGCTCGAAAAGCAGCAGCTAAGAAGTATAAAAACATCATCTCAATAGAGCTTATCAAATAGTTTAAACAGCTTTTAAAACACCCTCTATATGAACAGAAACGGACTCATCAGGCACATAGACCTTTGGAAAACCAAGCTCGGTAGCTACTCCAAAGTGGCGCAGAAATGCGGTATCAACACAGGGGCCCTGAGCACCATCATGGCCGGTAAGTACGGCGCAAACGAGGCGAAGATGCTACAGAAGATCGCCTCTTCGCTGGGCTACCGCGAGAGCAGCTGGCAGCTGGTGCGCAGCATCGCCAACTACCGCCGCATCGAAACGGTGTTTCAGGATGCACAGCAGGAAAGCATGTGGTTTGCCATCAGCAACAAAGCGGGCAGCGGCAAGACTGGCGCAATGGAAGATATCTTCAACCGCGACACGACCGGCACAGTGGTATTTATCCAGGCAGAGGAATGGAGCGGCAGGCAGTTCCTGATCAAACTGATCGAGAAGACGATGGGCGAAGGTCAGTTGAAGGGGGGCTACAAGAACATTGCCCAGCTGATGGACCTGGTTGCCGGTTACTTTAATGACATGAGCCTGGAGCGCCCGGTGCTCCTGATCGATGAGGCCGACAAACTTCGACCTGCTGCTTTGCGCACCCTGATCCCGCTCTATAACCGCACAGAGAACCGTTTAGGGGTGATCCTGAGTGGTACCGAAAACTTCAAGAAGGAAATGAAAGCAGGCGTGCGCCTGAGCAAGAAAGGCTATGACGAAGTGGAGAGCCGTTTCGGGCGCACTTACATTGAGCTGCGCGGTGCCGTGGAGAAGGAAGTGTACGAGATCTGCGCAGCCAACGGCCTGACGGATCAGGAGGCTCAGGTACGGGTGTGGGGCGAACTGGAGAAGGTGAAGAAACAGACGGTCGTGCGCACGGCCTCCGGGTCCAGGGATGTGATGATTGATTACGTGGAGGACTTCCGCCGCCTGATGCGCCTGGTGAAAAGAGAACTGCTGATCATGAAAGGAGCATAAGATGGGAGCCACTTCAATAGTAAACCTGCTGAACAAGAAATACAAAACCCTGGATTTTAACGGGGAGTGGTACCAGGCTTTCAAGACTCCACAGGCTAACGGCGTGTGGTTCATCTGGGGAAACTCCGGGAACGGCAAGACATCGTTCACACTGCAGCTCTGCAAAGAGGTGTGCCGTACTATCCGGCTGCTCTACAAGAACGGGCGCGGTGCATACCTGAGCCTGGAGGAAGGCGATGACATGACCATGCAGGACGCTTTTTACCGGGCAGGCATGGGCACCCTGAAAAGCAAGATGAAGCTGCTGCACAACGAGACGATCGACCAGCTGAGCGAGCGCCTGACGAGTGAGAACAACCTCAAGTTCGTGGTGATCGACAGCTTCCAGTACGCCGGTATGAACTACAGCCAGTACAAAGCCTTCAAGCAAAAGCATAAGGACAAACTGATCATCTTCATCAGCCACGCCGACGGGAAGCAACCCACCGGCCGGGCCGCCAAAAGCGTGATGTTCGACGCTTCCCTGAAGATATGGGTGGAAGGTTACAAGGCCTTCTCAAAAGGCCGCTACATCGGCCCTAACGGCGGCATTTACACTATCTGGAACGAGGGAGCCACCCTGTATCACGGTCAAAGCTAAGAACCATTAAAACAGCCATCATCATGGGCAAGACTAAAGAAAAAGAAGACAAAACAGTGCAGGTGAAAGCATCGGGTAAGATCCGGGTCACCTTCGAAGGCTATGCCGTCGTGGAGCTGTGCCAGTTCCTCTACGAAGCCGTGGAGTACTACAACCGGGAGCTGAGCATGGAGCGAGGGGAGCACAACATCAACTTCCGGAACTACAACGACCATGCGGCCCTGTCGCTGCTCTTCCAGCTCTACCAAAAGCATTTCCCTGCAGGAAAGGTAGCCGACCCGATGAAGCTGGAGCTTTCCCGTCCGGAGGCTATCCTGCTTTGGGGCGTGCACCAGGAGCTGAACTACAAGCCATACTTACTGATGAACATCTTTATCAAACTTCACCAAAAACTATCCTAGCCATGTCACACATAGCCCAAATACGGAGAGAGTACAAGATGGCGCTGGACACTGCCCTCTACCTTTTGAGAAAAGACGTCGACTGGCATTTCTGGCTCCGCGTGGAGCTCGGACTGGAGTACATCGACCAGGTGCTGCGCTACCAGGGCAAAGCCCGCGAGGGCGTGGTGGCCTGCCCCGAATTCTGGGGCTGGTGGCACAACGAGTGGTTCCGCCGCGAGGTGGCGCTCAACCGCCAACTGGTGCTGCAGGACGGCCACATCGTCTACTTCCGCGACAACGGGCAGCCGGTAAAGCAGGTGCTGGCCCGGCTTGCCTGGAGTGAGTTTGAGGTGTTCTACAAAACGCATCACCGCAACTTCATCATCCAGGGCAACATGCCCGACAAGCCGGTGCTGGAGCGGATGTTCGCCCATAATGAGACAAGTTTAACAACCATTTAAAACCATTTTACAACTATTAAAACCTATACAATTATGGCCAAAGGACGCGCTAAAAAAGTACTGATCACGGAAGAGATCACAAAAGAAAAGGCAGAGGCAATTTTCGGGGACTACGCATCGGTTGATGCTGAAATCTGCCAGATAGAGGCAAAGATGGACCGGGAGATCACCAGGATACGGGAGAAGCACCAGGAGAAGCTAGCGCAGCTCTGCGAAGTTAGGAACCAGAAGATGGAGCAGCTCCAGCACTTTGCCACCAGCAACCCGGATTACTTCATCAAAAAGAAAAGCCTGGAATTTACGCACGGTGTGCTGGGCTTCAGGACAGCCACCCCGTCACTAAAAACCCTGAGAGGGTTTACCTGGGCTTCTGTTACCAAGCTTCTTAAAATTCACCTGCCTGCTTATGTTAGAATTGAAGAGCAACCAGCAAAGGACAAGCTACTCGCTGATCGTGACAATGAAGAGGTGAAAAAGCATTTCAAAGACATAGGCATAGAAGTAAAGCAGGACGAAACCTTCTATGTAGAACCTAAAAAAGAGCAAGCCGCAGTACTTGCCTAACCCACAGCCCGGACGGTCTATAGCAGCGGTTCGACTCCGCTGCCGGGCTCCAATCTTCACCCTTTTTATCAATAAACCATGAACACTAAAACCGAAGCCAGAGAAGGCCTGTGGATACAGACCTATATCGGCATCCCTTTCTATCCCCTGGACCCACGCCCGGAGGAGATCAACATCATCGACATCGCCCACGCGCTCTCCAACATCTGCCGATTCGCAGGGCACACTAACGCGTTCTATAGCGTAGCCCAGCACTCGGTATTGGTAAGCAAAGCCTGCGACCCGAAAGACGCGCTGTGGGGCCTGCTGCACGACGCATCGGAGGCATACTGCGTGGACGTGCCGAGCCCCATCAAGCAGAGCTCCGGTATGGTGCCCTACCGCAAGATAGAGCGGGAAGTGATGAACTGCGTAGCCCAGCGCTTCGGGCTGCCGTTTCAGAAACCGGCATCAGTAAAACAGGCCGATTGCGTGCTGCTCCACACCGAGAAAAGGGACCTGCTCAATTCTGGCATCGCGCATTGGCCGGACGAAGCGGAGCCGCTGGAGGAAAAGATCGTTCCGCTTTCCCCTGAGCAGGCCAGGCTCACCTTCATTCAGCGCTTTCTGGAGCTCACCGGCATGCATTGGGAGGTGGACACGCAGAAAGTAAGAAAGATGTACGAGAAACGGATGGCAGGCCGATGATGCTCAGGCGCCCAACCCCCAAACGGCCCGATAACCAGAAGGTAAGCCCCATGGCGCTGGTTGTAGTGGGCGCGGTACTCCTGCTGGTGCTGCTCAGGCCCCAGGACGATGACCCGATCGTGACAGGTCTGGTGATCCCGCTGATCGGGATGCTTGCCGGAGCCCTGCTCTTCGCCTGGTACGAGACCAACAGACCCGATAACGAAGAACAGTAATCACCCATGAGAAAATTTATACATCAATTCCTGCTGACAATTGCCCTGGCAGGCTGCCACGGCAGGAAGAAACAAAGCAAGCAATCAAATGTCAGAAACTGATGAAGTTGTGAAATGCACCAGGTGTAGAAACAAACACAAAGTAAGTGAGCGCATTGATGTGCGCGATAAAAAGAAAAGCTACTTATCTCATTCTTCCTGCCCTAAATGTTTAGGCAGGGTATTCACCAAAAACTAAAGGATCAATCAAATGAACGAAAACAAAAAAACACTAGAAGGCAAGAACATTGATGAGTTAAGGCAAGCTCTCTCACCAATAGTGAAAGAGCTTGTAAGGGAAGAGCTGGAGTCCATTGCCAGAAATGCTATTACTGGAGTCAACAATATACTGGCAGGGATGGAAATTACAGTTCCAGCTTCAGAATGGGGTGATCAGGCCCAACCAGAAAAGACTGACCTCGGTAGTTCAGCGTTACGGTATCCGCCTGAGACAACCCAGCCCTGAGCAGGGACTGCATAAGCGGAAGTCCCATCTTGAAAGTTAGGAAAACATGCGATGGCTTCTCTGTTTCGGCTATGTCGCTTGACTGTGACACATGCTCACAACACTCCTCTAGCACGGCTTTTAACAGCGGAGGAAGCACAACCTCAATTTTCTGGGTTACAACCTCATAAAGTTCTTTTTCACTCATAAGTCCTAATGATTTTAAAGTTTGACAGCTTAAACATAGGACTTTTTGCCCGGATGGCATACTCCCCGGTTCAAGTCCGGGGCGGGCACCAAAACCACTACAAACCATTTTACCAATCAAACCAATGCAAAAGATATTACCCTGGCAAAACAGGCGGCTCCACCAGCTGCTAACTGAAACAGGCCTGGCAGATGAGAAAAAAGAGCTGGTGCGGGATTACAGCCGCATCAGCTCCGAGAGCAGCAAGGACCTGCTGATCAACGAAGCCAACAGCCTGATCCGGCACCTGGAAGAACTGGTACCGGAAAAGAATGACCCCTCGGACGCGATGCGCAAAAAGATGATCATGTACGCCCACAAAATGAAGTGGCAGCTTGTAAGTGACAAAGTGGATATAAAGCGCCTGGATGGCTGGTGCACCCACTACGGGCTGTACGGCAAAAAGCTAAACGACCACACCTACCTGGAGCTCACCAAGCTGGTGACACAGTTCGAGCAGGTTTACCAGAGCTTCCTGCTCGGCATCAACAAAACATAAAGAAAATGTCAGAGGCAAGCGTGTTTATAGCGGGGCCTGCAGGAGAGCAGCAGATACAACTTTCTGTTACCAGCGGCATGACAGCTGAGCAAATAGCGGATATGCTGCACGGCCTGGAGGCGCTCACCAACTTCCTGCACAGACTGCAATCCAAAAAAGGAAAAGAAAATGAATCAGGAGAAATCAATTTTTAAAATCAGGAGCGAAAAGCTGAAAGGCTACGCCGAATTCGTGTTCATGGAAGGCACCTTAACCGAGCTGAAGATGAACTTTAAATCACCTTTAAACGCTGTGCAAAAAGAGCTGTTTAAACTTAATTTCCCGTTTCAAGTCGATGATCTGGATAACTTCCGAAATATCGGTTTCAAGGTCATTGAAAAGGATATGAAAAAGCAATATACCAACGGCAATAAAGTAGCTTTGTGGGGAAAGTATTACAGCAGGTACGTGAAGAAGAAATGCCAGGGCAGTGATCAGCTTCCTACCACTTACAAGATCATGCCAAAGGAGATCGGGATGCTGTCAAATGTTGACGTCTCGGAGCAGCTTTTGACAGCCTACTTTGACTGTGAGGAATGGTGGTGCAAAACCAAGAGCGTTGGCAACTACGTGAGCCGGATCAATGAGGTAGAGCTGTTGCTGAGCGCTGTTAACTCCTCCACTTCCAAACACCCCAATAAATGGGACCCGGATTACTTTAAAAGAATAGACAGTGCTGTAGCGCAGGATTACTTCAGGCACCTCCGGGAGATGGGCTTCACGCCGGTAAAAGCCAAGACAGGACATATCATAGACTGGAAATAAAGACAAAAAATGAAATACGTATCCATCGACATCGAAACCACCGGCCTTGACTGGGACAAATGCCAGGTGCTGGCCATCGGGGCCATCACCGAAGACAGCCAGGATCCTAAACCGTATCAGAAGCTGCCAAAGTTCAGGTGGCTGATCAAACATGATACCCTGCACTGGGAGCCGGTGGCCCAGGCCATGAACGAGAAGCTCATGCAGGAGTTTGAGCATCCACTGGTGAGCAGGACCTTTATCGAAACCCCGGGTAACGTGGTAATGATGCTGCGCATGTACCTGGAGGCTACCGGTTTTCCGGTGGAGAAAGGGAAAGTGAGAGTATTGGCAGCGGGCAAAAACTTCTCCGGATTCGATAGGCTCTTTCTGGAGCGCCTGCCGGGCTTTACCGACCTGATCAGCCTGAAGCGGAGAACGCTGGACCCGGCGATGCTTTACACCGACCTGCTCCACGACCAGGAGCCGCCAAGCCTGGAAGAGTGTAAGCGCCGGGCAGGTATAGAAGACACAGCCGTAACGCACGACCCGCTCCTGGATGCCTGGGATGTGGTTAAGTTGCTTAGGAAGAAGTACTAGAGCGGCTCGGGCATGTAGGGATATACTTTTAAATAAATTTAAATAATAATATATTTGAGTATATTAATACATGTCCGAGTCATCTATGCAAACACTCCTTCAGTTTAATACCCAGTCTTCAATGCCGGAATCCCTACAGACACGCACCAAACGCCGCGAAAGCACCATCCGCCTTTACGACTCCATCAGGGCTGAGTATACGCGCATGATGGGCGTTAAGCGCAATGGCGTGAGGCTGTGGAGCCAGGAGTTTATTCTGCAGGAACTGGCCGATAAGTTTTACAAAAGCCCCAAAACAATCGAAAACATCATCTTTAACCGTGTATAACATGAGACTTTTAAAAAAATTAACCTTTTTTGCTCTTGCTTCAATAGTTCTATACAGCTGCTCTGAGTCTGAAGCAAATAATACATGCAGTTACAATACAGCCACTATGACAGCGGCATACGTAGGTAGCGATGACCTAATTAGTAAAGAGGAATTAAATGATTGTTTCTCCCTAAAGGAAGTTGACCCAGCATTGAAATTGTATGAAATATCAGGAGTACAATCTAAGGATAAACTGAAGGTCTCTTTCTATGTTGAAGAGAATAACACAGTCAGATTCCTAGATATCAAACTTGGAGATAAGTTATCCCAATGGCGTTCTAATAAAAAACATGATATTTATTTTATTAATAAGAATGATACTTTAGGTTTTATTTTCGCTGACCGTTATAATCCTAATTTAAAAATAAAAGGATCGATAATGTTTGTTAAATAGTGTATCTAATCTACCCTAAATAAAGGCTCGGATGGTTCTACCTCCGGGCCTTTTGCATTTTGTACCTCTACGTCACTGATCGCCCCGTCCGCGTACTGCTTCTGAGCTGCATAGTCGGTTAACAGGCACTCAAAGCTTTGCTGGTACAGATTACCGGCTCCTCCCGTATCCACAGGCGCAAACCCAGTTCTCCGCATCTCACTGTAGTTCTCACCGCTGCCACCGTGCAGTAACTTATGCACATCGTTGAGCAGTTCCAGGAAGCCAAGGGCGCTCCCCTGGTTCCAGCTCCCTTTATAGGTGTCGGCAAAGGTCTCGTAATAAATATAGGTATCTACCTGGAGCCTTACCTGCTGCACCTTCAGGCCCGTATCAGCTGTGCTGAGTATCCGGAAGCCGAGAAAAACAGCGGGTGTCGGGAATGGGTGCTCTTCATCCAGGAAGTTCACCTGGTTGTGCCACAGGTCCACCCACTCCACGGAGGGTAGGTTAGCGCTGATCAGCTCGGATAACTCAATGAATAGGTCTTTCCAGTTTTGCATGGCTACTTAAATTTTAGGCTCTTGAGATTCGTTTCGATGGCTGCCACAATGGCTTTGTCAATGTTCTTGTTCAATGTTTCGCTGTTGCCGATGTACTGGCGCTGTGGAATTTTGATGGTGAGCGCCTGCTTTTTAGTAAGAGCCAGCCCTTTCCACATCTGCTTCCCGGTAGACTTGTACATGTACCAGAAGTACTTTTTCATTTTGGGTGTCACGCGCACGGTTATAACACCCCCATTATTCTGTATGGCAGCATACGGCAAACCATCTCCAGCAGCGATCTCTACCCGCTGTGCTGTAACTTCTCTGGCATGTATGCCATCCATCAGGCTATTGGACAGGCGCAGCAGCTTATGGCCTGCGTCGTCCCGCCTATTTGGCCAGGGAATAAAGCTGCTGTCCGTGAAACCCTGCTTCAGGAAACTGCCTTTGAAATGGCTGATCGCCTGCCCGGCCACATGCTGCGAGATGGATTCAAAAAGGCTTCTGGAGAGCGCTTCAAAGTCAGGCAGAGGCGGTCTATGGTTCGTCATTTAAATGCCGGTTAACTATTGTTTAAATAATTCGTATATTTGAGCTCCTGGGGGCGGAGCAATCCAACCCCGATCCAATGGGCAGATGACTTCGGTTATTTGCCCGTTGCTATTTTAAGCACCTCCTTCTCAAAGGCTGAGTACCCTTCCTTTATAATATCCCTGCTTATTTTAGCTGCTTTGCCTCCGTTGGTGAGAATCAGGAACTCCACCTTCTGGTAATGGTTGAACCTTGCCCACGCCTGTCTTGTAAAGGCCTGCACGTTTCCGGAGCTCAGTCGGAAGCTCAGGTCTATGATCAGGAATGTTTTCTCTTCATCACGCAGCTGTCCCTTTTTACCCAGTTTATCATCGAAGGCATTAGCCGCAGCGCGTGCCCCGTTCCTGCTTTTAGGTTTGATCCGGTCACCTTTCAGGCCGTCAATCTCAAACTCCGGGTTCTTGTGCTTCGGAAGGTTGACATGGGGCCTGATCCTGGAGGCGAAGCCCAACTCATCGGCGATCAGTTTTGCTGCTTCGAAATTCTCCGCCAGGTCAGCTGTATCGGCAAAGATGCTCACCTCTACCTTGGCACCGCTCTTGCCTTTGTGCACAACCTCATAAGGAGCATAGGCCTTCGTCTGCTCGAAAGCCTTCTCAATGCCCGCATCTTTGGCCAATGCAAAATATGGGGCGGTGCTGTTACCACTCTCTTTAAACACCTGGCCACCCTTGCCTACGTTTATCCGGAACTCAGGCTTTACCTCAGGCACGTCATCGGGGATTTCTGCACTTGGCCTTTCGGCACTCTGCACCACATAACAGCGGCATCTCCAGCCGTTCGGGGGATAGTACCTGTCCCAGAACCTGCTCCCTAATGGAGCAATGATCCCATCGAGTTTGCGGTGCTCGTCCCGCACCCTGTCATCCCGCTGCGTCTTATACTTCAGGTTCGGGAAACGCTCCTGGTCACGCTCGTATACTTCCCAATTGGCTGCATGGTAGCCAGCCTGTTTTGCTGTCTGGTACTCTGCCTGCAGGTAATTCACATTATAGCCCTGGTTCAGCTCCAGCGCCTCTGCCAGGAAGTCCTCCCAGGGCCGCACTTTCCCGTCCTTCTCCAGCCTGTCATTCAGCTCTACCAGCTGGGCGTAGCTTTTAGCCCCGGAAAACCTGAACAGGTTCCGGCGCATCTTTAGCACCGTGTCGTTCGGCTGTCCATCATCGCCTATCACCTTAAACCCTTTGCCGTACCCTTTTGCCGCACCCTTGCTGATTTCCTGGTACGTGCCCTGGATTAGTTCCTGGCTAAGGTCCTTCGGTTTCAGTTTTCCCTCGTACATCTGCCTGGCCAAAGTTTTGTATGCTTCCTGCCACTGGGTCAGGTCAATGGCGTGCAGGGCCACCCGGGCAGGCGTGCAGCCGCAATGGTGCTCTTCCGTTTTGTACCAGGCACTAACGGAAGCCCAGAATGAGCGACGACTGATGGCCGACAGGGCGGCATCTACTTTTTTACGGGGTTTTCCTCCCCAAACCCGCCGCTTTGCTGCCTTATGCCTAGAATAGGAATGCCTGTTACCTGGCTAATATACTTCGGATCAATATCATACTGCGTACCCAGCTTGATGACCGTATCGATGATCTCCTTCTGGGAAAGGCTCTCGGTGTTATCCCACTCGAAGTAGCGGTTGGCAAGAGGGGCATACACCGGGCTGAGCTTGATCAGGCGGGGCTTTATATGGGCGTTGAAGATATACTTGAAGAACAGCTTATCACTGTCATAGCGGTCCTTAGCCAGGCGGTACTGGATCTCGGCGGAGCCCACAAAAGCCTTCTCATCCGCTATGCCGCTGCCACCCAGCACACGCTTACTGATCTCGTTGTTTGCCCGGTCAATCAGCTTGTCGAATGTGTTATAGGCATCCACCCCTCCGGTGTTCCCGATCTCAAACTTCTCCTGGCCCCGGCCTACCATAAAGTGGTTGCTCCGGAAGTTGGTGGCCGCGTCAAAGAGCTGCTTCAGGCGGGAGTCATCCTCCCGGTCGGTGGTGATGAAGATGGGGGGAATGCCGAACTTCTCGATGTAGTCCAGCCAACTGCCCAAACCCAGCTTTTTAGCCAGGACAATGGTCGCCAGCTTTTCCAGCATGCCCAGGTCATAGTTTTTCCCTACCTGCACGTAATGGTCCGCAAAGGCCCCTTCGCGGTAAGGCCAACCGTTGATCTCGCCCGGCTCTTTGGTAATGATGCCTTTCCTGGCGTTAAAGTACGCCTGCGGTATTTCCGCTATTTCTGCCAGTTCCCCTTCGGTTGTGGTTTCAAAGAGCTCGATGAGCGTCGTGCCCTGGAAGCGGCTGATAAGCACCAGCCGGATCAGGTCCTCGAACCAGGGGCGCTCGAAAAGCCAGGAGATCTCCGGGTCTTCCTTACCCTGGTCATCCACCAGTTTGAAGGCGGAGCGCTGCACATACAGGATGCGGCTGTCGATCACCGAGGCAAGGTGGTTGTCCAGCATCAGGTTATCGTACAGCGTGGCCAGCTGCATGCGGTTCGGCTCTTCCGGGTCGGTGGCTGCGGCCACCGCCTGTTTCCACTCCCGGAGGGTTTGCGCCTTCAGGTCTTTGGGCTGGTAGGTTAATTGGCTGCTGTAGCTTTCGGTGCCACGTCTCATGGCGGCCTCCACCAGTATTCTGCTGTCCTGAGCCATGCTGATCACACGCTCCTCAATCTTTTGGTATATTCTGTTCAGTGGGTTCATGGCCGTTAAATGTAAAAGTCCCTGTTAGAGTTGTTGCCGTACATACTGGTGCTCACGGCGCTGCCGTTGGCATCGGTAAGCAGCGGCAGTTGTAATTTGATCCTGCCGGTGTGTATCTTCTCCAGCTCCTTCACCGCCCAGGCGTAATCCTCTTTGATATCACTGCTTACCTTCCGGGCCGCATTGCGCCTTAAAACCCTGTAAAGCGTCAGCTTACATATAATGTCGATGAGCACGATGTTCCGGATAGGCTCGCTTTCCGAGAAGATCAGGCCCGTGTCATACTTATCCTGCAGCATGGTGATCACCTGCTCAACCGCTCTTTCCTCGGCTTTGTCCAGGGTGTTTCCCGCATCCTGGGAACTTTCATCAATCAGCCGTTCGTAGGCATCGGTGGTCAGGTCATCGAGAGTAATGTATTTCATATCCGTTCGTTATGGTGCTTAATTTTGCCTGATAGGTAGCCTCCGGAAGTGGTACCAACGCTAATGTGCTTTTCCAGGAAGGCAATGCACTGCTCATCCGCATCCGGAGCGTCATCATGCGTATTATAGCCTGGCTCAATGCCGTAAAGCTGGTTTAGCCCTTCCTGTGTGTCATTGTCCGCATACATTTTAGAATTATGTCGAATGCGGTTATTCTGGTACCGGGGTTGCATGGTCAGAATCCTGTCATATTTTTTACCCCTGGGTGTGGGTACCCGCATGATCGGGAACATAACCCCCATCTCCCTGGAAACCTCATCAATGGTGCGTTGCACCTCGTCATTCCAGAACTGGGCTTCATATTGCCAGTGTATGATCACGGAGTCCGGCTTGTTCTTCTGTACATCACAGATATAGCGCACAGCTGCTGCCATCTTTGTTTGCTTGACAAAGCTCTGGATGTACCAAAAGATATTCTGTTTATCAAGTCCCCATATCCTTACCGCGTTGTAGTCGCTGGAGCTGTTGCCAGCATAGGCAATATCCCAGTGGCCCACGATGGCCTTCAGATGGTCAAGGCGTGGAAGCTTGTCCCAGATAACCTGTTCCTTGGTAAATATCTTCCCTTCTACATGCGGCTCCTGTGCATATTCAGCCAGTACGGCTAACCTGCCATACTCTTCTTCCAGGCAGCGGTAATAGTTATTGTCGTACTTTCCTTTCCAGGCGGGCTCATAGGTAACTTTATCATAGGCCGGCACATGGCTCACATACCAGTTCGGCTGCTGGGCCTGCAGCTCTGTCTGGATCATTCGGGGCGCAAACTTGTTATTGGAGTATAACAAGCGTCGCCTCGGCCCATCCATAGTAGGTCCTAGATCCCGCTTCACCCAGTTGACATATTTATCCTGTCGCTTCGGGTTGGCAATGGTTTCCTGGGTCTCAATATCATCAACGACACACAGGTTCGGGCGCTGTGAGCCAATTCTAAGGCCACGGACACTTTGCCCGATACCGGCTCCTTTACCTATAAAGGATTTCAGGCCATGCTTACTACAGCCTTTCGTCCGGAAATCACCGTATTCCCAGCAACCGTCCAGCTTTTGTTCGCCAAAGTCTTTAATGATCTGTGGGTTTGCTTCGAACTCTGCCTGCAAATCCCCGATCAGCTGCTTTCCCTTATCCAGGTTCTGGCCTACCAGCACCATGTAATGGGCCTCGTCGTTTATCCAAAGCCAGAAGGGGATGATCACATCGCACCAGACGGATTTTGCCAGGCCACGACCCCACTGGGCAAATGCCTTGATGGTAGGATCACCTTTTACCTTGTTGGCAAACTTTACCTGGAAGTCAGCGGATTCAGATGTCGCGTAGTGCGGGAAGTACCTTTTCACCATAAAGGGCACATCTTTTTTGCTCCGCTCTATGGCTGCTCTCTGCTCTTCTGCCGTTTCAAAGGCGCTGACAGAGGAAGCTGAGCGTATTAATTCCAGCTTCTTGAGGTACTGTTCTAAAGCCAGTTTATCCTTCTTCTTCATCAGCCGAGCTTTTTACTAATGAATTGGGCATGGCCTTCCTGAAAATCCAGGGTCAGGAGGTAAAGCTTCTCGTCATAAGCACGCAAAGAAGCAAACAGGTCATCCATCACGTCCAGGTACACGCTCAGGGAGATGCGGTTGTTTTTATCCATACTCTCCAGCGCTTTGTTCATTTTGCTCACCTGGTCAGCCAGGGAGGCGGCATCTTTGTCGAGCAGGAACACCGTTTTCTGGTCTCCGGCATCCAACGCTTCCTTTCGCTGCTCATCGATCTGGAGCCGCTGTTCCGCCAGGTTAGAGATCACCCGGCGGATGTTCTCCAGGCCGTTGGGCGCTGAGTTAACACGGGCATCCCGCTCTGCTTTCCAGCCATGCTTAGATACCCAACTGCTAACCGTCTTCTCTGACACTTCCAGCAGCTGGGCTATTTCTTTACCGTTTTTGCCCCGGTTGACAAACATGTCACGCGCTATGCGACGCTCTTTTTCCTTTGCCATTTGTCCTTTCTTTTATTCAAAGGTGCAAACGGGGCATGACCTGCGCCAATCGCAATTCCAAATCAGACCGTGAATCCTACCAAATCAGACCGTGAAACTTACTGAAATGGGATGCCGATTTTTTTTACTTCCCTTCTGCTGCCACTTTTGGACTCTCGAACAGCAACAAGCGACAAAGCACAATGGCTAAACCAAAGCAGAAATATGTAACACAGGTAACAGCGGAATCCCGCGAGGGGAAGGCATTCATCAGGATAGTGGATACAATCTCCGACTACGGCGATGCGAGCTCCCATGAGGTAAGGAAGATCGTGGATACGGGGATCAGTGCCGGGGTGACCTCCGCCGAGGTGTACATCAACAGCCGGGGCGGCAACTGCTTTGAGAGCGCTGAGATTGCCAACGAGCTCGCACGATTTGACTCAGTTGAAATAAAAGTAGGGGCTGTGGCCGCATCGGCTGCCACCTACCTGCTTGCCCGCTTTCATTCTACAGCAAAACCAAACAGCCAGTTCATGCTACATCGCCCCAAACTCGGTACATACGGCGACCTTGTGAGCATCAAGGCTGATTTGGTGCTGCTGGAGAATACCACGGCGGATTACAAGAGCAGCTATGCCAAGAAGATGGGCATAACTGAGGAGGAAGTGGAGGCCCTGTGGGCCAATGGTGACCTGTGGCTCACGGCGCAGGAAGCGTTGAAGCGCGGCCTCATCAATGCGATCGAGGACACGGAAGACCTTGCCGTGTCAGCTGAGGACAAAGCCCTTCTGGAAGCCTGCGACGCGCCGGTGATCCCCCAAGTAGCACAACCTATAAAAATCAATAAAGAAGTGGATAGACTAAAACTAATCGCGGCATTGGGCCTGAGCGCAAATGCCACCGATGAACAGATCATCGAAGCGGCTGAGGCGGCAAAGAAAACAGCCGATGCCTCCGCCGATGCTGTCAAGACAGAGGCAGAGCAGAAAGCCGCCAGAGTAGAGGCGCTGGTTAACAAGGCCATTCTGGAGGACAAGAAAATAAAGGCTGACCAGAAGGACCATTTCGTGAAACTGGCCACGGCTGACTACGACAGCACCAAAGCTATTCTGGAGGCGATGTCCCCGATCGGCAAACTGTCGGCGGAGCTGAGCCCGAGTGGTAGTGGCGGCAGCCCGGAGCGCAAGAACTGGACGCTGGAAGATTACCTGGACAAAGACCCGCAGGCCTACCAGGACATGCTGAAAGACGAACCAGAGCAGGCCAAGCGCCTGGAGGCGGCTTATTTCGGCGGCAAGTAAATCAATTAGCAACGCATATAACATAGATACATAGCATGGCACAATTACAGAATGAGCTGGCCGAAAAAGAGCTGATCAAGAAATTCAGACATGATACCTCCTGGCTGGGAGAGCTAAAGCCGAAACAAGGCTGGGTGAACAACGATGTGATCAAGATACCACGCCAGGGCGCTGCTCCGGAGGTGCTGATCAACAACCAGGTGTACCCGATCGTGAGCAACAACCGTGAGGATGACTTCATTGTTGCCTCCCTGAACAAGTATGACACCACCAACACCACGGTGTCGGATGACGAGCTGTACGCGCTGCCTTACGAGAAGCTCAATGACGTGCAGGTACAGCACCGTGAGGAGCTGGAAGATCAGACGGCGGTACATGCTTTATACAGTATAGCGGTGGCTGAGGGTACGGCCGATACCCCGATCCTGGAGACAACAGGCCCGGACGATGGCACCGGTCGCAAGCGCCTGATCACGGCGGACCTTATCAATTTCGGCAAAAAACTCTCTGACTTGAAGGTGCCTTTGGCTGGCCGTGTGCTGGTGCTTTCAAACGAGCACTACTACGACCTGCTGCTGGAGGATGCCAACAGGGAGAAAGTGTGGGGCAACCCGGCGGAAGGCAAGCTGACGGCGAACCTGGCTGGCTTCAAGCTCTACAGCGTGGTTTACTCCCCGACTTACACGAAAGACGTGGGCGGTGTTTGGAAAAAAGACGCTTACGGAGCGGTAGGCGCTGGCAAGCAGGTTTCCGTGGCATTCTACAACAAGAATGCGGTGAAGGCCACCGGCTCTGTGAAGCGTTACGCCCGTGAGGCGGAGAAAGACCCGGAGAACCGCCGCAACACCATCGGCTTCAGGCTGTACTTTATCGCCTGTGCCATAAAAGACGAAGGCTTCGGCGGCATTGTATCAGGCGCTGTGGCTTAGTAGTTCTTTGATTTAATGGAAATAGGAAGGGCTGTGGTGGTATAGCCACAGCCCTTCCTGTTAAAAGGCAAACATGAGACAGATCAAATACATCGTGCTGCATTGCACGGCAGGGCCGCAAAGCCAGAAGCTAGCCGAGATTGAGCGGTACTGGAAGCAGGTGCTCAACTGGAAGCAAAAGGGCTATCATCATTTGATAGCCGCTGACGGCACCGTGCATGACCTGGTGCCGGTGGAGCAGCCATCCAATGGCGTGGCGGGCTACAATGCCACCAGTATCCATATCAGCTACATAGGCGGTGTGGATGCAAAGGGCAAGGCAGTTGATAACAGGACCGTGCCTCAGAAGCGGGCGCAGCTCGCACTGGTGCTGAAGTACAAAGAGCAGTTCCCCAACGCTGTCGTGCTGGGCCACCGCGATTTCAGCACCGACAAGAACGGCAACGGCATCCTGGAGGAATGGGAGTGGATAAAGCACTGCCCGTGCTTCGATGTGCGTGACTGGCTCAAAAGCCTTGGCAAGGAACTCAGTGTCAGGCCTACGGGCATCGTCTACAAACTCAACTATCCGCTCATCAAGGACAGCACTGCAAAGGTAATCCAGGAAGCCCTGAGTCTGCATGGCTATAAACTTGTGGCAGACGGGGTGTTCGGGCAAAAGACACACGAGGCTGTTATCGCCTTCCAAAGTAAAAACAGGCTGCTGGCAGACGGGGTCGTCGGGCCAAAGACAGCCGCTAAACTCAACATCAAGCTTTAACTATATGAAAAACCTGTTCTTCTTATTCATGGCGCTGGCCATGTGCCTGCTCTCGTGCCGCTCGGCAGAGCCCCGGGAGCGGCAGATCACCGAGAAGGTGACGATCGAAAAGAGCGTCATCCAACGGGACACGACGATCACGGCGCCTGGTGCGGCTGCTACTGTCTCTGTTCCTTTAAACGACATTGCAAAGGCTTTTAAAGAGCCCGTCACGGCCCGGAACAGACAGGCGAATGTCACGATCCGGAAGGTAAACGACCAGCTGGAGGTAGACTGCCGGTGCGACTCGCTCAGTATAGCGGCCCGGGTCAGGGACACCTTAATAAAAGAGCAAAAGGAACGAGTCACCCAGCTGCCCCCGGAGCGGGTCAGGTACACCCCCTGGTACCTGAAGGCACTGGCCACGATAGGTGGCATAGCCCTGGGACTGACGACAATTGTAGCAGTGTTCATTTTTATCAAACCATCCCATGAAAAGATATTCTAAAGCCGAGCTGCAGGAAGCAGCGAAAAGCCACTTTAATAAACTGAAGGTAAACAAGCTGTTTGCCACCTCCGACGGGCAGTTCTTCCTGCTGCAGAACAGGGCCGAGCTGCATGCCGGAAAGGGCCTGACAGTTTACAAGCTGGAGAATGAAGCCGCCCCTGAAACAGAGGAGGCAAACGGCAAAACCAAAGCGCCTGTCCTGACGATCAAGCAGCTCTCTGAGCTTGTGGCAGGGATGGAGAGCGTGGAGGAGCTGCAGGCGTTGCTGCTGGAAGAGGTGGCAGGCCCGAACCGCGTGGGTGCGGTGAAAGTAATCGAGGAGCAAATCGCTAAACTGACTGCATAATGAGTTTCGAAGGAGTAAGTATAAACAAGAGAAACGGAGGCCTGGGCGGCACCAACGACAGCACGGATAACATCCTGGCTCTGGTCTATGCGATTGCCCTGGCCAGCCTGCCGGTGGGTGTCGAGCATCACAAGCCTTACGAGCTGTTGCAGCCGGGCGATGCCGAGGCACTCGGGCTAAATGAGTCCTTTGATGCCAACAACGGGGTGCTGGTTTATCACAGCATCACCGAGTATTTCAGGCTTGCCCCGGAGGCGAGGCTCTACCTGATCCTGACACCGGTTGCCGCACCGTCCGCTATCATCGGGAATGCCGCCGTAAAGGCTGCGCTGCGTGAGGCAAAAGATGTGAAAGGGCTGGGCATCGCAGGCACGGTGGAAACCGTAGCCGCACTGGCCAGTGAGGCAGAGCCTGTGCAAGGCGTGATCGATGCCTTCCGGGCAGAGCACCGTTTGCTGGACTTCGTTATTTTACAGGGTGTTGGAGGCGCACTCCCGCTAGCCATAGCGGACTACCCGGACCTGCGCACGGAGATCGCTCCAAATGTGAGCGTAAGCGTTGCGCAGGACCCGGGAATAGCGGCTCTTGACCCCGCTTATGAAAAGTACGCGGACATGGGCGCGGTGCTGGGAATGCTGGCTGTAAGGGGCGTGAACGAGAACCTTGGTTCTGTGAACATCATCCGGAAGCCTTCCGGCCGCAAAGGCGAAGCAGACTATCCGCTGACATCGGGCGCATTGAAGCGCTGGGAGTCCGCAGCCCTGAGCGACGGCACAAAGGTAAGCACCCTTTCTCCGGAAGACCGGAAAGCGCTTACCGGCAAAGGCTATATCTATGCGGGCAGCTATGACGGGTATGACGGCATCTTCTTCAACTCCTCGCCTACCGCCGTTGAGAAGGCGAGCGACTACGCCTATATAGAGCGCAACCGCGTCTGGAACAAGGCGGCAAGGCTTATCCGGAGCACCCTGCTCCCAGAGGTGAAGGGAGTGGTGAAGAAAGACCCGACCACCGGCTACATCAAGTCAACCACGATCTCCCGTTGGAGCGGCCTGTTGAGCGCGGCACTTGAGAAAATGACTGCTGCAGAGGAGATCAGCGGCTTTGGCGTGTACATCAACCCGAAACAGGTGCTCAGTGAGAGCAGCCCCCTGGTGATAGCCGCCAGCGTGGTGTCGGATGACATTGTGCACGAGTTTGAAGTGGACCTGGGATTAACAAAGCAAGTTTAAGCAGATGAATCAACCTACTATAATCAACAAGTTCGGTCGCATGACCGGGTGGAACAGCATCACGACCAACGCGATGGGCCGTGATCTGGAAGGCATCTCATCCATCAAGTATGACGATGAGGTAGCCAAGGAGAACATTCGGGGTGCGGGCAGAATGCCCATCGGGCGTGGGGAGGGCAACTATGAGCCGCAGTGCTCACTGGGCCTTTACAAAGAGGAGATAAACGCCCTGCAGCTTTCCCTGCCTCCTGGCAAGCGGATTCAGGACATCGCCCCCTTTGACATCACCGTGCAGTATGAGTTGCCGGACGGCAGGATCACCACGGACCGCATCCGGAACTGTGAGTTCACCAACCGAGGCGTGGACGTGAAAAACGGCGACGGTTCCATCAGCACCGAGTACAAGCTGATCTGCTCACACATTGACTGGAATGTAATCTAAGAATCATGAAAGAGACGAAACCGCAGACATATGCCGAGATCACTCCTGAGCAGATTCAGGACTGGAAGGCAAGACATGGCCAGGACAGCCTGGCAGTGGCGACTATCAAACGCGAAGACGGTACGACCGCACGCTTTGTGATCATCGAGCCGGACCGTACCGTGCTGGACCTGGTGGGGCAGCACGGGGTGGCAAAGAACGTGATCTCCTCTAACAAGGTGCTTATCTCCAACTGCGTGCTGGGTGGTGATATGGAGATCATGCAGAAATCAGGCAGCGTTTACTCAGCCCTGCTCAAGGAGATCAACACACTGGTAAGGAAAACGGAAGTTTCTGTAAAAAAGCTTTAACCTCCAGCAGGCTCTTAACCAGTGAAGAAAGCGACTTCGCCTATGCCAAGTGGAATGCCCTTCTCAGGTATCATTACAAGGTAGACCCGGAGTCGCTTTCTCTTTCGGAGTGGGCAAAGCTGGTGGAGGAGTACAAGTTTGTCCGCCACATCGATAACACGAATTTTAAAAATAACCTGAGGAAAGTATTGGGTGAGCTGCTCACCGCGCTTTACGGGGAAAAAGAATAAACATGGCCAACACTGAAACCAACTGGATACTGAACCTGGTGGACCGCATCACGGCACCGATGCGAAACATCACGGCTGCCACCAATGTGATGGAAGAGGCCATTGAAGACGTGAATGCCGCCGTTCATCTGAATGAGCGGGACACTAAAGTAGCTCTGGAGAAAGAGAAGGCGCACCGCAAAGAGCTTATTGAAAAAATAAAGGAGCAGGAAAAGGTAGTACATGACCTGGATGATGCCATGAGTGGCATAGCTCCTGGTAAACTATGGGCAGAGGCAGGTGCCGAGGTGGCGAAGGCAACCCGGAAACTGGAAGGCTACCAGCAGGCATTGGAGGGTGCCGAGGCCGATATTCGAGATTTAGAGCAGGCGCAAGATAGATTTCTTGATAATAAAAAAGGTTGGGAGACTGCTATTACTGGCATCAACCAGTTTGCGGAGCTGGCAGAGAAGGCGGTGAACGCTCTGAACTTTGCCCATGAGATCCGGGACCTGCAGACCAATATCCAGCGGATGACCGGGGCCACCGGGGATGAGCTGGAGGAGATGACCGGACAGGCACACCGCCTGGCGAAAGTCTATAACGAAAGCGGTGAGGATATCGCCAGGGCCGCAAACGCCGTGTCCAAGCAAATGCAGATCCCATTTGAGGAGGCGCTGAACCTGATTGATCAGGGCTTCCAGAAAGGGGCTAACCTGAACAGGGACATGCTGGATCAGCTGAAGGAGTATGGGCCACAGATGAAGCAAGCTGGAATTAGTGCAGCCCAGGGTATTGCTATTATGGCAAAAGCCGCTCAGGATGGAGTCTATAGTGACAAAGCTCTTGATGCAATCAAAGAAGCAGGTCTATCATTGAATGAATTGGGTAAACCTCAAATTGAAGCTCTCGAGGGAATAGGCATAAAAGTAGAAGACATTGCTCATAAAACATCGTTTCAGGCTGCTCAGATGATCAGCAAGGCGATGCAAACGGCAACAGTGCAAGCCCGTCAAATGGCGCTAACCGATATCTTTAAAGGAGCGGGTGAAGATGCCGGTCTAGGCTTTATCATGGGGCTGAGCGAAGTAGATATGAATCCTGAGAACATTCCGTCGGTGCAGCAGGCCAACGAAGGGATGAACAGTTTTCTGGCCGACCTGCAGACCAGCATTGCCACGACATTTGGTGAGTCCACAACCTATGTGCAGGGCTTTGCGATGGGGGCAGTAGGACTAACCAGCACGATAGAGCTCGTTAAAATGCTGAGCTCCGTCACCTGGATACAGAATGCGGCATCCAAGGCAGCAGCCGGTGCCCAGTGGCTCTGGAATGCCGCCATGAGTGCCAACCCGATCGGGCTGGTGGTGATCGGCTTGGCCGCGCTCGTCGCCGGGATCATGGTCGCCTGGGATAAGTCGGAAGGTTTCAGGAAAGTTGTTTTTGGTCTCTGGGAAACGTTCAAGCAGGTATTCACCAACATCGCAGGATTGTTTAAAGCTGTTTTTGCCCCCATCGGAGAGGCGATCTCAGCAGTGCAGGAAGGCCGGTACATGGATGCCGCCAAGGCTGTGCTAAAACTCACACCTGTTGGGATGGCTGTTTCAGCAGGTAAGTACATAGCAGAAGGAGGCCTGACGAAGGGAGTAGTGGAGCAATACAGAAAAGGCGAAGCAGACGGTGTGGCATCCTTCGCCAACTCGCAGCAGGAGAAGGGCTCCGATCAGAGCCTGCTCGCCCAGACATTCGGCCCCACAGACTCCCCGGTACTGGATGGCATTGTTAACACAGACGAGGGCAAAGGTTCAAAGGATGGCCTTTCTATCTCCGGATCAGGAGGCGGTAAGGCAATCACGATGAACCTGGAAATAAAGAATTACTTCAATAACGTGAGCAGCAAGCTTGATGTGCGCAAGATAGCAGATGAGGTGGCTGGTGTGATCAATGACAGGCTCAGGGATGCCGCAATAGAACTATAATGGACGGACGATTTTATTTATCTGAGTTATTTTCCCTGGCATTCGGCGTTAACAGCCCTGTCTTCCTGCCTAACCCGGTGAACCTGGATAAGCTCACTTTCGGTGAGGGCAAAGGCTATGACCCTTCTATCGAAAACTTTCAAAATGAAGTTTCCCCTTTTATAGGGGTTAAAATGAAGGAAGAGTCTGAACTTGTAGTAAAGGCAGAGCAGAGAACCATAAGCTGGATGGGAACTCCTATCGTGTACCCTTTCACCTTCAAAGGGGGCAGCTATAAAAGATTCACTCCCGGTGGTGAACTAGAAAATTTTAACCTGTCAGACTTTATGATGCCAGCTGCCACACTCGTGGATTTCAGCAGGGCGAAAATTATCAAGAAAACACCCATCAATGGCGGCAATGGCTCTGTGAAGGAGCTCTATAGCTTTGATGACTGGAGAATCCGTATCCGGGGCCTTTGCCTGGATGACAACACCCGCAAGTTCGCCAAGACTGCCGTGGAGCAAAAGCAGGAGCTGTTGAAATGGGAGCAGGTAGCAGGTAGCGTGAATGTGATAGGATCACTCTTCTTTGAAAAGAACATACTGGCTCTCTCCATCAATGAAGCGCGCTTTCAGCAGCTGGAAGGAAAGCCAGGCGTGATACCTTTTGAGTTAGAGTGCGAATCAGACGAAGACCTAAAGATGATCTTATGAGAGTGATGGTCACCAAGATCGTTTTCCCTGCCAGTTCCTACAGGAAGGAAGAGATTGTATTGAGGAAAGTTAGCAGTGTCTACATCAAAAGCACTTTTAAGGAGCTGACCGGCAGAGCCGAGATAACCCTGCCTAGAAAGGTAAGTTACTTCGACAGGTTTAACGTGAAAAATGTCTTTAGGCTTGGTGATCCGGTCATCATCAGCCTGGGTTACGATGACCAGTTAGAGGAAGAGTTCCGGGGTTATGTGGCCAGTGTTTCTGCCGACATCCCGATAGTGATAAAATGTGAGGATGAGATGTGGAAGGTGAAGCGCATACCGGTAAACTTCAGTGCGGCATCTGTCACACTGGACGGTCTCCTGAAGGCCATTTGCCCGGGCTATCAGATCGACGCACTGGAAGGCGTGCAGCTTGGGGGGCTTCGTCTGGCGAAAACAACGGTAGGCCAGGTGCTGGAGAAACTGAAGCAGGAATTCAACCTGTACTCCTACATGAACGGGAAAGAGCTGGTTTGCGGCAAGTACTACGCCAGGAACACCGGCAGGCCCCTGGTGAAGTTTCACCTGGAGCGCAACCTGGTCAGCAACGGCCTTACTTACCGCAGCAAGGAGGATATCCTGGTTAAAATCAAAGCCATCAGCATTCTGAAGAATGGCAAAAAACTGGATTTTGAGATTGGCGAGGACGGCGGGGACCGGCTGGATCTGACTTACTATAACATTGAAGTGAAGGCGGAGCTGGAGAAGCTGGCAAAGCTTGACTATGAGAAAAGAAAGCAGGACGGGTTTGATGGGAGCATCACAGGCTTCGGCCAGCCTCGGGTGCTGAATGGCTGGAAGGCAAAGCTGACCAGCACCCTTTATCCGGACAGGAACGGGAGCTACTACATTGAAGGAGTGGAGAAACTCTTTGATGAGGAAGGCTTTCGGCAGGAAATTAAACTCGGGGACAAAGCAGTATGAGCAATGGCAGCAACATAGATAAGCTGGCCAGTGCACTGAGCCAGAAAGCAAAGAGCCATGTGAAGGTGCAAACGTGCTGGGTGGAGGCTGGCGCGGTGGACTGGGATAAGAAAACGATGACAGCTAAGGGCCTTACCGATGATCTTGACTTTCATGATATCAGTTTGGGCCTGGGCTCTTTCTACCGAAAGCCTAAAGCGGGCACCAGCTGCCTGATCGGGCTGATCGAGAACCAGGATGCGGCCACCTTCCTGATCGATGCCGAGGAAATAGAGGAAGTGGCTTTCGCTACGACCGGCTCTCAGCTGATCATGGCTCCGGAGGGCTTTGAGCTGTCACGGGAGAATGAGAGCCTGAAAAAGATACTCGACAGCCTGATCGATGAGGTGCTCAAGATTTACGCACCCATGAACAAGCCGGGTTTGCTGGCATTAAAACAGCGTTTAAATACCCTTTTAACAAATTAACATGGCACTGGATACGCAAACACTCAAAGCGGATTTAAAGCAGCTCTACAAAGATGCCAGGGATAGCAACGATGGCGAGGATGCGGCCCTTGATGCTTTCATTGATAGAATGGGCGACCTGTTGGAAGCCTATGTGAAGTCAGCGGAAGTGAAGTATACCAACGGATTGCTGGCTCCGAATGGAGCTGTTACAGGCGTTTTTAACCACACCATATCATGAACAACGACATACTGCTCGATTCGGATGATGACCTTCTTATGCAGAACGGGGACTTTGCTGACGGGGAAAGCGACATGCAGGAAGTGGGCATTATACTAAGGCTGAACACGGGTGATCTGCGAAGTGATCCCACGCTGGCCCCTAACCTGGTCCGGCTGATTAACTCCAAGGCCAGTGAGCAGGAAATACAGACCATCATCAAAGGCAGCTTAGCCCAGGATGGCAAAGACTATGAGCAGATAAAGGAATTTATAAAGTTTAACACCAAGGTAAATGGAAAAGGTTAATTATGTTTTGAAGGGCTTTGGCTACAAGAACATGACGGATTATGGCACCACAGTCTTTAAAATAGACGGGTTCTGGCTAAAGCTAAGCATGCTCCTGGGAGGGCTCAGGCTCTTTCTCGAAGATCAGACCGGTTTGGATCTGACAGTGTGCATTGCCTTTGTCTTTCTCATCGTGGCAGAGTTTCAGAGCGGGCTCAAGGTATCCATGAAAGTAAAAGGGGAAAAATTCAAGTCCCGGAAGTTCGGACGCATGCTGCTGAAGATCGGCACTTACCTGGTGATCGTGATGATACTGCACGCCTTTTCCATCAAGATGCTGGTACCGGAAATTCTCGGCTTTGAGATCAACCCTTTCCTGTGGCTTTATTATACGGTTTTTATGGGCATCGTTTTCCAGCTCTTTATTAGCTGGATGGAGAACCTTGGGTGCCTGGGCTATAAAGAGACAAAGACTATCGCGGGCTTCGTGCTCCGGAAGTTCAACCGGTGGTTTGAGTTCGACGGAAGCAAAGACAACGGGAGCGAATGAGAGCCATTGAAGGACAGAGCCTGGTAGACTTATGCCTTCAGCAGTATGGTACACTGGAGGCGCTGTTTGACTTTGCCAACGGTAACGGGTTCTCCATTACCGATCAGCTGGTACCAGGGCAGGAAGTGCAGGCCGTTCCTGTCGACATCAAGCTGCCCAACTCGGATTCTCTTGATAAGAAGGCTCCCAAGTTTACAGTAATAGTTTCTGAAGGGCAAAGCCTGCTGGACCTGTGCCTGCAGGAGTATGGCTCGCTGGACCTGCTCTTTGAATTTTCAAACAGTAACGGTTTCCCGATCACGCAGGAACTCGCCCCAGGGCAAAGGCTTTTCCCTTACCCCGAAATATTGGACGCAAAGAAGCCGATGGTGGATTACTTCAGGGCACACAGCATCAGAGTTAACACAGGAAACATAGGAAACACCGGTGAGCCTCTTCCGGAGACATTGGAAGGCATTGGCTACTGGATAATAGAAGAAACATTTAGAGTAAGTTAAAAATGGCACGGACTATAGATCAGGTTTACCAGGCGATCATGCTGGAGAAAAGCTTTCATTCTGAACTGGACGCACTCTCCAGTGAAAGCAAAGTGGCTATATACAAGCTTTGGGCCTATGTGACGGCGGTCGTGATCTGGTCGCTCGAGAAGCTCTTCGACCTGCATAAGGAGGAAGTGGATGAGATCATCGCCACCAAAAAGCCACATGGAGAGCGTTGGTACCGAGACATGGCCCTTGAGTTTCAATATGGGCAGAACCTGGTACCGGACACCGGCGAGTATGACAACACAGGCCTGACAGAGCAGCAGATAGATGAGCGCAGAATCGTGAAGCAGGCCGCTGTGACCGAAATAGATGGAAGGTTAAGGATCAAAGCGGTAACAGAGGTAAACGGTGAATTCGAGCCCATGAGCCCGGATCAGGTGGCTGCCTTCAAGGAATACATAGAATTAAGAAAGGACGCTGGTGTTAAGGTAACGGCAGAGAGCCTGGAGCATGATTCTCTCAAGCTTGAACTGGAAATCTGGTATAACCCGCTTGTGTTGCGTGCTGATGGGGCTCGAATTGACGGCGCTGATCAGCAGCCTGTTAAAAACGCCATTAAACAGTATTTAAAGTCGCTTGAGTTCAATGGGGAGTTTGCCAATACCCGCCTGGTTGATGAGCTTAAGAAAGTGGACGGCGTTGTGTTCCCTGTTATCAAAACCTCCCAGGCAAAGTATGGCCTGCTCCCTTACACCCAGATAGATGAGCGGTATGTGCCTGATGCCGGGCATTTACGAGTAGACGACGCTGACCTTAAGATAACCTACAGGGAGTATGTATAACATTGACTTTAATAAGCTGATCCTTTGGCTCCTTCCCAGTTTTTTGAGGAAGGCTAAAATCTATGCCTGGCTCCGTTCGCTTTGCGCTCCTGTTATTCAGCTGGCAGAGCAGTTTTTGAAGTACCGGGATGCCAGTATCTATAAAATCAACCACGGCCCGGAAGTGTGGAGCATGCAAAAGGTGCTCAACGACAGGTTCGACAATGCTTTGCGTCGCATTTACATTACCGATGGCTACACAAAGGACAGACTCTTTATTTATACAAAGGAAGAGGATAAGCCCAAAGCACTGGGAACCCTTCACCTGCATAACCGAAACGACTACTCCGATACCGGGGTCGACTTTATTGTTTGGGTGCCGAATGCTGTTCCGCTGACGGCCTCCAACATGTACGAACTCAGATCACTTGTTAATTTTTATAAACTAGCCAGCAAGCGCTACACCATCTACAGAATATGAACCAGATAGACTTCACCCAGCAAGGCGGCTTCCCTTTTGACCAGGGTATACTGGCCTTCCTTCAGGACTCCATACTTACAGCGGCAAACGGTGCTCACCTGGGCGGCCAGACCTACGTGCTTTCAGGATGTGCCGAGAACGGCGGCAACGTGGATAGCGGCGTAGTCGTGATCAACGGTGAGATTCTGCCTTTTCTCGGTGGTGCCAAGCAAGACAAAGTGGTGATCGTGGAAGCAGCTGAAAGCCTGAACTACGAAGATGGATCAGCATACCCGGCCATCGTGCGCAGGCATGCCACGTTTGGCGATGACGGCGTGACAAACCTTTTGTGGGCTAACTTCAAAAAGAACACTTCGGAAGGCGTACTGGCCAGGCTCGAAAGACTGGAGAAAGTAGCCGCCCCTTTTTTAGCGGTTAAAGATGTGAACGGCGTGGAGCACCGGGGCGGCATGGTGCTCTGGAAGAAACCGGCGAATCTGATTCCTCCTGGTTGGGCTGAAGTAGTGGACTGGAGAGGCCGCTTGCCGATGGGTTATGATCCGGCTCAGGTAGATTTTGACACAGTAGGCAAAACAGGCGGTAACAAGCAGCACACCCTGACCACTGGCCAGCTCCCTGCTCACGACCATGCCAACGGATCATTTAACCAACTGCTCAAAAAGGCCTCCTCGTCAGGAAATCAGACAGTGGGAGGCACTGATAACGACAATTACCTGAACGAGCCGAACGTGATCTCTTCCGGCACTATCTCGCCTGTCGGGAACAACCAGCCATTCTCGCTGCTCAACCCTTACAGAGTGGTGATGTTCATTGAGTACACAGGCAATTAAAGACTGTTAAAATGGTTTTAAGAAACGTTTTAAAAGACTGGTTCGCCACCGGCAAAAAACCCACGGCAGCACAGTTTTCAGAGTGGTTTGACAGCTTCTGGCACAAGTCAGAGGATAAGATTCCCATCACCGCTGTTGAGAACCTACAAACGACACTGGCAGGTAAAGCTTCAAAGACAGACATCGATGCTGCCAAAGCACAGATCATAGACGGATCACCAGACGATACCCTGCTGAAGCTCTACAACAAAATTGTAGGGCTTCAGGCATTGTTGAACGGGGATGACCTGAACCTGGACAGCATTAAGGAGATCAGCGACTACATCAAAGCAAACAAGGCGCTGATTGATTCGATCACAACCGATAAGATCAGCACCGCTGCTATTTACAATGCCCTGGATCAGGCAACAGCAGGTAAGGTACTAGATGCCAGGCAAGGTAAGGCGCTGAAGGATTTGCACGATGCATTAGCTGCCACTGTGCAGAATCATGAGACTAGGTTAGCGGCATTGGAGGCGAACCCTACAGGTG
>NZ_JBYZMQ010000016.1:0-47054 GCF_058216355.1 Pontibacter sp. GD13
GCCTTTGGTTCTTTTTCTGATCGTTGCTGAGCTTTAGTGGCCTTTGATGCCGCCCAGACCTAAAAAAGCCTGAAAGACACGCCACTTTTAAAGCTCGTAAATTCACAATCACGGTCAACGGACTTGGCCATAAGGCGGCGTAGCTGGCATATGGGTGTGGTTACCTTACGATTTGTTCTTTCTATATTCTGCTATAATCAATTCTTCTAATTCTTCAAAATCACATCTGAGGGTGCTTAAAGCAATAGAAATGGGGGTCCCATATTGATTTAGATTTGCTTTCATAAATACTTTTTGGAGACCCTTCGCCCTGCCAATGTACTTTTCGGGATTATGCACATCAATCAAAAGAAACCTTGTCGACATTACCTGTTCTGTTCTAATCTCTTGGATGTCATTCCACTCTATTAAACCTATACTAGATGCGTTTGAGTTATCAGTTACTCCAATTGAGTTCATAACAAGCCCCATTCTTTTGTCTAAGAGCTTTATGACTCCATAGACTCCTGCTGCTCCAAAAAACAAAACACCCAGAATGCCAACAATTTGAACAAACACAGGACTACTGACTCTAAATTTTAAACCATTGTTGGTAAATCTGTCAGGATTATATATCAACCAAGTTCCCAAAGCAACAAAAACAAGTGCTGCAACCAATAATAGTGCAATCTTTTTTTTGTCTATAGGAACTTCAATTTTATAGCTCATTCTTTAATGCTTCAAATGAAAGGTAACGGTACTCGTGCAGCCGATGGGCGAGGCGGAGCCGAGCAAAAAGGCTGCACTTGGTTACCAGTCTTTTATTTTGTCCCTTCTCTGTTGTTCCTAATTGCTCAGATAACTTTAGGTATTTAACCCCTTGATTGTGTTTTTTACTACCCAAACCAATGGCCCTAAAACCATACATAAATAGATGATACCAGTAGGGTTTACAGCTTTGCTTGTTATTACACCATAAGTTGCCCATACAATTAGTGCTACTATTATAGAGACTACCGCGATAAGGAAGCTTTTATTCTCCATTATTACCTTTTCCCTCTCAATAAATGTAGTTGTACTTTTTCTCTCATTATAGGCCTTTACTCTCCTTAGGCAAGCTGTTATAAATTTATCAAAATCGTCCGAGTCTTTATGATAGCTATGGATTTTGCATACTTCTCCAGATTTAGTCCTGAGTTTGAAAGTGGTAAAGTTTAGTGAAGGTTTGTACTTATAGGATTTCAATTCTGAAAGTTCAAATCTCAATGACTCACGCGGCTTAGCCCAAACAGATGGTTTGTGCTGCACTACTGACACTCCATCTTTTTCTACATCAATCTGTAGAATAGATTTTGCGAATCGTTTAGGCAGAAAATCCCAGTAAACAACTACAAAAATCAACAGCGGACTACCCAATACAAGTCCCCAAGTTGGTCCAAGAAGTACAATTAACAGCACTACCAATACACATATAAGTATAAGTGGAGCGAACCACAACAAAACGAATTTAACTTTTGAGTAACTGTAAACCTTATACATACAAATTATCCTTTTCCAGCTGCCATAATTTCCCTAATACCCTTCAAGTCGCTACTACTGCTCATAGGCTCACCACATTTTCAAAGGCATAGGCTATATTTTTAATTGCTGGTAACGTTTAGTCTAGATGGTGTCTCGTTGGAGGATCGCTGTGCTCAGTAAAATCCTCCAATGGCATCTAGACAGTGTTGGTCGAGGGTGTTTTCCCTTTTTCTCCCGGGTTATGCGGACATTGCCCCGGATTAATGCGAACTTTTTATTTTAGGGAAAGCACCCTGCATGGTTGGGTTATTTTCTCCTTTTAAACTCCATTCTAAGTGGCGCTTTAGCCGCAGGCAATGCCGTTAATGTGCTATTGGCGACGTTGCCGGAGGCGCCGGGCTCCGGGCTGGCCTAAGGCAAGACTAAACTAACTGAATCACTGGCCTCTCTATTGCCGCCAACCGGTTGAAAAAGAGCCGCCTCGGGCCAAGTTCCATACTTGACATTGTCACTTCTCAAGTATAACTTCGCCCCACCGAAGTCTTGCCTGGACGCCACCGTCCGAAAGCACGCGCTTTCTCCCGGCAACGCCCAGGCAAGACTTCGGGTCAGAAACCCCAATTCTTCCTCTGGCTCTTTTTCAACCGGTTGTACGCTTTAGTGGCCTTTGATGCCCCCCTGCCCCTAAAAAGCCTGAAAGACACGCCACTTTAAAACCTGAAAATAACCCAATCACGACCAACTCGTGTATAGCAGGAATAAACTCCTGCTATACACCCAAATCCGGCGGCTAAACGGAATCGGACTAACGAATATACTATATATATTTAATGTAATATAAAACTTTTATAGAAGCGTTATACCAGCCGGTGCTTATCTCCACTCTTGGGATTATTCTATCAGGCTAAAAAGCCTGTTCCAACGCACTTTGTGCAGCCAATCCGCCTCCGGGTCTACTGACATCCAGACAAACACCGCTTTGCCTACCAGGTGGTCTTCAGGCACAAATCCCCAGTAGCGCGAGTCGAGGGAATTGTGGCGGTTGTCGCCCATCATAAAGAAGTAATCCTGTTTAAATGTATAGGTATTCACTTCTTTCCCATCTAAAAACAGTTGGCCGTCGCGCACTGCTGCATTTTCGTTTTGCTCATACTTTAAGATGATGCGCTGGTAAAGCGGAAGGGTTTTGGGGTTCAGGGCAACGGTTTCTCCCTGCTTCGGGATGTAAAGCGGCCCGTAATTATCCCGATTCCATTTATAGGTGTTGGGGGCCTGCGGAAAAACGTCGGCGGCAACCCGGCCTGCCACGGCCTTGCTTTGGTTTGCTTCTTTAATAAAGTCCAGCGCAGCTAACTGCCTGGCTTTTGCAGGAGATGTGAACACCATATAGCCACCTTGTATACTATAAGTCTCTGTAATACCGCGTTGTCTGAAAAAGGCATCGTCCAGCACCCTTTCCGTAACCACAAAATACTCAAACTGCCGCTCTTTGGGGTTTTCTGCGGCTATGCCATTAATGTATACCTGCCCGTCGCGGACACGGAGCGAATCGCCGGGCAAGCCTACGCAACGCTTGATATAGTATGTTTTGAGGTCGGTGGGGTGGTTGTTTTCGGCGGGATAGTGAAAGACCACAGCATCGTTGTGCGCCACCTCAGAGAAGCCCGGTAAACGGAACGACGGCAACTGCAGTGCATCGGAATAGGAGGCCAGACCTGTGCCCCAGATGGTTTGGTGCGTGAGCGGCACCTGCAAGGGCGTAGAAGGCGTTTGGGGACCATAATGCAGCTTGCTCACAAAAAGGTAATCGCCTACCAGCAACGATTTCTCCATAGAGGAGGTGGGAATGGCAAAGGCTTCGAAAGTTGCCCACCGGATGATGGTGGCTGCCACCACGGCAAACAGCACGGCATCGCCCCACTCCCTGCCTGCACTCTTCTTTTCAGCGACTTTGCTCGCGGTGCGTTTCTCCCAGAATTTCAATTTCATAAGCAGTATAGATATTTAGCTATATAATAACGGCAAAGGCCCTATTTAAAGTATGGATTTGATTTAAAGCACTTCAGAATCCTGATGAACCCCAGGCCTGAAAAGTATACTTTGCCCACTGCCCTACACAGCCGCCAGCCCTGCAAGATAACCAATTAAGAAACAGGCCGTTAACTATACTCCAACTATTTAACGGCGCTTCCTGCTGCGGCAAGGGGCGTATATCCCTCATAATTAAGCATATACCTATGATCAGCAAAGGATTACTCGTTCGGTTAGAAGTGCAGCCAGGCAAAGACGCCGAGGTAGAAACGTTTCTGCGGGCTGCATTGCCCATGGTGCAACAGGAGGTAAACACAGTTGCCTGGTTTGCCATCAGGTTCGGGAAAGCGGAGTACGGTATTGTGGATGTGTTTGAGAACGAGGAAGCGCGGGAACAACACCTTACAGGGTCGGTGGCAACCACCCTGGTGCAGCAGGCAAGCACCTTACTTTCAGAACCTCCCAAAATTCAGAAACTCGATGTGCTGGCCAGCAAGATGCCTGCTGGTAAGCTGCCACAAGCCAACACCAAGGCCGTGCTATTAACCTTTAAGGCCAAAGAGGGCCACCAAACGGACGTAGAACAGTTTTTGCGCAAAGCGGAAACCATGGCACAGGCAGAACCCGACACCACGGCCTGGTTCGCCATCAGAACAGCAGACAATATGTACGGCATTTTTGATGTTTTCCCGGATAACGGCGGCAGGTTAAAGCATTTGGTAGGGCAGGTACCCCGCGAGCTGGCATCACATGCGCTTACGCTTTTGGGCAGCATGCCAGACCTGGAACTACCCACTGTGCTGGAGGAAAAGCTGGGCTAATTCCTGCCCGGTAAAAGTATAAAAACGAACGACAACTACAACGCCATTTACTGCTCTGGCAGGCATAAAGAGGGCTATCTATCCGTTCATCTTTTTCAGGATATACGGCCTGCCTAGCAGCGCCACCGCAATCAGCCCGATCATGACCAGCAACGGAATAGGCCTGGTCTGAAACTGTTTATACGACGAGAGCACAATAGCCACCAGGCAGCCGGCAGCACCCACAAGGCTCACCCACTTATACTTCATCTTTTGCCGGTAGGCGATAAAATTCACCGTCCCGAACGTAATCAGAAAGATCAGGCTGGCGGCATCTACCAGCATATCCAGCGAGCCGATGATTGCCAGTGTCGCGGCCAGTCCGGCAATCAGTATAATAGCGTAATAAGGGATATCCGATGCGTTCTCTTTTGCCATTAGCTGGGGCAGGTCGTTCTTTTCCGCCACTGTTTCCATCAGCCTTCCGGTAGAGAAAAGAGTAGCGTTAATGGCTGAGCCCGTAGAAAACGCCGCCGCAATAGTTACCAGCACCAGGCCGGTTACACCGAGCGCCTGCTTTCCGGCTATGGATAAGGCAACCTCCTTCTGCTGCACAATCACATCGGCACCCACCAGCATGGTAGCACCCAAAGCAACCAGTATATAAATAACGATAACAGCGATAACAGCCGAAATGGTGGCTCGTGGCAGGGTTTTCTTCGGATTTTTTATATCGTCGTAATCATAGGACAGCAACTGGAAACCCTCGTAGGCCATAAAAATGGTGGCCGCGCCAACAATGGCCGCATGCCAGGGCTTGGCCTCAATGCCGGCGGTAAGCTGTGCAGGCTCCCAGTGCACGATGCCAAACAAGGCCAGCCCCAGAAGCACAAACAGTTTCCCCCATACAGTGATCACTTCTACCCTGGATGAATCTCCGACACCCCGCATGTTCACTAGCGTGAGCAAGGCAATAATGGCAAAGGCAAGCACGCGCGGAAACCAGCTTCCCCAATTAAACAGGTGCGCCACATAATGGCCAAAAGTAAAGGCATACACCGATATGGTTAAAATATACCCCAGGATCAGGACCCAGGACAGGCTGCCGGCCAGGCCTTTGTGATTGATGTCGTTGAGGAATGTAAAGGCCCCGCCACTTTGTTCATACTTTAAAGATAACTGGCTGTAACTGTGCGCCGAGATAAGGGCAATAAGTCCTGCCAGGATAAAGCTTAGCCAGGCCCACTGCCCCGCGCTGCTGATGATCACGCCCAATACAGAAAATATACCCCCTCCTACCATACCGCCCACGGCCATAGACCAGGTAGCGTTAAAACTCATCTTCCCGCTGTTTTTACTCATGTGTGTTTTTATAAACTCTGTACGTCGTAAGCTATATAACCCAAGTTGCGATTAACCCACCCCTAGCCCCTCCGAGGAGGGGAATTACATGCACGAGTAAAACTCCCCTCCTTGGAGGGGCTAGGGGTGGGTTTACACCTTCAAAGTATCTTATATACCGCAACCTGAGTTATATACTTAGCACAGCACAAGAGGTTAACAAATAGCGGGGGTACAAACACAGCATCAGCAAAGCCGCTGCAGTTTTGTAGTCGTGTGAGAGCGGCTGAGCTTTAAAGAAGTCAGGGGGAGGTGCCCCTGCGGCCACCTCCCCCTGACTGGTGCGCTACTTGCAGCCGTTTGGCTTAGTCGTTAGCGCTTCTGGTTACTGCAAAATAGATCACATACAACCAGCTGAGCAAACCGTGTATAATTGCCCAAAGAATTGACCTGCTCCGCGACCAGGAGGCAACCACCGCAATCACTGCTCCCAGCCCTACCCCGTTGCTGATCACCTTACGGGTTACGCCATCGGAGTCAGTTTGAGCAAAAAGTGGCGTGGCGCTCAACAAGAATATCAGTAACAGGCAGCTTCGTAGCTTTACATTCATAAGTGTTTTTTAAATTTAGATATAGATGGTTTTTTGGGCATCTCCAGCCTCTTTTTTACAGGAGGTAAAGGAGATAGAAAGCAGTATGACCCAAATAATAGATTCTATTTTCATGGCAGGAGCAGCACGTAGCATACTTGTAAACATAACTATTCTTTTTTATTATCCCACATTTCAGAGATTGGTTTTGCTTCGCGATTACGAACGCTACCTTACCGTTCTGTGGCAGGATCAAAACACAGGGAGGTAATGCGGCCCCCTTTGTATTTATAAAATTTAGTACCCCGTCCTCTCCGCGTTTATATCCCGCTGTAGACGCAAAATATAATCTGTGCCTGCTTTATCCCGTACATGGCAAGTATGGCTCCTAAACTTAAAGCTATCCTGCTGCTCAGCATTTTGCTGCTGCCCCTCCCCGGTTTTGGCTGGGGCTTTTTTGCGCACCAGCGCATTAACCGACTGGCCGTGTTTGCTTTGCCCCCTGAAATGGTAGGGTTCTACAAAAAACACATCCGCTACATCACCGAAAACGCCGTAAACCCCGACAAGCGCCGCTATGCTGTTGCCAACGAGGCCCCGCGCCATTACATCGACCTGGACGTGTATGGCGACAGTGCGCTTTATAAACTGCCCCGGTATTGGCAGCAGGCCGTGGAGCTTTATACCGAAGACACCCTGATGGCCTATGGCATTGTGCCCTGGCATATCAACTTTATGAAATACCAGCTCACGCAGGCGTTCAAAGAACGGAACCTGGACAAGATCCTGCGTATGAGCACCGAAATGGGCCATTACGTGGCCGACGCCTGCGTACCGCTGCACACCACACAAAACTACAACGGCCAGTTTACCGGGCAACGCGGCATCCATGCTTTCTGGGAGACACGCCTGCCTGAGCTTTTCTCTGATAACTTCGATTTTTTTGTGGGGCAGGCATTGTACATCGAGCGCCCGCAGGTGAAAGCCTGGCAACTGGTAGCCAGTGCCAACACGGCCCTGGATTCGGTTTTATACCTGGAACGGCAACTGACACAGGAATTTGACGAAGAGAAAAAGTATGGCTTTGAGGTGCGCAACAACCTGACCACCCGCGTTTACTCCCGCCCCTTTTCAACGGCATACAGCAACCGCCTGCACGGCCAGGTAGAGCGGCAGATGCGGCTGGCCATACGTGCCACCGCCAGTTATTGGTACACTGCCTGGGTAGACGCAGGCCAGCCAGACCTCAGCACGTTTCCGAAGGCTTTAACAGCAGCAGAACTGGAGCGCCTGGAAATGGAGAAGAAGGAATACGAAACCGGGCCTCACAAACCCCGCGCGGAGGGCGACCAGTAGCCTCCCCGTTTAACTACCTTGCAGCCGCCGCACCAGCTTCATTCTGAACGCACGCACCAGTTGTATACTTTTCGGCAAGCGGTTATACGTCAGCACAGGAATAGGCATGGTTTGGGCGCCAAAGCTTCTGTAGAAATGCACGATATCGGGTTCACTGTCATCCGGGCTTTCAAAATCGAAGGTGTAGTGCTGGCCGGCATACTGCTTTATCATGTGGTCCAGCATCAGGGTGCGCCCGTTCAGCTTACGCCCATGCGCGGCGGCAGCGTTAAAGAGGTACACCACCCGGTTGCGCCACACAACAAACAGGCAACCGGCATGCTGGCTGCCCTGTGCATCCGAAGTATAAAAAAGGCGGCTCAGGTTACGCTTGTGCAGTTCCTGGTACAGATCGCGCAACATGGCATACGAAGCCTCCGACACGCCCCCGTAAATTTTACCGGCCGTTTCGGTTTTAAAGAAATGGATCAGCGGCTCCAGGTTATCGCTTTGCTGCAGCTGCACGCCCGCCTTCAGGGCTCGCTTCAGGTTTATGTTTCTGTCGCGGGTGTAGTGCTGCCGCAGCTGTTCGTAGGTTGTGTGCAGGTGCAGGTAGAGCGTGTAGGTCTGGCCTGGCTGTAGCGCCGGCGGCAGCTGGTTGGCGGTGTTAAACTGGTAGCCCGCCACATACCGGAACCGCGCCTCCAGCTCCTGTACAAATAGCTGATACACTGCATCCGGAATACATCCATGCTTGCTGTACAGCCCCAGTTGCTGGCAAAATTGTGGTTGCCGCACGTAGCGCATGCCTAGCTTCCGGCCCCACGGCACCGGCATCACCACTTCATACTTGCCTGCATCGTTTAGCTGCACCACTGCCTCCCACGCCGGGGCCACCACATCCAGGTACCACGACAGCGCATACACCTGCCCCTGCTCCGATTGCGTGATCAGCGCATCCCACTGGGGCTTGTCGATTTCTGCATGCCGGAGGTAAACCACGCTCATATGGCTGTATCTGCCGCTACTGGCTCCGTCTCGTGCAGCTTTAGGAGGTTAAAAACTGTTTCGCCGGATGCATCGGTATCATAGGCTCTTTTAAAGCGGGTATTCCACAAGATCTCGCTGTAACGGTAAGAGAAGCGCGAATGGATGTTCTGCCCGAAAGTTTCATCGTAGCCTTTGATCAGAACCAGCAGTTCGGCGTCCTGCTCCTCCAACCCTGCCGGACCAACCCCGTGCAAGGGGCTGTCTACAGTGATGGGGTGAACGATGGTCCAGTTGAGCGGGAAGAAATGGACACTGGACCGCTCCAACTGCAGGTTAAAGTAGCGGCGATGATACGTAACCGGGTCATGCACCATCAGAATAACCTCTGCCTCCATCTCCATCAACACGTTGCTGCGCTTGTTGGCGATCCTGAACTGCAAACTCTCCCCGTCTCCGTAAGGGGCTATCACGGCATTGTTACTGTAGAGTATGCGTGCGGTGGGTTTAGAAAAGCGCCTGTATACCACGCCTGTTATAATGGCAAACCCCACCCAGCCCAACAGCGACTCGAGGGTAACGACCAGGTTGGTAGCCAGGCCATGCGGCGAAAGCACCCCGTAGCCAACCGTGGTAAAGGTTTGTACGCTAAAGAAGTACGCGTTCAAAAACGGGGAAAGCGCCGGGTCAGCCCCATGCAGGTTCTCTACCCCGCACCATACGTAAAGCAAAGCAAACAGGAAGTTAATCAGCAGGTAGAAGCCCAGGATAACCAGGGCCAGTTGCCCCACCGATCTGGTAGTGATGTACTGATACGAGTCGTGCACACTCGCCTGGCTGCCGCGCCTGACAATGTTAAACGTGCCGTCTCTGTTAATCAGCCGTTTGGTACGTCTGTTATACTTTTCCCCTAGTCCAGGGTCTATGGTTTGCCTTGCCATGGTAGGTGGTTAAATCGGGTACAGCAAGATACGAAAGTATAGCCACGCTGTTAGGCCACTTTTTAGCGGAGGCTAAAATAAGCGTCTGTTTAATTTTAGCACGCAAAAACGAAATTTAAGCATACTCTCAGTATCTTGCTACATTACAAACAAGCTATATTCCAGATGATAACTAAAATATCTCTCCATCAGCGATTAATGGCCCTTCTGTTAGTCGTTTCTATTTTCTTGTTCGTGCCCCAGGCACAGGCCCAGACAAAAACCCAGGTCGATTTCGGTAAACTAGATGCCTATTACCAGAAAGCGCTTAGAGACTGGGATGTGCCGGGCATGGCCATCGCCATCGTCAAGAACGACTCGGTGGTATTTGCCAAAGGCTACGGCGTGCTGAACAACAAGTCGGGTGGGCAGGTAGATGCCAACACGCTGTTTGGCATTGCCTCCAATACCAAAGCCTATACCGCGGCGGCCCTGGCCACTTTGGTGGATGCAGGTAAAATTAAATGGACGGACAAGGTGAACCAGTACCTGCCCTACCTGCAACTCTACGACCCGTTCGTGACGGAAAACCTGACCATCGAGGACCTGCTGAGCCATCGGGCAGGCCTTGGAACATTTGCCGGGGACCTGCTTTGGTACAACACCACTTACAGCCGCGAGGAGATCATCAGGCGCATGCGTTACCTGGAGCCGGCCTATGGTTTCAGGGATGGGTATGGCTACTCTAACCTGATGTTTATAACGGCGGGCGCGGTGATAGAAAGCGTTACCGGCAAACCCTGGGAGACCTATATCAAGGAAACTTTCCTGCAGCCGCTGGCCATGAACCGCACCTACACCTCGGTAAACGACCTGAAAGGGGTACAAAACGTTGCCTCGCCGCATGGTTTCGATGACAAAGGCAAGCCTTACGCCACCACCTTCACGGCCTGGGATAGCTGGAACCCGGCAGCGGGTATTTTCACCAGCGTAAACCAGCAGGCCCAATGGATGCGCCTGCAACTGAACCACGGCACGTTTAAAGGGAAACGCATCTTCAGCGAAGAGGCCAGCCGCAACATGTGGACAGCGCACAACCCCTTCCCTGTATCTAAAAGATCAGAGGAGATAACACCCTCCACACACTTTGCCGCTGCGGGGCTGGGCTGGTTCTTAAGCGACTACGAAGGCCGCAAGCTGGTGTACCACGGCGGGGGCCACGAGGGCATGAACAGCCGCACCGTGCTGGTGCCGGAGGAGCATCTGGGCATAGTTATATTTACCAACAGCATGAGCAGCATGATGGCCCCTTTGGCCAACTACACCGTAGATCAGTTCCTGGGTTTGGCCAATGGCCGCGACTGGAGCCAGCTTAGCCTCGACGCCATGGCCAAGGCAAAGCAGGAGCAGGAAGCCACTGCCACTAAAAAGCCGCAGCAGAAGAAGCCGCGTAAGAACACCCCGGCCCGCGCCCTGGCAGCCTATGCGGGCACCTACCACAGCGAACTTTACGGCGATGCCACTATCACGCTCAGAGACGGGAAACTGGAACTGCACCTGGCCCCCGCCCCTACTTTAGGCGGAACACTTAGCTTCTGGCAGCACGATATTTTTAACCTGGACTGGAAAAACGACTACGCCCTGCTGCACCCGACCAACGTGCGGTTTTTAGCTGGCGAGGACGGCGGCATTGCCCAAATGCGTCTGGATTCCGACAACCCGGATTTCCATTTCGAGGAGCTGAAGTTTGTGAAGGTGAAATAGCTGGGGACTAGAGCCCTTTTTCACAGTAAGGCACAAAGCATAAAAAGAGGCCGTTGCAGATTGCAACGGCCTCTTTTTATGCTTCAGCAGGAGCACCGGCACCCCTGTGTTTGGTTATTACTGGCTCAACTTACACCAGTTTTTTATAACGGATACGCTTCGGCTCCACATCGCCCATGCGTTTTTTCTTGTTCTCTTCGTAGTCCGAGTAGTTCCCCTCGAAATAATACACCTGCGACTCGCCTTCAAAAGCCAGGATGTGCGTGCAGATGCGGTCCAGGAACCAGCGGTCGTGTGAGATGATCACGGCGCAACCGGCAAAGTTCTCCAAAGCATCTTCCAAGGCCCGGATCGCGTTCACGTCCAGGTCGTTGGTGGGCTCATCGAGCAGCAGCAGGTTGCCGCCTTCTTTCAGCGTCATGGCCAGGTGCACGCGGTTGCGCTCCCCGCCCGACAGCTTCTCTACCTTCTTCTCCTGGTCGCCCCCCGAAAAGTTGAACTTGCTAACGTAGGCCCGTGACACCACCTGGCGGCCTGCCATGATCATGTGCTCCGTTCCGCCAGTGATCACCTCAAACACCGACTTGGTCGGGTCCAGGTTCACATGCTCCTGATCTACGTAGGATATCTGCACTGTAGAACCTACCACAAACTCGCCGGCATCAGGCTGCTCCTGCCCCGTAATCAGTTTGAACAGGGTTGTTTTACCCGCGCCATTCGGACCGATGATCCCCACAATCCCCCCCTGCGGCAAGGCAAAGTTCAGGTCGTCAAACAGCAGTTTATCGCCATAGGCCTTGCTAACGTGGTGCGCCTCGATCACTTGGCTTCCCAGGCGTGGGCCATCGGGTATAAACAGCTCCAGTTTCTCTTCTTTCTTGGAGGCCTCTTCTCCTGCTAATTTATCATACTGGCTGATACGCGCCTTTGATTTGGCATGACGGGCCTTGGGTGCCATCTTAACCCACTCCAGCTCACGTTGCAGGGTTTTCTGGCGCTTGCTCTCGGTTTTCTCTTCCGAGGCCAGTCGGTTAGACTTTTGCTCCAGCCAGCTGCTGTAATTTCCTTTCCACGGAATGCCTTCGCCACGGTCCAGCTCCAGAATCCAGCCAGCCACATTGTCCAGGAAGTAACGGTCGTGGGTAACGGCGATCACCGTGCCTTTGTATTGCTTCAGGTGCTGCTCCAGCCAGTCCACCGACTCGGCATCGAGGTGGTTGGTCGGCTCATCCAGCAACAGCACGTCGGGCTCCTGCAGCAGCAGGCGGCAAAGGGCCACGCGGCGCTTCTCACCACCCGACAGGTTGCCGATAATGGCATCTTCGGGGGGTGTGCGCAGGGCATCCATGGCGCGCTCCAGGCGGTTGTCCAGCTCCCAGGCATTCAGCTGGTCCAGTTTTTCCTGCACCTCGCCCTGGCGTCCGATCAGCTTGTTCATCTCATCGTCGGTCATCTCCTCGGCGAACTTCATGTTGATCTCGTCGAACTCACGGAGCAGGCTCACTACCTCACTCACGCCTTCCTCAATCACCTCACGCACCGTTTTAGCCGGGTCCAGTTGCGGCTCCTGTTCCAGGTAGCCCACCGTATACCCCGGCGACCACACCACTTCGCCCTGAATCTCCTTGTCTATGCCTGCGATGATCTTGAGCAAGCTTGACTTACCGGAGCCGTTGAGGCCCAGCACGCCAATTTTAGCGCCATAGAAAAACGACAGGTAGATATTTTTAAGTACTTGTTTCTTTGGAGGGTAGATTTTGCTAACCCCCGCCATGGAGAAAATAATCGTTTCGTTACTCATGCTTCAATTTATAATTTTTTCCCTAATTTTTTCCCGGTAGCCTTTGCTTTTCCAAGTGCCTGCCGGCTACAGCGCAGGCCCACAGTACAGTTTAGTGCCGTATTACGCACTCATTTACAAATATCGCAAAAATTCATGTGTTTACGCTTCACAAAATTGCGCCGAAATCATTAAACTTGTAACAAAACTGTATGGGTAAAATGTGCCCAGACTTATTTTAGCACCAGGCAAACGATGCATATGAACCTGCGTATGTTAAAGTTAGTTTAAAATTGACCGCATTACCCTATTTTCGACGCTAAACCCGATCCAGTAACATGGAAAACAACGACCTATTGGAAGAAGCCAAAAAGTATGGCTTTATTCAGGACCAGCAAGTGTGGCTGAAGCCTTTCATGAACTACCCTGCCCGCCAGGTAGGCGACGTGAAAGAGTCTGAAGATGATTCGCTGGTATACTTCGCCAAGCGTTTCGGTATGTTCCAGGACAAAGTTAACAGCCTGTTAGAACGCATCGCAACCTCCGAGAACAAAGGCTCCTTTTTGATGAAGGTGCTGCACATGAAAGAGCTGGTAGGCAGCTACGACGCCCTGGGCGATTTCGAGAAAACCTACCAGGCCTTAAACCAGTCCGAAGAAGAGATCAACGAAACGATCAAACAAAACCGGGAGAAGAACCTAACGATCAAGCTCAGCCTGATTCAGGAGGCTGAAACCCAAAGCGAGAACATCGAGTGGAAAGAGGCGACCGATAAGCTGAAGGAACTGCGTGCTACCTGGATCAAAACCGGCCCCATAGAGAAAGAGCTTACCGAGGAGTTGGAGCTACGCTTCAGAACAACCATAGACGATTTCTTTGAGCGCAAGAAAAACTTCTTCGAAGACAAGAAACGCATGCTCAACCGCACTTACGAGCGGTACCGCGAGCTGATCCAGAAATCGTATGCCCTGCAGAATTCGGAGGAGTGGGAAGAGACCACCGCGAAGCTGAAGCAGCTGCAAACCCAGTGGAAAGAAGTGGGCGGCAACCTGCCCCGTAAAACCACGACCAAGCTGTGGTCTGATTTCCGGCGTGCGCACAACCACTTCTTTGATCGCCTGAAACAGAAGATCAACAACGAGAAAACGGAATCGAAGGACAAGTACTACGAGCAGAACCTGGAGCGCAAGAAAGAGCTGGCCAGCGAGGCGGAAAGGCTTTTGCAGCAAAACAGCCTGAGCGATGCCGTAAGGCGCGCCAAAGAGCTGCAGGCCGAGTGGAAGAAAGCCGGCCCCGTGCATCCGTCCGTTTCCGACATGATCTGGGAGCGCTTTATAAAAGCCTGCGACAAGGTGTTTGAAATGAGCAGCCTGGAGCACTACATCCGCAAGCGCCAGCAGGCGGCCAACGAAACACCCTCCGAAACGGATGGCTTGCAGGCCCGCATCAGTGCGCTGAAAGAATTTATTAAATCAGATAAGACCGAGCTGGAGGTACTGGAGAGCAACCTCGATAAGCTAAGCGAGTCGGCAGGCAGCGACTCGTTCCGGAGCATGCTGCAGGGTAAGATCCGGAACTTTAAGCGCAAGATCAACACCAAGCAGGAACTGATTGAGGTGTTTAAAGGCCAGCTGAGTGCCATTGAGAAATAAGCCCCGGAATATTTTTAAAGAAAGCCGCCGGTAACCTGATTATTGGCGGCTTTTTTGTGGTACACCCCGCATAAAAGCCTGCTCCTGCATCCTTTGTTACAGCGCCGCCGGAATAGCACAAAATATATCTGCCCATTTTGAACATTTGCAGTTTGTTTGCGTTGTTTTGGTAAAAACAGACAAAAAAGCAATTATTTGTTGCTAAAAATTTTTGTTTTTAGTTTTATTTATACTTTTGCAAACTATTTGAATTAGCCAATAAGTTAAAGGAGAAAATACTATGTACTGGACACTTGAATTAGCTTCATACCTGGAGGATGCGCCCTGGCCAGCCACCAAAGATGAGCTTATCGATTTTTCAATCCGCTCTGGCGCCCCCATGGAAGTTGTAGAAAACCTGCAGGCGCTTGAAGATGATGGACAGCCTTACGAGAACATCGAAGAGATCTGGCCTGATTACCCTACCAAAGAGGATTTCATGTTTAACGAAGACGAGTACTAAGAATTAATGCGGCACGCTGGGGCTGCTAGCATACCTGGTTAAGAACGGCCAGATATACGGCACCACCCCACATGCACCATGCTAATTTAAAAGAACTTGATCGTTGAAGCAAAGAACTTGGTTGCGGGTTATGGCCAGAGGGTCCTGATTCGCAACCTTTCTTTTTCTATCCCCTCCCCTGCATTCGTGGCCGTCATCGGCCATAATGGAGCCGGAAAAACAACGCTTTTTAAGGCGTTTCAGCAAAAGCTGCCCTACCAGGGGCAACTGCTCGTTAAAGGGCAGGACCTGAAAGAGCTGCCTAACCCCGCTGAAAGCGGAACCTTATCCTATCTCCCTCAAAAAAACACCATCAATTTCCCGATCAGGGTGCACGACCTGGTGGTGATGGGCCTGTTCCGGAAGAAGCGGTTTTTTGAAGACTACAGTGCTGCAGATTATGCGCAGGCGGCCCAGATACTGGCGCAGTTGCAGTTGGCCCACCTCATCGACCATGATTTTACTACCCTGTCCGGCGGTGAGCAGCAATTGGTTTGGCTGGCGCAGCTTATACTGCAGGATGCCGACATTGTGCTACTGGATGAACCCACGCAGCAACTGGATGTGTACTATAAAAATCAGGTGTTCAGCCTGTTGCAGGAATGGACCCTCCGAAATGGAAAAACCGTGCTCTGCATCACCCACGACCTCTATAACCTGGTGCCCCTGCACGGCTATTTGTTAAACCTTTCCAAACCCAACCCTGAACTGGAGACCATTACACCGGAAACAGTACATGCAAACCAGGCTTTTCTAGAAGCTGAGCGGCAGCCGGTGCTCTAGCAACCACAAACAACCCTAACCCAGCATCTCCCCTTGGGCGAAGGCCTGGCCAAGAATCAGGTCTTCTGGAGTGGTGATTTTGATGTTGCGGTAACTACCCTCCACTAGCGTTATCTTCTCGCCTGTGTTCTCTACTACGGAGGCATCGTCAGTGAAGCGCTCCTGCTCCGGCTGCTCGTAGGCCTTGCGCAGGATGCTTGCCCGGAAACACTGCGGCGTTTGCACCAGCTTGTAATTCCCCCTAGGCACTGCTTTGCTTCCTTCATCGGTTAACTCCCTGATGGAGTCTTTTGGAGATACCGCCACGACGGCACTGCCATGCAGGGCGGCGGCCTGGAAGGCGGCGCGTATGATTTCCACAGCCACAAAGGGCCTAACCCCATCATGCACTGCCACCAATGCCTCTTTCTGCACGGCATCCAGGCCATTTTTTACAGAACCAAAGCGAGTGGCCGCTCCCGGCACGGTCATATGAAATAGCTTAAAGGCATGCTGCTTACACAACTCCCGCCATGTGGCAAGTTGGTCTTGCGGCAATACCACTACCAGGCGTGTGGCAGGGTTATACTGGTGAAACCGTGCGATGGTATGCATCAGAATGGGTTTGCCCGCCAGCTCAATAAACTGCTTGGGCTTGTCGTGTTGCATGCGGCTACCCGAGCCACCTGCCACAATTATTGCGTATTCCGGGAGTTGCGCCATAGCACAAAGATAATCGTTTTGAGTTCTGCCCATCAAAAAAGCCCCGGCCTGCATGGCCGGGGCTTTTTGTCATGTTCTTGTACTTTCAAAAAGTATCCGTTACAGGATCAGCATTACGTCGCCGTAGCTAAAGAAACGGTATTTCTCTTTCAGGGCTTGCTGGTAGGCTTCCATCACCAGTTCGTAACCTCCAAAGGCGGCAGCCATCATCAGCAGGGTGCTTTCGGGCATGTGGAAGTTGGTAAGCAGGCTGTTTGCTATCTTAAACTCGTATGGAGGAAAAATAAAACGATCCGTCCATCCTTCGTTCGGCTTTAGGCGGCCACTAGCCGACACCGAAGACTCCAGGGCGCGCATGGTGGTGGTACCTATGGCGCATACACGCTTCTTGTGGTCCAGGGCGTTGTTCACCATGTCGGCAGTCTCCGCAGATACCATGAAGTTCTCAGAGTCCATCTTGTGCTTGGTCAGGTCTTCCACATCCACCGGACGGAAAGTGCCAAGCCCTACGTGCAGCGTAATCGGGGTCACATCCACACCTTTGATCTCCAGGCGCTTCATCACCTCTTTGGTGAAATGCAGCCCTGCGGTAGGTGCTGCCACCGCGCCCACGTTCTTGGCATACACTGTCTGATAGCGCTCTCTGTCCTCGGGCTCGGCCTCACGCTTGATGTATTTAGGAAGCGGCGTTTCGCCCAGGTCGTTGATCGTTTTGTAAAACTCCTCGTCCGTGCCGTCAAACAAAAACTTAATGGTACGTCCGCGTGAGGTGGTGTTATCGATTACCTCTGCCACCAGGTCGCTGTCGCCGAAGTATAGCTTGTTGCCCACACGGATCTTACGGGCCGGATCAACCAGCACATCCCACAGGTGAATATCTTTGTTAAGCTCGCGCAGCAGGAAAACCTCTATCTTGGCGCCGGTCTTCTCTTTATTGCCGTAAAGCCGGGCCGGGAAAACCTTCGTGTCGTTCACCACCATCACATCGCCGTCATCAAAATACTCCAGGATATCCTTGAACACGCGGTGCTCAATTTTACCCGTGGAGCGGTGCAGCACCATCATGCGCGACTCGTCGCGGTTTTCGGAAGGGTGTGTGGCCAGAAGTTCTTCGGGAAGCTCGAATTTGAATTCAGATAATTTCATATATCAAATATTACGGTATTTGGGGTCATTTACCTTATGTGTCTTCTGGTAGTAACGCGCGAAACTGAGTACAAGGTTTCGCTACATTCATCTACAAAAAAACAAAAAATCAGACCGCAAATTTACGCAGTTTGGCTGAAATATTCTTACTTTTAAGCAAATTACTTCAGTCTTTACGATCCGTATTAAGATTAACCCATGATATACCTACGCTTGATAGCGGAAAGTTTTCGGTTTGCCTGGCAGGCCCTTCGTGCCAATCTGTTGCGCACCATTCTCTCTTTGCTGGGCGTTACGATCGGTATATTTGCCATTATCTCTGTTTTTACGCTCGTCGACTCGCTGGAGCGGAACGTGCGCGACAGCATGAGCTTTATTGGTGACAAAGTGATTTATGTGCAGAAGTGGCCCTGGGCATTTGGTGGCAACTACCCCTGGTGGAAATATTTTCAGAGGCCCGAGCCGAATATGCGTGAGTTCAGATTGTTGGAACGCAGCCTGACAAATGATGCCGGTACCGCTATTTTTGCCGATAAAGGCAATACTACTTTTAAGCAAGGCAGCAACAGTTTCTCGAAGGCTGGTTTGCTGGGTGTAACTTACGAGTATAATAAAGTAGCCGACGTGCCAGTGGAAGCAGGGCGTTATTTTGTGCCGCAGGAAGTAGATGCAGCCCGAAATGTAGTGATTATAGGCCATGAGATGGCTGAGGCGCTTTTCCCTTATACCGAGCCACTGGGTCAGGAAGTAAAAGTTGCCGGCCAAAAGTTAATGGTTATCGGGGTGATGGAGAAGCAGGGCGAAAGCCTTTTTGGCCTGCCGAACTTTGACCAGATGGGGGTAGTACCTTATGGCACCTTTGCCAAGATGTTTGATGTAGGTCCGGATGGCATTGGTTCCACGATTGCAGTAAAAGGCCGTGAAGAAGACCATGGATTGCTGGAACTGGAGTATGAGATACGCGGCCTGATGCGCAACATCAGGGGCATGCGCCCGCGCGATGAGGATAACTTTGCCCTGAACCGCCCTGAAATGGCCACGCAGGCCATCGGAGGCTTTTTTGAGGTGGTTGGCCTGGCCGGCTGGGTAATAGGGGGCTTCGCCATTCTGGTGGGTGGCTTCGGTATTGCCAACATCATGTTTGTGTCGGTAAAAGAGCGCACCAATATCATCGGCATCCAGAAATCGTTGGGAGCGAAAAATTATTTTATACTTTTCCAGTTCCTTTTCGAGTCAGTTTTCCTGAGCCTAATTGGCGGAGGCATAGGCATTTTGCTGGTGTTTTTGCTCACCCTCATCCCCCAGGACATGATGGCGGTATCACTATCGGTGAACAACATTATACTCGGGCTTGGCGTATCGGCCGTGATAGGAATGCTTTCCGGTATAATTCCGGCGGTTTTGGCCTCGAACCTAGACCCTGTTATCGCGATACGCTCTAAATAGCTGAACCTTGTTTTAAGAACTTAATGCTGGGAGCCAATATATTGCCATTTGTCTCCCATAATTTCAATATATTTACACCCCCGGATTTTTTGCAGTACCCATGCGTACGACAAGCCATCCTTTTTAAATTATTATTTTAGATGATGCGCGCTTTGCACAAAGGCGCTCAGGGGCAGTTGCCTCTGCGATGAAGATGAAGAAAAAATTATGACAAAGCTTAGAAAGACAAGCAAAACGAAGCTCAACGAGCAGGAGCTTAACACGGGCAGTGGCCAGACCATCTTAAAACCTGATGTAAACGAAAACAAAGCAAGATCGGTAAGTGATTTACGTGAGAACGGACAGGCACAGGCCTCGCCCGAGGACAAGAAAATCCGCCAGGCATTTGTAGACAAAGACTGGAACGAGATTAAGATAGCCGACTCCTGGCAGATCTTTAAGGTGATGTCGGAGTTCGTGGAAGGGTTCGAGAAAATGGCCAAGATCGGCCCATGTGTTTCTATCTTCGGCTCGGCCCGCACTAAAAACACGCACAATTATTACGTTATGGCCGAGGAGATTGCCGCCAAGCTGGTACGCCACGGTTACGGCGTAATTACGGGTGGTGGCCCGGGCATTATGGAAGCAGGCAACAAAGGGGCACACTCCGAAGGGGGCAAGTCAGTTGGCCTGAACATTCAGTTGCCTTTCGAGCAGTTCAACAACATCTACATCGACTCTGACAAGCTGATTAACTTCGATTATTTCTTTGTGCGCAAGGTGATGTTCGTGAAGTATGCACAGGGTTTTGTGGTGATGCCCGGCGGCTTTGGCACGCTCGATGAGCTGTTCGAGGCAATCACGCTGATCCAGACCAAGAAGATCGGTGCATTCCCGATCGTGCTGGTGGGCCGCTCTTACTGGGAGGGCCTGTTCAAGTGGATAGAGGAGGTGATGCTGCACGCGGAGAGCAACATCAGTCCCGAGGACCTGGACCTGATCCACATCGTGGATGATGCCTCCGAAGCCGTGAAGGTAATTGACGATTTCTACAACAAGTACCTGCTGTCTCCAAACTTTTAACAGCAGCCGGTTTATTTGTAAGCACAAGGCCCGCTACCCTAGTAGCGGGCCTTGTGCTTTTTATCAATGAATTAACCTTATACTTCTGCCTGCCAAAAAAGCGGCTTTACTTTTAAAGCTATAAAATTTACCGGAATTACATCTCAAGCAGGATAATATGCTAATGCTTCTGCAACGTTTACGTTTTTTCCGCTCTAATTTTTTTTCAGGTAATTTATTCATATATATAGCAATATTATTCCTATATTTACATATAATAATATATATTCTTGATAAGGAACCCCTACACAGCCTATTTTAATGAAAAACAAACACCCCTGACTAGCAAAGCTCCTTTTGCTATTGGTATTCGTTTCTGCCTGCCAGACGCTGGAGCAGGATATTGCTGAGCCTGCTCCTGACCGATCAGGATTAAAGGCGTCGCATACAACCTTAAAGCTGGAACCAAAATTAGCAGCGGCACTACATAAACTAAACGCCATACAGTATAGGGAGTACGCTGTAAACTCCACAGCTCCTTCTTACTCGGCCCCTGACACGGAGGACATTATCAAGGTTCTACAAACATCAGGCACGGCCTATACTTACTCCATGGCGCTACCTACTGCGACAACCCCGAACAGCTTCTCCAACCTGGTACTACAGCAGGTGAAAGGCGGCTACATCGGTTTTATCTTACGGTACGAGGCTACAGGCCCGCTTCCCATCACAGCGAAGGGCAGGCTGGACTTCGGCAGGTTCACGGGCACTGTCTCCCGCTACGACCTGCAGGGAAAGCTTTTCGGTCAACAGCACCTGACAGGAGGCAAACTTGGCGAAGGGCAAAGAGACGCGGGCACCAACAGCGTGCTTGCCGGCAATGCCGTAAACACCACCTATGACTGCATAGAAGACATTAAATCTTACTACGAGTGCACAGGGGGCTTCTCCGGCACATCCTCAAAAACAGGCCTGGAGTTTGAGCAGCCCTGCGACGAGTCGGAGATGGTGCTGGTGATAGAGGTTACGGCAGGAGACTGCGACGAGGGCGGCGGCTCCTTTATCCCGGATGACGGGAGCGGCGATCCCTACTACGGAGGCGGAGGCACCGGCGGCACGCCCACCTACAGCGACCCTGGCACTGGAAGCGGTACTGACCCGGCAACTGGCGAGCCCCTGGACCCGGGCAACGAGCTCATTGGCGTGGCTGAGCCTGTGCAGCCTAGCCTGATAAGGAGTGTTGATAAAGATAAAAGCATAGAGTATAACCCCATTGCAAACTGTATCTATGATAAGTTGATACCTGAAAATATTGCTTATGAAAAGTTTCTGGTAGAGTTTAAGAACAGTACCAAGTATAATGTAACCTTTAAACTGAAAGCTGATCTGACTGATTCTAAAGGCAACCCAGCAAATGGGACAACGAATTACACTATTGGGAACACTAATGTTTCTATCTTTATAAATAGCTCCACTCTTAAAAGGCCCTCCTGGGAGGTTGCCGGAACATTTATACACGAAATGGCACATGCTTATCTGGCGCAGAGGCTGATCTCCAGCGGTGGACCGGGCAATTTAGGGCAGTACACCACCAACACTAATTTCAATGACTTATTTGATTACTATACCAAGTACGTAAAGGTTATAGACAACAAGCACGTATACACCTCAGAGGAAAATAGCATCGCGCAGCACAACCTGATTGCCGATAAGCTCATCACAGACATCGCACTTGGCATCAGAATATAAAAGTCAAAACCTATAAAAAACCCTCAAAGATTATGATGGGTTTTTGAGGTTCTTGTCAATGTTTGTAGTCTTTAAAATAGTCAACCTATTTCAGGACTAGACATATCCACCCCTGATTACGGCCAACACCCTAAGCACCTTAGCGCGTATACTTTGTGAAAGACCTGTGGCATGCACGAAAAAGATGAAATAAAGAGGCTCAAGAAGAAGCTGAAGGTGCAGGAGAAGAAGAACGACGAGATCCGGGACCAGATGGCCATGGAGCGCACCAGCTTCGCCAACGAACGGACGCTTATGGCTTACCTGCGCACTGCCTTATCGGTGGTGGCCGGAGGAGCGATCGTTCTAAAAATAGCCCACAACATTTACCTGAACCTCACGGGCCTGCTTCTGGTCGTTGTTGGGTTCCTGTTGGGTATTTACGGTTTCTATCGGTTCAGGCAAAAGTTAAAGCAGATCTCCAACCACACCCGGCATTATGCCCCCACCAGCCACGAGCACGCGCAGGTGGCTGCTAAAAAAGAAGCGGGCCCCGACTTTGTAGATTAAGCCCGATCGTACTAAACCAATTAATGCCGGATGCTGTTAAGAGTGGTTAGGGTTTTGCCGTGGTAAAACTCTTGTATTTGTGTAAATTGCCATTTCTAAACCACCTATCCTGAATGGATCTTAACCAAGAGCAACAACCTTCTTTAACAGGCACCACGATCAGCGACACAGGCATGCCAGGCACAAACGGCGACGCACAGCAGATTGAAGTATATGGCGCCCGCGAACATAACCTCAAAAATATTTCCATTAAACTGCCACGCTACAAGCTGGTTGTATTTACCGGCATTAGCGGCTCGGGCAAGTCGTCGCTGGCTTTCGACACCATCTACGCCGAGGGGCAGCGCCGTTACATGGAAACCTTCTCGGCCTACGCCCGCTCGTTTATGGGCGGACTGGAGCGGCCCGACGTCGACAAGATCGAAGGTCTCTCCCCTGTTATCTCCATCGAGCAAAAGACCACCAGCCGCAACCCGCGCTCCACGGTGGGCACTATTACCGAGATCTACGACTTTATGCGCCTGCTCTGGGCCCGTACCGCCGATGCGTTCAGTTATGTGACCGGCGATAAAATGGTGCGCCAGAGCGATGACCAGATCGTGAGCCATATCCTGGATAATTTCGACGGCAAGCGCCTGGTAGTGCTGGCCCCGGTGGTGAAAGGCCGTAAAGGACATTACCGCGAGCTGTTTCAGCAGATTCGGAAGATGGGCTTTATCCGCGCCCGCATTGATGGCGAACTGGTAGAGATCACCCCTAAAATGCAGGTGGACCGTTATAAGATACATGACATTGAGATCGTGATAGACAAGGTGGTGGTGAAGGATGAAGACCGCTACCGCCTGTCCAGCTCCATCCAGAACGCACTCACGCACGGCAAGGGCACGGTGCTGATCCTGGATGCGGACGCTGATATAACGCATTTCTTCTCCCGCCACCTCATGGACCCGGCCACGGGCATTGCCTACGATGACCCGGCCCCGAACTCATTCTCGTTTAACTCGCCGTATGGCGCCTGCCCTGTGTGCAATGGCCTGGGCGAGATACAGGAGATAACTGAAGAGTCGGTGATACCGGACAAAAGCCTGAGCATACGCCGGGGCGGCATTGCCCCCCTGGGCGAGTACCGCGATATCTGGATCTTTAAGCAGATAGAGGCACTCTTCAAGCACTTTAAGGTTTCTGTTTCTACACCGATCAAGGATCTGCCAGAGGATGTACTGAAGGTGCTGCTCTATGGCCTGGAAGAAGACCTGGAGGTAACCACCAAAAAAGGCAACTACGTGGTGGAGTTTGAGGGCATCGTTAATTTCCTGAAAAACCAGATGGAGTCCGACTCCGACAATATCCGTGCGTGGGTGGAGGATTTCTCTCAGACCACTACCTGCCCCGAGTGCCACGGCTTCCGTTTAAAAAAGGAATCGCTGCACTTTAAGATAGACGGCAAGAATATCGGGGAGATATCGGTGCTGGACATCAACAAGCTAGCCAACTGGTTCGAGGGCCTGGAAGACAGGATGAGCGAACGCCAGAACGTGATTGCCCGTGAACTGCTGAAGGAGATCCGGAAGCGCATCGGCTTCTTACTGGATGTAGGCCTCGATTACCTGAGCCTGCACCGCCCCGTGCGCACCCTGTCGGGTGGCGAGAGCCAGCGCATACGGCTGGCCACACAGATAGGCACCCAGCTGGTGGGCGTGCTTTACATTATGGATGAGCCCAGCATTGGCCTGCACCAGCGCGACAACGAGCGCCTGATAAATGCCCTGAAAGACCTCCGCGACCTGGGCAACTCTATTATAGTGGTGGAGCACGACAAAGACATGATCATGCAGGCGGATTATGTGGTGGACATTGGCCCTGGCGCTGGCATACACGGCGGCCAGGTGGTTACCGCCGGCACCCCGGCCCAGATGCTGGAGGCAGGCACCACCACCGCCGATTTCCTGAGCAACCGCCGGGGCATTGCCGTGCCGCGCACCAAGCGCCCGGGCACCGGGCAAAAGCTGCGCCTCAAAGGCGCAACGGGCAACAACCTTAAAAACGTAACCCTCGACCTGCCATTAGGTAAAATGATATGTGTTACCGGGGTGTCGGGCAGCGGGAAGTCCTCGCTGATACACGATACGCTGTACCCGATCCTGAACACGCACTTTTTCAGGGCCAAGCGCGATCCGCTTCCTTATAAAAGCATAGAAGGCCTGGAGCACATCGACAAGGTGATAGAAGTGGACCAGTCGCCGATTGGCCGTACGCCGCGCTCTAACCCTGCCACGTACACTGGCGTGTTTACTGATATCCGCAGCCTGTTTGCGCAACTGCCCGAGGCCAAAATAAGGGGCTACTCACCGGGGCGCTTCTCCTTTAACGTTAAGGGGGGCCGCTGCGAGGCCTGCCAGGGTGCCGGCATGCGCACCATCGAAATGAACTTTCTGCCTGATGTGTACGTGCCCTGCGAGGTGTGCAAAGGCAAGCGCTATAACCGCGAAACACTGGAGGTGCGCTTCAAGGGCAAGAGCATTACCGATGTACTGGACATGACCGTGGAGCAGGCCGTAGACTTTTTTGAGAGCCAGCCACGCATCCTGCGCAGAATAAAGACACTTAACGACGTGGGCCTGGGTTACATAACCCTGGGGCAGCAGGCCACCACCCTCTCGGGTGGCGAGGCGCAGCGCGTGAAACTGGCCACAGAGCTCTCGAAGAAAGACACCGGCCAAACGCTTTATATTTTGGATGAACCCACAACCGGACTGCATTTTCAGGACATTGAGCACCTCTCGGATGTGCTGCACAAGTTAACCGACAAGGGTAACACCGTGCTGATTATCGAGCATAACCTTGATTTGATAAAAATAGCGGATTATATCATTGACATTGGCCCCGAGGGTGGCGACGCAGGCGGCAGCATTGTGGCCAAAGGCACCCCGGAGGAGATCGTGAAGGCAGGTAAGGGCTACACCGCTCATTTTCTGAAAGAGGAACTCAAAAACAGCCACTACCGCGAAAACCAGGAAGCCGGGGTAAAACAGGAATAAGCTGTAGCTTTTTGTAAAAGCTGAGAAGGCCGCTGTTCAACTGAAACAACGGCCTTCTCAGCTTTAGTCAATCTTGTCTTCTAAAGCCTCTGCTTTTTGCAGGTGTTGCCGGATGACAGGCAGTTGCCTGGAGGCATACTGCTTTACCCCCATGTTCACGCCGTTCTCTGCCATGTCTTCGTATCTGGCTAACAGCTTTTTGTGCAGGCTAACCATGGCCCTGATATACTCTACGTCAAAGGCGATGCCCTCCTTGGCTGCTACTTCTTCGTAAACCTCCTGGTGCGCCTTTCCCAGTGTCTGGGGCAGCATCAGTTGGGTTTGGTTCGCCATGGCCTGCAGCTCGTCCAGCATCTGCTGGTGGTCGCTTACCATGGCTTCGGCGAAATCCTTTACCTCCGGGCTCACGCCTCGTTCCAGGGCCGTTTGCGAGAGCTGTATCTGCAGCATGCTGGCACTGGTCGCCTCGGCTGCGAACAAGGCATCGTTTTCCATGTTCTTTATGCCCGCCGCCTCAAACTGCTGCACACTTTGCTCTGTAGCCGTTCTTATGCTGTCGTCGGAGCTGCAGGCAGAAAAGGAGGTAGTGGCTGCCAGCGCAAAGGAAATGAGTAAGTTTTTATTCATGGTCATTTGTGTTTAAATACAAAAGCGTCTGCAAGTATAGTTACTTACAGACGCTTTTGTATGTTTTAAAAGATATTTATTATCTCTCCGGTTGCGCTACTACATCTTTTTGTCTACCATGTCTTTTACCTGCTTGGCTCTGTCAAGGTGCTTGCGTAATGTGGTTAGCGTGTTCGAAGCGAAAGTCTTCACCTCAGGTGCTTCCAGGTTGTTGCTCGCGTTCTCAAACATCTCTATATCCTCCTTGTGATCTTCTACCATCAAATCCATATAGGCTTTATCGAAATCAGCGCCTGTCTTGTCGCGCAGCTCGGTAACATGCTCCATATGGTCCTCGCTCATGGTGGCAGGCAATGTTATGTTTTTCTCCGCCGCAAGCGATTTTAGCTTATCGTTCGCTTTGCTATGATCATCCACCATCATCTTGCCAAAGTCCTTCACTTCCTTCATCTGCCCTTTTTGCTGCGCCAGGTTGCCCAGTTCTACCTCCATCATACCTCCCGAGGCTGCCTTTGTCATGAAATCAGAGAGGTCGGTCATCTCATCTTCCATACCTGTGTTTTCTGCCATTTCCTCGTTCATTTCCTGAGCTTCTTCAACGGCTCCATTGTTCTGGTTACAAGAAGCCACCCCTAAAAGCAAGGCCCCTAAAAACATTCCGTTTAACAATAAATTTTTCATAGCTTTAAAGTGATTAATCGTAAGTAATTATTTATAAACTAATTGCGTATACGCCTAAATATTTTATGAGTTTAAGAAGTTGCGTTTGGATTTCGTATCTTAGTTTTTCTACATCCTCTGCACGCAACCAACACCACAAACCATTGGAAAACAAATCTTTATAGTTTTATCATTTGTATTCTATCAGGTTATAACACATAAAGTTTAGTACTGAACAATCTATGAGAAAGATGAAAAGCAGCTTTTGGATGGTCTCCCTTTGTATGTTTCTGGCCTTGTTTGCCGGCAAGACGCAGGCACAGGATCTGTCCCTGGACGAAGCTGCCATTGACACAGCGATAGACAAGTCGCATGACTTTACTTACAAACTGCAGCCTCTGCTCCTCGGGGAGGTGCGTTTCGCTTACGAGAAGGTACGCGCCCCGCAGGTAAGCAACGAGTATGGCATTGGCTTTATATATAAGGCTTTCCTGGATGGGGAGGGCGGATTCCTTGCCTTCGATGCCAAAAATGTGAAAGGGGTAAGTATCAGGATGAGTCAGCGCCACTATCCTTCTAAAAGCAGGAAGGCGCCCTTTGGTTTTTTCCATGGGCCGCTGTTTGGCTACAGGTTTATGGTATTTGAGAGGGGGGCACTCGATCAGGAGGACAGAGCACGGCGCATTGGCCGGTTATACCAGAACGCTGCAGACCTAAGCTACCAGGTTGGCTGGCAGTTTCAGGTAAGCGACCATATCACCCTGGAAGCCGCCGGCTCGCTGGGGGGAAGGGCAAAGTACGCCAAGGCCACAAACGGCGCAGACTTATTAGAGAAAAGGATCATCGGGCACATGGTTATGAAAGATGCCAATTCTGTGCTTGTAGCTGTACCGTTGCCACAGATCAAGCTGTCAGTGGGTTACGCTTTCTAGGTTCTGCACGTTTTAAAAAAATATTTTTTATATATAGTGTTAAACCTTATTAGATAACGTAACTCTAACAGGTATAACCTAAAATAAACCGCATGAAATTACAGCTAACCAAACACTTGCCGTTCGTGCTCCTGCTAGGCGGCGCACTGGCCTTCTCTGCTTGTCAGAAAGAAGAAGTACAAGAAGATATCGACGTAGCCTCGGCGGAGGCTAATACCTCCGCTGACCAGGAGATGAACAATGTGGATGAGTTTGTAGAGGACATGATCAACTCTGAGCCCGAGCTAAACGGACGAGTAGCCGCACCCGAAAGTCTGCCCAGCTGTGCCACGCGCACCTACAATCACGAAACCCATACCCTGACCATCGACTTTGGCAACACCAACTGCCTTTGCCATGACGGCAAGAACCGCCGCGGCAGGATTGTGTCTGTTTTCGAAGGCCGACCACACCACGAAGGCGCTAAAGTTACCACCCGCCTGGTAGACTATTACGTGAATGACATGCGCCACACCGGCATACGCGTGGTAACCTATGTAAACGAAAACAAGCGGAACGTGGTGGTGCGCGAAGCCAGTATCATTACCCCGGAAGGCACTATCTCGTGGAGCGCTGAGCGCGTGATAGAGCGTATTGCCGGCCAAGATACGCCGCGCCTGGCTGATGATGTATACCTGGTAAGGGGAAGATCGGAGGGTGTGAACCGAAGAGGCATCTCCTATACCGCCGTTACGGAACAAGCTCTGAAAAGAGTGATGGCCCCAGGCTGTGCACGCCATTTTGTATCGGGCATCTTACTGATCAAAAACGAGAACGGCCAAACGCTGAAACTCAACTACGACCCAACCGGCACAGAGCCCTGTGACGATCTGGCGGAAGTGACTGTTAACGGCAAAAGAACCAAAACCATTCACCTGCGCTAAGCAAAACCAGGTATAAAGGCAGCGTGGCCCACAGGTTTAACCGGTGGGCCACGCTGCTTTTATACTTTTCTATAGCGGTGTCTAAGCACCTTTAAAGGCCGGCTTTCGCTTCTCGTTAAAGGCTGTTACACCCTCCTTGTAGTCTGCTGAGTTGCCGGCAATTTTCTGGCAGTGTGCCTCATACTCCAGCATCTCGTCCAGGCTGGAGTGAAACGATTTGTTCAGCATCTTCTTCATCAGCCCGATAGCCTTTGTAGGTCCGGAGGCATAGCGCGCTGCCAGCTCGGCCACAGCACCGTCCAGCTCCTCGGGTGCAACCACCCGGTTTACCATCCCCAACTGCAACGCTTCCTCAGCCGATACCTTAGAACCCAGCGTGCTCAGCTCAAAAGCTTTCAGGGAGCCCACCGCGCGCGGCAGGAAGTAAGAAGAACCGGAGTCCAGCACCAGGCCCACATTTACAAACACCTCGATCATACTTGCCGCCGTGGAGGCCACCACCAGGTCGCAGGCCAGGGCCAGCGAGCAGCCCGCACCGGCAGCCACGCCGTTTAGCTTGCAGATAATGGGCTTGGGCAGGTTGCGCATGGCGCGTATGATCGGGTTATAGCGCTTCTCCAGCGACTCCGACAGGTCGCGCTTGCTGGCGCTGGCAATGGCTTTCAGGTCCTGGCCCGAGCAGAAGGCTTTGCCGGCGCCGGTAAGCACCACCACGCGCACCTGCTCATCGCGGCTTACCTGCTTCAGGGCATCCTGCAAATCGTAGCTCTGCTGGTCGTTAAAGGCATTAAAGACATCGGGTCTGTTCAGCGTGATGGTTGCCACGCCATCCTGCACATTATATAGTAAACACTCGTACGTCATGTTCTTCTGTTTTTGTGAGAGAGTCAAAGTTAAGAAATAAGGGGCTTTTGGCAAGGAGTAAATAACCGGCAAGTTTAGCAGCAGAAAAAACCTAACTGACCAAGCGCCTGACCAGTATTTTAACGCTTATACTTTACAGCACAAAAAGCGCCGTGGTAAGGGCCAGCAGCAAACCGCTGCCAAAGCCGGCGTACACCTGTGCCGGCGTGTGCGCGTGCAGTGCCAGCCGTGCAGAGAGCACCGCGCCGGCCACCACCAAAGCTAGTGCAAGGGGCAGCGAGAGCCCGGCATCGGGCATGAGCCTGTTTAGCAGCAGCAGGATGCCCACCGCGCCGCCTATGCCCACGCTGTGCGCACTGATCTTCCAGAACAGCGACACCAGGTAAGTAACAAACACCGAGGCCGCGATGATGCCCATCACAAAATAGAAAACGGCATCAAACACCTCCTCGCGGTACAGTAAAAAGGCAATGACCGTATAGCAGACCCCGGTAAACAGCAAAGGCATGCCGCGCTGCTCACGCCGGTCCATCTCCAGCGAATCCAGCTGGCCCATGCGCACCATGGCAAAGGCACCCAGGCCCGGCAATATAAACGTAGACAGGAAGATCATGCCCAGCACCACCCAGCGCCCCTGCATCGGAAACGTGAGCATGGAGGCCGGCATGTAGTAAAGTATAAAAGCGAAAAGGTAAGTGGGCAGCAGCAGCGGATGAAAAACCACAGACAGCGCTTTAGCCAGGGAACGGTTCAAGTAAGGTGCAGCGTTTAAAATACAGTTTAAAGTATGGCCCTATGGCGGGTATGGTATTGCTTATATGCTTAACGCCTACAGCTCTTTCCGAAGCCTGGCCACGGGTATGTTCAGTTGCTCGCGGTATTTGGCCACAGTGCGGCGGGCAATGTTGTAGCCTTTGTTATTGAGCAGTTTCTCGATCTTCTCATCCGAAAGCGGCTTGCGCTTGCTCTCGCCTTCGATGATCTCTTTCAGGATGTGCTTCACTTCGCGGCTACTGGCATCTTCGCCTGAATCGGTCGCGATGCCTTCCGAGAAAAAGTACTTGAGCGGGTAAATGCCGAACTCCGTCTGCACGGCTTTGCTGTTGGCTACCCGACTGATGGTACTGATGTCCATACCGATCTCTTCGGCAATGTCTTTCAGGATCATCGGGCGCAGCTCGCTTTCATCGCCTTCCAGAAAAAAATTGTGCTGGTATTTGATGATGGCCTCCATGGTGCGCAGCAGCGTGTTCTGGCGCTGCCGGATGGCATCGATAAACCACTTGGCCGCATCCAGTTTCTGCTTCACAAATGTAACCGTCTCCTTCAGCTTCTTGTCCTTTTTGTCCGATTTATCATAGGCATCGAACATATCGGCGTACGAGCGGCTGATGCGCAGGTCGGGGGCGTTGCGGGAGTTGAGCGAGAGCTGCAGCTGTCCGTTGTCGTTGGCCAGCATAAAGTCAGGGATGATGTACTGGATGCGTGTCATGCTGGCGCCGGCCCCTCCTGGTTTCGGGTTCAGTTTGATGATCACGTCTACGGCATTTTTCAGCTCATCCTCCGTTATGTTGAACTTACTCTGTATTTTCTGATAGTGTTTTTTGGTGAACTCGTCGAAGGCATCGTTGATGATGCGCTCCGCCAGTACGGTGGTTTGGTCCTGCTCTCGGCGCACCAGCTGCAGTAACAAGCACTCGGGCAGGTCGCGGGCGCCAATGCCGGCAGGGTCAAAGGTCTGCACCATGTGCAGCACCTGCTCTATCTCCTCCTCGGTGGTTTCGATGTTCTGCGAAAAAGCCAGGTCGTTGGCAATAGCGCTCAGGTCGCGCCGGATGTACCCGTCGTGGTCTATGCTCCCGATCAGCTGCATGCCAATGGCAAACTGCTTGTCGTCCAGGTCCAGGAAGCCGAGTTGGTCCATTAGTGAGTCGGTCAGCGTGGAGGTCATGGCGATGGGCATTTCACGGTCTTCCTCGTCCCCGCCCCGATCGCCCTGCATCTTGTAGCCGCTTATCTCATCGTCGTTTAGGTAGTCGTTTATGTCTACCTCTTCCTCCTTGCTGTACTCCTCTTCGTAGTCGTCTGTCTCGCTGAATTCTTCGGTTTGCTCCTCGCGGCCCTCCTCCAAAGCGGGGTTGATCTCCATCTCCTCCTTTATGCGCATCTCCAACTCAGCAGTAGGTATCTGCAGCAGCTTGATAAATTGTATCTGCTGCGGCGATAGCTTCTGGGATAAAAGTTGTCTTAAATCGAGTCGCTGCATATTTTTTAGTAATTTCAGTGCGTTTCTGCGCACTTCCAAATTTAGGATAATTTTACTCGCATTTACAAAAAAGGTTAAATTATCGTTACTTTGAGGGATTTTGAAAGAGACACAGGTATAACGTATCACGACACACGTATCAAGCCGTCAGATTATATTAGATTGAAGTAGAAGATTTAATGTGCCGGATTTACATATACTTGAAAAGTCGTGCTACATGATACGTGTGTCATGCTACGCTTAATATCAAGGAATCCACAACTTCAACAACAGAGGGCCTTAAAAACCATACATATGCAACGCACAAAAGTTAAAGAGCTGCTACAGGGTGCCGCAGTAGACCAGGAGGTACTACTTAAAGGCTGGGTGCGCACAAAGCGCGGAAACAAGTTCGTGAGTTTCATCGCCGTCAACGATGGGTCCACGATCAACAATCTGCAGGTAGTGGCCGAAGCCGAGCAGTTCAGCGACGAGACCCTGAAAGATGTAACCACCGGCGCGGCCATTGCCGTTACCGGCAAATTGGTCGCCTCGCAGGGCAAGGGCCAGGCCTACGAAATACAGGCCACGCACATAGAGGTACTGGGCAAGGCCGACCCGGAAACATACCCGCTGCAGAAGAAGGCGCACTCGCTGGAGTTCTTACGCGAGATCGCGCACCTGCGCTTCCGCACCAACACCTTCGGCGCCGTGTTCCGCGTGCGCAACTCCCTTTCGTTTGCCGTCCACCAGTTCTTCCGTGAGAAGGGCTTCGTGTACATGCATACGCCCATCATCACGGCTTCTGACGCAGAGGGCGCCGGCGAAATGTTTAAGGTGACCACCCTCGACCTGGACAAGCTGCCACGCACCGAAGAGGGCAACATCAACTTTGAGGAGGATTTCTTCGGACGCGCCACCAACCTGACGGTTTCCGGACAGATGGAAGGCGAGGTGGCGGCCATGGCCTTCAGCGATATTTATACTTTCGGACCTACGTTTAGGGCCGAGAACTCGAACACAACGCGCCACCTGGCGGAGTTCTGGATGATAGAGCCGGAAATGGCTTTCTACGATCTGCAGATGAACGCCGACCTGGCCGAGGAGTTCATTAAGTACATCATCCGCTACGCGATGGAGCACAACCCCGACGATCTGGCGTTTCTGGCCCAGCGCCAAGCCGAGGAAGACAAGAGCAAGCCGCAGAACGAGCGCCAGGAAATGACGCTGCTGGAAAAGCTGGAGCTGGTGGTAGCCAATGATTTTGAGCGCATCACCTACACACAGGCCATCGACATCCTGCTCAACTCAAACCACTACAAGAAAAAGAAATTCCAGTACGACGTGAAGTGGGGTATTGATTTACAGAGTGAGCACGAGCGTTACCTGGTAGAGAAACACTTTAAAAAACCGGTGATCGTAACAGATTACCCGAAGGATATCAAGGCCTTTTACATGCGCCTGAACGACGATGGCAAAACCGTGGCGGCCATGGATATTCTGGCCCCCGGCATTGGTGAGATCGTGGGCGGCTCGCAACGCGAGGAGCGCATGGATATATTGGTGGAACGCATGAAGGCAGTAGGCATTAACCCGGATGACATGTGGTGGTTCCTGGATACACGCCGTTTTGGGGGCTGTCCGCACGCGGGCTTCGGCCTGGGCTTTGAGCGCGTGGTGCAGTTCGTGACCGGCATGGGCAACATCCGCGATGTGATCCCGTTCCCGAGAACGCCGCAAAGCGCGGAGTTTTAAGCCTGCGTGTTTCAAGTTCTTACTTTATACTTTTATACTTTACAAAAGAACCCTGGTCAGGAATGGCCGGGGTTCTTTTGTAAAGCAAATGCCCTAACAGCGACTCAGGCTCCCTACGTGTTATGCCTGCCTAAATGTTTGCCTCCCCTAACACACTTGCATTTCCAGCAGAAAGGCTTTCGACTAAAGCAACCTCTCTACGGTTACTGGCAGGCACACTCCGCACGTTACATTTTGCACTGGTTATCAATCGCTTGTAACTCATACAAATCATAGTTAGTATATTAAGTTGGGTGTCAAACGCGTTACGTCACGGTTTGTACACCATCAATAAAGTCAACTAATAACAACAAGCTATGAAAAATTCTTTTCTCACTATTCTTCAAAAACAACTATCATGCTCCGCCTTGGTGATTGCCAGTCTGCTTACTTCATGCAATACAGCCGCCACGCAGTCTGAAACGGTGCGTACTGACGCTGAATCTCTGGAATCTACCACAGATACCGCTACAACTGCAGCAAGTATGCCAAGCGATCCCGCCCTGGTGGAAAAGCTCTGGAACCAGGTAGCCAGTATGCAGCCAGCCATAAACAGCGGCAACGTGAATGCTTTAAAAAAAGATTGGGAATACACCACCCCATCACCTGTAAGCCACACCCCGCTGGTAGATGATGGAGGTCTGTATTTCGGAGACTGGGGAGGTACGGTTTACAAGCTAGACCAAAGCACGGGACAGCTGATCTGGAAGAAAACAATTGCACAGCCCAACACGATGTGGCCGTGGCATGGGTTAGCGGGCTCGGGTGCTTTAGGCGATGGTAAACTGTTTGAGGCCAGCGTGGAAGGAACCGCCTATGCCTTAGATACTTCTAGCGGTAATATGCTCTGGCAAACTAAAATAACCGACGACCCCGAAGCAGGAAATCTGAGTACGCTTTTATACTATGATGGGCTAGTATATATTGGCCTGCAGTCTGTGGAAGAGCCTATGACCGCTATGAAAAAGGATTTCAAACCTAATTTTCTGGGAAAAGTGGTTGCCCTGGAGGCAGCTACCGGCAAAGTTGCCTGGGAAAGAGTGCTGGTAGAACCTCCGCATAACGGATGTGCCGTGTGGAGTTCGTTTGCCCTTGACCCGGACCTAGGTATGCTCTACTTTACCACGGGCAACAACTACACCGGCGAGGCATCCGACATGTCGGATGCCATTATTGCGGTAGGCGCAAAAACCGGCGAGATAAAGTGGCACAATCAGGTTACAGAGCACGATGTGTGGACGAAAGCAAAGAAAGAAGGCCCGGACTACGACTTTGCTGGCGGGCCGCAAATTTTTATAGCTGACGTGAGCGGGACACCCCGCAAGCTAGTGGGTGCCGGGCAGAAGAGTGGAAGGTACCTTGTGTTTGATGCACGAACGGGTGAGAAAGTATGGGAAACCGTAATCGGATACGGCGGAGTAGATGGTGGCATGCACGCAGAGGCTTCCATAGGCAATGGCACCGTAATAGCCTGGAGCAACAACAACTACAGCCATACCTTGCCGCCAGCTAAACACAAACTTTCTCTGAAGAAACTCGATGCCGCTACCGGTGAGCAGCAGTGGGTGATAGACCAGGCTCAGCCCGCTGCCATCGTGCCGGGTTACCTGGTGAACGACGTCTATTTTCTGGGCTCTTTAGATGGCACCATTCAGGCCTACAACGTGGCGGATGGAAAGGTGATCAAGAATTTTCAGAACCCTGCACCAGTCACTGCTCGCATGGCAGTTAAAGGCAGTCACTTGTACGTTAGCAGTGGCGTACCCGGCATGTTTGACAAATGGGCCTCCAAAGGAGGAAGCGGCATTTATGCCTATTCTATACAGTAACTTTAATTGTGCGGTGTTTTAACACTAGCCAAGTTTAGGGGCGGAGGTGGCAGTCTGATGCCACTGTTTGGCGGTACTCTGGCTACACCAGCAGCACCTGTGTTGTCCGCTACCTGTATGTGCATGCGTGGCACCGGATTCTACTCGCACAGCAACGGCGTGAGCACCTACTTTGAGGCATTCTTACAGGCAAAGCAGCATGAACTACTAATTTTTCTGCTACTTTGCCTGTTCTTTTTTACGCTTTGGCCAAATTTTTGCATCTTAAAAGTATAACCCTCAACCCCTTATATTATGCGTAAATTAATCTTAAGTATACTTCTGGCAGGTATGTCGGCTTTTGCAGCCAATGCCCAGCAGGAGTTTGCCCATATTGAGTTGCCCATGAACCGCGCCGAGGATTTAATTACCCTGGCAGACAAGGATGGCAACGTGGTGATCTACTTCTATCAGAAAGGGGAACTGAATTTTGCGTTACTCTCGCCCGAAGGAAAACAGATCGCCAAACACCAGATCCCTTATCGCTTCTCGCAGGAGCCGCAGCTGCTTGGCACGCGCGTAACCGACGAGGAGTTTATCTTTTATGGCCGTTATGTGAATGGCCGCCGCGAGTATCTGCGCCCTTTTGCCATTAACCGTAAAACCGGCGCCTTCCGCAGCATACAGGATGTGCAGATAGACGTGGAGCGCAACCTGAATTTTGTGGGGGGCTTCGGCGACGAGAACCACTTTTACATGCTCTACACCGATAAGGATGGCACCATGCACCTGTTCCGCGATTCAGATGAAAACGTGGCACACCTGGAGCATAAGGTGTTTAAGTCGGAGGAGATGCCCCGCTCGCGCGAGCGCTATGCCCGGGAGTCTGACCTGATCTATGTGCACCCCGACCTGCAGCATAACGTGTTCACGGGGCATCACCGCAGCAAGATCTACTCGCGCGGCGACCAGATTCACATGATCTTCGACGGCTTTTACCTGAAAGGCAAGGACAGCGACGAAACCACCACCGAGATCCTGACCCTGGACTGGAACAAAGGCACCACGCAGTACCGTACCCTGCCGGCCATTGATCAGCGAAAAGGGCCTAGCTTTAACTCGTTCTTGTACAACAACATCCTGTTCCGCGTGAACCTGGAGAAAGACCAGTTTAAACTTACCGCGTATGATTTCAACACGCTTGCCCCTATTAAGGAGTATAGCTACAGCGGCGATGAGGAGATTGCCATCAAGTCAACGCCTGTGTACCAGCGCGGCGCCAAGGCCCTGTTCTCGCCAGACAATACCGTGATCGAGAAAACATCGAAAGTGATGAAGAGCCTGGCCAACGGTGTGCCGGCCATTACCGTAGACACGTTTGCCGACAGCACCCTGCAGCTCACCATCGGGTCTTATAACGCGCCGGATGAGCGCCGGAACTTTGACCAGGACCGTAACCGGATGGTGCGCACCCCTGATCGCTATATCCAAACCTCGCGCGGGCTGATGCTGATGCCGGGGCGTTGGGTGCCGGCTTATAACATCCCGAGCTACTACCTGAACTCGCCCTATTACAGCCGCTACTTCTACGACCCCTACAACCAGGGCAACAGCCAACCGGCAGGTCCGGGCATCAGCACGTATTTCAGGTCGGTGCTGGATGCGGATAACCTGACCAAGGTAAACACCGGCACAGACAAGGAACAGCTGGTGCTGCAGGACAGGGTGGAGAATTACGAGCAGGAACTGAAGCCGGAACCGGAGCTAAAAACCGTGTACCGATATGGCAACAAACTGCACTACGGTTACTACGACCGCCGCAACAAAACCTTCCGGATCGTGGAGTTTGCCCATGGCCAGCAACCACAGGCCCAGCAAGACGCAGATTAATTTTATAAAGCAGGAGTCCCCGCTATACTACGTGTAGCGGGGACTCCTGCTTTATATAGTGGGCTAGCTTACTGCTGCCCCATCATTTTGTTCAGCCTCTCCTGCAAAGCGGCATCCTGGCGGTAAGCCACCATGATCTGCTCATACTTGTCCAGGGTAATGCCTTCTTTCTGAATAGCGGTTTCCACCTCCTTTTGCAATTCGGGCTGCATGTCCATCATGCGTTTGGTTGATTTCTCGAACGCTGCTTTTTCCTGGACAGTGGCGGTTACCTCCGCCAGCTTTTGCTGCTGGTGCGCCTGGGCCATCTCGTTAAATTTATCCACACCAAGCTTCTCCTCTTCCAGTATCTGCAGCATCTTTTCCTCGCCTTTTCGCTGAATATCCATCAGGCGCGTGCTGGCGTCGGCGAACTGCTTCAGCTCTTTGTCGGTAAAAGTTGGGTGCTGTTGCTGCTGTGCAGGCTGCGGTGTTTGCTGTGCACTGGCAGCGGTACCAAAGGCCAAATTGGCCAGAAGCAATGCAGTTATGGCTGCTCCTTTTAAGCTATGGGCTAAATTCATAAATCTCGGATGATTACATTAAGATGGGAAAATTAGTTGAATGGCGTCTTTAAAGCCATTTTTTAATTATTTGACCCGCGTTGCCATTAACCCACCCGAGGAGGGGAATTCTACTCGTGCATGTAATTCCCCTCCTCGGAGGGGTTAGGGGTGGGTTTACACCTTCAATGCATATTATGTAGCGCAACCTGGGTTTTTTACTATACCTTTTTTAAAGCAAAAAGTTTATAGCTGATCTTCAGGCAAGGTACACTTCTGTGTTTTCTGCAGCGGGGAAGCAGTGAATTGAAATGAAAAAAATATACTTTATCTAGCTAAAATATTAGAAAACTAATTGTATATTACTCCACTAAAATTTATCCACCTTAAACATTTACACATGAAGAAAATTATACTAAGCTTGATCACCTTATTAGTAATGTCAGGCACTGGCGCTTATGCCCAGCAGGGCAAACCCGCCAAAAGCTGTGCTACCATGGATGTGCTGGAAAGACAGATGAAGGAAAATCCGGGTCTGGAAAGAAGAATGGAGGCCATTGAGCGACACACTCAAAAAGTTTTAGCGAATGCTTCTGCTGCCAAAGGTAAGCCCACTCAGCCAACCGATCCTACCAGCCCATCTCCAGAGCCGGCACCAACCGGGGTTATTGTTAAGATACCCGTTGTGTTCCATGTAGTGTACAATACCGCATCTCAGAACGTGTCTGATGCCATGCTGAATGAGCAGCTGCGGGTACTGAACGAGGATTTCAGGAAGCAGAATGCCGATATCAGTAAGCTGCCTTCTATGTTCGGTAGCCTGGATGCAGACACCGAGATTGAGTTCACACTTGGAGGTATCACAAGAACCCCCACTTCGGTAACTTCTTTCTCCTCTAACGATGCGGTGAAGTACACCAGCCAGGGCGGACGCGATGCCTGGGACGCCAGCAAGTATATGAACCTTTGGGTATGTAACCTGGGCAGCGGCTTATTGGGCTATGCACAGTTTCCGGGTGGAAATCCTGCCACTGACGGCGTGGTATGTTTATACAGCTCCCTGCCTGGCGGCACTGCCGGCAACTATAACTTAGGCCGTACTGCCACACACGAAGTTGGCCACTGGATGAACCTGCGCCACATTTGGGGAGACAGACGCTGCGGAAACGACTACGTGGAAGACACACCCACACAGCAAACCTCAAACGGCGGATGCCCTTCTTTCCCACAGCCTACCTGCAACAACACAAGTGACATGTTCATGAACTACATGGATTATACTTATGATGCCTGTATGTATATGTTTACCTACGGCCAGAAGGATAGAATGAGAGCTGTATTTACGACAGGTGGCCCACGCGCTACATTTACCGGCGCACGGTCTGGTGTGTTCGCAGACGCATCTACTACAGCGGCAACCGCAACCTTCGAAATTGCTAAATCAGCTTCTAACACGCTGGTTGTTTATCCGAATCCAGCAAACTCCGAAGCTACCATCGCGATCACAGTAGCTGACAATGCTTCTGCTGTAGCCCTTCAGGTAACCGACATGAGCGGCCGTGTAATACACAGCGAGTTATGGACTGATGCCAAAGGCACTTTCGACTATTCGCTTAAGTTGGATAAAATGGCCCGTGGCATCTACTTTGTTTCTGTGCAGTCAGGTGCCTCAAAAGAAGTAACCAAACTATCTGTAGTAAGATAGAGGCTGCTTAAGCTATACAAAAAAGGGCGATATATGTATCGCCCTTTTTTTATGCCCTTGCAATTTGCCAGTTATAAGGCGATTCTAACCTTCTCTCAAGCTCATTCAGCATGTGCAACGTAAAGTCTGGCTCGACCAATAGATCAACCTTGGGCCTGGTACTTCTTGAGCATTTCCTTCTGCACCAGCTGCTCCTGCAATAGTTGCTGCACCTCGGGCTTTTCGTAATCTTCCACACGCTGTATGTGCCGCATCACCTTTTTCATGATCTTATCCTGCATTTGCCCTGTTTCGAGGGCATAGGAATACGGCAGGTCGGTGAAGGTGACCATGGCATAAAGCGGGATCCATTTATCGGGGTACTGCTCTGATATTTTGCTTTCGATTTCCTTGCGGAGCAGGAAACGCGGGTCTGCCACCTTATCGCGCATCTCAATAAAATTGAGCACGGCCAGGTCGGCGATGGCGTCGGCATTGGGTTTGCGGCGGCGCTCGAAAGCCCTAAACAGCGCCTCCCAGTCTTCTCCGTCAAAATTCTCCAGCATCTGATCCAGCACGGCAATATCCTCGAAACCGGCGTTCATGCCCTGCCCATAAAAGGGCACCACCGCATGGCTGGCATCGCCGATCAGCAAAGACTTGCCCCCGAAACTCCACGGGAAGCATTTGATGGTCACCAGCGAACCTGTCGGGTTGCAAAAGTACTCCTGCGCCAGGTCGGGCATCAGCGGCACGGCATCCGGGAATACCTCCAGAAAAAAGTTTAGCAACTCGGTATCCGTTTTAATAGCGTCAAACGAACGCTCGCCCTCATAAGGAAAGAACAAAGTGCAGGTAAAACTGCCGTCTATGTTTGGCAGGGCGATCATCATATAGTTACCACGGGGCCAAATGTGCAAGGCATTTTTTTCCAGTGCCCAGCCGCCACCTGGGGTAGCCGGAATGGTGAGCTCTTTATAGCCATACTCCAGGTAGCTCTGCTCGTAATTGAAGCGCTCTGTTTTCTGCATCGCCCCCCGCACTACCGAGAAAGCGCCGTCGGAGCCGAAAAGCAGGTCTGGCTGTATGGTCTCCAGCGCATTTGTTTCGGTGTTCAGGAGCTGCACCTCGTTTGTGCGCAGGTTCACGTCTACTGCCTGCCGGTTAAAATGGTAGGTGATATCGTCGTTGGGCTCCGACAGGTTCATGAGCGCCACATTCAGCCCCCCCCTTGACACCGAGTAAATGGCCTGGCCTTCCTTTCCGTAGGGCTGAAAGGTTAAGGCGCCCTGCTCGTCGTGCATCACGCGCCCATGCATGGGAATGGCCACCTTACGCACTTCTTCCTCTATGCCGATGCCTCGCAGTGCGCGCCAGCCCCGGTCACTCAAAGCCAGGTTTATAGAACGTCCGCCATCCACGGTGCTTTTACGCAGGTCGGCGCGACGCTCGTACATGTCGATCTTGTGGCCGCGCCTGGCCAGGTACAAAGACAGCAGTGAGCCAACTAAACCGGCTCCCATTATGGCGATGTTCTTTCTTTCGGTCATAGTTCTGTCAGGTTTTACGCTTTCTGCACGTGTAAAGTAAAGCTTTCCGGAGCGTATTGGCAAGTGCTTTACTGCACCACATGCCGGAAGGTAAGGTTTATGCGTGGTTCTACGGCTCGTGCCGTTTTGGGTACATGGTGCTGCCAGTAATGCTGGGTCTGGCCCCGCATCAGCAACAGGCTGCCGTGTGTTAAACTTACATGCACGGGCTTCAGGTCTTTCCGGATTTTGTGCCTGAAGCTGAACTTGCGTTCACCGCCTAAGCTCACACTGGCAATAACGGGCTGCTGCCCCAGGGCGCGCTCATCGTCGGAGTGCCAGCCCATGCTATCCTGCCCTGTCCGGTAAAGATTGAGCAGCACGCTGTTGTATGCCTGGCCACTGGCCTGCTCCACCCGCTCTTTCAGGGTTTGCAGGGCTGGCAGCCAGATTTGTGGCCGGTTGTGCAGCCCCGAGTAAGTATAGCCTTTGTCGCCGTACCAGGCCGTGAGGCGCGGCATAGGCTGCAGCTTCCCGAACAGCTTTATACTTTCCTGCTTCCAGTCAACTTGCTCCAACAACACCTGCAGGTAAGCGTTACTGTCTGCTGCGCTCAAAAAGTCCGGGGCCAGGTATACTTCTGCGTCAGGCATTTCTATTTTCTGGAGAGTGGGCATGGCTTGCTTGTTTAATAAAGGCTTGCTAAGTTAAAGCAGGATTTCTTTCGGCTGTTCTTTTGCCCGGCTCTTCCGGCGCTTATCCAGGTACCCCATGGCTTTTGAAGCCGTCAGGCCATGGATTATAATGGATATCATCACAATAAAACCAACCACCGACCAGAGTTGATCTGCATCCACGAAATCTATTTTATCCAGGGCGAAAGAAAGGTAGAAAAAGGAGCCGATGCCACGGATGCCAAAGAAACTGATGGCCATTTTCTCGTGCAAAGGCACTTTTACACCTAACATGCCTATCAGGCCTGCCAGCGGCCTGATGACAAACAGGAACAGCAGCCCGATAACGGCCCCCTGCCAGGTTAAGAAATTTAGGAGCCCGTAAATAAGGCTACCTCCGAACACCAGCAACAGCATGACCATGAGGATATGCTCTACCTGGTTCACGAAATCATGCATCTCGGTATGGTACTCGTGCTCCGGTTCAAAGCTGCTTACCGTAATGGCCGTTACAAACACCGCTATAAAGCCATAGCCATGCACAATTTCTGTGAGGCCATACGACACCAGCGTGGCCGATAAAGCCAGGAAACCATCCTGCGCCTTCGGGAAGTTCGACTTACGGGGTAGCTGAAAGATCAGGTAAGCCAGGCCCCTGCCAATCAGGAAGCCCATCAGCGTGCCCGCTGCAATGCGGTACAACAAGTCGCGCCAGAGCCAGTCGCCTAGCCAGCTGCCCTCGGTGCCGGCGGCCACGGCAATTACCACCGCCAGCCAGGTAAACGGGAAAGCCATGCCGTCGTTCATGCCTGCCTCTGCCGTTAGCGAGAACCGCACATCGTCCTCCTCCTTTTCGTCGGGTGGCCCTACCTGCACCTGCTCGGCCAGCACGGGGTCGGTGGGCGCCAGTACCGCCCCCAGTAGTATGGCGGCAGCCGGCGCCAGGCCCAGCACGCCCCACGCCAGCAAAGCCAGTCCGGCAATGCACAGCAGCATGGTGATGCTGACCAGCCGCAGCGGTATCTGCCAGTTTTTCCAGCTAAACTTTCTTCGCAACTTCAGCCCCGACCCCATCAGCGAGATGATCACGATCAGCTCGGTGAGGCGCACCACATAATCCTCTTGCCAGATAGGGTCGGGCAGCGGCAGCTTGATGGGCAGCAGGTACACGATCATCCCTAATACCATAAAAACAATGGGGTACGAGATAAATGTACGCCTTAGCAGCGAGGGCACCCACGCCATAGAGAGGGCCGCCAGGCCAACCAGCGTAATCACGACAATGTAAGTTGACATAGTAAGATCTTAGAGTACAACAGCCCCTGTCAGGATAGCTCGTACGCACTTTTGCGATACAATCCGGCGGGCTTAGCTGCTTTGTACGTGGCTTACGTACTTTATTTTACAATTCGTGCCTAACTTTGTATCGCTCACTAAGTATAAATTTCTGATTTGAAAGCACTGGAAGACTTCTTAACCGCGTTCAGCAATGCCGCCTGGGGCATGCCCCTACTCTTTTTATTGATGGGGGGCGGCTTCTATTTCATGTTCTACTCCGGCTTTTTGCCATTCCGTTACATGGGCCATGCCGTTAACGTGCTGCGCGGCAGGTACGACGACCCCAACGACCCCGGCGACATCAACCACTTCGAGGCCTTATCCAGTGCGCTGGCGGCTACCGTGGGCATGGGCAACATAAGCGGGGTTGCCGTGGCCATTGCGCTGGGTGGCCCCGGCGTGCTTTTCTGGATGTGGGTCAGCGCCTTTGTGGGCATGGCCACCAAGTTCTTTACCTGTACGCTAGCTGTTATGTACCGCGGCCATGATAGCCTCGGGCACCTGGAAGGCGGCCCCATGTATGTGATAACAGAGGGCTTAGGCAAAAAATGGAAACCATTGGCAGCCTTTTTCGCCATAGCAGGCCTGTTCGGCACGCTGCCCATCTTCCAGGCAAACCAGCTCACGCAGGTAATCCGGGAAGTGGTGCTGGTGCCCAACGGCGTTGCCACCACGCAGCCTTTTTACTGGAATCTGGGCATCGGGCTTGTGCTGGTGGTGATCACTTCGATGGTTATTTTTGGGGGCATCAAGCGCATTGGCCATGTGGCCGGCAGGATGGTGCCCAGCATGGTGGTGCTGTACATGCTGGCGGTGTTTTACATTATGGCGGTAAACTATGTAAGCATACCGGCCGCTTTTGCCCTGATCCTGCAGGATGCTTTCTCAGCGAATGCGGTGCTGGGAGGCGCAGTAGGTGCTATTATGGTGGCAGGTGCCCGCAGAGCAGCCTTCTCGAATGAGGCGGGCATCGGCACGGCCGCCATGATGCACGGCGCCGCCAAAACCGACGAACCCATCCGCGAGGGCCTGGTAGCCATGCTCGGCCCGTTCATCGACACGCTGGTGGTATGCACACTCACAGGCCTGGCTATTATCCTGACCAATGCCTGGCAGACCTCCGATGGCAACGGCGTAAGCATGACCGCCCACGCCTTTAACTCTGCCATGCCGGGCATTGGCAGTTATGTGCTGGTAGTGTGTGTGCTGATCTTTGCCTTCACTTCGCTGTTCTCCTACTCCTACTACGGCACCAAGTGCTTCAGTTTTTTATTCGGGGCAAAGTATAAACACTACTATAACTACTTTTATGTACTTACCATCATCTTTGGCGCCGTGGCCTCTATCACAGCTGTAATTGCCTTGATAGATGGCATGTATGCTATGATGGCTATCCCGACTATGGTTTCCGCGCTGCTACTATCGCCTAAGGTAATGCGTGCTGCCAGGGATTATTTTAAGCGGATGAAGGAGTTTAAGGAGGAGCGGGTAAACGTTTAGAGAGCTTTAAGAGGAGCAACGGTCTGGTGTATAAGTAGTTGGTATTATTTAATCGGGTTTATATTCTTTTCCATTGATATAGATTTTTCCACCGAGTTCTTTAACATCATAGCTAATCCATGATTCGTTTTTCTTCTTCCATAGTTCCTTATGTTTTTGTGTTGTCAGTACAGTGTCTGTAGTAGTTCCATCTTGCCTGTACATTATTCTCTCCCATTTTTGAAAAGTATATACATAAATACTATCTCGGCTCAGAAACTCAATGCTATCAATAACCATGGTATTGTTGAGAGTTGTATCTATGATTGACCAATCACGAAGTACGTACTCCTTTTGTTGTTCTCTAGAAATTATCTCGCCGTTTTCGTCATAAATCACAAAATCAGTTGGCATTTTTCTCATATACAAATCAATGTCCTTGGCATTTACAGCCAGTAGCAAAGTATCGATTTCTTTTTGTATCAAAGCAGATATACTTTCTTTCTCGATTTCAGTAATATCTGATGAACTTGGATTGTTACAATTATTGAAACTGATTGAAAAGAATACTAAAATAATAAATTTAAGCCTCATATTTTTCACGAAATTAATGCTAGCATACTGGTATAGCACATGTTAAGGCGTAGCCGAAGTATGGCTTATATGCTTTATTAGTCAATGCCATACTTTAAATTCTCTTCAATTTCAGCACTTTTATTTCCCACGGGTACCTGTCCACTCTTGACACTTGTAAATCCAGTATTAAAAATGAGGCAACTGTTACTCCACCCTTTCTTATCTCTAATGCCTGCTGTTCACCCCTTTTCTTGAGTTTTAGCTTTTCCCTTGGAGTTGTAAATCTTACTGTACCTGGTTCGCTGCAATCATTGACATGAAGTATTCTGAACTTCTGTCTTTCAACTATCCAGTCCACTAAACTACAAGTCTCTATCCCGTATCGGTAATTTATGTCCTGATAAAGCTGAATTGTGTCTGCTTTAAAGTACAAGCTGTCCTTGTTGTTTGTAGTCCATTCCCCAACAAGATCTTTTCTGGAGACTTGACTGAATGCTGCCAAACTAAAAAGAAGCAAAATGCCTGTAATCCAAAATACGCTTTTTTCTATCATTACAGTTTTGGCTAACGGTTAGTATATGAAAAGTAGGCGATTTCGAAGCACGAAACTTTCGGTTAAGCACCAAGTTTGATACTAGCCAAAACCCTTGATTTCATTGCTATTTCGCCTATTTTTTATATACATTGTTAGCGGGTCGTTGTTTTTATTCGTCTTTGACATACTCTAAAATGTCACCTGGCTGGCAATCCAATACATCACATATTGTCTCCAATGTACTAAATCTTACTGCTTTTGCTTTTCCTGTCTTTAAAATGGAAAGATTTGAAAGAGTTAGTCCTACTTTATCTGATAGCTCATTGAGCGACATTTTTCGCTTTGCCATCATCACATCAAGGTTTACAATGATTGGCATAGCTTATACAGTTAAGTCGTTTTCGTTTTGAATGTCTACACCCTTTTTGAAAATAGTCGCAATAATATAAATCACTGCTCCCATTAAAATAAAGGCTTGACTGTCCGCCCAAAATTGGTTTAAGCTGTTGGTGTCAAAACCGTTTTGTGATAAATTTTTAGTTAATTGTCTGGCAATGGCACTAAACAGTCCAATTGCGAGCGTGTAGTAGCTAATTCCCAATATCTGGTCCGATACAAAAGTGTTGAAAGGCTTTGTCAACTCCATTTTGTGCATTAGCCTGATAACTATGTAGAATAGGATGGCTTTTAAAATTGAAATGGATAGAATAAAGCTATAGATACCGAAAAAAGGCCATTTGTTGGCTTTATACATTTCGGTCAAATCCAAAGGTTGATAAAGATTTTGGACAAATTCAGGTCTAATCAGACTGAAAATGAAATTTACAATCAAACCACCGGCTTCAATGCATAAACCCACAAAAATGACCCAAGCCACAATGTGTAAGCCTTTAAATACAAGGTTGTTTCTTTTTGACATATCTTTTAATGAGTTAAAATTGATGTCGCAAAGATAATATTTATTTATTGAAAAACAATAAATAAATATTGAATAAGAAAATATATTTTTTGATATTCAAAATCAATCGGCAAGAAATCATTGATTTTTCAAAACCCTTTGTGAATTATATAGTCTGAAAAAGTTAGTTTCTCTAATACAAGTTGTCTTGTCGATTACTGTGTTTTTTTTAATGCCCGCTAACGAAATAGGCCATAAGACGGTGAAGCTTGTGATGCTTGATTCAGTGTCTTATGGGTGTTGTTGGCCGGGGTTGTTTTTCCCTTTTTTCTCCCGGTACTGCGTGTAAAAATAAGGGAAA
>NZ_JBYZMQ010000017.1:0-44733 GCF_058216355.1 Pontibacter sp. GD13
GCAGGTTCGCTATGGAAATCAGAAACCTGGCTATTGCCATCGTGGTGGCTCATTGCCAAGGAGACTTGGACAAGCTCTTTAAAACATAAAAAGTGGTCAGAATTTCTTCCGACCACTCCTGGGGCCAAAACGGCCCCTCTCTTTTTATAAGCATCAACCTGTTTGCGGGAAAACCCTCCTCCTAGCCGCCTATACTGGCAGGAGCAAAAAAACTCCCTTGCCACTTGGGGAGCCGGGCTGAAGTGAGGGGAAAGTATTTGGGCAGGTAGCCGTAATGCAAACCCTCCTCCTAGCCTCCTCCCAAAGGGAGGAGGGACATAAAAAATTGCCTTAATGATGTTCCGAATTCGAAGTTGATGGAGCAGGAAAAGTATAAAATCTGCCTGTTATTTACGGGAGTTCCCCTCCTGTTTTCAGGAGGGGTTAGGGGAGGTAAATTTTTACTTATCGCGCTGCGCACAGGTGAACTGCAACCAAGGTTATCATCCGTTAGGAACTGCAGAGTTACCAGCCCCATTGGCTATATAAAACGCTTGAGCCAAACTAACCCAATGCACTCCCAAAGTATACTTTACGCTATTTTCAGAACAATTTTCCCGAACTGCTTGCCAGCCTCTATGTAACGCATGGCTTCTTCTGCTTTCTCCAAGGGGTACACAATATTCACCACCGGGCGGATGCCTTTTTCATCCACGAGCTTCACCATTTGTGCGAAGTCTTGTGCGGTGCCCATGGTGCTCCCGTATATGGCCAGTTGTTTCCAAAAAATCTCGGCTGGGTTCAGCTTTCCGATCATGCCGGTGGTACCGCCATACATCCCGATACGTCCGCCGGGTTTTGCCAACTTTACCAGTTGCACAAAGCCTTCTCCGGCTGCGCCGTCTATTATAACATCAAAGCCGCCGACCAAGGCCTTTAGCTCTTTGCCCCACTGTTCTTTTTTGTAATTGGTGCCGCCTGTTGCACCCAGGTCTTTTGCCAGGCCAATTTTTGCATCCGACCCGGAAGTTACCCATACTTCGGCGCCGGCGGCTACGGCAAACTGAATGGCGAAAAGGGCCACGCCCCCGCCTGCGCCTGTCACCAACACCCGTTCCCCCTCCTGCAGCTGGCACTTCGTGAACAGGGTTCGGTAAGCCGTTACGCCTCCCAAAGGCAAGGCGGCAGCCTCCTCGAAACTCAAGTGTCCCGGTTTCTGATGCAGATTTGCTGCCTGCACTTTCACATACTCGGCAAAAGCCCCGTCTGCAGGCATTCCCAGCACTTTATACGCTACCGCATGCGCCCGCGGGTTGTTTCCCCAATCAGTTGACGGATCAACGATCACCTCCTGCCCTAGCCAGTTAGCATCAACGCCTTCCCCTACCTCTGTCACGATACCTGCGCAGTCGGAGCCAAGTATGGCCGGATATTCTTTCGTAAAATACTTGCCCTGCTGTATCCACACATCGCGGTGGTTCAGGGCGGCGGCTTTTACTTGCACAATGGCTTGGCCGGGGCCTGCTGTCGGTTGCTCTTTCTCTATCAGTGTAAAAGGTTTGCCTATGTCTTCCAGGTATATCGCTTTCATCAGGTTGTGGTTAAGAGCGCATGTTTACAATTTGACTTTCGGAAGCGAAACTTAAACATGTCCTCAGGTTCTGTGTTCGGTGCAAATTTACTATTTACGGACAAAGTATCAGGTTGCATTGGCAATTTGTGTAGCAGGTTTTAACTTGCACGCACAGCAGCCCGCTATACCCCATGACGCCTAGAACTTTTATACGCACTGCATCCCTGGCAGATATCCCGACCATTGTAGCATTGGCAGAGGCCACTTGGTCGCCTACATATAGCAGCATTCTGGCCAAAGAGCAGGTAGATTTTATGTTTGGGGTAATTTATACACCGGAGGCACTGCGACGGCAACTGCAGGAGGGACAAACTTTCCTGCTCCTTTATGAGAACGGCCAGCCCGTTGGGTTTGCCTCCTACTCTCTGAAAGAGCAGCAGGAGAAAATATTCAAATTAAATAAGATTTACCTGTTGCCCGATTGCCAGGGGAAAGGCTTGGGTAAGATGCTTTTAGCTGCCGCTGAGAACGCGGTAAAAGAAATGGGCGCCACCATGCTGGACCTGAACGTGAACCGCTACAACAAGGCCAGGGATTTTTACGAGCGATGCGGATACCAGGTGCACCAGGAGGAAGACATTGCCATTGGCCCTTACTGGATGAACGACTACGTGATGCGTAAAAAGCTTTAAATGAAAAAGGGGCAGCCATTGATTGGCTACCCCCTCTATTCACTATCCTTTAAAGGTAAGGTTATTTGTGTGCGATTGCATCTGGGTTACCATCCGGATCGCCAATTGCATAACCGCTTGTAGTAACACTGCCTAACAGCAACAATCCCGCAACGTGCGGGGAAGCCATAGAAGTACCGCTTATCGTGTTATAGCCGCCATCTTTCCAGGTAGACTGGATGCTAACCCCAGGAGCAGCAAAATCTACAGGAGGGTTACCGAAGTTTGAGAAATAGGCAAACTTGTCGTTCACATCAATAGCTGAAATTGTATAAATATTAGTACCATTGATATGGGCAGGAGAAGAATTGTTAGCATCCGTACTCTCGTTACCTGCTGCAAGTGCAAACTTCACCACAGAAGAACCTGCCAGGATGGCATCATCCAGTGCTTTGGAAATAGGTCCGCCTAAGCTCATGTTGGCCACATCCCCAGCTTTACCGTTGGCTGCCACGTAATCTACGCCGGCAATTACAGTAGAGTAAGCACCGCTTCCGCGTGAATCAAGCACTTTAACCGCTACTACTGTAGCACCTGCTGCCACACCTACAACGCCGATAGAGTTGTTGATCGCTGCAATTGTGCCCGCTACGTGCGAACCGTGTCCGTTTCCATCATCTGCAGAACTGGCATCTCTGCCAGTCGTAAACATGGTTCTGCTTCTGGCCACGTCCACGTTCAGGTCTGGGTGATCCAGATCGATGCCTGTGTCAATGATCCAGGCAGTTTTGCCCACGCCGTCTGTAGCCCCGCCAATTCTGGTAATGCCCCAAGGCGTTGTTTGGGCGGTTGGCGTACCACCACCTGAACCTGGCTTGCCAAGCGACACCACTCTATCCTGCTCAATATAAGCAACCCGTGGGTCCTTGCGAAGCACTTCTACCTCACTTGGCGTTAAGCTGGCTACAATACCGCTAATCGCTTTACCGTAAGCCTGGTCAATCACAACGTTCTTTACGCCATTGGATTGCAGTATTTCATGGCCAGCATTACGGGCCGCGTCCACGCGCTGCTCATATGTTGCATTCGGATCCATACGAAGGGTTTCGTTTTTGTGGAACACAACGATGTACTTGCCATTAATTAAGGCACCGTTCTGATTGTTAGCTTCAACTTCCTGCTGTGGGCTTGTAACTTCTGCGCCTTCCTGGTCGCAAGCTGTAAAAGTACAGGCTGCTGTTGCCATGGCTGCACCGAAAAGGATAGAGCGCATTGTGCCTCGGAAATGTAAAGGGTTTCTCATACTGTTTAAGGTGTTAAGGTTAAATAAAAGAGTGTATTAAATAAGTGACGTCATCTCTAAAGTATATATTCCAGATTTTATATGCAACATAAAAAGTGCTTTTTTATGTTAAAAATGCCCTCAGTTACGCTAGGCTAAAATTATATTTTTTCAGTGTTGCAACACCTAAAGGCCATTTTACGCAGTTCTACGCAATCTCCACTAACAGAAGACCTTAATTTTATTTGTGTAACATGCAGCTCGTGTTACACAGTAAAAGCCATTACGTTAAACCGGTTTAAAAAAGATACGTTCTGATCAAAATTCAACGATTATTACAACAAAAATAAATATATTTATATGAACACTTTCGCATAAAGTGCGCTTCACAGATAAGATTTCTTCGTAGCTTGGTAAAACAAAAAATCAGACAAAATGAAAAAACGACATCCCCTCATTTTCGTGGCTTGCCTCCTTCTGACCGCCGGATATCTAGTGGCACTAACCTCCTGCAACCAAGCCGGGCCGGAGCAGGAAGAGACCAACAGCGCCACCGAAGCGGAGCAGACGCTCAATCCGCTTACCTCCGAAACCACCGTAGCGGTGCTTACGGCTTACGAAAAGCAAAACCCGGACAGCATTGCTGTGATCAGCACACGCCTCGGCGACATTAAAGTACGCCTTTACCAGGATACGCCGCTGCACCGCGCCAACTTTGTACGGCTTGCCAAGGCAGGTTTTTACGATGAGGGGGAGTTTTACAGGGTAGTGAAGGGCTTTGCCATACAGGGTGGCGACTCAGATAACCGCGAGATGAAGAATGGGGCCTACAAGATACCGCAGGAAACGAATCCCAGACATATCCACAAAAAAGGCGCGCTTGCCATGGCCCGCTATGGTGACGAGCGTAACCCCGACAAAGAGTCATCCTCGCATAACTTTTACATTGTGCTCGGTGAGCCTGTACCGGAGGCTGAACTAAGGGCCTATGAGGCGCAGCACGGCATACAGTACACGCCCGCGCAAATTGAAACCTATAAAACCGTGGGCGGCGAGCCGGGCCTGGATACGGAATACACCGTGTTTGGCGAAGTGATAGCGGGGATGGATGTGGTGGAGAAGATTGCACAGGAACCTGTAGACGGCCAGAAATGGCCTAAGGAACTGGTAAAGCACACTATTAAAGTAACTAATAAGTAGGTATCTCCTATCTTAAAAACAGGAAGGGGCAGCTATTACAGCTGCCCCTTCCTGTTTTTAAGATAGGTATTTACCAGATCTTTATTCTGTTTGCGTCAGCTTTAAACATCGGATCGTTCTGCTCACACCCGAAGGCTTTGTAAAACTGAGGCATGTTAGATACCGGTCCGTTGGTTCTGAAGCGACCCGGAGAGTGGGGGTCAGTCAGGATCTGCCTGTTCAGGTACTCGTCGCGGGCATTGGCTCGCCAGATCTGCGCCCAGGCCAGGAAGAAGCGCTGCTCTGGCGTAAAGCCGGCAATCTTACCCGGGTTGTTTTTTTGCAGCGCCTTCTGAAGCGCGGTATAGGCAATGTTTAAGCCCCCGATGTCCGCGATGTTCTCCCCCATCGTCAGGTTGCCGTTTACGTGCAGGTTGTCCAGCACGGTGTACTGGTTGTACTGGTCGGCCACTGCGTTGGCGCGGGTGGTAAATTTATCCAGGTCTTCTTTAGACCACCAGTCTTTCAGGTTTCCCTCATAGTCATACTTGGCGCCCTGGTCGTCGAAGCCATGGGTGAGCTCATGCCCGATCACGGCACCCATTCCGCCGTAATTCACCGCGTCGTCAGCCTCCGGATCGAAAAAGGGAGGCTGCAGGATTCCGGCCGGGAACACGATCTCGTTCATAGACGGATTGTAGTAAGCGTTTACGGTAGGCGGCGACATAAACCACTCCGACCTGTCGATGGGCTGTCCGATCTTGCCAATATTATCCCGAAACGCATACTGGCTGGCGCGCATCACATTGGCAGCGTAGGAATCGCGTGTAATATCCAGGCCTTTGTAATCTTTCCACTTATCCGGATACCCGATCTTGGTCTCGAAGGCCTGGAGTTTCTGGAGCGCCTGCTTTTTTGTATCCTCACTCATCCAGTCCAGGCCCTGCACATGTTCTCTGAAAGCCTCCTGCAGGTTCTCTACCATGGTCATGGCCTTCTGCTTGGCTTCCGGCGAAAAAGCTTTCTGCACATAGAGCTGGCCAAGGGCCTCGCCCAGCGCGGCATCTGTGGTGCGGAGCGTGCGTTTCCAGCGCGGCTGCATTTCCGTGGCTCCGGTCAGGGTTCTGCCATAGAAGTTAAAGTTCTCCTGCACAAAGTCCTGACTTAAATAAGGCGCCATGGTGCGGGCCAGGTGCCATTTGGTATAAGTTTTCCAGTCGTTTAGCGGTTTATTTTTCAGCATGCCGTTCAGTTCCTTAAAAAAAGCCGGCTGCCCCACAATTATCTCTTTGGCCGCCTGTGCCCCCATGTCGGTCAGCATTTCCGTCACTTTCAGGTTAGGGTTCTGTTTTGCAAAGTCCTGAATCGTCATCTTGTTGTAGTTGGCGTAGGGGTCGCGCAGGTCCACGCGCGCTTTCGATGCCTTGGCCAGCTTCATCTCAATGTCCATCACCGTCCGGGCCTTCTTCTGGGCCGTGGTGGCATCGTCTCCGAGCAGCTGGAATGTATTTGCTATGTGGGCCAGGTACGCTTTCCTGATATTTTTTGAGCGGTCATCATCCTTTAAATAATAGTCCCGGTCGGGCAAACCTAAGCCCCCCTGCCCAGCCTGCAAGGCATATTGGGTACTGATCTTATCATCCTGGGCTACATACAGGCTAAAGAAACCACTGATCCCCTTTGCCTTCAGGTCGGCCACTGTCTGCGAGAGCTGCGCCGTGTTTTTTATGTTCGAGATACGGTCAAGCTCCGGTTTGATGGGTGTGATGCCCGCTTTGTCTGCTGCCACAGAGTCAAGGCCTACTGCATAAAAGTCGCCCACCAGCTGTGCCGCTGATCCCTTCGCAGCCGATGTGTTGGAGGCCGCCTCGTTGAGCAGCTGCCGCAACACGGCGTTGTTCTTTTCGGCCAGTTCGTTAAAAGAGCCCCAGCGGCTTTCGGAAGCCGGCACCGGATTGCTCTTCAGCCAGCCGCCATTTGCATACTCGTAAAAATCCTCGCAAGGATTTACGGTGGTGTCCAGATTTGCCACCTCCAGGCCATGGCCCATGTTCATGGCAGGCTCTTCGGAGGTTGCTGCTGCATCTGTTTCAGTTGCGGTGGTGGCGGTGGTACCCGTGCTACAACCCGTTAGCAGTAGACCTGCGGATAACGCTGCAGCAGAAAACAAGTATGTTCTTTTCATAAAGTTGATTTTTGTTAATTCCGACTAGTTGCGAGATGTTTGGATGTAAGTCCTCATTTCAGTATAGAGCTTAACATTGGTATTCCTTAGCCTTATACTGAACACGGCCCCGCATGTTGCACCACACCTATCAGCAGCTATTGGGCAGGGCTGAAACCGCTATTTACCTACCAGCCAATGATAGAGCTGCACCAGGGTATGCTGCGGCACGCCCAGGCGGTAAAGCCCGTAGATCAGAAAATAACCGGCCTGCAGTTTATACTTTCCGATCTGCTGATACTTCCTGGCCGAGGTCACTACCTGCTGCCGCAGCACAATGAAAGGGGCTTTTTCGCGCAGGCGCCCAATGATCTCCTGGTCCTCCAGCAAAAGCAGCTGCGCGTTAAATTTTCCGGCTTGCTCAAACAGGGTTCTTTTTACAAACAGGCTCTGGTCTCCAAACCGAAATGCACCCAGGCTAAACCGGGTGAACCAGGCGTTTAAGGCTAAGAACCAATGCGGGTCATCAAACCTCAGCCTGAAGCAGCCGCTCCCAAACTTATTATCCAAAGCATGTTGTATCTGCTGCTCAAACTGCTCAGGCGGATAAGTATCCGCATGCAAAAAGTATAAAACATCGCCCTTTGCCATAGCTGCCCCGGCATTCATCTGCGTTGCTCTGCCCCTTTTGTCACTCAGCAACACGCAGGCCCCTGCCGCTTTGGCTATCGCTGTAGTGCCATCGGTGCTCCCCCCATCGGCCACAATAATTTCTGTGTGCTTGCCTGCATGCAACCGCAGGTAAGTAACCAGTTTACCGATGCCAGCCGCTTCGTTATAAGTTGGTATAATGATGCTGAGTTTCAAATATGCGTGGCTAAGGGGTATTTGGTGTAGAAAGAATGGATCAACGATTCATACGAAGGTTCTAAAAAAGGGATGGTTTTGGGCAGGTAACTGCTCTACCTTAGCTGTGCGGGGTTCGCCAGTTTTGCCAGCACTTTAGCCCAGTGGCCCTCATTGCAATACCAGTGCAAAATACTTATATTTGTTCTGCCCAAGGTGCCTGATCAACCAGATGAAAATAATAAAAGAACTACGCTCCTCTACAAACAAACTGTACCTCACCATTTATTTTGATGAGCAGGAAAAATGGGTAGACAGTAACTGGTGCGGCTACGTTACACCAGAGAATGTGAAGCAAGGCTCCCTGGCGGTGCTGGATGCCCTTATCAAGTATAAGTCACCCTGTTACCTGAACAACAACACCGACCTGGTAGGCACCTGGGACCAGGCAGTTGAATGGATTGAGCAGGTATGGACTCCCCGTGCCGTGGCGGCGGGCTTACGCTTTTTTGCGCACGTCGTAAACGAAGAAGCTTTTGCTGCCGCCTCTGCCGCTGACATGTTGCGACGCGTAAGCGGCCAGTTTACCATGCAAATATTTAACAACAGGCAGGATGCCCAACTCTGGTTGCAGTCTTGTATGCTGGTAACCCAGTAAGTTTAACATCCCAAAATTTCACTTCCTGCTCCTGGTTTTAGGCTTTTAAGTCAAATAAAACCGTACAAACCTACATGAGCAAAAGTTTTAACACCCCGGACAAAGTCATTTATGTCTGCACCGGTAGTAAATGCAAGAAAAAGGGCGGCAAGGAAAACGGGAAGATCCTGCGTAACCTCATTAAAGATGCTGGTCTGAAAGGACAGGTGGAAATAGTGAAGACAGAATGCACCGATCGCTGCGACTATGCCCCCGTCATGTGTTTTCAGCCTGATAACCACTGGATGCAGCACGTAACCGAAACACAGGCCAGGAAGGCGTTCGAGGAGCATGTCCTGCACAAAGGCACGGAAGAATAAGCCACAAAAAAAGGCCTTTGGATGATCTCCAATGGCCTTTTTGCTTTATTTTGTACTAGCGTGCTTATTCATACTTTTTCTCATACGTAATTTTTGGCACGCGCTTGTCAATCTCGTACAAGCCAGTGCCTTCCTCGCCAATCACCTCAAAAAGCTCCAGGGCGCGGCGGGCCACATACTCCTCCTCGATCTGCTCTTTCAGAAACCACTGTAAAAACGAAAACGTTACGTAGTCTTTTGCTTTCTGGCACTTGTCCGCCATGCGGTTAAACGACTGCGTAACGGCGATCTCCTGCTGCAGCGCCTGTTCAAACACGTTCCTGAACGATTCGAACTCTACCTGCATGCTGGCTACATCCGGCGAAATGGCGCGGCCGCCCATATCTGACACAAACTTAAAAAGGCGCAGCATGTGCTCCCGCTCCTCATCCGACTGATTCTTAAAATAGCCGGCACTATAGTCAAAGCCATTCCGGTCGCACCAGCTACTCATAGACAGGTACATGGCTGACGCATCGGCCTCCATTTTTATCTGGTCGTTTAATATCTTCTCAATCTCCTCGGTAAGGGATGTTCTTAATCTTAATAGATCCTTCATAAAGTAAAAGGCGTTTAATGTGTTAATTTTGGCAGGGAAGTATAATCATGTTCCCTTTAATAAGTACCCTTAATTCAATTTTTAGTTGTTGGTAACACAGGCCCGCAGTAAATATGGAAGGAATCTAAATAGAAAAAGCACGGGCTGACCCGTGCTTTGCCTGATACCCGGAAAAAATTTGAGGCTATGCTACCTGCGCACTTAGGCAGGCTTGCAGCATGCTGTTGAGCTCCATCCGGAACAGGGCCTGCCCCAGTAACTCTTTTAATGCATGGATCTCGGTGCTGGTCAGCACAAAGCAACGCTCGCAGCCACATACCACAATGATCTCAAGGTCGCTGGAACGCGAAGTGCAGGTTACCATCCCCTCCAGGTCGATGCTGTCAACTGCATTTTTTAACCGCAAAAACGCTTCCACCTTCAATACCGTTGATGCGCCCAGAAATTGCACTACCACGCGGTTTCGCTTGTCGCATTGATATACAGCGCCTGCCGCTGAAGTATAAATTTCGCTCAATTGAATCGTAGTCTGCATCTTATCTGTTAAATTCGCTGTGGTGGCTGTACAGCAATGCAAAGCTACGCACTATTTAGAATCAGTCCAAATACAAATACATACTTTCTTAAACTCCCTCCGCATGAACGACAAACAGCAACTGGAAAAAGTGAACCTGGCCGACAAGTTCAGCCACATAAACGACCATTGGAACCCACGCATCGCCGGCGAGCTGAACGGACAGCAGGTAAAGCTGGCTAAGTTTATGGGTCCTTTTGAGTGGCACCACCACGAACACGAGGATGAGTTTTTTCTGGTGGTAAAAGGCCAGTTTGAAATGCACCTGCGCGACAAGGTGATCACCCTAAACCCTGGAGAGTTTCTGGTGGTGCCAAAGGGCGTGGAGCACAAGCCTGTGGCCCACCAGGAGGCTGAGGTGTTGATGTTTGAGCCTGCCGGCACCGTGAACACCGGCAACCTGGAGAACAGCGCACGCACCCGCAAAGACCTGGAGAGGCTCTAAAGGGCTTATATTTTATACTTTATACTTTCCCTTCCGCTACTTTGGGTGCCTTAACAAGGGTGGTTTTCAGGTTGAGGCGCACCAGGTCGCCCATGCACTTGCACTTCAGAAACTCATCCGACTGATGGTGCTGGGCCAGTTCCTGCTTCAGCTGCTCCACCTTTTCCGGAGTCGAGATGGTGTCGCTGCGCATGGTGTCTATCAGGTCTTTTAGGCGGTAACGCTCCGATTTAAGCCGGCGGAACATGAGGGTGCGCTCCTCGTTCTGGTACTGCTTTACCACATCGGGTTTCAGCAGGTCCATCACCAGGTCCACGATCACGTTGTTGTCTTTAAAGAACTGCGGCAGGTACATGGTCTTCTTGCCCTCGTAAGACTGCTGATCGAAGTCGATGGGGCGCACGCGGTATTGCTCGTCCTCGAAATCGGGCGTAACATCTACCACATAGTTATAGGAGCGCATGTCGCCGAGCAGGCGCACAAAGCAGCGTTCGTTAAACTTAACGAACTCTTTGGCAATACGCACCTTGTTGGCCACGGCCCTGTTCACGTAATCTTTTATAAAAACATCGCCCGGAATGCCGGCAATATGCTCTTCTATCAGCGAGTTGCCATCTACAAAGTAATTGATGCGGCTCGGCGACAGCACATGTTCCAGCTCCAGCCCATAAATGCGCGAGGCATCGGCCTTCTTCACATAAAAGTAGTCGTAGTTGTCGTTGAGCTGGTTCATGATCTGCACCCGAAACGGGTTGGAGTTGCCAAAGGTGCAGTAATCAATGCGCGACACGTACAGGTGCTCCATCACCGACATATCGCCATCCGTTTTAAGCAAGGCGTAGATCCTGGTGAGGCCACGGTTCAGCTCCTGCTGGGCATGCTGTTCGTACATCACCGACTCCCAAAGCGTGTCGTGCCCCTGCTTGTCATAGTAAGGAAAAGAGTCGGAGTAGTGCAGCAGGTCCTCGTAATGCACCGGCAACTGCGTTTCGCGGTCGTAGTGGTGCATGTATTTGCGCAACCGCTCAGACACAGCGTAGAAGAGCTTTTTTTTAGAGATGTACACGGGATTTTCTGAAGTTAAAGCGTTAAGGGTTTCTGGGCCCGGGCGTTTAGTTGTACTTATCTATCGGATGGATGTTGCCCAAGCGTAAACTGACCTGCCGCTACGCATCCGAAAGTATTTTTCACCTACCAGGTATACGCGTTATTCAAGGCAAGCCGCCACACTGCTCAGTTTTCCAGCAGGTTGTTTTGGTTGAGTACCTGCAGCACCTCGTTTTTATAAAAGCGCCCAATCGGGATCTCGGCTTTGCCAATGTCTACGGCGGTGGCAGAAAAAGCCTGTATTTTATCCAGGGCCACGATAAAGGAGCGGTGAATGCGCAGGAATTTATCTGCCGGCAGCTTCTCCTCTAAAAACGATATTTTCTGATACGATATGATTTCCTTCTGATCGGTTTTTACCCGGATGTAGTCTTTCAGGCTTTCGATGTACAGGATATCCGAAAGCAGCACCTTCACCATTTTCTTGTCCGCTTTCAGGTAAATAAAAGCCTCATTATAAGGGGCAGCAGGCAGCAAAGGCGCGTGTAAGGGCGGGTTAACCGCAGCCGCTGTTTTTGCTTCGGCAGCGTTCACTTTCGACACGGCCTTCAGGAACCGCTCAAAGGCAATGGGCTTCAGGAGGTAATCCACGGCATTCAACTCAAAACCCTCCACGGCATAATCGCGGTAGGCGGTGGTAAAGATTACCTTTGGCGGGTTTGCCAGCGACTTCAGAAAATCGATCCCCGTTAGCTTAGGCATTTGAATATCCAGGAAAAGCAGGTCGATGTGCTCTTCCTGCAGGCAGGAATAAGCTTCCACGGCATTGCTGCAGCGGCACACCAGTTCCAGGTTTTCCAGCCGCCCGACAAACGTTTCCAGCACATCCAGTGCCAGCGGCTCATCATCCACAATCATGCAGCGCAATTTCATAATTTAAGTTTAGACGTAAGACAGCAGCTAAAAGTCGTAGGAATCAAAAAATGGCCTTGTCCGGCTCTAGATGCCAGACTTGCCAACCAGCCTCCAAACCGTACCTTAAAACTCCAGTTCCAGCCGTGCCGCAAAGCTATCGGGTTCATCTTCTACCTCCAACACATAGCGGTCTTCATATAAAAGTTCCAGCCTGCGCTGCAGGTTCTTCAGCCCAATGCCGGTGGCCAGGTCGCGGGTGCTGCTGCTGGCTTTGTGGCCGCATTTACAGTTCTCCACCAACAGGGTCAGGCGCTCCTCGGTTATTTTCACATCAATGCGGATCCAGGCGTTGGCAGTTTCGGTGCTAACACCATGTTTAAAAGCATTCTCTACAAAGGGCAGCAAAATAAGCGGCGCAATCTGCTTGCCCGTAATTAGCCCTGTTACGGTAAACTGCACATCAACACGCGTGCCGTAGCGGATGCGCTCCAGGGCGATGTAATTCTTAATATACGCCAGTTCCTTCTCCAAAGGCACTTCGGAAGCATTGGCATCGTAGAGCATGTAGTCCATGAGGCCCGAGAGCTTGAGCACAACCTCCGGCGCGTTGTCCGATTTTTTTAGGGTAAGTGCGTACAAGCTGTTGAGCGTGTTGAAGAGAAAGTGCGGGTGAATTTGTGCCTTTAAAAGTTTCAGCTCTGCTTCCAGCTTATCCCGGGTCAGGTTCTGGGCTGCTTTCTGGTGGTTGTACCAGTTTTTAAGCAACGCGATCACGGCCGTGATGGCTACCAGGTAACTAATGTTCACAATGTTTTTAATGAACCGAAACACCGTCAGGTTATCTTCGGTGCAGGTAGTGGGGCAAAACAGCGGGTGAATTAAAAAAGGCAGCAGCACAAACTGCATCAAGGCCCCGATGGCCCCCATCAGCAAAAGCAGGTACACAGAAAACTCCAGGTAACGCTTCTGCAGCAAATAGCGGGGCATCAGGTAGTACATGTTAAAGTATACCAGCCCCATTTTAAAAGGCAGCTCCACCAACTCCACCATAAAGGCGTTGTAGTAATCATCGATGTAGCTGCCGTACAGCAAACCGAAGAACGAAACGTACACCGCCCAGAAGAACAGGTGCAGCACCACACGGTTCTGCGTGATCTTGCGCACATCCGGCAAGCTCCATGTGGCTCTGGGTCCGATCGCACTTGCCGTGTCCAGCTTTATCTCCATGCTACAAATTTATACTTTCTTCTGCTTGTCACCAGTTCTGTTGCAGTACTTTTAGACAGGTAGCCATACCGCTGTGTTCAGCAGTAAAGTATACTTGTCCGATAACCCCTTACAGCAACTCCTTCCCCGGGTCCCAGAACAGCTCATCAAACGCCACCACCTGGTTATTCTCCACTTTTACGCCCTCCTGCTCCAGCCGCTCCTGCATGGCATTGGGCGCTTCGAAATGCTGGCTGCCTGTCAGCATGCCCACACGGTTCACTACCCGGTGCGCCGGTATCTGCGTCAGGGGGTGCGAGGCAATTAACGCCCAGCCTACCATTCTGGCCGAGCCTTTGGCCCCCAGGTAACTGGCAATGGCACCATACGAGGTTACCCTGCCCTCGGGTATCAGTTGGACCACCTCGTACACATTCTGGAAAAAATTAGCCTTCTTATTCTCGCTCATACACGGTTATTCTTTTTCTGACTACTGTTTAAACATAGAAATAAACTGTTTGTCGCGTTAATTTACCTGTTTGTAGAGGATGTTGGGCAGCTATTTTATTTTAACCGGCAGAGTAGGTAATTTTAAACGTTTCACTGTTTTAATTGTCTAAGTTGTAACTATCATTTCGCAGCTTTGTTAATGCTTTGGCAATTAGCAAGATACCATAAAACCCGGAAAAAACTTACATGCGTACACCTGTAAAATCCATCCTGATTCTGGTGGCAGTAGTAGCCATAGGCTACCTGCTTTATTCAAAAATATTTGCCGGCGAGGAGCAGGCACCCCAGGCCACTGGAGGACCCATGGCTGAAAAAGTAGCGGTAGACGTGTTTGTGGTTTCCCCAACGGCGTATCAAAATAAAATTGTGTCCACGGGCACGGTGCTGCCAAACGAAGACGTAGAACTGCGCAGCGAAATAGCAGGCCGGGTAACCAACATCAACTTTGAGGAAGGCAGCCGCGTGCGAAAAGGGCAGCTGCTGCTAACCGTGAACGCCGCAGAAATGCAGGCACAGCTCCAGAAACTGCAGTCGAACCAGAAGCTGTACCGCGACATGGAGCAGCGCCAGCGCACCCTGCTGGAGAAAGACTACATCAGCAGGCAGGAGTATGACCAGGTGAACAACCAACTGGCCACCGCCACCGCAGACGTTCAGGCCCTGAAAGCCACCCTGGCGAAGGCCTACATCAGAGCCCCCTTTAACGGCGTAGTAGGATTGCGACAGGTGAGTGAAGGCAGCTACGTAACAGCCGCCACGCCCATCGCACGCATCGTGGATGTGAGTCCGGTTAAGATCGAGTTCTCCATCCCCGGCCGATACAGCCAGATGATAAAAGATGGCGATGTGATCACGTTCACCTCCGAAGGCAGCCCCGACACATATGAGGCGAAGATCTATGCCATCCAACCCAACATCGACCCCACCACCCGCACCTTACAGGTAAGGGCGCTGTTCCCGAACACAAACCAGGAAGTAAGGCCGGGGGCTTTCGTTAAAATAGGGCTGGGCCTGAAAGAGGTGGAAGAGGCGATCCTGGTGCCCACCGAATCCATCATACCCGAGGCTTCGGGCCATAAGCTGTTTCTGGTGAAAAGCGGGAAAGCAGTGCCGCAAATGGTGAAGATCGGGCAGCGCTCCGAAACCATGATCCAGATACTGGAAGGCGTTGCGCCCGGCGACACGATCATTCAGTCTGGCGTGCTACAGGCGCGCCCAGGGTCCGACCTCACCATCCGGCGCGTAAAGACTGGCGAGTAGGTGCAAATCGGGATGTGCGGCAGGCGGAAAAGCCGTTGGCCTGACACATCCTCTGTTTATTTTTGAAGTAGAAAAAGTATGGCAAGCTTATCATCCATAAGTATAAAACGCCCGGTACTGGCCATCGTGATGAGCATCACGATCATCGTATTCGGTATCATCGGAATCTCTTTCCTGGGTGTGCGGGAGTACCCCAGCGTAGACCCGCCCGTTGTAAACGTATCGACGAGTTACACGGGCGCCAACGCCGAGACCATCGAGTCGGAGATTACCGAACCGCTTGAGGAATCGATCAACGGTATTGCCGGTATCCGCACACTCACCTCCAGTAGCCGCGAGGGCAGCAGCAACATTACCGTAGAGTTTAACCTGGGCATAGACATGGAGGCCGCCGCCAACGACGTGCGCGACCGCGTAGCCCGCGCCCAACGCAGACTGCCCGACAACGCTGACCCTCCTACGGTATCGAAAGCCGACGCAGATGCCAACCCGATCATCTTTGTGGGTATCAAGAGTGCTACCCGCTCGCTGCTCGATATTTCAGCCATTGCCCAAAACGTGTTCAAGGAGCGCCTGCAAACCATACCCGGCGTAAGCTCAGTAGACATTTGGGGAGAGAAACGCTATGCCATGCGCCTGTGGCTGGACCCCGACAGACTGGCTGCCCTGCAGGTAACCCCTATCGAGGTGCAAAACGCCCTGGCACGCCAAAACCTGGAGCTCCCTTCCGGCAGAATTGAAGGCGCCACCACAGAGCTCTCTGTCCGGACCATGGGCAAGATCTCCTCAGCAGAAGAATTTAACCAACTCATCGTTCGGGAAGACGCAGACAGGCTGATCCGGTTCAGTGACATCGGGTATGCCGAGCTGGCACCTGAGAACGAAAAATCCATCCTGCGCCGCGATGGCATCCCGATGGTGGGCGTTGTGCTCATTCCGCAGCCTGGCTCTAACCAGGTAGAGATTGCCGATGAGTTCTATGTGCGCCTCGAGCAGATCAAACAAGACCTGCCGGAAGACATTGAAGTCGTGATCGGCTTCGACAACACGCAGTACATCAAGGCCTCCATCTCGGAGGTAAAAGAAACGATCTTCGTCGCCTTCGGACTGGTAGTGATCATCATTTTCCTGTTCCTGCGCGATTGGCGCTCCACGGTTATACCGGTGGTGGCCATTCCGGTATCCCTGATCGGCTCTTTCTTTATCATGTACCTGATGGATTTCTCCATTAACGTGCTTACCCTGCTGGGCATCGTGCTGGCCATTGGCCTGGTAGTGGATGATGCCATTGTAATGCTGGAGAACATTTACTCCAGGATAGAGGGAGGGCAACAACCCATGAAGGCCGCTAAAAAAGGTTCGGAAGAAATATACTTTGCCATTATCTCCACCACAGTGGCCCTGGCCGCCGTGTTTTTGCCGGTTATTTTCCTGGAAGGCATTACCGGGCGCCTGTTTCGGGAGTTTGGCATCGTAGTGGCCGGCTCTGTGATCATCTCCTCCTTCGTGTCGCTTACGCTAACCCCCATGATGTGCTCACGCATGCTCAAGCACCGGGAGCGCCCAAACTGGTTCTACCGTAAAACCGAGCCATTTTTCACCGCGCTTACCAATGGCTACCGCAGCAGTCTGGAGAGTTTTATGCGCGTGCGCTGGGTGGCCTTTGTGATTGTGTTTTTAGCCGCCGGAGCGATATTTCTGTTCATGAAAACGCTCCCGTCAGAGCTTGCCCCCGACGAGGACCGCAGTGGCTTGCGTGTGAGCGTTACCGGCCCCGAAGGCGCATCTTACGAGTTTATGGATGAGTACATGAGTGAGCTTACCCAAATCGTGAACGACTCCGTGCAGGGCATCGACAACATGGTGGCCATGACCTCGCCTGGTTTCGGGGGGGGAGGCTCCAACTCGGGTTTCCTGCGCGTACGGTTAGTTGATGCGGCAAAACGCAACCAGACACAACAGGAAATCGTGGACCAGATCTCCCGGCTTTCTACCCAGTTAACCGGTGCGCGCGCTTTTGGCTCCGGCGACAAAGGGCTGGGCGGCGGACGCGGTTCAGGGCAGCCGGTGCAGTTTGTGGTGCAGTCGCCGGACGGCTCCAAGCTGCGCGACATCATCCCGCAGATAATGGACGCGGCACGCCAGGACCCTACTTTCGGGTTTGTGGACGTGAACATGAAATTCAACAAACCGGAGCTGCGCGTGGAAATAAACCGCGAGAAGGCCCAGGCCATGGGTGTGAGCGTACGCGATGTGGCCCAGACCCTGCAGGCCGGCCTGAGCGGGCAGCGTTTCGGGTACTTTATTAAAGACGGGAAGCAGTACCAGGTTATCGGGCAGGTGGCCCGCGAGAACCGCTCCGCCCCCATCGACCTGCGCAGCCTCTACGTGAAGAACAACAACGGGCAGCTCATCCAGCTCGACAACCTGATCGAGCTAAGTGAAGAAAGCGCCTCGCCACAGCTCTACCGTTTCAACCGCTTTGCCTCGGCCACTTTCAGCGCCTCGCTTGCCAAAGGCAAAACCATCAGCGACGGTATTGCCGCCATGGATGCCATTGCCGACAAAGTGCTGGACGATTCTTTCCAGACATCACTTTCCGGGCAGTCGCGCGATTTCTCTGAGAGCTCCAGCAGCTTGCTGTTTGCCTTTATACTTGCCCTGGGCCTGATCTACCTGGCCCTGTCAGCACAGTTCGAGAGTTTCCGCGACCCGGTGATCATCATGTTTACCGTGCCGCTGGCTTTAGCAGGGGCTTTACTAAGCATCTGGTATTTTGGCGAGACGCTTAACATCTTCAGCCAGATCGGGATGATCATGCTGGTGGGCCTGGTAACAAAGAACGGTATCCTGCTGGTAGAATTCGCCAACCAGCGCAAGGAGGCCGGCCTCAGCAAACTGGAGGCCGCCACCGATGCTGCCGTGCAGCGTTTCCGCCCGATTTTGATGACGTCGATGTCGACTATACTGGGCACCCTGCCCATTGCCCTGGCCTTGGGTGCCGGTGCCGAAAGCCGCGTGTCGATGGGTATTGCCGTGGTGGGTGGACTGATCTTCTCCACGGGCCTTACCCTGTACGTGATTCCGGCCATTTACTCGTTTTTCTCATCTGCCGAGGCCAACCTGGCAGGCAGACACGACGAGGATGACGAGCAGGAGCACGAATTGCCGAAGCGCCAGCAGCAGGAGCCTGCCCTTACCCGATAAAAAATTACACAGAAACGACTCAGAGGTAAAACCATTGGATAAACGATTCATGTCTCCATTAAAAGCCGCAGCGCTGCTGCTTACCACGGCAGCCTTGCTATTGCCTGGCAAATCTGTTAGCCAGGATAAACTTACCCTGCCGGAGGCCATTCGCATCGGTCTAGAGAAAAACTACGACATCCGGATAGCCGATAAGCAGGATGAGATTGCCAGCAACAACGTAACGCTCGGGAATGCCGGTTTTCTGCCCACCGCAGATGGCCGCCTCACCAGGGATTTTACCAATAACAACATCCGGAACCAGTTTGAAGGCAACCCGGCACGCGAAGTAAACGGCTCCAAGACAAACGTGACCAACGCCAGCGTGCTGCTGAACTGGACCGTGTTTGACGGTGGTCGCATGTTTATCGAGTACAACCGCCTGCAGGCCCTCGAAAAGTCGGGGAAGCTCTTCACCAAGGCTACCATCGAAAACACCGTTGCCGATATTTCGGACGCCTATTACCAGGTGGTGCGCCAGGCACGCAAGATAAAAGCGATAGAGGACGCCATTGCCATTTCGGAGCAGCGTGTCGCCATGACCCAGGAACAGTACAACGTGGGCGTGCTTCCGAAAGTAGAGATCCTGCGGGCACAGGTAGACTACAATGCAGACAAGTCGGACTTGCTCCGGCAGCAGGAGGCGCTTCGCAACGCTAAAATAGACCTGAACCAACTCCTGGGCCGTGAGCCTACCATTAATTTCGACCCAACCGATTCGATAGTGGTCGATAAAACGCTGTCTGTGGCTTTAGAAGATGCCAGCCTGCTGGCAAGTAACCCCGCCCTGCGCCGCATTCAGCTGCAACGCGACATTGCCATTTACGACCTGCGCGCAGCCCGCGCACAACGCCTGCCTGTTATTGGTTTAGCCGGGAGCTATGGCTACAACCGCTCCCTCCAGGACCCTGTGATCTTTGGAAATACCGTAGGCACGAATGAAAGCAAGCGCGTAGGCTTTAACTATGGCGTGGTATTTTCGGTGCCGCTCTTCAGGGGCCTTAACATTAACCGCCAGGTGCAGAACTCCCGCATCACGATAGAAACAAGCTCACTGGCTTTTGAGCAGGAGCAAAACAGGCTGGAGGCCGAACTGGCGCGCGCTTACAGCCAATATGTGAACCGACTGGAATTGCTGGAGCTGGAAGAGACGAATATGGTGCTGGCCCAACAAAACGCAGACATAGCGCTGGAGCGGTATCGTTTGGGGCTGCTTACGGCCATAGAGTTGCGCGAGGCGCAGCGCAACCAGTTGGTGGCCGAGAACAGGTTAATCGATATCCGGTACGAGGCCAAAGCCGCCGAGACAGAGATTAAACGCCTGAGCAGCTCCCTGCTGCAGGAAGACACGCCGTAAAAGGCCCGGCCAAAGTATCAAGCCATGTTGCAAGTAGAAAAGGATAGCCGTGGCTATCCTTTTCTTGTTTTGGTAGAGGTGCTTTTACAAAGTACTGTAAGTTTATCTGCCACCAACGGCAAAGACGCGGGAAATGTTAAAACCGAACTTAAACTCCCCTTTTGACCACGAGGATGTAGTGTTGGGGATAAATACGTTTTCGATGATACCGGCATTGTTAGTGAAGAACATATGAAACACATGCCCTCCGGTTTCTATCTCGATACCCATCCCAAGAGGCGCATAATATCCGCTGCCAGCCTGCTGCCTTAGTTCCGAGAAAGTATAAAAGTAATCGGCCAGCAAGGCAAAGCGTTTGGTCAGCTTTAACCTGCCCCCTATCCCCACTGAGAAAAGGTCGTGTTCGTCAGCGGGGTTAATCAGGTAGTTACGGTGCTGGAGCAACGGCATCAGTTGCAGCGAGAATTGCTGACCGAACTTATGCGCAACCAGCACCTGGTACGTATACGAAAGCCGGTGCGCAAAATTAGCATACGCTCCTTCTATTCCTTTTTGTGGCGTTAGGGCGCTGCTAACCAACAGGGTGGCCGAAACCGGCATTTTATTATCCTGGGTCTGCGAAAAAAGTTTGTATTTAAAGTACCCGTCCAGCAGCTCCCCGATCTTGCTCCTGCCTGCGCCTACCGTAAAGCGGTCATTCACGCCGTACTCAAACGCTATCCGGATATCAGCCGACTGGTCCATGCCATACAGGGTGTGCACGCCACCGCCTTCACCGGCCACATCGCCGAAATGGTGCGTTACCCTGAAGTCCAGCCCCCTCCGCTTCACGGTTTCTATGGAGTGGCTGTTCACGATGCGGGTGGTTTTAAATGTGGCGAAAACCGGCTGGTGGGCATCTTCCACACTGTCAACGAGGCCATCGAGCAGGTGCTCCTGCGCGTAGCAGGCCGTGGCCGCGAACAGCGAAAGCAAGAGGGCAAGTATAGTTTTAGGACTTAGGTTCATAGAGCGCTTTTACCTTCACTTGTATGTTTTGAGAAATGTTGGTGAGTTTGTCGTTGGGGATGTCGATGGCATGGTCGTTTACCGGCACCATAAAAGTTGTGTTTAACACAATGCGGGTACCTTCAATTGTTAACACACCGGCAATGGTGCGCGCCTTCACCACCCCGTGTATTGCCAGATTACCGGATACAATCACATTGTAGGTGCCATCCTGCGTTAAATCCACGCCTTCCATTAATTTGCCCGTGAAGGTGGCGTTCGGGTATTTGTCACTTTCCAGGTATGTTTCGTTAAAGTGCTCCTGCATCAGTCCGTTCTTAAACTTAAAGGAGCGGATCGGAATTTTAAAGGCAACCTCTCTGCTGGAAATGTTAATAACAGAAACACCTTTACCCGAAACAGCAGCAATGTTCTCGAGCCGGGCTTCAGAGAAGAAACTGGACTCAAACTGCCTGGAGATAAACAATTCTTGTGAAAAGCCCTCTGCAGCAAGCAGTAGGAACAGCACCAGGCATAGTAAGCGCTTTTGCATAAATATCAATTTTTAAGGTATGGCGATCATTAAGAACTGGCATCCTCCTGTCGTGTATATCTGCTGAGGAACCTAAAAAGGAAATGATCCCGTTGGTTTGGAGTAGCACCGCTGTGGTGGGAAGTTAATTATTGGGTGCACCTGCTTTGATCCACGCCTCAATCTTCAGAATATCGCTCTCCGGAAGTGGGGCTTGTTTAAAAGGCATCCCGGGGTATTCTACGAACCTGATTCTGGCTTGCAATTTGGTTAAGCTGGCATTCGAAGTGCTCGGTTTCAAAGCATAACGCTTCAGTTCCTCATACTCGTTCAGGTAGGCAAAGCCAGCCCTATCAGGGTCTGTTGCGCTGGTTGTGTGGCAGTGGTAACAATTGGTTGCAATAATGGGCTGTATGTCCGCCTGGTAAGAGATGCCGGTAGTTTCAGGCTGTACCTCTGCTGCCTCATCGTAAGTGCAGCCAGTGTATATCAGTACAGGCAGGGCCATCAAAACAGATGCAAAGCCGGACCAGAAGCTTTTAGGAGTGAACATAACTGCTATGTGTAGAAAGTTAAAGTTTTGTATCTGGTAAGTTTTAAGCAGGTTGCGGCAAAGGAAACTGCTGCGCATGTAAAAGCTGTTTGTTTGCCCGGTGTAACAGTCGGGGTTCTGCATTTTGTGCGCGTTTGCTGTTAATGCAACCAGGTACTTAAAATTGAGGCTTTCGAGGGTTTTGTAGCAAATTTAAAAAGTGCTGCCATACTTCGTTTCTGGCAGCACTTTTTAAGATTACTATTTAACCAGTTGGGCACGTACCTCACCGCCGGCAAAGGCAGCTGAGTGAACGTTCAGATACCACAGGCCTTTAAGCAAATCTGCTTCCTGGGCTGCATTGAGGGTAACAGCGCCTGTCATGCCTGAAGCATACGGACCGGCAACTGCAAGTTCCACGTCGCCGTTTGCTCCGACAGCGCCTTTGTGAAAGTGCATCGCCGTTGGTGTTAAGCTTGCGTAGGCAATGGTGTAAGTAAGCTTCTTGTTTGACTTGTCGTACACGCCATAGAAGGTACCGGTTGCTGAAGAGCTTGTAGGTGCTACTTCAGCTGAACCAGATAGTTTGTTGCTGAACACAACTTTCTGGTCGGCCACTACCTGGCCTCTCACCTCGCCACCAGGCTGTGCGGCAGAGTGCACGTTCAGGTACAGATTGCCTGCCAGCAAGTCTGCTTCCTGCGCTGCTGTAAACGCAGCGGTAGTACCTTTCAAACCCATTATTTCCATAATTACATCACCGTTTACGCCAGCAGCAGCTTTATGTAGGTGCATGGCAGTAGCGGTTAAGCCATTCAAGGCAACGTTGTAGTCCAGTTTCTTGGTGGTTTTATCATAAACCCCATTAAAGGTACCTGTCGCAGCTGAGTTGTTGGCAGGCACTTCCTGCTTACCGGATAACTTCACGTTGCTCAGCACTACTTTGTCCTCTGTTACAGCCTGGCCTCTTAACTCACCTGCGGCATAGTTAGCACTGTGCATATTCAGATAAAACCTACCTGCCAGTAAATCGGCTTCCTGGGCTTCGGTTAGTTTAAAAGTGCCCTTCATGCCCGATGTATAAGGTCCTGCAACCTCCACTTCTACGCCGCCAGCCGCGCCAACCTCTCCTTTATGAAAGTGCATGGCCGTAGGTGTGGTGCCGGTGTAGTTGATGGTATAGGCCAATTGATTGCTGGTTTTATCATACTGCAGCGAGTACGTGCCCGAGGCATTGGATGTGTTTTCCGGAACCTCTTGCTGGCTGCTCAGCATCACGTTGTTAAAACTAACCATTTCTGCGACTGGCGTCATCGACTGCTCGTCTTTTTCACAACTTGTGCCTGTGATTAGTAAACCGAACAGACATACGGAAGCCATAAGCTTATGGGTAAAAGCTATTTTTTGCATTTTAGTGTTTAATTTAGGATTATTTTAAAAAGGATAGGTAGGTTGGAGGAACCCTCACCTTTGTCAAGGTTCCTCCGGGGTATGTATAGAAATTGCCAGGAATAAACTCGCTTTATTTAGGCAGCATCACTTTGTCGAGCACGTGGATCACGCCGTTGGACTGCTGCACATCGTACACCGAGATGTTGGCCGTGTTGCCCTGCTCGTCCATCAGCACGATGTTTCGGTCGCCGTTCATCCTGGCCGTAAGCGTGCCGCCGCTCACCGTCTTGAGCTCTGCCTTGCCTTTGCCAGCCTTGATGGCGGCCATCAGCTTGGCTGCGTCCATACGGCCCGGCACCACGTGGTAGGTAAGCACCGTGGTCAGCGTCTGCTTGTTCTCGGGCTTGAGCAGGGTAGCAACCGTGCCGTCGGGCAGGTTCTCGAAGGCGTCATTAGTCGGGGCGAACACCGTGAATGGACCCTTGCCCTTAAGTGTTTCCACCAGGCCGGCCGCCTTTACGGCCGCCACCAGCGTGGTGTGGTCTTTGGAGTTAACGGCGTTGTCCACGATGTCTTTGGTGGTGTACATGGCCTCGCCGCCCACCATCACTGTTTTAGGGGCCTGCGCCAGGGCAGGAGTTAACGTAGCCGCTCCGGCCACCAGCATCAACGATAAAATGATCTTCTTCATGTCTTTTTGTTTTAAGTATGGCTCACTTACGCCCCAAATGCCCGGCCCGGATTTACCATACCTGAAAAATATTTTACTTCTTTAATATTTAGAGCTGACAGTATATCGTAACGCACTTTTTATCAAGGGTTTAAAATATAAAGATTTAAAAAAATTTCTTACCGCTACTCTCCTTGTCATGATTTCAGGCTAGCCTGTTTTTCAATTACCGGGTACTGGTTGGGGTTTTGGTTGATCTTTATACCTGCAAGACTACTGGAACCTACAAACATGCCCTGCGCACAGGGCTTTAAGATTTACAGCATAACGCACAACAGCTCTCCCCTGCAGGCAAGGGAGAGCTGTTGCAACGGCTGCGGTATGGGCAGCATGTTAATTTTGGCCTATGCCTGCCTTGATCAGCTCCTCTTTTGTAACGGGGCTGTTCTGGCAGCAGTTCAGCAGTTTACCATCTACGGCCACTGCGGGCATGCGTACCACACCGTATTCTTTCGCTTTGTTCAGGCAGGACTTGTCATCGCATAGCTCTGCCATATTGTAAATGGTCACATCGCAGCTATCGCAGGTCAGGTCCTTCACCATCTGTACTACTGGTTCACATACCGGGCAACCGGCAGTAAAAATTTCTACTTTACGTTTCATATCTTTTGTTTTATTAGGTTAACATGTCGCTTTTTGCAAGATTAATATAAAGATACAGCCAGGTGGAGGGGGGTATACAAGTCCGTATGTCAAATATCTCCTTACCCTGACAAGCACATCAACTGGTAGTGATTGTGCTGCATAAACCTGCCTGTGTAGGGCCTACGGCATCAGATCCAGAAAAACCTTTCCGTAGTAGAAGCCCACAAAAAGCAGTGCACAGCCACTCACAAGCTGAATGCCTCGCCTGAGCCACGTCAGCTGCGCGAGCCGCGATACGAGCCCGGCAAAGAGGCCCACCAGCAGAAAGGGCAGCCCCCTGCCCAAACCGAAGAAGAATGCCAGCAACAGTCCGTAATAAGGATCAGCGGCGGCGGCGGCAACCGAAAGCAGCAGTAGCAGCGGCGCGGCAGAAGTGCCGAGGCTAAAGATGAACCCATAGAGGAAGGCTCCTCCTGCGCCGGGCTTTCGGAGCGAGGCCAGCTGCCTGACCTGCAGGCGCGGCCCGTAAAAAGCGAGAGCAGCGGCAGCCACCGAAACAAAGACCATCATCAAGGCCCAGTAGCGGCCAAACGACTCCGTCAGCACGATGCCCAGCCTGCCGGCAAGTGCGCCCAGCAGCGTCAGGTTTACCAGTATGCCCATGAAAAAGGCCACTGCGATGATGAATCCGCTCCGGGATTTGCCCCCCGTGTTACTGCTAACCAGGCCTGCCACGCCCAACCCTACCGGCAAGGTGCAGGGGCAAACCCCGCTGGAAACAATACCGGCGAGCAAGGCGATGCCCAAACTCAGGAAAGATACCTCCGTCATGCCCGTGCCGAAACTTTCAAAGAAGCTCTCTAAAGTCACTGCACTTCTCCTTCCGCTTCAGGCTCTCCCGCTTTGTACCCGATCTCGTTTATTGCCTCCCGCACCTGAACCGGTGACACCTCAGAGGGTGCATAGCTAAAGGTAACGTTACGATCCTGCAGACTGACTTGTACCTCTTGCACGCCATCCATGGATTTAAGCTTCTTTTTAACGCTGGCCACACAGGCGTTGCAGGTCATCCCCTCCACCGGTATGGTCGCTTTTTTAAGATCCGTGGCAGTAAGCTCCTGCCCCGTCATAGCCTGCGTTTCCTCCTGATTGGAACAAGCCCCTGCCACCACTGCCACAAAGAACAATGCGGCAAGCACAGCTTTGCGGCTAATCCGGCTTTGATTTTCTTGATTCATATGCTCTTGTTTTGATTTATTCTTGAATGCTAGGCCTCCAGCGGGGTAAAACCAGCGTTGCCAATGGCACTTTTAAGTTGCTCCTGCTTTACCTTGCCCGGATCATAGTTTATGTACACCTGCTTGCGGGCCACCTTCGGCTTTACTTCCTGTACGCCAGGAAGTTCTTTTAAAGCAGCCGTGATAGCACCGGCACAGCCTTCACAAACCATGTCAGGAAGTTTATAAACTACACTCGCCAGGGCTGTTTCCGGCACAGACAGCTTGCTCCTGTGCCAGCGGCTAAAAAAGAATACAAGAATGCAAGCAATCGAAGCAAAAAGTATAAGTAGCAGAAGTGGTATGAGCTGAATTTCCATTTTAATTCATTAGGTTATCCAAAACGGCATAAGGTCATTATTTATACTTTGTCTGTGTCAGTCTTTCTTCTCTGCCTTCAGATACTGTTCCAGCCACTGGGTAAGTTCCTCCAGTTCTTCCATTTTGTGGGTCAGCTCCTCCAGTTTCAGGTCCGGAAACTGCTGGCGGAGCGCCTCAATCCTTTCTTCGTTACCACAGTCGCCGGGGCATGAGTTGCGCGCATGCACGATCTGGATGGCCAGTGTCTTACGGTATACTTCATCCAAAAGCAGGTGGTGCGCCTTCTGCAGTCCGCTCTCCACAGACTTTAGCTGTAGGAGTATGTCTTTTGGTGATTTATCCTCATCCAGCATCCGGACGATGCCGTCTACCTGCCCGCTTACGCTCTTTAGGCGGTTCTTAATGTCTCTGGTTAAGTCTTTTGGTAACATGAAGTATGGTTAATCTGGCTGAATAAGTTCTCACACAAAAGACCTGGCACTAGCTGCCAGGTCTTATAGATGTATTTATGAAACAAATAACTTACGCCATCGCTTCGCATTTATCGGCACAGTCGCGGCAAATTTTAGCGCATTCCTGGCACACCTCGCTGTCGAACTTGGCGCACTCGTCGGCGCAGTCTCTGCACACCTGGGCGCACAGCTTGCTTATTTGCTTCAGGTAATCTGAGTTAACAGCACACATGCTGGCGCAGGCTGTGGCCACGTCAATGGAGTCCAGACACAGCTGGTGACATTTTTTCATGTCGGGCTCCCCCATGTGTACGTCCAGGCATACTTTACTGGCTGTAATGGAATTGTAACACGCATCGATACATGCTTGCATTTCTTTGCTGATGTTCTTCATAGCTTTAAAAATTTATTATTGGTTCAGGTCCTGCTTGCACGGCAGCAGGACATAGAAAAAAACAATCCGTGCCTTGTTTAAGGTTTAATGCAATGTATGGCACAGCAGAGGGGGTAAGCAAAATAAAATTTCAGTTTTTTTAAACCATAATTTTTATCCTCGCTTATACTTAGAGCATGTTTAAATATTATCAAGGAGGACTACCTCCCTCTCTAGGAACTTTATTACCCCACAGCCAGGATGCAGAGTCTCACCTCCTGGCGCATATGATATTAAAGCAAATACTTAAACAAGATGTGCCTGCTGGTTGTTTAAGTATTTGCTTAAATTTGCAATAGAGGTAAAACTGGTGGCGTAAAGTTTTAACATCAGAAAAGTATTATAACTGTTGCTGCCCTCCTGTTGCTGGCTTTAACATATTATGCCGGGGCGTATTTCCCGGAAAAAGGCGCTGCCCCGACAACTGCAATACCAGATCTCTATACCCAACTCGTTACGACTGTACCTGGAGATTCTAACTATACCCCTTAATAAATCCGCACCTGGTAACCTCGATACAGGATGCCAACGCCAGGATACTACAGACCGAAGAAGAAATGAGGACTAGCTTCTTTTTTTGACTAGCGGCATTTCTTAACAGATAAACATCTTTAGTGTAGCTACACCCGTTAATGTAGAGCGGGGATTCTCAACCAGGTGCTGAAGTCTTACACCCGGCCCAGGCTTCTTTCAGTGCCGATCTAGAGAAGGGGGGAAAATGGTAAGCATTATGTGCTACACCTACTTGAGGTCCCCTTTTACCAAGGCTGTCATTGCTGTGAAAAATAGGTTGCAGAAGTTGGAAAGGAAAGGCGGCTTGTCTAAATGTAAAGCAGCAATTATACTCGCTCAAAAAAACAAAAAGATACACCTGATAAAACTATGGATTTAAAAATTAAAGGCCGAACAGCCGTCGTTACAGGAGGTGACTCTGGAATGGGTCTCGCCACTGCTAAGTTACTAGCCAGAGAGGGCGTAAATATCGTCTTGAGCGACAAAACAAACAAGGAACTGGAAAAAGCCGCTGAAGAGGTTCGTCAGCATGTGAAAGACGGCAGTTCCGTTATTGCCGTAACGGCAGACGTAACCAAAAATGAGGAAGTACTACAGCTGGCCGCCCGGGCAAAGGAAAAATTCGGAGGCGCTAACATACTAGTGCACTGCGCGGGCATACGCGGTGCGGCCGGTGATTTCCTTACGCTCAGCGATGAGGACTGGTATAAATCCATTGATGTTGACCTGATGGGAGCCGTACGCGCTTGCCGGGCCCTCATTCCCCAGATGCAGGAAAAAGGCTGGGGCCGCATTGTACTCGTAGCTTCTGAAAACGCCCTCCAACCTTATCAGGAGGAGAGTCCCTACAACGCCTGCAAAGCCGGCATCATCAACCTGACAAAGTGCTTATCGAGAGCATTCTCTAAAGAGGGGCTCATGATCAACTGTGTCTCCCCCGCCTATGTAGCCACCCCGATGACAGAGAAGATGATGGAGCAGTTAGCTGAAAAGCGCAACAGCTCCAAAGATGAGGCTATCGAATGGTTCTTAAAGAATAAGCGACCCAACATAGTCGTAGATCGTCGTGGTAAAGCAGAAGAGGTAGCATCCGTTATTGCATTCCTTTGCTCCGAGCATGCCAGCTATATTACAGGGAGTAATTATCGCGCTGATGGAGGATCGGTGGCAACCGCTTTTGGCTAAGCCTTGCCAGTATTTTCTCTGCTATCTAAAAAGAGCAGCATGTCAGTTTCCATTAGTACCTACAGCTAGGATTCATTTCAAAAATGAAAATAATAAAAGCATGTCCGGAAACGATAAAATTAAACAATGGGGAAACAAGGAAGACATTTTAGTATTCCTGCATTACTTCGGCGGCTCAGCCCAAAGCTGGCATTGGGTGGCAGAACGGCTGTCAGACGACTATCGCTGCATAGCCGTAAACCTCCCTGGTTTCGGAAATGCCCCTGCTATGAGAGAACCCTCTATAGAGGGATTTGCTGAATATGTGCAGGAAGAATTAAGCTCTCTTAATATCAAAAGCTATACATTGGTAGGTCATTCTATGGGAGGCAAGATTGCCATGCAGCTGGCTTCCATTGCCCCTGATAGTACTGTCAGGCAGCTAATTTTAATAGCACCTTCCCCGCCTACTACAGAACCCATGACACAAGAGGAAAAAGAGCGTATGCTTCAACACCCAGACCGCCAGGTAGCTGAAAAGACTGTAAAAGGAGCCGTAAAGCAGCCCTTAACAGAAGAGCAACATGCGTTGGCTGTGGACACTCAGCTCGTCATTGACGAGGCTACCTGGAGATGGTGGCTTTTAGAAGGCATGGAACACTCCATTGCGGAAAAGATAAAGCCGCTCGATATACCCATTTTGGTACTTGCCTCCGAAGACGACCCTGTGATGACCACCGATGTAATTGAAGAGAGGGTGATGCAAGTCTTGGACGGGGCAAAGTTGGTGAACACCCGGCAGGTAGGGCACCTGATTCCTCTGGAAGCCCCGGAGTGGACAGCAGCGCAAATCAGAAATATTCTGGAGGCTGGAAAAGCAAAATAATAACGCCCTCCCCCAAAGCCCCTACATTTTAAAAATCAGATTAAAGACTATTAAAAACGAAAGCATTATGTCAGATAAGCATCCTGAACAAGAAAACAAGCCGAAAATTTCCTACTGGCATGTCTGGACAGACGATGAAGGCGTCAGTCATCAGACACGGGCCGAGCTGACCTCCTTTGAAAAAGAGAGTATGGGCGGCGACGCGGACCCGCAGTGGAACAATCACCTGCTGGCGTCCGGTGCCAAGGTACTCTTCACTGAGTTACCCGTTGGCTGGGTTGGCTCGTGGCATGAGAACCCCAAACCCCAGTGGATTATACCTTTGTCAGGAAAATGGTACGTGGAAACAATGGACGGGCAGCGTGTGGAGATGGGGCCTGGGGATGTCTCCTTTGGCGCCGATCAGAACTCAAAACCTAATGAGCATGGGCACAAGGGGCACATGTCGGGAACAGTCGGGCAGGAGCCTGCAAGGCTGATGATCGTGCAGCTCACGGACGAGAAGTGGATTGGGGCAAAGCCTGGAGAGCTCTCTGATAATTGAAGGACAAGGGTAAAGTGGTAGCAGTCTCTTCAAAAACCCTGACTTGGTTGCCAGACCGCATCAGAAAAGGAGATAAGCAGCGGAGGCAGATATGAACTCAAGAATAGAGGTAAATCCTATGGTAAATCAAACTGATTTGATGGTATATGTAGGCACTTATGCCGATGCCGAAAAGGATAGCATTTTTCTTTTCCGGCTGAACCCGCAGACAGGTGAGTTGAATCAGGTAAAAGGCTTCAGGGGGGGCAAAAACCCATCCTACATGACCTTTGATGAAGGGTATCGTCATTTGTATGTGGTGAATGAGCAGGAAGAGTATAAAGGAAAAGAAAGTGGGGCCGTGTGTGCCTTTTCTGTTAACCAGCAGACAGGTTACCTCAGGCTCCTCAACCGGGTTCCTTCTCAGGGAAGCGTGCCGGTGCATGTTACCATAAGCAAGGAAGGAAAAACTATTCTTATAGCCAACTATAAAACAGGCAGCATCGCTGTTTTTCCTATTCTGGAGAATGGGCAACTGGCAGAAGCTTCTGACCTGAGGCAACATGAGGGCGCCGGCCCAGACAAAGACCGGCAGAAATCTGCCCACGCGCACTACATCGCTTTTAGCCCAGACCACCGCTTTGTCTTCGTCGTGGATCTGGGCATGGATAAAGTGCTCCGCTACTGGCTGGATGCCGGCAAAGGAAACCTAACTCCTACCGAGCAACCGGTGGCGTACACTGCCAACCCTGGAACGGGACCCCGTCAGCTGTCCTTCCACCCGAACGGGCAGTACGCCTACCTCATTCATGAGCTGGAGTCGATGGTAACGGCGCTCTCCTATGACAGCGAGAAGGGTTCATTCTCAGAAATACAGACTATTGCAACTATTCCTGAGAACTTTAAGGAGCAAAATAAATGCGGAGGCATCAAAGTGTCATCAGACGGCAGGTACCTGTACGGCTCTAACCGCGGCCACAACAGCATCGTAGTGTATGCCATCGACGATGGCAGCGGAAAGCTTACGCACGTCGAAAATGTTTACTCAGGCGGGGAGTGGCCACGCGAATTCTCTCTGGACCTGACGGGAAACGTGCTGCTGGCGGCGAACCAGCGCTCAGATACCATTACCTCTTTCCGAATTAACAAGGCAACCGGACGCCTGACAGCCACAGGCCATCAGGCGAAGGTAGAGAAACCCGTGTTCATGCAGGTGGTGCCGGCGTTCAGTTAAGGAGTATATCCTGCTCAGGCAGCCATTGCAGAACAGGTTTCAATTAAGCCTTTACGGGTATAGCAATCCCTACTTTTTCCCAGGAAATATTGAGAGTGCCTTCTTCAGTCTCTTTCCTTTCCAGAACAGAAGAGTTTAAGGCTGGCGGCAAAACCGGGTTTCGCCCTAAGCCAAGCACCATCGACAAGTTGGGGTTTGGGTCACCGTCTATGGCCAGCACTTCTTTGCCATGCTTGCCAAACGTTCTGCTCAGTATGCCGCTGATGGTGGTCTTGCCCACACCTCCTTTTCCGGTGATTGCTATTTTCATACTATTTGTTTTATGCTGATTCCTCTCCCTAAACCATATTTTAAACGAATCTTTCGTTCGGCAAAATATCCATCAACCGCCTTGTTCATCTTTATACCCTCTCATGATGCTGCTTACTGAGTTAAAAACGCTTTGTCAGGATCTTTTCTGCTTATTTTGCGCTCCTAAACACGGGACTTAAACATGCCCTTAACAAATGCGCGGCAAAGGCTCCCCGGCCAGCAGACTAACAGCCCTTTTCCCGCCAATGGCACTACTCAGCTCTTTGATGGTGTAACAGCAGATGTGGTGCGTGTGACCTACAAGCCGGGCGCCGGCAGTGCCGCTGGGTTACACACCTGGTACTACTACTTTGACCCCAAGACCGGAAGGTTACTGGCCAACACCCTGAAAGACAAAGATGTTTTCACCGCCTCATCACAATATGCCCGCTTTAGCCAGGTAGGTGGTCTGCTGCTTCCCTCCGAACGCTACGGCTATAGCGTGGACGCAATCGGGATGCCGGTCAGGAGAGTATCCGTCATCGTGCAGCAAAACATGGTGTTCGACAAAGCAATTCCGGCAGCCAACTTTCAATTACCCCATCATGCAGATCAGGCAAGCCGATAAGATACTGGTGGCAGGGGTGGGGAGTGACCTCCGGAAAGACGATGGGTTCGGCGTAGAGGTGATCAGGAGGCTGGTTGAGGAAACCTTACCCACAAACGTTACCTTGCTGGAGGTAGGCACCGGCGGCATTCATCTGGTGCAGGAACTGTTTCGCGGTTTTGATGTGCTGGTAATAGTAGATGCCGTTGTCTGGGGCAAGCCACCAGGCACGATTCAATACAGAGAAGCCGTGGTAAGGGACATTGACCATCTGGATGCAAACAACCGGGAAGCGTTTTTAGCCGACATGCACTACACCAACCCGGTAAAAGCCATGATGCTGGCCAAGAAACTGGGTGTTTTACCAGCCAGGGTACTGCTTCTGGGTTGTGAAGCACAGGAAAAGGATGCTTTTGAGATGGGTCTTACTCCCGTAGTGGCGCAGGCAGTACCACAGGCAATCAAATGGCTTTCGACGTTTTGTCGTGAACCGGAACTATACGGCAGCATATTCAAGTAATTTTTGGCACACTATCTGAAAATATAAACTCGTATAACCATGAAAAAGGAAAATAACGATCCTGAGAGCGGTAAATGCACCGAGCCCAGAACTTCGTGGGAGCAGGAACTCGAAATTAGGGACCTTGTACATCCCATTGTGTTAAAACGGCGCAGGATTGCCCAATGGAGCCTGTTCGCTGTGGTTTTACTGTTACTGTCGGGGTTTGGCTGGTATGTGTGGAGCAGGCCCCCTTCCGGCGCAGAGCTGTTAAACGACATGGTAACCGCCGCCGGTGGACAGGATGCCTGGAACAGCATACAGGACGGGGTGTTGGAGCGGGTACACCAGCGGTATGATGAACTGGGCAACCCCACCACAGCCGTCCACGAAACCTTCAGCTTCAAAAAAACTAAAAATGGCCTCCGCCTTTTGGTTCGTGCCGCTCGGGAGAATGGGGATATTGTGCTGATCGGGAGAGATGCCACGGGGTTCTGGGCTGTGCTGAACGGGAGCGAGACCAATGCGAGAACCATCGCCAAAGAAATGAACATGATGTGCGAATCAGATATGTGTGACCCACTTTGTGCGACTGAGATGGCCTTTTACCGTTTCTCGCTTCCTTTCAAACTCACAGACCCCGGCGTGGTGGCAAGCTTCGGTGGATACGCTGAGTTAAACGGCAGGCAGATGCCCAAGCTCGATGTTACTTTTAAACAGGGAATAGGCAATGACAGGTGGGTATTTTTAGTGGACCCGGCCACTAAACTCATCCAGAAAATAGAACATTATGCCTCCGCCACCGGCACGCTGCCCCCGGAGGAGATTTACTGGTCTGACTTTAAGGTGAATAAAGGCGTGACTTTCAGCCACACCAGGAGCTACTACAGAACCAATGGCACTAAAATGGAGGATTACCGCATCATCAAAGTTGACTTTAACAGCAAGCTGGCAGACACCTACTTTGAAAAACCCGTGTATGTTGCAGGCAGATAGGCGCCGGTTTCGCCTCCTTTACAAACATGACACACGCCATGCCCAAGGCTTGGCAGATTACCCGAACCGTCCAGGTTTTTAAGCCAAGACACTTCCTTTAGGTTTTGTGCAGTTTTTTTGGGTGCATGCCAAAGCCAGAGCACGAGCAGGCAGACACAGTGCCTGATCGTGCTCTGGTTACACAGACCTGATTATGAACCCACTAAACCAGGCATTGCCAGTTCTGCATGAAGCAGAATGAGGCTTTAGCGGGCCTCGCTCAAAACTACCGAAAGACTACTTCTTTTTGCTTACCTTCCAGAGCACGCCTGTGAATGGGTGGGCAGTCATGCCAGTGTCTTCAAACTCCACAATGCCAAAATCTACTATGTACAAATCGCCCCCGCTGCTCCACTCCAGTTGTATGGGGCGCTCCAGGCCGCCGGTACCTTTGGCAGAGCCCGGTAAATTGTTCTTGTTATATATGTAGTCTTTCGCCTCGCCCGTTGTCAGGTTAACCTGCTGCACTTTAAATCCCGGCCAGTTATACTTAACGCCTGCAGGGGCGTTCTTTTCAGAGGGCACGCCTTTAGGCAATTTGGGATGAAACTCACTTCCTTTGAAGAATGGAATAATCACCCCGAATTCTGCCACCAATATATCCTGTTCCGGCACGCCAAAGTCGCTATTGCCAAATACCATGCCCTCGGCAGCGCTGTGCACGGGCAGCAATGCAATGGGCTGACGAGGCTTGTCTTTGCCTTTCAGTAGCCGTTGGTGTGTTTCCGGGGTCAGCGCGAATTTCCTTTCCTCCTTCTTCACCCCGAAGCGCTCGTCTGTAATCGGGATGCCACTGTAAAAATCGGGCCATCCGTACCATTCTCCCTGTATAATTTCATATACCGGCTCATAGTCGAAATACAAACCACGCGGCGGCATAGGGTTGGCACTGTTCATGGTGGTGATGAGCCTGCCGTCAGGCGAAAAGCGGTAGCCAAAGCTGGAGCGCAGCCCCCACGCGATACGATGTATGTCGCTGCCATCGGGGTTACAGCTAAAAAAAGCTCCGTTGCATATTTCCTCCCCTTTAATTTCCTGCCCAGGCTGTGTGGTCTGGCCGAGCGGCACGTATACGCCCGTCCTCACCGAGTCTGCATTCATGATAGTCACCTTGCTGGTTGGCACCCAGAAGTTCTGTCCAGTCAGGGTGATGTCCTCCCCTGGTATTTCATGGGCATCTGGCTTATTAAAGATGTCGATTACGTTTACCCAATGCTTCTCCTGCACACCTGAATTACCTTGCGTCGATAAGAAAAAGTACATTCTGCCGTCTTTAAAGATAGGTTTTGCGTTCAGGAACTCACCCCAGGAAGGCAAGCCGTTAACAATGGTCTTGAACTCCCCTGATGCGAGGTCGTAGGTGGAGTAGCGGCTGCGGTGCGCGATGTAGAGTTTCCCCTCGTGATAGGTGACACCGGTAACAGGCGGGATCAGGCCCTCCTGCATGGCGTTAGAGCTTGCTGCCTTCCGGATCTCCTGCATCGGCACTACCTTGTCGTAAAGCACTGTGGTGGTGCCGTTGGGCAGCAGTTTTAGAATACGGGCCTCTGGTGCGCTGGCCGGTTTAGTGCCGTAGGTGTGGCCACCTGCCTCGGCAATGTAAGTGTTTCCCCGCTCATCAAAGGTAACATCAACCGGGTATGATAAGCCGGTTGCCGCTGCTGTAATGGTATACCCTGCGGGCACTACCACATCGGCAGGTGTGATCTTGCGCTTACTGTCCTTCACTACTGCGCTTGCCTCTGTACCGGCATCCTGGTTTCCAAGCTGTGTTCCGGGATTGTTGCAGCCTACTATAAAAGTCGAGGCACAAATGCTTATAAAAAGAGATAAATGACGCATACAACCATCTATTTTGTAATTGAACCATGTAAACTAAGTGTAAACGCTTGATAACTAACCCTGTAGCCAGTAAAAAAGCGCCCAGGCTTGTTTACCCATTCGTCATATAAATTGTTTTATAAATACCTTTCCTACTTTTACAAAAAAATTGCGTCCAACTCCTTTATACCTTCGAATTATGCCTTTTCTTGCAGCATAATTTCGGCTAATTCCCGTTCCGTTACACTACCCCAATACCTGCTGTATTCTGTTTCGTCGGTTGTGTGCTGTGCCCCCTGTAGCTCCGGAGCAACCTGGTGCAGGGCTTTTTCAAGTGCATCGTAGGGCCTGTAACCAACAATCAGAATGCCTTGTTCCTCGCCTTCGCGCATTATAGTTAAAGCCGGAAACCTGTTTATACCATGTAAACGAACCATATGAAGGTCTTCTTCGAAGGCTGCTCTAGCTTGCTGGCTACCCATGTCCTGACTTAGCTTTTCGGTGTCGAGCAGATCCGGGTACGCCTGGCTTAGCTCCGTGCCTACTTGCTGCAGCACTTGCCAATCCGAAATGTCTTTGCCGTGCAGCATCACCGCCTCTCGCAGGCGGCGTAAATAATTTTCTGCCGCCACCTGCGACTGCAACTCAGCAGCTTTTACCGCGATGCAGGCAGGATAGGAAGATTTTGGAGGGTTTCGGAACCACACTTTATCGTCTATCGGCATGCCAGACTTATACTTAGCCTCCAGCCACAGCGGGCCCATCTGTAACGGGCGACTTACATTATTCATGGGGTCGCTAAAACTATCCCAGTTTGCGATAAGGCCACCCATGCGGTAGCGCCATTTAATTTTTCCTTTGAATTTAAAACGCAGTTTACGCCACTGAGGCTCCATAGCCCAGCTCCAACAACAAAGAGGGTCGGTGTAGTATGCTATCTCCACCGACCCTGCTTCCTGTACTTTAGCCTCTTTCAAATTACTCACTTTCTCAATCATGTATGTTCGGATACTGTATCCGATTTTACTTTTGCGGATATTCGCACCATTGGTTTTCACCGCTTGGTACGGCTTTCTTCACCTGTTGGCTGCGCTCCTGGCTCATCTCTTTGTCTTTTTTCTCCACCGATTTCATGGTGCGGTCAGTTCCCTGCGGTTCATGGTTCGTCATGCCGTTTGATTCTACTACATGCTTCAGCGGGTCCTGAATGTATTGCCAGGTTTCACCCAAGCCTGGGCTTTTACCTTCATTCCATGGCCCCTTGGCATCGGCCCCGCTACTCAAATTGAAGTAATTGTTGCTGAAGCGCGGATCGCCTTGCAGTACGCCTGGCGGAAAGTTTGGCTGTATAGTCTCTAAGGCTGCTTCAAACATCTGGAAGTGTGCCACTTCACGTGTCATCAGAAAGCTTAATGTCTCCTTTACATAAGGGTCTGTTGTAAATTGCATCAGGTACTCATACACGATCTTGGCCCTTGACTCTGCTGCAATGTTAGAGCGAAGGTCTACGGTTGGATCACCGTTGGCATTCACGTATGAGCCGGACCACGGCACGCCCTGGCTATTGGTAACAGTTGGTCCGCCGCCGCTCAGAACCAGGAACTGCGGGTTCATCATGGCATTGTGAATAAAGTCTTCCTTCTTAGCTTTACCATCCAGCAACTGCATGATCTCAGCTTCTTCGGCAGCGTTCTTAAGCTCTCCGTTTATCGGGCCTAATAGCATCTGAATAGTGGCCCCAACAATCTCAAGGTGGCTGAACTCCTCCGTGGCGATGTCCATCAGCATGTCATACTTGTCGGGGTGTGGCTGCCGCATGGCGAAGGCCTGTGTAAAGTATTGCATAGCGGCCGCCAACTCTCCGTTTGGCCCTCCGAACTGCTCCAGTAGCATGCTGGCAAAAGCCGGATCCGGTTTGGACACGCGGGCATTGAACTGTAACTCCTTAACGTGGTAAAACATTTATCCTCCAATTTTTAATAAAACAATGCGATCAGCTTTGTTAAACGAGGGAATGCTTTAGAAGTGTTATGCTATAAACTCCTGGCTCTAAGTAGAAGCAGGCAGCTTTTGTGGCGAACCAGACAGTATGAAGGTACTAACTAACTGGTATTTTTAGTGAATAGTTTTGCCCTATGCATATCTTTTTTTCGCGGCTTGCTTCTGGTAAGGCGTTAACCAGGACGGAGGTAAATTGTAATGGCCTACTTGTACAGGTGGATGCAGTTGGAGCACGCCCGACTTGTTCAACTTTGGGCTCAGGAAATGTCTTGGCAAGAGCGGTAACGTGTTGGTGCAGCCGATGGGCGTGGCGGAACCAAGCATAAAGGTTGAACTGGGTTGGCACATGCAATTTTTCAGACTATCTTTTTCTGAGGATTTTGCCTATTATCGAATCAGGCGAGAATGTAGATAGTTTCTTCATTCTGCTTATAAAGAATGGTGGTGTGTCTGTGCAATAAAAATCCCCCAATATCTTTTTCAGGACTTTCTAGTGTTCCTCTTTGCGGGTACTTAACGAGTAGTTCTAAAAGCTGGAACATTCTGTAAGTAAATGTTTGCGCTGCTTTTTCTCCAAATTCCTGCTGCAGATAGTTTTGTAAATCAGCTAATTGTTTGCTTGCCCGCTTGTTCCAGACTATCTGAGCCATTTAGAGTTTCTTCTTTTCATCTCTTCCTGACATATCCAGGCAGATTCGTTACCAATTTCGCTATCACTTGCTAAAACTTCTTGTTTCTGAGCTTGAGTTAAGCCAGCCCAAAGGCTTCCTTCTTTGTAATTTCTTCTGCTGGATAGAATCATGAAGATATCTTCTAATAATTTTTCATCATTAGTTGTATCAATCAGTTTATGCTAATCCTACTTTATAGCTGCCATATCTGAACTTTTTGAAAATATACGAATAAATTCAATTTTTATCCTTTTTAACTTTTATACGTGCCAACGTTTAGTATATGAAAAGTAGGCGATTTCGAAGCGAAGACTTATAATTTACTACTTCACCCGCTATTACCCATACTCATTGTTATCAGGTTGAGCTTTTATTCAGACTACTTTTCAACTTCTTTGTCAGCAGTATAATCACTGGTCTGATAAATCTATAGGTAAGAATTCCAATAGCTGCCAGTATGAGTATAAAAACGGCAGGCAATATTGCTCCAAAGGTATAGGTCATGCCAAGAATAAAGCCTAAAATAAATTCAGCGTAATATATGGGAATAATCAGGCTGAGCACTAATATGATGTAAGGAACATTGTCTAAAAAAGCGCTGTATCCATTCGTGAATGACGTTGCTATCAAAACTCCTAAGCCCAAACCTGTTACAAAAAGTCTTAAAGCCTGTCTGTGTAGATTGTTCGTTTGCTGTCCCCGTGAAGCTTGTATGCCTATTCTCTTTTCCGTTCTACCTATAAGTAACCATGTAAGAGTAGGAAGTATTAATCCGTTCCACCAGTTGGAGATTGCAGGCAGGTTTTGTTGTTGTAGAATATGATGACTGGCGACCCCACCATGAAAATGCTCCCAAATAAGTAAGGAGAGAACAAAAACAGTTACAATACCTGTAATAAGGATTTTGGTATATAACCTGTTTTGTCTTTGAGCGACCTCTTGTTTTATCATCATTTTCTTTCTTCCGTTTGATTATTAGCTTGACCGATAACGGTTTGTGCAGCCGTAGCCCTTAGCATCGCGAAGGGTTACGGCTGCACCGGGTTACCTATGTCGTTTTTTGTTAGTCCACAAAAGTTTCTTTTATCACACTTTTGCAGGAAGCGACTTCTGAAGGGTTTAGATTTCCTAGCACTTTAACAATGCGGACTTTGTCAATAGTCCTTATCTGGTCGATCACGACCCACCCCACTTTATTGTTGTGCTTCACTTTCACACGAGTAGGATAGCTACGGCTCTTGGTGGTCATCGGCGCGATAACTACTGTTCTTAGGTTATGATTAATCTCATCGGGGGATATCACTACACATGGCCTTGTTTTCTGTATTTCACTTCCTACAGTAGGGTCCAGATTGACCAGGACTATCTCATACTGACTTATTTCCATTCATCAAAGCTTTCATCGCCAAACACATCATCCAGTAAAAGCTGGTCATCTCCGTTCTCATGCATTTTCCTGAACGCTTTGTCCCAGCCTTTCCTTGGATGCTCAACTGGCTTTAAAATAATCTGACCTTTTTCCAGTATTAGCTCAACTTTATCCTTGATATTATACCTATCCAGAATGGACTTAGTCAGCCTTAATCCCTTGGAATTTCCTATTTGAATAATTGATACTTCCATAGTACTTGTATTTAATGTAATTACAAAGTTATTACGTTAACGCTCAATTACAAGACAAAGTTCTATAGATTACCATGAGAGGTAACGGCTGGGCTATGGTGCGTTTATGCACGATAGTTGGTGTTGAGCTTTCGTACTTTTTTGTTGTTCTCCAGTACTTCCATTAACCGCTGGTTTAGGTAGAGCTTTTCTTTTCCTACCTTAGTTGCCCTTAAAAAACCTTCATGCTCAAGCGCTATCAGGTAATTCCCCACAGTCTTTGGTGTTCCCATGTTCGCGTCGATCAGAAACTGGCGTTTAGTATAGGGTAGTCTAAACAAGATTTCTATCAACTCCTTTGAGTATACTTTGGGCAGTTTCTCCTTAATTTCTTCCGAGGTGGCCTCCATAACGGCCATGATATCCTCTAGTTTTTTAAGTCCGCTGGTAGCTGTTTTTTCGATCATGTCCAGCATGTAGAGTATCCAGCCCTCCCAGTCTCCTGCTTCCGTAACAGCTCTTAGCTTCTGATAGTAAGCCGCCTTATGATGGATGATATACTCACTTAAGTATAACGCGGGCACATCCAACAGCTTCTCCATTTTCAGGTAGAGTAGAAGCAGGATTCTCCCTGTACGTCCGTTGCCATCTATGAACGGGTGTATAGCCTCGAACTGGTAGTGCATTATGCCCATTTTGATGAGCGGGTCCAGGGTGCTTTCCTCGTTAATGAAGCGCTCCAGGTTTGCCAGTTTCTCGCGTATTACTGTTTCCCCTGCCGGCGGCATGTAGATTACTTCACCCTGCGTGTTGGATAAGGTCGTGCCCGGTGTGGCTCTGATCCCCGAGGTGTTCTGCTTTATACATTGCATGATCTCCACACAGAGGTTTGTTGTGATGAAGGGCCGCTCTTTGAGCTTTTCCAGGCCATACCACAAAGCCTCTTTGTAGCTTATCACTTCTTTTGCTGCCGTAGATTCATACTTCTTTTCGGCAACTACCGCTTTATAGAGATCATCATTGGTGGTGATAATGTTCTCTATTTCAGAGCTTGCCTTGGCCTCCTGCAAATGGATTGTGTCCAGGAAAAGGCTTGGATTGGGTAGGTTGCTGATAGCTCCGTTCAGCTGCGCCAAAGCCCTGCTTGCCTTAACGGTCTTTCGCATGACCTCCTTTGTTTCCAGATCTATCCCCGGAGGAAGCAGGGGCAAATCATTATAAGGTTTTTCTCTGTGAAATGGAGCCATAACGAGGGTAAACTTTACGCTTGTTTTAAAAACAAAGGTAAAAATAGTAATTTATTACACTTGTTATCTGTTCAGAGGTAATTATTACTCCTGTAGGTTCATTTCATACATTGCATGAAGTACAACGGGCTGGGCTATGAAGTGGCGTAGCCGAGACTAAAGACTGTGCAGGGTTAGGGCAGGTACTTTTTAAGTTCGTCAGGATTTCTTCTGGAGTCCCAGATTACTAATACTAATATTTATTCTTCTTTCAGCTCGTAAAAGATGGAGAAGGCACCTTTAATTAGAACACGTACTTCTGGTAATTAGAACACGTACTTCTGGGTCAGAGGTTTTGAGGCCTAAGAAATTATCGATTTGAAGCTTCTCTATTATATTAAAAATCTGGTCTGCCAGCTTTCTACTATAAGTATTGCTTCCGTTTCTTTCGTTGTAGAATGCTAAAGTTGCCTTAAAGTCAAGTCGAGCTTCTTTTGACCAGACTATGCGCTTTTTAGCCATGAGTCGATGTCCTGCTTTACTTCTTGCTGTGAAACAGTCTCTCCGCTTGCGTATTGCTGTCTTGCCCTGGCTATCTTCTCTTGCTCAAATTGGCTGATACCGTATAGGTCAGTCTCTACCTTGGCGTCTGTGAGTACTTTAAGAGCATTCAAAAAAGCTTCGTCGTTTATTGATTGGATGCGTTGGATGAGAATATTTTTTAAATTATTAGCTTCCATGAGGTATAAGATTGCTTGCTTAAATTTAGAAGCTGTTTAGAGTTTTAAAAATAGCCAAAACATCCGAAGGAAATAGACTCTAAGTGTAGAATCTCTTCTTTTTATTTGTATCAGCCCTAACGTCTGGGCTAAACAGTGGCAGAGCTACTGTTTAGGGGTGGCTAGGGAGAAGACATTTTTATGCATGAACCACAATTTCTGTTTTTGACATCTCCACTAACGAATGCTCAGCAAACAAGCTTGCAATTAATTCAATATGCTTTTCAAAAAGTTTTAGTAATTCGCTATTCCTGATATTCCCGGTTTTTACAATCAGCAGTTTAGGAGGTTCTTTTCTTAATACATAAGACTCCAGAAAGTCTGCATCTTTTGTTATAACTACAAAATGCTCGTCAGTTGCTAATCGAGTGATGTATCCATCTTGTGTTCTATTCTTATCCGGCAGCTCCAGGGTATGTATGGAATTTATTCCTTTAGAATTAATGAAGTCAGAAAGAGCTTTAGGCAATTGTGCATCAACTAGAAACTTCATGAAGCTATTCTATAGATACTTTTTATTTGGGTAAGTTTTGCAGCGTATTCAAGGCAGGCAAGAAAATCTTCCTTCTCTAGATCAGGATAATCTTCCAGAAGTTCTTCTACTGTCATACCCGAAGCTAATAGCTCCAGCATATTGTCAACTGGATACCGAAATCCACGAATAGTGGGTTTTCCGTGGCAGATATTGGGATCTATTGTTATTCTGTTTATCAGTTCTTCTTGCATATCCTGTTTTACTTTTAATTATCAAAAATAGCTGAAAATTAACTTACTTTTATGATTATGTTTTCCCCTAACGTGTTCGTGCTATAATGTGGTCAAGGCGTAGCCGAAGCCTATATTATGAACTTTGTTAGGTGTATGTTTTCTTCTTGTTTATGTTGTCGCTTAAGTAGTCTACACGCGTGTCAGCGCTGCACCTTACTGCCTCTATCTCACTATTTACTATTGCGGTTATCAACGATTCTGGGCCAGCCACAAGCGTAAAGTGCAAGTCCGTGTCTGTAAATACAAGCCAGGATTTGTCAGAAGCATACATATGGCCTATAAAGTCTTCTTCAAAATAATTGGAGGCATCCTCTAATGAACCCGACACAAGTTCAATCTTATAAATATTGTTCGGTGGCATCTGGTAGATACAAACTTCATGAGTTTGTGACGCAGAGCTTAAAACCGAAATAAGCTTCTTGAAAACAGGCCGCGGCAGATAGCCGCCTTTCGGGAACCAAAGATTCCATGGGTAACCTATCTCATCAAAGCGGGTTATATAGCTACCGGGGTTTATCTCATTGTGGAATATTAATTTGTATTTCTCTGCGATCTCCCGCCATGTTACATACTCCCATCTTTTAAGGTTGGGGTCAGTCATTCTTAATTTCAGGTTCAAGTCCCCACCACTAGCTTCCCAAGGGTCAGTTGTCTTATGGGTGCTTTGTCTATAGTTGAAGGTGATAATTTCCGAGAGGGCTTCCTTTAGGTCTGGGTCATTCTCTAAAGTGTCGGGCTCGTCAGTAGTGATTTCGAACGGATGGAATATCTTACAATATGATTCAAAAATTGGAGGCACATAATTCCCTATAGTGACTCCCTCGTCCTCAAAGCTCAGGGTAGATTTTACTTCATTAACCCAAGCTGCTTGCTCTATATTCAAATTTTTCATTATTCAACTTACACCTAACGTTACTCGTGCATAATGTGGGTGATGCGTAGCAGAAACCTATATTATGAACTTTGTTGGGCATTGTTGTTTTAGCAATTTACTTCGAGAATCTTTCTCCCATTTTCTTCAACCACTCTTCTCGGTTTCTGTCAACTACTTCTGATAATTCCATAAGAACTTCTTCACTTGCAACTTTCAGACATTTGTCAACAATGCTCGCTCTGCCATTTATTTCAGGATTATGAGAAACATATTCAAGTCCAATAAAAGCTGTCCAACGATGAACATTATATTGCCCTTCCATAAAGAAGCTAAAGAAGTTCTGAAGCCCATCATTTTTGATTATATCTCTTCCTAAAGTTATTACTCTTTGGTAATCATTATCTTTTTGTTTATCAAAGTCAAAAGGGTCTATTCCTTTTAAGTAAAGCGTTTTGCAGGTAAAAAGGAATTCGGTTTCTATGTCTCTCATTCTATACTTCTCAATACTGCCCAACGGTTCTGCTATGGTGCGTTTTCAATGCACTATAGGTCTTGTTGGCGTTTCGTGGTTCTTAATCTTTTCTTTTCCGCCCCTTCTTAACTTCTCTTTTCACTTGGCATTTCTTAGCGAGCCTGTTCAAAGTCGACTCTTCATCCTTAGCCTTTTCATCAAGTTTTTTTTTGGTGAGACCTTTTAAGTCTTTATAAGTTTCATGGTAGCTTCTTGACATAAGAACAGGATTGTTTTCTAGATTCTCTTTCTAAATCTGATAGTGAATGTCCAACTGATGATGCTTAAAATAACGAACAATAGGGAAATGAAACCATAAGCTACTAGCGCACCTGCATCATAAGTTACTAAACTAATTTCATCGAAATATTTTCCTTCTGAATTATAGTTTAGCCCTATTCGTGATAACCAAACCATTCCAAAGAATAGTCCGAGTAATAATGTAATTATATTAGTGGTCCAGAGAATTATCTTCTTCATCTTTTGCATGCACGCCAAAATAGGCCATAAGACGGTGAAGCTTGTGATGCTTGATTCAGTGTCTTATGGGTGTTGTTGGCCGGGGTTGTTTTTCCCTTTTTTCTCCCGGTACTGCGTGTAAAAATAAGGGAAAAACAA
>NZ_JBYZMQ010000018.1:0-29238 GCF_058216355.1 Pontibacter sp. GD13
TATAGGGGGTAAAACAAAACTGCAATAAAGAATAAAAGGCAAAAAGGCAAAAAAAAGGCGTTTTTTGCAGATATAGGCGGTTTTTGGTGGAAAAGTGAGCTACTGGCCATGTAAAACGAAATTTCAAAAAAGTTAATACTCTTCCATTCCTGGTTAATCTTCCAGCCTTTATTAAGCCTTCTGTTGCATTATCTTCCATTATCTGGTACCAAGATAGGTAAAACGGCCTTAAAAGCCCTATAAATGCCGAATAAAGCCTGATTAAATACTGATTAAACGTAGCTTTTTCAGCCCTGTTTGTGTGCTTTTCAGCAAGACACAGACAGGGCTGTTTTCATTGTAAAATAGTACTGTTTTTGAGTTGGATGGACAGTTGGATGGACAGTTGGGTGGACAAAGTACGGTTTTGGGAGGGTCGCGAACGCCCTCCAATAAGTGATAGTGGGAATATATTAAAATTAGGTATTGGAAGAATTGCCCCCCCCTTATGACAAGTGAATAATAAAAAAATATAGGTTGTAATTTATTGATTAACAGGTTTTTATAGTGGATTGTACGCGGGTTTGTAATAAAAGATGTGTGTGTTGCAATATTTTTACCATTATTTACTCTAATCTGATCACACCTACTACCAGGGCTATGCCGGTGATCTCTTTCCAAGGAACATCAAACGGATCATAGTCTTTATTATCGCTCACAGCAGTAACCGTTGCTGCATCCGGTCCTTTCTTTAGGCGTTTTATAAGCACACCCTGCTCATAGGTGGCAATAACATGTACCTTGTTCCATTGTATAAAGGAGCGCTCTTTCAGAATACGGCAGGCTACCACATCTCCGCTGTTATACTTGGGGTACATGCTACTCCCTTTTACTCTTATCATAAAATCAGAGTCTTCAAAATCAGGCACCACGTACCGCGCCTGGATATCCTTGTCTTCAATACTGAACACTGCGTTACCCAATCCGCCAAATGCTTCTATTCTTACCAAAGGAGTGCCCGCTGTAACAACTGTAGGTAAAGAAGTGGATGGAGTTATTTGTGTAGATGATTTGAACATATCTCCTTTTCCTGTAAGGAGCCATTCCGTATTGATATCTGGATAAGTGGAGATATATTTCTCTATATTATCCTCTGTAAGACCAGTCACCTTATCAAGCACACCATTAGACATACCAGTTTCTTGGTAAAATTTTCGTTTGCTAATGCCTTGTACTTCAATATGCTGCATAATTCTGGCCTTTATACCAGAGATATTTTTCTCCATACTCTTGACAGTTGAGATATTTTTCTACACATTTGCGTAAGTATTACACGAAAGTAAGTATTAACACAAATATATATACAAAATGGTAGCAACAAACATAAAGGTGAAATACCCGCAGAACCTGCCCCTGAAAAAGCAGGTGGAAGAGTCGGGCTTCAAGGTCAATGCGCTGGCCAAAAAGATAGGATGCAGCCGTGTTGTGCTGAGCAACATCATCAACGGCCACTACAAGGGTACCCGCATCGTGGAGCTATTGAAAGAAGAGTTAAAGAGAGTACAGGAATAACTTAAATCTAAAGACAATGATCACACTAAAAGAAAAAGAAGAGCTGATTATTATGCTAGAGTGCTTGGCTACAGAATTATCTGATGTGTATGTATTAGAACCTCAACACAGTTTCACGCGCCATATTATCAAAAAGGTAAAAAGGATAAATGTTGTGGATGAAGCCTACCATACAAAAGTGGTAAACCTTACCCTTAACATCGACAGACTTACAGACAGCTTCACCATCAACGGGAATGTTCATGATGGTGAAGCTGTGAAAGAAAACCTGACTAAGATTCTTCTGAAGGCGGTGCAGGATGTCGAATCGGACCTAGGTCTAAAGAAGGGAAATCTCGGACAAAGTTCAGATACACCCTGCACGCGATCATCAGAGCCGGATAAGTTTCCCCTGGGTTCTCGGCTATAGCTTTCTGGCAGGCATACCTGAATTTCTCTTCCTGTACAGGATCAAGGGTAACGCTTCGCTCAGCTAGGCAATCCTCATAAAGTTTCAATGCTAATTCACTCATAAGTCCTAAGGTTTTAAAGGTTTGACAGCTTAAACATAGGACTTTTTGCCCGAATGGCATACACCCAGGTTCGAGTCCTGGCGGGCAACAGACAAAACCGATTCAACAACCATCAAACACCGAAAGCATATGCCGCACTTATGGAATAACATATGGGTAGTAACGAAAGAGGAGCTGGTGCCTGATTGGTATAGTTATGATGCTTTGCATAAGAACATCAAGCGCTATGAAGACAAAAACTACGGTATCAAGCGGGTACAGGTTGGAGGCCACGGCAGGCAGTTACTGGTTGCCTTCGACAGCCTGCCATCCCACATACAGGATGGTATTGGTGATCCTCGCAAAGTAGACCACATACTGGAGGTATATTATAAAGTGGACAGCGAGGCGGTCGCTTTTTACAGAGACTTCCGCTTTGCAGACGGTACCGCGCTGGACATGGACTACCAGGAGCGCTACATCATCAACGCCAGCCTAATTAAGGCGCTACTTATTCTGAAAGAAGAACGAATTAACGAACGCAGAAATAAAGGCATGAGCCAGACAGGTGTGATGGGTATCCTGCTTAGTGATGCCAACGGCTTTAACAAGACTTTAAAGGTGAAGCACGGAGTGGAGCACACGCTGCCACAGGGTGAGCGGATGTTTCGGGATGTGCTGAAAAACTTCACCCAAGACGGATACGGCAGCCTGATCTCTAAAAGACACAAGAATAACAACGCTCGTAAGGTGACCGATGAAACTTTGCTTCTCCTTAACAGCATGTTCAGCGAGAAGAAGACAAAGCCAACCGCTACAGAGGTGCACCGCCAGTACAATGCTTTCCTGTCTGGCTACGTGGAAGTGATCAACAACGCCACAGGAGAACTCTACAGCCCGAAAGGCTTTAAAAAGCTAAGCCCGAAAACAGTAACCGGCTATCTGTCGCAATGGTCCAATAAGATCGGCACCTATGCGGCACGTAGCGGTGACCGCCAAAAGCTTATGCAGCAGTTCAAGCCTTGGCACTCTTTGGAGCGGCCACACTTTGCAGGCAGCATCATTTCCATTGATGACCGTCAGCCACCTTTCAAGATTCCGGGCGGTAAGCGCATCTGGTTCTACAACGGTATTGATCTGGCATCGGAGGCTTTCACCTGTTGGGTGTATGGCAAGGATAAGGAAGGTCTGATTATAGACTTCTACCGTCAGATGGTGCGCAACTATGCCATGTGGGGCTTCAACCTGCCAGCCGAACTGGAAGCTGAGATGAGTTTGAACAGCTCCTTCGTGAATACCTTCCTGAAAGAAGGCGCTATGTTTCAGTATGTCAGAATTGAAGCCAACAACGCGCGAGGCAAACGCATTGAGGCATACTATAAGCCGCTGCGATACCAGCTGGAGAAAAAGCGCGAGGGCTGGTTAGCCAGACCATTTGCTCTGAGCGAAAGCAACCAAGCCGGACCTGATGCCGTGCCGGAGCTGCCTTTCGATACCATCCGGGACGGTTGCCTGAGCGACATCGAGACCTGGAACAACATGCCGCACAGCGATTATCCTGAAGCGGTGGAGGATTTCAGGATGTACGGATTCTCAGACAAGCCCTATAAAACCCGCTGGAAGGTATTCGAGGAAAGGCAGAACCCGAATCTGCTTCCAACAAATTATCAGTCCATTCTGCCTTACATCGGCTACAAGACAAACACCAGCTGCAATGTCGGCATCATCCGGCTGCAGAACAGAGAGTTCCTGCTAGGTGAAAGCGGGCAGATTAGCACAGGTGAGCAGCTGATCAGGCTGATGAAGCAGGTAGAAGGCCAGCAGATTGAAGTGTACTGGCTGGATGACAACGAAGGCAAAGTATTCAAGGCGCTGGTATTCCAGGGAACACAGTACATCTGCGAGGCCGTGGCCAAGCCAACCTACAACAGAGCCAGAATCGAGCAGACACCGCAAGACCTGGAAAACAGGGAGATGATGAGCAAGTACGTGGCCACCATCGAAGCCTACGCCAAACAGCAAAAGGCAGTTCTGGAGCCGATCACCATTATCGAGAACACCCCGGTCGTGAAGAAGGACTTCGTGATGCCTGGATTAAAGAAGTCCCACGCTTACGTGCATGAGCCGGAGGAAGTGGAGATACTGCAGGAGCCTGACGAGTACGAGGAAACCATGACACCGGACACCCGCAGCTACGTGGGATCATTGAAAGACACATTCTAACCTATATACCCCTATGTTACAGCTAACAAAAGAATTCAAACAGAAAGTAGTGGCAGCCTTACTGGAGGTGCGACAGAACTTCGACGGTAGCGATGCCGCTTTCTCCAAGCAATGGAGCCTGAACAACTCCGTGTACAGCCGACTGAAAGCCGGTGAGCTGACAGGCTTGCTGCGCGATACGCAATGGCTGAACCTTGGCCGCGAACTTGGCGTGACGCTGAACGAGCGCAAATGGAATATGGCCCGTACCGATGTCTTTACCCGCATCGAGAATGATATCGTGTTTTGCCAGACTTACTCCAAGAGCATGATCTGCGTGGATGCGCCTGCTATCGGAAAAACCTACTCTGCCAAATACCTTTCCAGAACCCTTAAAAACTGCTTCTACGTGGATGCCAGCCAGGCCAAAACGAAGCAGCTTTTCATCCGCCTGCTTGCAAAGACAATCGGTGTGGATCACCAGGGCAAATACGCAGACGTGAAGGCCAACATTAAGTTCTACCTCAAAATGCTGCCTAACCCGATGGTGATCATAGATGAAGCCGGTGACCTGGACTATCCCGCCTTCCTGGAACTGAAAGAAATGTGGAATGCCACGCAGGATGCCTGCGGCTGGTACATGATGGGTGCCGATGGTCTGAGAGCCAAGATAGACAGAGGCATTAGAAGCAAGAAAGTAGGCTATGCCGAACTGTTCTCCCGCTTTTCTGACCGCTACACCACCACCGTGCCTTTGGAGCGGCATGAGCGCATCGGCTTTTACCGCAAACTGATTGCCGACGTGCTGAGCGTGAACATGCAGGATAAGAGCCAGCTGGAGCAAATCGTAAAGCGCTGCCTGATCCAGGACGAGAACGGGCATATCGGTGGCCTGAGAAGAGCGGAAAGTTTACTGATTCTTAATTCATAATAAATATGGCAAGAGCTTTAACAATAAAGAACCTGTACGACCAGGTGTTTGATACATATAAGTTTGACGGAGTTTGGTTAGAAGTATTTGGAGAGCCTTCCAAGGGCGGTATCTGGCTGATATACGGTAGAGAGAAGAACGGCAAAACCACCTTCGCCCTGCAACTGGCTGACTACCTCAGCGAAAGCGGGTCGGGTCAGATTAAGGTGCTGTATGTGTCAGCTGAAGAGGGAAAGGATAAAGCCTTTGTAGATGCCTGCGAACGAAACGGCATTGACTACAATAAAAGAGGGCTTCATGTGGTGGAGTATGAGTCAATTGAGGAGATTAAAGAGCGACTGAAAAAGCGCAGGGCCCCACGGGCTGTCTTTATAGACAACATGACCATTTACGCGGATGAGCTAACCAAAAAGGACATCACCAGCCTTAAAAACGAGTTTCCCAATACCCTTTTTGTCATCATGGCGCACGAGGAAAGGAATGAGCCTACCCCGGCTATCGCTAAGCATTGCCGCAAGATGGCAAAGATCATCATGCGCGTGCAAGGGCTGGCCTGCCATGTGAGCGGCAGGTGCCCCGGTGGCAGACTTTTTATTGACGAAAAGATTGGAGCCATCTGTAATGGACAAGACTAAAAAGGACAAAGCGGTTACAGTAACCGCCAAAGGCCAGATCAAGATGTTATTTGAGGGTATGGCAATCATTCAGCTCTGCCAGTTCCTGTACGAAGCTGCTGAACGGGCAAATGAATACTGCAACCTGAGCAGCGGCATTAACTCCGGCAACTATGCCCATTACTCAAAGTTCTCCATCTGCTACGATCTCTATGACCTGCATTTTGATACGCGGAAAGTGCCGGATACAATACAAATGAAGGTTTCCAGAACAGAGGCCATCATGCTTTGGGGAGTATTTCAGGAGTGCCAAAGCGATTACCCTTTCCTGATTGAATTATTTATGAAACTACATCAAAAACTATCATAGCCATGTCAATGCAATCCATTAGAGTTAGTAACAAGATTATCCAGGATAGTGTGCTGTACTTCCTGAAGAACGATTTCGAGTGGCTGTTCTGGCTACGAATAGAGACAGGTCTGGAGTACCTGGAAACAAAGCTCTACCTGAATGAAGAAGAGCGAAGCGTAGTGCTGCAGCATCCTTTGTTTTGGGCATGGTGGCTTAACCAATGGTTCTCACGCGATGATCAATTACTGATGAACCTGAAGATGGTAGACGGTGAAACCTACTACCAAACGCCACTAGCCAACGGCAAACCTTCGCAAAGCTTTGTGCAGGTAACTGATCAGAACACCTTTAAAGAATTCTATGCTGCCTATCACATGGCAATTCGGCTGGACGTGGTACCAGAGTCAACGGTGATGGAGAGCATCAGAAAAGCAACAGTTAAAAAACAATTAATCAATCAATAAACAACCTTTAAATTTTTACTACAATGGCCAAAGGACGCGCAAAAAAAGTACTGATCACGGAAGAGATCACCAAAGATCAAGCTGAAGTTATCTTCGGAGAGTATGCCAGCTATGATGCTCAGATCAACCATGTAACTGCAAAGATGGACATGCAGATTACCAAAATACGCGAGAAGCACCAGGATGAGCTTAACCGCCTGTGCGAAGAGCGTGATAAGAGAATGGAGCAGCTGCAGCACTATGCTATCACCAACCCTGATCAGTTCACCAAGAAAAAGAGCCTGGAGTTTACCCATGGTATACTTGGCTTCAGAACCGGCACCCCTGCCTTAAAGACTTTGAAAGGCTTTACATGGCCAGCTGTTACGAACCTGCTCAAAACCTTCCTGCCTGATTATGTGAGAACAGTAGATGAGCCGGCAAAGGATAAGCTACTGGCTGACCGCGACAAAGAAGAGATTGCAGATCTGTTTGAAAAAGTCGGCATTGAGGTGAAGCAGAATGAAACCTTCTATGTAGAACCTAAAAAAGAGCAGGCTGCAGTACTGGCCTAATCTTTCAGCCTGGAGGTACTGCCAGCCTCCAGGCTTTCTTTCATCCTTTTAGAGATAATTAAATGAAGAAGAAACAAGTAATAAACGACTCTGAGATACAGGAGCACGATGCTGACTGCAGAGCTGCGAAAATTCCTTTTGAGAAACGCTCACTATACTCATGTAACTGCTATTTGCAGGATATTTATAGAGAAGGCTATTTCAATTACAGATCAGGAGCTAATCCAAACTTTAACCCTCAAGAATACGCGGTGCTATGAGGAGAATAAAAAAATGGCTGCTTTGGGAATACCGGAGAAACAGGATCATAGATGAACTCCTGCATCGTGCCAGTTACTGCAGCACCAACGAACTCTACAATGTCACCTTAAGGCTAGAGAGAGTTTTGAGTATCAAATAATCAAATGGCAAACGTGATGACATTTAAAGATTCCTATGGCAACGCGGTTGCAGATGGGGATACCATTATAATAGAAAGGTTCTACAAGCATACACCTTGGCAGGGCAAAGAGGCAACGGTAGAATGGGATGCAAAACATGGCATGTATACTTGGTGCATAAAGGAACCACACAATCTAAGCGACGATTTTTACGGAGTAGCCAAATTCAAGAAAAGCAATGGACCTACAACTACAACAGATGGAAGCCCGGCTAAAAGCCAGGTTCAGTAGCGCTGAAGCTGCGCTTCAGGTTTTGAAAGGAATGGCATTGGTAACAGAAGCGGAACAGGCTGAGATCACCAAACGCATTCAGAAAGGAAAAAAGAAGTACGGAATCATATAAAAAAACATGAAAATAAGAACCCGATTACCAGAGCGGAATAAGAACTTTAAGCCGCATTTCAATCAGCATCAGGTTGCACAGCTGATCAACATAATCCATCAGGACAAAGCCAGGGAATTGAACGAAGCCCGAGCTGCAGCCCGAAAGGCAATAATTAAAAAGTAAACTGCCAACCTTCTCTTTTCACCCCAACCACCCTTATATGATAACCCTAAAGCCAAAGAAAAACCGAAAAATCAGCGGTGCCACCTTACTGGTGGTTCTTGCTGTGATAGTAGCCAACTTGCTTGTGCCGCCCCCGCATGATGCTGATCAGTTTATGCTTCATGTCTTCCTGAAGGCGCTTGTAGGCATGGTTGCAGCAGCCATATTACTATCCGAGGTATACAATGCTAAAAAGTAATGGCTGCTCCTTCTGGCTACTTCATGCTGATAGTGCTAAGAGCCTATGTGAAGCTATTGATAAAAGCCGGTGACGAGCTGTTGTTTCAGTTGCACCATGATATTATTTGCCTGGCCACTTACGAGCAATTGCAGAAGGAAAGAAGAGTAGAACTGGAAAGAGCGAAATCAGAATTATTAGAGTTAGAAAAAGCATATGGTAAAAGAACTTATACAAACAGGACAGATGAGGCGGCTAAATCAGCTGCTCAACCAGGCGAACCTGCAGGAGCACAAAGCAGACCTTGTGCAATCCTTCAGCAGTAGCAGAGCCACCAGCAGCAAGGAGCTTTACAAGCCGGAAGCTGAAGGGCTGATCAAGCACCTGGAGGCATACATAGATCAGTTGCCATCAACTCCAAAAGGAACAGAAAAAGAGCAGGCTGCTGACCGGATGCGAAAGAAAATGATTCACTATGCCTATGAGATGCGATGGACCAAAAACGGCAAGTTTGATATGCAGCGCCTGAACCACTGGTGTGAGCATTACGGCCAGTTCAAGAAAAAGCTAAATGATCACAGCTTCGAAGAACTACCCAAACTGGTATCTCAATTTGAAAAGGTGTACAAAAGCTTCCTTTTAGGAGCAGTTAAATTATAGGTATGGCAGAGGCAAGAGTTTGTTTAGTAAGAGAAGAAACAAAGGGTCAGTATAACATACTGCTCTCGGTTACCAGTGGCCTGACAAGTGAGCAAATAGCAGATATGTTGCATGGCCTGGAGTCTCTCACTCGCTTCCTTTCCAATCTGCAATAAATTAGAGCCAAAGATGACAATGAGCCAAGAGAAATCAATTTTTAACGTAAAGAGCGAAAAGCTAAAAGGGTATGCCCAATTTGTGTTTATATCCGGCACTCTGACAGAGCTTAAAATGAATTTTAAAGAACCTTTAAACACTGTTCAAAAAGAGCTTTTTAAGCTTAATTTCCCCTTCCAGGTACAGGACCTTGACAGTTTCAGAAAACTAGGCTTCAACGTGGTAGAGAAGAACATGAAAAAGCAGATGGATAACGGCCTGAAGGTCGCGCTCTGGTGCAAGTTCTACTCCAAGCGCTTTACAATCCCTTACAAGATCAAGCCAAAAGAGATCGGTATGCTGTCAAATGTTGACGTGTCAGAGCAGTTATTGACAGCTTACTTCGATTGTGATGAATGGTGGAGCAAGCCAAAGAGTGTTGGCAACTATGTAAGCCACACCAATCAAATAGAGCTGCTGATAAGTTCTGCAAACTCTTCAACAACCAAGCACCCGAATAAATGGGATGCTGATTACTTTAAAAAACTTCCGGACGCTGAACATGCAGATTATTACAGGCACCTGAGAGCAATGGGCTATCAGCCTGTAAAAGCACGTACCGGCCAGATCATTGACTGGAAGTAAAAATGCCCTAATCTTATTAAACTATTGTTATATTTATATATTAAAATCTGCTATTTAAACCTGAAAGTGCTTATATTTAGCTTATGATGGAACATGTGACTAAGCCTAAATACAGCAGACCCGCAGACAAAGCAAGGGCCATCACGATCCGAATCAACATGCTAAAGCGCAATCAGAAAGTGGTAGAGAAGTTTGAAAAGCTTTATAACAAGGACAGGCTACGTTATGATGATGTGCTGAAAAAACTCGAAGAAGAGTTCTTTATCAGCCAGACTCGAATAGTCAGAATACTTAAGAACCCACATTTGTAATTCTTATAACCTATAAACACTTGTATACATGGGATTCCTGAATAATTTCGTTGAAAAAGCAAACGCAAAAAGTAGAGAACGTGCTATTGATGAAGTGACACCTTTACTTGTTCCTGGTGAAAGTTTAGAAGAGATCTTCTTGATGAATGAAGATTATATGGCCTTCACAGATCGGAGGGTTTTATTAGTGGACAACAAGCTAGTGTCTACTAAAAAATCACTTGCCTCCATTTCTTATAGTAAAATCACTGCAATCAATTTAGCCAAAGGCGGAGCATTTACTTTATCAAAGGAAGTTGAAATTCATGTTGGCTCACACAAGTATGAATTTAAGAATTATGATGAGCAGGAAGCTAAAAAAGTATTTGTCAAACTATCTGAGAAGGTAATTTAAATTGAAAACAGAATGAAAAAGCCCCTGTAACAAGGGGCTTTTTTTATGTGAAAACCTGTCTTGCCTTTACCTTCAGTTTCGATGGCACAGCACTGTAGTCAAATGCCACCGTTTTGAATTCCTGTATAGTCACTGCCAGTTCATTCATGCTATGATCAGGCACGATGCTGACCCTGCTGCAGCTGTTGAGTATCTTCCTCGCTTCCGGTGTCGATTCGTCAGCTGGCTTTACATAGCCCTTACCTTCAAACCCTTTAAAAACTTCCTCTGCCTTCTTCAGGTGATCCAACGCCAGTACTTGTTTAGGGCTTTTGTGCGTATGCCTGGTTCGCTCTGTCACCAGGTGAAGTCTGAAGTTCAGCTCTGCCTTTTGTACTTTGTTCGTCAGGCTGCTGGTAGGCGCCGGAATAAATTCCACGAACACGGCAGGCGTAACAAATCCTTCCTTGTTGTCATTCAGGTACTGCTGATTGAACCAGTCAAAGTGCCTGATACCGGCACCGGATGCCAGCACCATGTCTTGTATTGCTAAATATGCTTCTAATAACATTACTTCCAGATTTTATCTATTTCACTAAATGCAAAGTCTTCCAGTTCCTGAAGCAGGTCCGGTGTGGTGATCATGAAGGGCCTGGCCGGTATGGTGGTATTCATTTGCCTGCTGTGAGCGCTTACCTGCGTTGAACCTACCTTTTTCTTTACCCACTTCTCACTTTTAGCGCCTGGCCTGGATACTTCCTCCTGTATGAAAAGCCTGCGCCTGTGCTGGCCTACCTTTGCCCTTCCATTTAGTACCATTCCTTCATTGTGAGCTGCAGCGTAGGGAACATTGTTTGTTACCCTGGCATAAGCATAGGTGCTGCTTGGCCTGATGCCGCGCCTTAACCTTCCGGACTTGGTCAGGAGCGCCCTGCTCTTTCCTTCCTCTGCTTGCTTACGTGCTTGCCAGGCCACTACCGCTCCATTGTTCAGGTATCCCTGCCTGATGAAGTTTTCCTTGAAATGGGCCGCGGCTATCATACTGAACTCAGCTGGTAGCCTGCGCCTCATTTCCCGGTATTGCCTGGCAAGTTTGCCGAACGGATGTGGAAACTGCTCCATTATCTATAAAGTAAAATTCCTTTCCTCATTTCCTCCATAGCAGCCGGTGTGCTTGCCTGCAGTGTCACGAACTCCAGTAAGTCAGGCTTCATATCCACAGTTACCACTACCGGCTTATCCTGGTAGTACTTGATATAATAAAGCCTCTTGTTTCGGGCATACACTTCATCAGGCTTAGTCAGTACATCCGGTAGGTTTTTAAAGTGTGTTAAGGAGCTATTGCCCACACCCTGAACTGCTATCTTATGCCCGTTCACATTGGGCAGTACGGCCACACCTTCTTTGTTCTGCAACTTCTTCAGCCATTCCGCAGCTTCTTCCTTTGTGGTGCCTTTATTAGGGTTGTTAGGAAACTTGTCAGGCTTCTTATAAAGAGAGCCAACAGAAGGCATGTTGTAGTTTTCCCTGGCACGCAGTTCGTCTACCTTACCACTCACATTCTTAAAGTATGGGTGATTATCCTTAAACACCTGTCTGCTCTTGCCTGTGTTGTTGCTGAACATTGGAGCCTGCTTTACTTCCTTTGTCAGCTCTCGCACTACCTCCTGATCAGTAGGCTTCGCCTTACTCATCAGCTTCTGCATTACGTCACATCTGCAGCCCCAACCATTCAGCGGTAACCAAATATCCCAGAACGGATCATCCATTGGCAAACAAATGCCATTCAGCCTGTCATGCTCCGGCCTTACCCTCTTATCTCCTGCTGTGGTATATACCAGGTAAAATTTATCCTGCCCCTTTTCATAGGTGAGCCATAAAGAAGCCATCTGGCTACTACCAATAGCATGATTATACTCGGCCAGCAGAAACTTCTTATTATAGGTCTCATGCACCTGCAATACATCATTATAGAACTTATGGAAGGGCTTTATCTCCTGCTTCTCATCAAGCAGTAAATTCCGCATCTCGTTCAGCTCTGTATAAGACTTGGCAGCAGAGAAAGCAAAGACATTCTGCTGCAGGTAAGCAAGCATGGCATTGTCAGGCGTATCATAATCCGGATTCTTGTCAAAGGCTCCCAGCACTCCTTTATACAAGTGCCGGCCCAATGCCTGCTGCAGATCAGTGTGCACCTGGTTCTGACTTATCAAGCCTTTGTGCAGTGCCTTTGCTGCCTGGTCAAAAATCTTTTGCAGTTCTTTTTCCTCTGCACTGGCAATTGGTGCATGATGGTTGTGCAGTGCAGCTACTGCTTCAAACTCAGGAAAACCCATGTAGGCCGCTATCACTTCCGTGATGCGACCTGAACTAAAATTTGCGGCAGCTCCCTCCGAGGCTGTAGACTTTTCTTTCTTGCCGACGATCTTGGTACCATACCGCTCTTCCATCTCTTTCGGATCCAGGTCAAAGTGCTGCAGCAGTCCGTTGTCAATAGCCCAACGGTCTTTTATACTTAGCTCTTCCTGCTGATCCCACACAAACTGATCATTCTCTGTGAACGGATAGCCGTGCAATGCCAGGAACGGCAACAGGTCATCGTTCACCAGGTACTGCATGTCATCCATGTCATCCAGCGTGATTTCATCTTCCGTGCGCTCATGCACGTCAGCCTGTGATTTACTGGAGCCGTTGTCTGAGGTCATGGTTTGCCCGTTGATCAGCTTACTGATCTCTTCGTTACAGGCTTTGCGCTTCATCTCAAACACCTGGAAGGCATCACCTTTGGTGCTTTCCTTAATTTCAATCTCCACATCATCCGGAAACACGCCATAGGCAGCGGTGCCCATGTCTTCCATCCAGCTTTGAATTTCCGCTTTCACGGCAGGGTCGGTTGTGGCTGTTTTGGCTATGCGCATCGGCACCCCGAACATCTCTTCAAACTCTCCCCAACTTGCCCAGGTGTTTTTCTTGTAGATGGCGTACAGGCTCAGCTGCAGCAGCAAACCAAGATCATCCGTTTCACCTACCCCTATATGCCAGTTGGAATAAGGAGGCTCAGAAAATTTGATGCCGCGCTCATCGGTTGGCTTGATCAAAAACTCTTCACGATCCGGCAACACGTGGTCACGGTACACCAGCTTAACCTTTGAGAACTGCTGTTTATCGTCCAGCTCCTTAAACTCAATCAGGCTATACCCATAGAAAATGGATTCCATGGCAAACCAGCAGAACTGCTTAAACCACTTTTTCTTGAGCAGCTTTGTTTTATCCTCATCCTCCTGGCCGGTATTGATATCGATAACCTTAAACTTCTTATTGGTCACACGCATGATGCGGTTGTTCATCTGCGATGACAAATGACCGTCAATCACGGCATCCTGGTATATCTCAATCAGCCTTCTCCTGTTGGGCTTGTCCGGATTCTCAGCCTGCTTCTTTGCCTGCTTCCAATCCTCAATGTCTTTCCTGGTCTGGGTGCGTTGCTGCTTGATGATCTGTGCCATAATGGACACAGCTGCTTTTTTGGATACGGCTGCAGGTGCCTGCTCATGGAGGCGCTTAAACTTGAAACCGTAAGTAGGCTTGTTATTTTCCATGCCTTTAACTCTATTTTAAATGTGCGTTAAACAAGGTTTAGATTAATAATAGGCTTGAAGGCTTCTTCTTACCCTCTTTACAGAAGTATAAGGAACATACTTTGTCCTTCCACCTGGTAATGCACCCATACAATGAAACTGACCAGCATTAGGCCAGCACTTCTGGTATATCGTGCCATCATAAAGCTCAATGTCTTGAATAGTCTTTTCGTAATCTCCATCAAAGTCTACCCACTCGCTTGTTAACTTCTTTTCAATTCCCATCATTAAAAGTTTACCAGATGTGCCGGAGCTTTTGCCTGCTGCCTAATAGTATGGTCGTGCTTTGTGGAGGCTCAGCCAGCAATGGCAGGTCAGGTGTGATCTCATCTTTCAGCACCATCTTTAACCAGGCAATGGCGGCATCATAGCGGTTCACACGCAGTTGAGGTATAACCGGAGATGCGGTATATAAATGGTAAACCGTTATATCCAGCAAGTACATCTTTATACTTGGATGCCGCTCATCCTTCAGCTCCCATTCTACAGCCCCGGCACCTGGTGCCACACCGATGCAAGTTTGCAGGCACTTGTACACCTGCTGCTCACCTAAGTCCGGATCAGTATAGTAGACTGACTGGCCAGCGGAGTACTGCTCCGTTTCTTTCCACTCCAGCACATCCATAAAGATTTTGGCCACGTCAAAGCGCTTGCGCAGGTAGCCTTCCATCTCAGCACGAGCGGCCAGCTCAGAGGCCAGTATATTGTATAGCCTGTCATCGGCTATGGCATCCCGGATTTCGTTCCGGATGATGCTCTCATAATCCTGTGGTATCAGAAACATATTGTTTTTCAGTGTTGGTTAAGCGATCATATTCCTTCTGCAGCGAATTGTATGCTGCCTGAAGAGTTTGATGTGTTGTGGTTAGGAAGCTATGCTTTGCCTCCAGTTCAATGAATTCCTTCAGTAACTTTAAGTATTTCTGCTGCTTCTCTTCTCTGTCTGATTCCAGCTCTTCTACCTTTTTGCTGAGCCTGTCAATCTCTTCTCTAAGCTCTTTCCGGTATTCAGCGGCTTCCTGCCTTAGTTTGTCTGCCTCATCAATCTTTAAGGTGTGCATGTCCTTTTTAGTGATCCACAGCACATCAATGAGCTTGACAAAAACGCCACCTACAACGCTTGAGCCTAATATGGTGAGTATTGTTGTTACCATCTTACCTGCCTTTTCTGGTTCTCTTTACAATGATCGGTCTGAATCCGCTTTGCCTGGTGCGCCTTTGTAATAGCCAGATAGCGCCTTCGTCTGCATCAGGACCGTCATCAGGTGCCCGGCTCCCTTTTTCGATGGCCAATGTCTGCTCCAGGCCCATTAGCATGTCCGGGTCTTTTTGCATGGCTTCGTTGTAGTAGACAAAGCCACGCTCCCAAAGTGGAGAAACTCCCTCAATACGCTGGAATTTATCCGGTTTCTTTCTGCTATCGCCTCTGATCGGGAGCTGGTACCCTCTTTCATTACCTTCCGTTTTGAAATCATCCAGCAAGGTGTCCTGCATAAAGTTGGCTTCCATCCAGTACTCACAAAGCACGCCTTCAGGAAGGGACTCATGCAGATCATAGAACCACTTGACCATAGCGGAAACCGTAGACTGCCTGACAAATGCCTTCAGGCAATGCAGTTCTGTTCCTATTTTCCCCCATAGCTTGATGGCTTTGAAGTCATTCTTATTTGTGCTTTTAAAGGAAGGGTCACAGTAAGCTATCAGGTGATCATACTTATTGAGCGGCAATGCCTTTTTGTACTTGATCCATTCATTCTTGAAAACAGAACCTTCTATAATGGGATTGTTCATGAACTCCTTCTGAAAGCTCCTGAAGCCCTGAAGCTTCATAACAGCCTGGATCATCTCCAGAGTGTACTTTTGCCACCAGGTAGGCTTTCCGTTTTTATCCAGGGCATTAATTACCATGTGGTAGATATCGGGCACCTTAGCCAAGTTGGCTAAGACAGACTTAGGGTGAATTCTGTTGCCTACCATAATGAAGCGGCCTTGCCCCATATCCATAGCACCAAACAGAGCCTCTTTGATCCAGTCAACCAGCTTGCGCACCCGTTTCTCATTCTGCACCAGCTCATCATCATCCAGGTCATCTATCACAATGTAATCCGGACGAAATTCTCTGTGCCTTAATCCACGTGGAGATTGGCCGCGGCCTCTGGCAAAGAAGGCTACTCCATCTTTGGTCACAAACTCACCATTCTCCCAACTACCATTCACACGCTGTTCTCCAAAATCGGAGATGTAGCGCTGGTTGTTGCTCAGCTCTGCCTGCAGGTCTGAAAGCAGCGTATCAGCATTGTCTTCAGACTTGCCAACCAACACCATCACATTTATTTCCCGCTTCTCCTGAATCTTCAGCCAGAGCGGGATCATAATGTTAAAGTGGGTGGATTTAGCATGCCCACGTGCCCATTCCATCACCGCTCTCAGGTCAGGTGTTTTAAGTACCTTATTGGCTGCTTTGATGTGGAAGTCACCACACTCAGATTTTGCATAATGCGGAAAATACTCCTGAACAAAGAAGGCATAATCTTTCTGAGCACGCTTGATGCGCTCCCTGCGCTCCTGAGCATTTGTCTCTCTGGCTTTGGCTGAAGTTTGCTGCTTGATAGCGGCACAGTGTTCCTCAAAAGCCTGTATTTCTTTTAGGCTCTTACTCATCTGAATTCATGCTATAAAGGAATTTTCTTTGATAGGAGGTGTTGGCGCTTGCCAGTTCCGGGTCCAGCTCTACAAGCCATTTGTTATAGCGCTTGAAAACCATGATAATGGTGATCAGGGTCACATCCTTGCTGAGCGTTTGAATGGCTTTTACATTCTTGGACATGATGTCTACCTCTTTTGAGGTCAGTCTTCGCTTTTCAGCTTTCGCTTCTCGGGTAATAGCCAGGTTCTCTTCCAGCAGCGCCTTGATCAGTTCATCCGTTCCGGAAGTGTGAGCCGCTTTGATCTCATCCCATTTGCCCTCTGTCTTCCATTTGGAAATTGTCTTCTCAGCTACTTTCAGGTCAGCCGCTATTTCCTTTTGTGTCTGGTCATTGTAGATGTAAAGCTTCTCAGCTATCTCCTTCTTTTTGGCATTGGTTATTTTCTCCATGCCAGCAAGATACACTCCTTATAAGGGGCTTCGCTAATGCTGCTTCTCATGATGAACACGCAGATTGTCATGATGATAGAATGCCAGTTCATCGTGTACAGGAGCGTTTTTTTTAGGCTGATTCACGCTGTTACTTTGGAACTCAATCGGGAATAAAACCAACCATAATCAGGTTCCATGAAAGGTAAAATTGTAGACTGGTATGAAATAACTAACAAAGCCAACAAAGGCCAGATCATAGCGCATGGCTATATCGGTTCCTATGACTCCATCAACTCCAAGCTATTTGTAAAGGACTTCAACGCACTGGCTGAAAAGCACGCAGAGATTGACATTGACCTGAATTCAGGAGGTGGTAGCATTTTCGACGGGAACGTGATTTACAATACCATCAAAGGAAGCAAGGCAACAGTCAATATCACGGTATCCGGTATTGCGGCCAGTATGGGTTCAATCCTGCTGCAGTCTGCAACCGGAAAAAGAAAAGCCTACAAAAATGCCAGGATCATGGTGCACAAACCTTCCGGTGGCGCTTATGGCTCAGCAAAGAAAATGAGAGACACGGCTGATCAGCTGGACAGCCTGGAAGAATCGCTGAAAGACATTTATGTAGAGGCCACTGGGCAGGATGAGGCCACGGTAACAGGTTGGCTTCAGGAAGGCGTGGACAAATGGTTTACGGCAAAACAGGCTTTGGAAGCAGGTCTTATTGATGAGATCGTTGACGGACCTCCTGTAAAGGCACCAAAGGCAAAGCTTGACCCAGAGGCGATGCACGAACACTTTAGCACACAATTCAAATCAATCAATAACCCTAATACTGAAGAAAGTATGAACAAAGTCGCTTTTGTGGCTATGCTGGCCACATTTGGCTGTGTAGCCAGTGAAGAGGCCACAGAGCAGGAACTTATAGACAAGTTCAAGAACGTGGTTTCTGAAAAGGATAACACGATTGCGGGTCTGAAAGCCCAGCTGAAGTCACAGAATGAAGAGCGTGTCACTGCGCTGATTGAAGGTGCTGTGGCATCAGGAAAGATTCTGGCTGGTCAGAAGGAGCAGTACACGAAGCTGGCAAACGCAGATTACGAATCAACGGCTGGCATTATTGCGAGCTTGCCAGGGAAGGCTTCCTTGTCTGTTGAAGCTGATCGCAACAAAGGTGCTGAAGGCAAGACAGGAGCGGATGAAACCCGTGCTGATTGGGATTTCAACAAGTGGAGAAAAGAAGATCCACGCGGACTGGAGAAAATGCGCGCCTCCACACCTGCAGAGTACGAAGCGCTAAAGGCAAAACAAGTATCCACACTAAAATCGAAGTAAAATGGCTGGAATAGCTAAAGAAATCTGGACAGACCAGTTAATGGAAAGCATGTATGCTGAGGCAAGCTTCTTAGACTTTGCCCAGGACATGACGCAGTATGTTGACAACAACACGATCAACCTGGCAGAGGCAGGACTGGACCCTGAAGTAATCGTGAACAACACTGTGTGGCCTATCCCAACAGTGCAGCGTGAAGACAGTCCGATTGCTATCTCTCTGGATACATTCGACACGAAAAACACACTGGTTCGCAATGTGGAAGAGCTGGAGTCTTCTTATGACAAGATGGAGTCTGTGCTGAAAGGGCACAGAAGAGCTTTGAGAAGACAAAGCCTGCAGCGTGCGGCTCATGCCTATGCACCTGCACAGGACTCGCCACTGACTCCTGTCTTTAAAACAACTGGTGAAGAGGTAACAGAGACATACTATAATGCTGATGGTACTGTTGCCGGTACTTATAAGCGTTTGCGCCTGACATGGGCTGACGTGGCACGCATGAAAACTGCGATGTCTCTACTGGAAGCTGAAGGTGTGTTCTGTGCCGTATTGCATCCACTGCACATCGGTGACCTGAGAAAAGAGGACCGTGAGTTTCACAAAGAATTTGCTACGCTAAAGCCAGGCGCTACGATTGCACGCGAAGGCTTCATGGTGATGGAGTACCCTAAAACTGCGGCATATGCTGCTGCCGGTACGAAGAAGGCTTACGGAGCCGTGGTAGATATGGCTACAGACCTGAACTCTTCTTTCTGCTTTATGCAGGATGAGGTGATGAAGGCGGATGGTGATGCTACCATGTTCCTTCGTGAGAAGGACCCGGATCAAAGAGGTGATATTGTAGGTTTCCAGAAGCGCTTCAAGGCATTGCCGCTTCGCTACAAGTATATCGGTGCCTGGGTTGACGGTAAGCCTGCAGTCTAAGATAAAACCCTAACTGAAGAGCGGTAGCCGCATGCCCCGTAAGGCAGAGGCTACCATATGTTGAACAGATGCTGCCAGCAATCGGGCTGGCAGCACTACTGTACCAAATCATGCTAAAGAACTTCTTAACAAAATGGATGGAGCTGCTAAGTATACCTGCAGCCTTTGTGCTCTGGTTTTTCAGTGCTCCCTTTTTACGCTTGATTGATCCAACCTCAGCAACCTTTGATGCTGGCATCTTTCAGGCACTCATCTTCGCAGTGATTGCTTTCCTGGCATTTCACGGTGTGGTGAGACTGGTAATGAAAGTGCTCTGGCCGAAAGTGGACCTGCACCTGGATCAATATTTTAACATCGAACTTTTTAAAGTAACACCATGGGAAAGATTAAAAGTATCCTTGTTTGTCTTTTTTGCGCTCTTTTATGCGCTCATAGCTCTTACGGTGGCCCTACTCTAAGAGACCAGGTAGCTGAGACTTACACGAAGGAAGTTGGTATAAGGGAGGCTACCGGCAAGAATGACGGTAAAGAAGTTGAAAAGTACCTGGCATCAGTAGGATTGGGTAAAGGGTACGCCTGGTGCGGTGCTTTTACTAATTGGGTGCTCAAGCAATGCCAGGTCAAAACTCCTAAGGGTGCTGCAATGGCAATGGCCTGGTTCCCGAACAGCCATACCATCTGGCAGAGAGGCGAAGGGGAAACCCCTCAGAGAGCAGACCTTTTCGGCCTTTACTACACACACCTGAAGCGGATAGGCCACGTGGGGTTCATAGAAACTTGGGATGAATCCAGCGGCTATGCCATAACGGTGGAAGGCAACACGAACGAAGCAGGCAGTAGAGAAGGTGACGGGGTGCTTCGCAAGCGCAGGCTGATCCGGCAAATCTACAGGGTCTCCAGATGGGTGCCTGGTCAAAGCCTCAGCAAGTACCTGCCAGCACACGCAAAATCAGTAAGTCACCAAGTTAACACAGCAACGATCTATGTCTAACAAGGCTTTTTGGGATATGATGAGGCTCATTGCCTTTTTCGCTATCCTGACATGGCTGGTCTCCTGCAACTCTGCAAAGGAGGCAGGCACTACCTCAACTGAAACTACAACAACCACTGTGAAGGCAGAGCAGAAGGATAGCTACAGCTATCAGGAGAAGCTGACCTTGACGGAAGTAACCATACCAGGTGACAGCAGCAAGATTAACACACAGCTGCAGGTTGACCCGGTAACAAAAAAAATCAAGCCTTTTAAGGCTCAAACAGGAGGCAGCCGCTCCAAGCTATCCATTGAAGTGGACAGCATCGGTAACCTAACCTCCAGCTGTGAATGTCAAGAAGAGAAGGCAACCATTGCAAGTAAGGAAATTGAAATAAAGCATCTCGCTGAACAGCTATGGCAACAGTCGCTTCTTCAGGAGAGCAAAGCCACGGATGTGGTACATGTGCCTTACACGGCCTGGTATGATTACCTGGCCCGCGTGGTTGCCCTTCTCTACTTCTTAAACTGTCTCTTAATTCTAATCTGGTATCTCATAAAAAAATACTCTTATGTCAAATTCCTCAGAAAGTAATCGACTGCAAAAGGCTGCTGAAGCAACCTTCAAACAGTACCCAAAAGAAAATGTGGTTTATGTTGCCTCCGATGGCAATGTGTTCCTGAAGGCTAACAAAGGCGATGCCTTCAATCATGCCAGGGAAAACGAAGTGCAGATAACACGCTTTGACAGACCAGGCATTACAACGAAAAACGTGGTGGAGGAAATTATAAAGTCGGTACAAGGTGTCAAAAACGCCTTCAAAACAGTTGATCCGGATCAGGACACGGACTTCAGAGGCAATGAGCTTGACTTAACCAAAGCATCTGCAACGGATGTGGTAAACGCCATCCTGACCGAAACAAAGATCAATGCCGACAACCAGGCGCTTCGTCCGGATGATTCTGATGAAGATGAGCAGCCAATCGGAGAAGTTGCAGGCACTGTAGAAGCAACGACAGAAGCGCCTGTGACAGGTGATCAGGCCAGCGGTCAAGCTGCTGATCAGAACGGTGAGCAGCTGACGTTGGAGCCTGCCGTACCTGCTGCCGCGCCTGCAAAGGCTGAGAGAAAAGGAAAGAAGTCTACCACTAAAACGACTGCTGAATAATGAGCTTACCTAAAGTAATAATCTCGCAAGGCAACGGCAACTTAGGCCGTGTGGCTGCTGCTCTGGATGGAGTAGCTGCCCTGATCGTGAGTGGTGTGGCTGTAGCTGACAAGCTTACTTTGGGAGAGGCTGTTGTGCTGTTCGCTCCTGAAGATGCCGCTATCTATGGCATCACACCGGAATACGATGAAACCAATTCAGTGCTGGTATTTCAGCACATTGAAGACTTCTACGCTGAGGCCGGTGTAGGCGCTGAGCTGCACCTGATGGTGGTGCCACAGGCTGAGACACTGACCAATATATTTGACCCTGCAAAAGCCTTCGCTGCTAAGCTCCTGAAGGACCAGGCAGGAAGAATCAGAATTTTGGGAGCGGCACTTAACCCTGCAGCAGGTTATGTTCCTGTCGTAACGGATGGACTGGATCAGGATGTGATTGATGCCATTGTGAAAGCAAAGGCACTCAGAGCACTGGAGGAGAAAAGTTATCGATACGCCTCCTTCGTGATAGAAGGCAGGAGCTTCAGTGGTAACATTGGCACCGTGAAAGACTTAAGGGCTGTTGATGGTCCGAATGCAAATCGCGTGTCCATATGCCTGGACGCTGATCCTGATATTTCCACTGATCATCCGGGCTATGCCCGTGTTGGCCTGCTGTTGGGCCGTGTGGCAAGAATAGCAGTGCAACGCAACATAGGCCGCGTGCTGGATGGAGAAGTAGAGGCTTTGACAGCCGGTCTTTCTAACGGAGCAGCTCTAAATACCTATACGGATGTGCAGCTGGACACGCTCAATGACAAAGGCTACATCTTTCTTAGAAGGCATCCGGAAACAGCCGGTTTCTTCTACAACGATGACCATACGGCCACAGTGATCACAGACGACTACGCTGGTATCTCCAGAGGTCGTGTGATGGATAAGGCCAGCCGGCTTGTTCGCCAGGTGTACGTGCAGCGCTTGCTGGATGATATAGAAATTGATGCGGCCACTGGCAGAATGCAGGCTGCAGAGATTAAGTCTTACCAGGCTGAGGCCGAAACACTGATAGAGCGGGAGATGCTGGCAAAAGGCGAGATTTCCGGTGTGTCCGTTGAAGTTGATCCGGAGCAGAACATCCTGAGCACGGATGAAGTGGCAACGGTTGTCGAGTTGGTGCCAAAAGGTACGGCTCGCACGATCAAAGCAGAAATCAAGTATTCTAATCCTTTAAATAATTAAGATGAAAATCAACGGTGAAGAGTACGCCTGGGAAGATTTGCAGGTGGCTATGAACGGTAAAGTTGTGGAGGGTATAGAAGGAATCTCCTATACCACGAAACGCAACCACACCAACATCTACGGCAGAGGCAACAAGCCAGTGGCAGCAGGCAGGGGTAAAAAGGAGTATGAGGCTTCTATCACGCTGCTGCAGTCAGAAGTGGAGGCACTGCAGCTGACACTGCCGCGTGGCAAGGACCTGACAGATATCAAGCCATTCAATATTGTCGTGTCTTATGCTCCGGAAGGAGGCAAGATCACAACGGATGTGATTACCTACGCTCGCATAGCGGAGATTACCAAAGCCTTCAAGAACGAAGATGGTAACATGGTGTGTGAACTGCCATTGGTAGTAGGTCCAATTAACTATAACGTGTAACTAAAATTTCAAAGAAAGTGGAAAATACAGAAACAAAAGAGCAAGCGGTATCTAATTACCCAGACAAGAAACAAATTGAAGCCTGGAAAAAACAACACGGAGCCGTGTTCACCATTGAAGTGGATGGTAAAAAGGCATATATCAAAAAGCCTGGAAGAAGGGAGTTGGCCGCAGCGACTACGGCTGGCAAGAAAGACCCTTTCAAGTTCAACGAGAGCATCCTGAACAACTGCTGGCTAACGGGTGATCAGGAGATCAAGACGGATGATGATCTGTTCCTGGGTGCCTGCAATGTACTGGATGAAATCATAGAGTTTAAGCAGGCTGAGGTAAAAAAGCTTTAGATGAAGCAAGGGCCAATCGCGGCTCTTGCTTCATCACCGAAATAAACGCGCAGCTCATCTACTACATGAAATTCTCCCGGCATGAACTGGAGAATTTATCAGATGAGGAATGGGCGGAATGGTGGATCGCGCTGCAGAACATCAGAGAGCGTGAAGCCAGAGATAAAGCACTAATAGGTTAGTAGTTTTTCATTGAGGTTAAAAGGCTTTTAGACATTGTTTAAAAGCCTTTTTTCTAAACACAAACAATCCAATATCATACTGCAATGGGTGTTAAACTATCAGAATGGAGACTGAAGCTTACAGAGACCGTGGAGCGGACCATGAACAAGATCAATGGTGCCGCTGACAAGGGAGCTGCTAAGTTTTCTGCATTGCAGGATAAGATCAATAAAGTGTCAAGTGGCATTAAGGATGCCGCTTCGGAAGTCCCGGGCCTTAACAGGGCCATGGAACTTGCCTCAAACCCATACGTGGCCATTGCGGCCTCTCTCATGGCGCTTGGCGCGCTGATGTTCTCAGGCGGAAAACGAGCCGCCGAGTTCAATCACCAGTTCCTGGAACTCAGGAACCTCAACTTAGACAAAACACAGGGTCAGCTACAGACTCTTAACGATAAAATACTGGACCTGAGCATTGCCGAGGGATTGGACCCAGTAGGCACGGCTAAGGCATTCTTTGATGTGCAGTCTGCCACAGGAAAGTATGGTGCCGAGGTAGAGGCCATTGTAAGAAAAGTAGGCAGGTTCTCACTAGCCACTAAAACCGATCTGCCTGCTGCTATCAACGGCTCGGTAAAGGCCATGAAGGCTTTTGGGTTCGGAGCTGAACGTATGGATGAATACCTGGAAAGCTCTGCCAAAACTGTGCAGGTAGGTATCACCACTTTCGATGAACTGGCCAAAGTGCAAACTGAGTTTGGAGGTGCTGCAGCTGCTGCAGGTCAGGACTTCAATACAGCCAATAAGCTGTTTGCCGCTTTCACGGCTGTTGCCAAAGATGCCAACACGGCTGCTACCATGACCAAAGGTGCCTTTCAGGGCTTGACCATGAAGAGCACGATTGATGGATTTAAAAAAGTAGGCGTGAACATGTTCGATGCCTCTGGCAAAATGCGGAACATGGATCAGATCATAGCGCAGCTGGTGCCAAAGATAGGTAAGATGAACGATGCCGACTTCCTCAAATTTAAAAATGAGATAGGCGGTCCGGAAGGTTTGCAGAACATGCTGAACCAGCTACGGGCCTCCGGAGAGGATGTACTGGCAACCTTCACGGCCTTTGACAATACAAAGTTCAATATTGAAGATGCGTTGAAGAACGCCAAAGGTGACTTTACCACGCTAAGCAACATTGTGAATAGCCAGTTCAGCGGCATCATGATTAAGCTGGGCCAGTTGATTTTGCCCACGGTTGCCAGGATCATGGATAAAGTAAGTATAGCGCTTATCTGGGTAGGCAAAAATTTTAATACGATAACCACCATCATCAAATCTGTAGCTACTGTCATTGGTATCGCCGGCGCCGCATGGGTAGTCTATAAAGCTCAAATGATGATAGCGCAACTTGTGACGATGGGAATGATTGGCATTACTAAGGCATTAAGTACTGCTATTCACAGTATTCCTATTGTGGGATGGGTGGCAGCTGGTGTTTCAGCTCTAATAGTATTGTACCAAACTTGGGATGAGTTTAGAGCTTTAGTGGATGGTACATGGAATATGTTTAAATCCATGCTACCCCTCTTCTCAGCTTTTGCAAAGCTGATGCTCGATATTCACACCAATCCACTCGAAGCAGCAAACAGTGCCCGGAGCCTGGTGAATGAGTGGAACAAACTGGATTTAGGCGGTGCTTTCAATGAGGGGTACGATAAGTCTATGGCTGAATCAGCAGCCAGAAGAGCAGCTGAACAGGAAGATCCATTCGCAGGTCTGGATGCCGGACAGGAAACACTTACCACAGAAAACAATCCTGACATACAATCAGGACTTGACAGTGTGACGGATGGAGGCAAGAGCGTTCGCAATGTGACAGTGAACATTGAGAACCTGGTAAAGCAGCTCACGGTACAGGCTGCCTCTGTGAGAGAAGGTGCTGAAGATATCAGGAGAATAGTACTGGAAGAATTAGTTAGAGCGGTAAACGGAGCAGAAGAAGCTGTAGCAGGATAATGGAACAACAACCAAAAGCAAAAAAACTCAATACGTTGGAGCTACTCCGTAGTGCTTTCGGCAGTTATGTGGCGTTGCCTTACCCCTTGTCTCGTGCAGATCGTGCCAGGGTGGAAATTCTGGATAAGTATAAAATGGATTCTTTCCCGGAGGCAGAAGCCTTGAAAGTCTCCGCTCTAGGAACTCCAATCTATATGCCTTGTACTATTGATGGCTTCGAACTTCCAAACGAGCCACTGATAGAGATTGCAGGCAGCAAAAACATTGTAAAGACACAGCTTGCAGGCTATAACGGCACTATTAAGGAAGAAATGGGACTGGATGATTATGCTATCATCATCAGGGGAATCATCATCAATGAAGAGGCTGAAGCCCTTCCTTCAAAGGAGATCAGCAGGCTACGTCAAGTATTTGAAAAACGTGTTGGTGTGGAGATCAGTTCTCCCTTGCTCCGTCTCTTCAATATAAACATGGTGGCTATTGAAAACATTCGCTTTCCGGTGGTGCCAGGTGAACTTAGTGCACAGTGTTATGAGATACAATGCATCAGTGACTTTGATCCGAAACTAATCATACAAGATGCTATCCTTTAACTGTAGAGTCACTGTTGGGCGGTATTTATTCAATACGCTAAACTATTGCGAGATCAGCAAGAGCTGGAAGGCTATTGCTGATACTTCCATTTTAAGGCTACCTGGTCTGAAGCAAAAACTGGAGAACCTTATTATGGCCGGAGATGAGGTCAAAATAGAGTTAGGGTATAACGGGGAGTACAGAACTGAATTTGAGGGATACGTGGCTGAGATCATGCCGCGCATCCCTTTTGAGATAAGGTGTGAGGATGAAAGCTACAGGCTGAAGAAAGAAACAATAGCTGCAAAAGCCTGGAAGAGTGTCAAGCTCCTGGAGGTGCTTCAGTACATCGTGGGTGATCTGGTTGCAAAGGAAGTGCCGGACGTGGTATTGGCTCCTTTTCGCCTGGACAAAATGAGCAAGTACAAAGCGATTGAAAAGTTAAAGGATGAATACGGCCTGACGGTCTACTTCCGGAATAAAAAGCTGTTCGTGGGACTTGCATATACAGAGAACACTGCTGCAGATAAGGTAGTGTACCATTTTCAAAAGAACGTGTTGCCTAATCCTGATATCACCTTCAGGCGCAAAGAAGATGTGAAGCTGAAAGTACAGGCTATCTCCATCCTGAAGAACAATACGAAACTAAAGGCTGAGGTGGGAGATGAAGACGGTGATCAAAGCACACTGCACTTCTATAACATAACGACTGAGGCAGAGCTAAAGAAGCTGGCCAGTGAGCAGCTGGAGCGAATGAAATACGATGGGTATAAAGGTAGTCTGGTAACCTTAGGCTTACCCTACGTGGAGCATGGTTATACGGCTGTTTTGCTGGATGATCAATATCCGGAACGGAAGGCTAAAGTGTTTGTGGATTCTACTGTAGTAAAGGTATCTAAAACAGATGGTTTCAGGCGTGAAGTAGAGCTAGGAAGGAGGGCAATATGAACGATTCATTGAGAGAAGCTTTCCGGAAAGGAATAAAGAGTAAGGTGCAAGGCCAGTTCACTACCATTGCTGCAGTAGTGGATGCTGTAGATGAACAGGCTTATACAATAGATGTAACGCCAATTGATGAAGGCGCTGAAGTGTTTGACGTAAGGCTTCGCGCTTCATTGGATGATGCAGATTGCGGTTTTATCCAGGTGCCGAAAGTAGGGAGCACCGTCCTGATCAGTGCGATCAAAAATAATTGGAACAGTGCTTTTCTATCTCTGGCCACTGACCTGGAAAAAGTCCTGGTAAAGTTAGGTGATACCACTATGCAGATATCAGCGGAGGGCATCACGATCAACGGTGGCGCTCTGGGTGGCCTGATCAAAGTTCAGGAACTACAGGATCAGTTGAACAAAACAAACCAGGTAGTGCAGGCCATGATGGAAGCCTTCTCATCGTGGGTGCCAGTGGCACAGGATGGAGGTACAGCCTTGAAAACCGCAATGGGCAGTGCGCTTGCCGGAAAGGCAGTTGGTGATTTCTCAAACATTGAAAACGAAAAAGTAACGCATGGCTAAGCTGGTACACGACATTATGCTGGATGATGACTTTGAGTTGAAGATCATCAACGGTGACTTTGCGCTGGGTGAAAGTACCCAACAGCACCAGCACCTTTTGCTGATTAGTCACAAAGGCAGTTTTCGGCAAAGCCCTTTGGTAGGTGTTGGTCTCTCAGATTTCCTGATGGAAAATGACCTGGAGAAGTTTAAGGAAGAAGTACAAAAGCAGTTTGAGTTGGATGGTTTGGTTTTCCGGACGTTGAACGCGGAAAGTTTTGAGGAACTGGAAATAGATGCATTCTATAACAAGTAGCAAATGAGAATAGCGGATGGTGAGGATTTACTAGGTGTTTGCCTGCAGCAGTACGGAACCATTGAAGCATTGCTACAGCTGGTTTCTGCCAACGGATTGGCTCCTGATCAGGAACTGCAGGCAGGCCAGGAGCTGAAGTCGCTTGCTGTCTTCACAAAGCAACCTGACTCCTTTGAGCAGATGGGTAGCACCCTTGACCAGGTACAGGTGATCCGGGCAATGGAAGGACAGGATATACTTGATCTTGCCCTTCAGGAATACGGCACCATAGAGGAAATTATAAGGCTTTTAAAGGATAATGAAACAGCCTTTCAAGATCATAATAGCTTACCTGGTGCCGGTGTCCTGTTACGGGTAAATGCTGAAACGGCAAAAGCATCTGCCACGGGCCGGGTGCTGGCCATGCAGGATGTAAAGATCAGCACGCATACAGATTATACGCCTCCGGTTGAAGGCGCTAAGAAACTGAAGGACTGGCTTGCTTCAGACTTTAACAAACAAGATTTCTTATAAAATGGCAGTTAAAACTTTACAGGAACTAAAAGAAGACCTCTTAGCCCTGATCAGGTCAGGGGCATCAGATACCAGTGCATCCGAGGTGAGAACCATGTTCACCAATGTGCTGGATACGATGTTTGATAAGTTTACCCCTATCAAAAAGATATTCCTGAACAATGTGCTGCAGACTCCAGATGCTGAAGGAAACTTAAGCTTAACGGTAGATACTTCTGATCTGGCTACTAAACAGGAGTTAACGGATGGGCTGGCAGGTAAGGCCACTCCTGCAGATATCACAGCGGCTACCAACGCTCTTATTGACGGATCACCAGACGATACCCTGCTGAAGCTCTACAACAAAATTGTAGGGCTTCAGGCATTGATCAACGGAGATGACGTGAACCTGGACTCAATTAAAGAGATCAGCGACTACATCAAAGCAAACAAGTCTCTGATTGACTCCATCACAACCGATAAGATCAGCACCGCTGCAATTTACAATGCTTTGGATCAGGCAACTGCAGGTAAGGTACTAGATGCCAGGCAAGGTAAGGCGCTGAAGGATTTGCACGATGCATTAGCTGCCACTGTGCAGAATCATGAGACTAGGTTAGCGGCATTGGAGGCGAACCCTACAGGTG
>NZ_JBYZMQ010000019.1:0-5328 GCF_058216355.1 Pontibacter sp. GD13
GTGTGGGGTTGGCGGCCACCTACTCTCCCGGGTGTGACCCCAGTACCATCGGCGCGTCCGGGCTTAACTTCTCTGTTCGGGATGGGAAGAGGTGCTCACCGGAGCCATAGCCGCCATTCTCTTCGCACGGTCCGCGTGGGCCGTGCCTGATGGCCTGTAAGTGCTGTTTTAACATGAGTGGGGAGAGAGAGAGCGGGCCGAAGGGGCGGGCCGTGGCCGGCCTTGGGTGAGAACGCGCTCGGGCAATTAGTACCGCTCGGCTTTGCCGTCTCCGACTTTACACCTGCGGCCTATCGACGTCCTCGTCTTGGACGGCCCTTAAGGGAGATCTCATCTTGGGGCGGGTTTCGCGCTTAGATGCTTTCAGCGCTTATCCCGTCCGAGCGTAGCTACCCTGCGCTGCATCTGGCGATACAACAGGTGCACCAGAGGCTCGTCCAACCCGGTCCTCTCGTACTAAGGTCAGGACCCCTCAAATCTCCGACGCCCACAACAGATAGGGACCGAACTGTCTCACGACGTTCTGAACCCAGCTCGCGTGCCACTTTAATCGGCGAACAGCCGAACCCTTGGGACCTTCTCCAGCCCCAGGACGTGACGAGCCGACATCGAGGTGCCAAACCTCCCCGTCGATATGAGCTCTTGGGGGAGATCAGCCTGTTATCCCCGGCGTACCTTTTATCCTTTGAGCGATGGCCCTTCCATGCGGAACCACCGGATCACTATATCCGCCTTTCGGCCCTGCTCGGCTTGTGGGCCTCACAGTCAAGCTCCCTTCTGCTATTGCGCTCTGCGCACGGTTACCAAGCGTGCTGAGGGAACCTTTGAAAGCCTCCGTTATTGTTTTGGAGGCGACCACCCCAGTCAAACTACCCACCAAGCACTGTCCCCCGTCTGACGAGGTTAGGCGCCAAGCAACTCAAGGGTTGTATTTCAAGGACGGCTCCCCGATGCCTGGCGACACCGGCTCACAGCCTCCAACCTATCCTACACATGAGTTACCCAGCGGCAATGCTAAGCTATAGTAAAGGTGCACGGGGTCTTTCCGTCCCGTTGCGGGTACTCGGCATCTTCACCGAGACTACAATTTCACCGAGCTCACGGCTGAGACAGCGCCCAGATCGTTACACCATTCGTGCAGGTCGGAACTTACCCGACAAGGAATTTCGCTACCTTAGGACCGTTATAGTTACGGCCGCCGTTTACCGGGGCTTCGATTCAACGCCTCGCCTTGCGGCTAACATCCCCTCTTAACCTTCCGGCACCGGGCAGGTGTCAGGCCTTATACTTCATCTCTCGATTTCGCAAAGCCATGTGTTTTTGTTAAACAGTCGCCTGGGCCTTTTCACTGCGGCTTCTCCGCTTGCGCGGAGGAAGCGCCCCTTCTCCCGAAGTTACAGGGCCATTTTGCCGAGTTCCTTGGCCGTGATTCACTCGAGCACCTTAGGATTCTCTCCTCGACCACCTGTGTCGGTTTGCGGTACGGGCGGCGCGCCAGTCAAAACGCTTAGCGGGTTTTCTAGGGAGCCTGATTAGGGACGATCCCCGCGCCCGGGGGCTTGGGGTACTTTCAGATTTCAGCTAGCCTGGCGTACTTCACAACCAGGCCAATACCTACGCCCTTAAACGCACTATTCCGTCAGTGCGCCGTCCTTTCACTTCTCCGTCACCGCGTCGCTGTGACGCGCCGGTACTGGAATATTAACCAGTTGTCCATCGAACTGCGCTCTCGCCTCGCCCTTAGGACCCGACTAACCCTGATCCGATTAGCGTTGATCAGGAAACCTTGGTCTTTCGGTGTGCGGGTTTCTCGCCCGCATTATCGTTACTTATGCCTACATTTGCTTTTCCAAGCGCTCCAGCACGCCTTGCCGGCATACCTTCACCGCCCTTGGAATGCTCCCCTACCAGTGCACATAGTGCAATCCGCAGCTTCGGTGCCATGCTTGATGCCCGATTATTATCGATGCCCTGTCGCTCGACCAGTGAGCTGTTACGCACTCTTTAAATGAATGGCTGCTTCCAAGCCAACATCCTGGCTGTCTAGGCAACTGGACCCCCTTTGTTCAACTTAGCGTGGACTTTGGGACCTTAGCTGGCGGTCTGGGTTCTTTCCCTCTCGGCGCGGGACCTTAGCACCCCGCGCCTCACTGCCGCGTATATCAAGTGGCATTCGGAGTTCGTCAGGATTCGGTAGGATGTGACTCCCCCTAGTCCTATCGGTAGCTCTACCTCCACATGACTCCACCGCGACGCTGCCCCTAAAGGCATTTCGGGGAGTACGAGCTATTTCTCAGTTTGATTGGCCTTTCACCCCTACCCACAGGTCATCCAAATCCTTTTCAACGGAAACTGGTTCGGACCTCCATTTGGTTTTACCCAAACTTCATCCTGCCCATGGGTAGATCACAAAGTTTCGCGTCTACCCCCCCTGACTGTGCGCCCTGTTCAGACTCGCTTTCGCTCCGGCTCCGCTCCTTGAGAAGCTTAACCTCGCCAGGGAGGAGTAACTCGTAGGCTCATTATGCAAAAGGCACGCCGTCACCCCACTAAAGGGCTCCGACCGCTTGTAGGCGCATGGTTTCAGGATCTGTTTCACCCCCTTATTCAGGGTACTTTTCACCTTTCCCTCACGGTACTGGTTCACTATCGGTCTCTCAGGAGTATTTAGCCTTACCGGATGGTGCCGGTGGATTCAGGCGGGATTTCTCCGGTCCCGCCCTACTCAGGGTACCACTACGGCCAAAGAGCTTGCGCACACGGGACTATCACCCCCTCTGGTCACCCTTCCCAGGGTGTTATGCTTCAATCTTTGGTCCGATATCGTGGCCCTACAACCCCGGCCGTGCCGTGACACGACCGGTTTGGGCTCCTCCGCGTTCGCTCGCCACTACTTACGGAATCATTGTTATTTTCTCTTCCTCCGGGTACTTAGATGTTTCAGTTCCCCGGGTTCGCCCCCCGTAGGGTAGTATATCTTCAATATACTGGGTTGCCCCATTCGGATACCCGCGGATCACAGGGTATGTGCCCCTCCCCGCGGCTTTTCGCAGCTTGTCGCGTCCTTCATCGCCTCTGAGAGCCTAGGCATCCCCCATGCGCCCTTGTCTGCGTTCTCGGCCGCTGCTACCTAAAGCAGCGGCCCGCCTCTTCTTGCTCGTTTTGCATGGGCTGCCCCGCAGGGCAGCCTAAACTTTTATTCTCTCTCTCCCATCATGTCAAAGAACTTACCCTGAGAAGCGAAGCGTCAAGGGTCCAGAGTCAGCCCCTGGTCTTGTCTGCTTTACTGTCAGGCTGGAGGCAAAAACCTGCTGTTTCTGCCTGTGTGGGTGTTGTGTGGAGAATAACGGAGTCGAACCGTTGACCTCCTGCGTGCAAGGCAGGCGCTCTAGCCAGCTGAGCTAATCCCCCAGGGCGTGTGAGTGGGCCTGCGTGGACTCGAACCACGGACCTCTACATTATCAGTGTAGCGCTCTAACCACCTGAGCTACAAGCCCGGAAAGAGGGCGCCGCTGCCGCCGTGCAACATTGGGGTTTGAGGTCTTGCCAAGACAGAAAACACGCAGTAAAAAAAGAAGGGGCCCGCGCCGGGGGCCTGCGCCCGAGGAGCCGGTGGCCGACCCTAGAAAGGAGGTGATCCAGCCGCACCTTCCGGTACGGCTACCTTGTTACGACTTAGCCCCAGTTACCAGTTTTACCCTAGACGGCTCCTTTGACGGTCACCGGCTTCAGGTCTCCCTGACTTCCATGGCTTGACGGGCGGTGTGTACAAGGCCCGGGAACGTATTCACCGCGCCGTTGCTGATGCGCGATTACTAGCGATTCCGGCTTCACGGAGTCGAGTTGCAGACTCCGATCCGAACTGAGACCGGCTTTTTGAGATTGGCGCCCTGTTGCCAGGTGGCGACCCTCTGTACCGGCCATTGTAGCACGTGTGTAGCCCTAGGCGTAAGGGCCATGATGACTTGACGTCGTCCCCGCCTTCCTCACTCCTTGCGGAGGCAGTCCCTCTAGAGTCCCCGCCATGACGCGCTGGCAACTAGAGATAGGGGTTGCGCTCGTTGCGGGACTTAACCCAACACCTCACGGCACGAGCTGACGACAGCCATGCAGCACCTTGCTTTGTGCCCCGAAGGGAAGCCCCATCTCTGGGGCCGTCACGCGCATTCTAGCCTAGGTAAGGTTCCTCGCGTATCATCGAATTAAACCACATGCTCCACCGCTTGTGCGGGCCCCCGTCAATTCCTTTGAGTTTCACCCTTGCGGGCGTACTCCCCAGGTGGATGACTTAACGCTTTCGCTTGGACGCTGACAGTGTATCGCCAACATCGAGTCATCATCGTTTACGGCGTGGACTACCAGGGTATCTAATCCTGTTCGCTCCCCACGCTTTCGTGCCTCAGCGTCAGTTTCGGCCCAGCGAGCTGCCTACGCAATCGGGGTTCTTGGCGGTATCTATGCATTTCACCGCTACACCGCCAGTTCCGCCCGCCTCGACCGAACTCAAGCCCGCCAGTATCAACGGCAGTTCCACGGTTGAGCCGTGGGATTTCACCGCTGACTTAACGGGCCGCCTACGCACCCTTTAAACCCAATAAATCCGGACAACGCTTGCACCCTCCGTATTACCGCGGCTGCTGGCACGGAGTTAGCCGGTGCTTATTCACCAGGTACCGTCAGTTACCCCCGCAGGAGCGTTTTCTTCCCTGGTAAAAGCAGTTTACAACCCAGAAGGCCTTCTTCCTGCACGCGGCATGGCTGGGTCAGCCTCGCGGCCATTGCCCAATATTCCCTACTGCTGCCTCCCGTAGGAGTCTGGTCCGTGTCTCAGTACCAGTGTGGGGGACCATCCTCTCAGAACCCCTAGCCATCGTCGCCTTGGTGGGCCCTTACCCCGCCAACTAGCTAATGGCACGCATGCCCATCTTCCATCGCCTCAGCTTTGACCGCCCTCGGATGCCCTCAGGCGGTGTCATGCGGTATTAATCCCGGTTTCCCGGGGCTATCCCCCAATGGAAGGTAGGTTGCATACGCGTTACGCACCCGTGCGCCACTGGCCAAGATCCCGAAGAATCAAGGCCCGTTCGACTTGCATGTATTAGGCCTGCCGCTAGCGTTCATCCTGAGCCAGGATCAAACTCTCCATTGTAAAAACTCTGCTGCAGTTACCTGCAAAATGTGTCCGTTCGACCCCGGCTCCCCGTTGCCCCCCCCGTAAGGAGGGGCGGCGCAAGTTGCCCCTGCGCGGGTTACCCTTACTCTTTCTCTTGTGTGTTATTTCTGTCTCAACAATCTCTCAAAGAACTTGCCGAAGAACTACTTTCTTCG
>NZ_JBYZMQ010000020.1:0-5277 GCF_058216355.1 Pontibacter sp. GD13
AGTGGTTGAAGAAAATGGGAGAAAGATTCTCGAAGTAAATTGCTAAAACAACAATGCCCAACAAAGTTCATAATATAGGTTTCTGCTACGCATCACCCACATTATGCACGAGTAACGTTAGCCACAATTTAAAATATGAGTTATAGACTTTTTCTTGATGATATAAGGACAGTGGGCATGGTATATAAAGACCTAACCGACGAAGACTTTATTATTGTAAGAAATTTTGAAGATTTTAAATCTACCATTGTTCAAAAGGGATTACCAGATTATATAAGTTTTGACAATGATTTAGGATTAGATGCTAATGATAATATTGCTCCTGACGGATATGCAGCCGCTAAATGGTTAGTGTATGAATCTGGCTTAGACCTATCCAAACTGAAATTTTATGTGCATTCAGCTAATCCAGTAGCAGCTGAACAGATAAAAGGGCTTTTAGTAAATTACATAAAATTTACATTGTCTCAAAATAATAGTCTTTAATCAAATCTCACTTCAAACCAAACTAATACACAATGGCGCATAATAGATACCTGCAGTTTTTGGAAGATAAATTCGGAAAAGTGATTGTAGAGTCAATAACAGAAACAAATAACTTTTTGCAACTGAAAAAGGGGCATTCAAGCGACCTTTATATTAAAAACCTTTCCGAGTACAACAAAAACAAGGTTAAGGAACTCATTCCTGAATTTTCTACGATAATAGAAAAGGAAGAATGGGCATTCGACTTTCCAGGCTGGATAGGTAAATTGGATTTCTCTGCCGATACGGTAAAAGAGATTATGGTAATAGGTATGGAACCTCACATTGGGATATCAAAAAGTCCAAGTGTAGGGAATAGGAATTTCCAAGCGACTTACGGACTAAGAGAGACTGGAGATAATGAGTTCGGAGAGATAGATGAATATGAACCAAACACAAAGCTTTGGCAAAACCTATACGGCATTTTCGGAGACACTGAAGAGAATTATCGCTCAAAAGAATTTTTGAATAGGTTCTATATAACTGATATGTCTCATTTTGCAGTACAAGGAAAGGCAAATGAAATCCTCAAAATCAAGGGATGGAAGAAAATCAGAAATGTGGTAGCAAAAAAATTCCTTCAAAATGAAATTGAGATAATTCGCCCTAAGTATATCATTTCCCAAAGCACAGATGTAGCCGAATTTGTCGAAGATATTTTGGAAAGTAACTGGAAAAGGGTTTCTAAAAAATCAACATCTGAATTTGAAACGGAATTTCCTAAAAGGTACGTTAATAGTCCAACTTTCAAAAAATTTGATTTGAATGGTAAAATTATAACTCATTTAAAACTTCCACATCTCGCAAGTGGAATGACCAATGATTTTTGGATTCCTGCAAAACTGCAAAAGCGAGATGAAAGATTGAAAGGGATAAAAAAGGAGTTGCTAGAATTTTCAGCTAGTTGAAAAGGTAGAAAAACAGTGGCTAACACTGTATAAACATCATGCTACGGCCGACGGCCTTGCACGTTTTTTATACGAGACCGTTGTACGTAAGCTATAAAAATGAAATTGACGACAGATTATAGAAAAATTAGGGCTGTACTAATCATTGGACTTGCGCTTTTCATAGCTTCAATTCTAACCTATCTAAAATTTGAAGGAACAGGCAAGGTCGTCTGGACCTGGTTCTGTTCTGTGTCGGGCTTTCTGTTCGTTTCAATCGGATTGCTGGTAAAGAGCAGGTTTGAATTGACCGACACATATTTGGAGGTAAATAATATGCTCGGACTGGGTAGGAAAAGAATTAACCTGTCCGACATTAGAAGTACTAAAACTATAGATAAAGAATTTCCTGTTGCAGCCTATTCGAATAATCTTTTATGGTTGATTCTAACGGACAAGAAGTTTAAAAGAATTAAAGAGTTTAGAATATTTGGTGGCCAAGGTAAATTATTAACTATTGACGGACATTTCCTTGTAGATAGTGATTATGAACGCCTAAAGAAAAAACTAAAAAAGCCTACGTACAACAACACCTAAACTCCAGCATCGGCCGACGGCCGCCGCCGCCGTTTAGCCCAGCCGTTATGGTAAATCTAAAATTATTAAATAAGATGATATTCCTAATTCCTTTAGTACTGCTCTTGAATTGTGGGCCAGTGGATTCTCCTTCTGCAACTGAATCGCAATCAGAGATTTCAAAAAGTGAAGTGAAGCAAGAAAATGGATATTTAAAAACAGGTTGGTATTATCTAAGTAATAAAGAAAGCGGGATTGCAAGAAAATTAAAAGGAACTGAAGAGCTTGTTTATATAGACCCAAAGCCAATTGCAACAGTTAAGAACTTTTCAAATATTGAAATTTACCAAAGTAATTCAGGGGACTTTGGATTGACTATAAAGCTAGACCAAGAAGGTACAAAAGCTTGGAGTATTGCTACTGGAAAATCCATTGGAGAAAAATTGGCTTTAGTAATTGACGACCAAGTTTTCTATACGCCTACAGTTAATTCGCAAATTGATATTGGAATTACTGCCTTGAATCGTGGTGACTTGACAGAAGTTGAGTTAAGAGACTTGCAGAATAAAATTAAGAAAGAGAAGAAAGCCAAACCATAACCCAGTACATAAGTTATGCTTCGGCTACGCCTCGCTCACCTTATGTACAAACCGTTAGGGTGTATTAAAGTTATAGAAAATGGATAAATCTCTACTTGAACGAATACAGGATTGGTTTAGAAACAACTGTGACGGAGATTGGGAGCACGGCTTCGGAATCAAAATCACTACGATTGATAATCCTGGTTGGTCAGTAGAGATAGAACTTCAGGATACGCCTCTTGAAAATGCCGAGTACAGTAAGCAGTATGACAATGGAAACGAAGACTGGTTGTTTATCGGAGTAAAGGACAGGAAGTTTACTGGTGCTGGCGACCCAGACAAGCTTAACGAAATCTTAAGGATTTTCTTAGAAGATGTCTTGCCTTCACAAGCAGACGCAAGCTTCACTTATCTAATTTATGTTCCTGTACCTAACACTAAAACACCTATTTGGAAAGAAGTAACAGCAAGGGCAGTTAATGAAAGTGTATTCGAAATCATTCAGATAGAAGAAACTACACTCCAGAATCTGGAGGTATTGGATATTGACGATTATCAAAACATCGACCTAAAGGCACTCAGCAAACTGGAATATAAAGAAGGCGATAAAGTAAAGTGCAAGCTGCAAACCTTCTATGAAGGGTTAGGCCCAGTTGTAACAGAAAAAGTAGAATAACAAACCCTAACCCTGCACATATGCCAAGCTTCGGCTACGCCTTGCTCGCTTTATGTACCAGCCGTTAGCGGTAAGTTTAAAGAAATAAAATTTCAGGTTCACAGATAATGGTATATTTTGATAACATACAAAGTGAAATTTTATCAAGAGTTGGAGAAGCTAAAACAAGTTTGAAAATTGCAGTAGCTTGGTTTAATAATGATATCTTGTTTGATACTGTTTTAGAAAAGCTCGCTTCAGGATGTAAAGTGGATTTGATTGTTATAAATGATAAAACAAATAACTCTGGATTAGATTTTCAAAAATTTGTAAACAATGGAGGCAACTTCTATTTTTCAAACGTAGCTCCTGGTAAAGGAATTGTTCATCACAAATTTTGTATTATAGATGAGAGCTTAGTTATTACTGGCTCTTATAATTGGACAAAGAAAGCCGAACATTATAATTCGGAGAATATTACAGTCTTTACTGAAAAGGGAATTGTAGAAAAATTTAATAATGAGTTTGAAAAAGTACTTTTACTCAATAAACCAAAAGTAAACGACATATCAGAAAGAAAAAAATTGGATAATTACTCTGAAGAAACATTAACGACATTACCTATCTCATCAAAGTTTACTCCTCCAGATAATACCACCCAAGAACATTGTATTAAATCTGCAGAAATCACTATTAATATAATTGATAAAGTCAATAAAGAAGAATGCCGGTTTTCTTGGGATAAGTTTAATATAAATCCATGTGATATAATCATTAATCCAAGCGAAAATATGACAGTTGAATTTCCTGCAGGTGTACCTATACCTGAAGGTGGATTAACTTCTACAATTAATTTTTATACACTTGTAGAAAATATTTATCAGCTAAGTATTTACGTAGTTAAAAACGTGGGGGCTGAACCAAGACGTAGAGTTGATGTTCTTAAGAATTTATCAAAAAAGCCTATTGGTGCAACTATCTTAGAAATGCAATTACATTTAAATCAATTGGGGGATTTAAATGTTGAATGCAAAGAAGTAAATGGTGAACAAGTTTCACGAAATACAATAAAGGAAATTTTCTCAAAATCAAAGTTACGGATTAAACGAGATTAGATACATTATTATTTTGCTTTTTCAAACAATCTGAGTTCGTAATCTTATTATTTAACCAATGACACTGGAACAATTAATAAATCAATACAAAGCTGAGGAATATAAGTTTTGGAAATATTGCGATAAAGACGGCAATAATATTACAACACATTTTTTCTTTGAAACCCATTCAGATTATTTAGATAAATACCTTAGTTTTTATAAAGACTTGCCAAACTTAACAGAAGTAATTGTGCATGCAGCTGATGGGATTTTTAAAATAACTAATCAGGGTATTGAGTATTTTATCAGACACAACCATCAAGAGGTATTTCTTGATAAAGAAGGCAATAAACGTGGTGTTCCTTATGAAGTGTCTAAGCAGGTAAGAGAAGGATTACTAAAGAGAATAAACGAAATCCTAAAAGCTCGAACCTTTGATGAAATCTTCGATATTGTAACTGAATGTAAGGTAAAAGGATTTGGAGAGCTTTCAATATACGATACAGCTATACGAATTGCTTCGCATATGAATATTGAACCCGACAAAGTCTATTTACATGCAGGAGCAAGAAAAGGAATGGAAATTCTTGAACAGAAAGGCTATGTTGAACAAGGAACAGCAAGGAAAAAATTCATAGAGTTAAAGGAAATGCCTACAGCAATGCAGCGCTTGAAGGCAGCTGAAACTGAACATATGCTTTGCTCAATGAAAGGCAATATGAATAATCTTGAACCAGCTACTCAAAAAGTCTAAATAAAAAAAAGAAAACCCTAACCGCTAACACTGTATAAAAATCATGCTTCGGCCGACGGCCTTGCACGTTTTTTATACCAACCGTTGACCGTGATTGTGAATTTACGAGCTTTAAAAGTGGCGTGTCTTTCAGGCTTTTTTAGGTCTGGGCGGCATCAAAGGCCACTAAAGCTCAGCAACGATCAGAAAAAGAACCAAAGGC
>NZ_JBYZMQ010000021.1:0-2144 GCF_058216355.1 Pontibacter sp. GD13
GCAGGTAAGGTACTAGATGCCAGGCAAGGTAAGGCGCTGAAGGATTTGCACGATGCATTAGCTGCCACTGTGCAGAATCATGAGACTAGGTTAGCGGCATTGGAGGCGAACCCTACAGGTGGCGCTTCTTCCTTTTTAGGTCTGTCTGATACCCCTGCTTCTTATGCAGGCATGGGTGGTAAGTTCTTCAGGGTGAAAGCTGATTTATCAGGAATTGAGTTTGTAGATGCTCCTTCAGGTGGAGGTGGTACTTTTTACAATGGCTTTGGTGCTGCTGTGGATGGTGGCTTGACACAAGATTTTGCGACAAAAGAATTCCAGAAAAGACCAACATTTGAGCAAACACCTTCTTTAAGCCAGGCACAAAAGGACGCATTAGCCGTTGGCGAAACAAACGTTTTTACAGCAGTTAAGCAGGCAGACGGTTCTATTAAATGGGGGGCAGGCGTTGGTACTATTAATAAATTTGCCTCTAATGACTTGCAAACATTGTTGGCTGATAACCAAAACTGGAACGGGCAATTCCTTACTATTACAGGGGATAATAGCAATGGGCAGTTAGGCAAGGCAGGGCAGGAAATGACATATTTAAGGCGTTGGTATTTGTGCAAAAGCAGTACTGTAAATTCCGCTTCATGGGAAAGAAACGCCACAGTAGATATGTTAGATAGCACAAACGCTTTTGACCAAACGATAATAAACGAGTTACTGACTGAAACAGGGTGGGTAAATAACATCAAGCAAATTAGTATAAAATCCTGTAAAGGAGATGAATACACATCCGATACAGGCTATGTATATACCTGCTACAGCAATGATAACAAATGGCGTAGGATTGGAGAACCGCTAACCGTTGATTTTTTTATACAGAACACAGGCAACTATACAAACCTTTGCAATGCCTTATTAGCCTATGATTTTACTGGTTCAGCTTACGATGCAAAGGCAGACACAAGCTATACAACTGAAAAAGGCAAACAAGGTCAAATGTACTACGATGCAGCAAGTAGAAAGCTTTTTATGTGCGTTACCAGTACAACGACAGTGGTTAAATGGGAGAAAATAAGATAAGATGGCAGACGTATTAAGAGCATCAGATGGGCATATAATAAAAAACCCTGATGGGCAGGTTTTAAAGGGCAATTATGATTTTGGGAGAGCTGTAAAACAACCCTTTAGGGTTAATTTATACCCTAGTTGGATACTAACAACGCCTTTAACGATTGTATGCATGACGCGCTGTGTACCTAACGCAGTGCAGAATTTCTTGGAGTTACGCAATAGTAGTACCAACACAACGTATGCCTATTCCCGTTGCGGTACAACCTGGGGCGGAATACAGATTGTACATGGCCCTAGTAGTTTAACTACAATCCCTATTGCAACCGGGCAACAATTGGCAATGCATGGCTATATGCTGACAGGTAGCCGTTCTTATGGTATTGCACAGGGCACACTCACAAGCGCATACTCTAGTGTACATATTGGGGATGTAAATATCCTGAATACGATTTATATAGGTTCCAACACTGGCAGCAATATTATAAGTGTTAGCGATTTCTATGTTTTTGAAAGGAATATTTCTGATAAGGAATTGCAGCATCTTTATAACAATGGTATGGGGAATGAGCCTTTAATTGGCTTATCCCTTGCAGTACATTTAAAGTTTAATACAGCAGAGATACTTGATTTCTCAGTACCGCAGGATGGTTCAGATATGCGTGTGGGTGTACGAAATTTCGGGAGTATAGCCCATTTGCATGGAGATATAACAGGATTGCCCGCAGGAACTTTACAGGAAAAATTGGATTATGCAAATGCTAATTGTTTTACAGCATGGTAAAGACAGGAATTATCAGAGCAGCGGAGTTTGATGCGTTGGTTAATATACCGGAAGTGTTTAAGGGACAGTGGCAAGACGTGCACCGCACAGATGGAGCCTTTAAAGCCATCACCGCCTTCAGTCACTATTTTACGCCGGAAGTGGAAAGCCAGATGCTGTTGGTGCTTTCTCCAACTGACTTTGAGCAATGGAAAGAACAAAATATTGATACCAGCATTGTGGCTGTGAGTTATGACTGGAAGGAGCAGAAGGCTATGATCACCATTGCATACGAAAACAGGGTGTACGAATTTCCTTGCAC
>NZ_JBYZMQ010000022.1:0-1780 GCF_058216355.1 Pontibacter sp. GD13
TTGGTTCTTTTTCTGATCGTTGCTGAGCTTTAGTGGCCTTTGATGCCGCCCAGACCTAAAAAAGCCTGAAAGACACGCCACTTTTAAAGCTCGTAAATTCACAATCACGGTCAACTAGCGGCTATGCGTAAACCTACGCTTATCTGCACTATACATAAAGCACTCCTACCTCCTCCGCGAGTTATTATTAAAGCAATATCACCACTCTAACAACACTCCTTCAACATAGCGCCACACGAATATAACTCTTTAATTTAATCAAGTAGTTTAAAAATGCTATACTTTACATTTATGCTTATGTACTTAAACTAACCCTGTCGCATACCAGCTAAAAAAAATTAGCCGCGGCTGTAATAATATGCTAAGTGCTGCATCCAATAGGTATAAAACAAATTCACACCTAAACATTTAGCAAGTATGAAAAAGGCACTTATCTTACTGACAGCTTTCTTTGCATTATTAAAATCGGCAAAACGATATGTCCCAAAAATATAAACGAGATGTCCCAAAATAAAGGCATCTCGTTTTTTTATTTCATTCAGCCTATAACAAGGCTATAAAAGCTTTTTAAAAGCTCTTTAAAGTCATATCTTTGCAATGCTAACAATCATTATAACAATAACACATTCGGCCTCAATTACCCTTTTAATAAAGGTAAAGAGCCCGGACGCCTGGCCGCTTTCGAGCGGCCTTGTTATGGTGATTGTTAGCGCTATTACCTGTCCGGGCTTGCTTTCCTTTCTCAATCCAACGGATAATTCGCAGTAAGAACTTCCACTTTCCTTTTGATATACCCAGATTTGCTGTTTACACTTACTCCCTGCTCCACTGACCACATATGCCAGCCGTTTTCTTTGGCATACTTCTGCAGTATTGGTGAAGGGTAAGAAGATAACAGGAACTTACCTTTAATGCCTGCTAAAAGCTTTAAAAGCGCCTCAAAGTCTTCTATTGAATATCCATCATAGTGGCCACAATCTGAGTTGAAGTATGGCGGGTCTAAGTAGAAGAAGCTCTTCTCACTATCCCGGCTCCGAACCACATACAAGGCATCAGCCGCTTCCAGCTGCACGTTCTGCAACCTGATGGCCATCTCTTCTGTGAAGCGATCCCGGTTGTTGATGATCTTCTTTGTAGTGGTATTCTTAGACTTGTCATAGCCCCAGCTGGAGTCCAGTTGAGCAGAAAAGCTTTGGGAACTAAGCACCCAAACTGCCCAGGCTCTTTTGATCTCTGAGAACATGTCCGGATGGTTGTAGATCACACTGGCCTTGCGGTGCAGGTCTCTGCTGTGCAGGCTGATCCTGATTTCCTTCTCCAATGACACAAAGTCCTGCTGTACTACTCTGTAGAAGTTGATCAGCTCTTTGTTGGTGTCATTCAGTACTTCAATGTTTGATTGCTCCTTTGCAAAAAACACGGCAGCTCCACCAACAAAAGGCTCACAATAAAGGGTGTGTTCTGGTATTACTGAGATAATCTTACTAGCTAACTTTTGTTTACCGCCGTAATAGCTGATCGGCGTTTTAAGCGTAATTTTTGACATTGTAAATTATTAAGAGTTATTCCTTTTGCCTCGTCTTACCCTCTTAATAAATGACTTTCTATAAATTAAGACTTGCTATAGCATTTAAACAATCCGCCTCTGTCCAGGTAGTGGTGCAAGGAAATTCGTACACCCTGTTTTCGTATGCAATGGTGATCATAGCCTTCTGCTCCTTCCAGTCATAACTCACAGCCACAATGCTGGTATCAATATTTTGTTCTTTCCATTGCTCAA
>NZ_JBYZMQ010000023.1:0-1365 GCF_058216355.1 Pontibacter sp. GD13
CAGGAGTGGTCGGAAGAAATTCCGACCATTTTTTGTATGGGGGCTGTTTTTTTGTTCCCTGACTTATATGCTTCTTTTGTTTGTTGTCTTTACAGGCTAAAAGATTGAACAGATGAGCATATTCAAAGACCACAAGATGAGTGTGAGCCAGCTGCTGGAGCTTATCCCCGAGCAATACCTGGCGCAACTCTCCCTTCAAAGCGATGTAGACCGCTATGCCAAGGTGCTCCATGGGCGCAAGATGTTCTACCTCTTGCTCTATGGGATGCTGGAAAACGAGCGCCTTAGCCAGCGGAGCCTGGAGGACACCTTCAATGATCCGCTCTTCAAGCAGCTTTTTCACCTGGATGCCAGTGAGAGCGTCCGGCGGAGCTCTATCTCAGAACGTTTGTCCAAAATAGATGCGCGTTACTTCAGCCAGATCTACGAGTGCGTCTATGAGCGGTATGCCGGCCTATACTCCGAGGGTGACCGGCAGAAGCACAAGTTGATCCGTGTGGACAGCACCCTGGTGAGGGATACGGCCGGCAAGCTACAAACCGGCATCGGGCATGCCAGCGGCAGGAAGGCAGTCAAATACACCATGGCCTTTGACGGGGTGCTGCCCTGCAGTGCCCGGGCTTTCAGGGAGAGCAGCTGTAGCAGCGAGGACGTGGCCCTGCCCCAGGTGGTCTGGCAGCATGTCAGGCAGGAGGATGGCCACAAGAGCCTCTATGTGCTGGACCGGGGCCTGCAGTCGGCCAAAAGCCTGGAGGCCTTTGACGAGCGGCGCGTGCCCTTTGTCTGCTGGGTGAAGGAAAACCGCAAGTATGAGCTGCAGGCCAGCCTGCTTGGGGAAGACCAGCAGACAGACCTGGGAGAAGCGGTGCTGGTAAGCGATCAGCTCGTCAGGCTCTACTACGGAAAGCGCATCAACAACAGGAAAGGGAATGCGCATTACCGGGAAAGCCTGCTGGAGCAGGACTTTCGCCTCCTCATCGTGGAGAGCAGGCAAGACCCAAAGCAGCGCTACTGGCTGCTGACCAACGAGCTGGAGGCGCCTGCCCAGGAAATTGCCCAGGCCTACCGGCGCAGGTGGGACATAGAGGTGTTCTTTCGCTTCCTGAAACAGGAGCTCCACCTGAGCCACTTGGTCTCGCTCAATCAAAACGGCATAGAGGTGATGCTCTACATGACCTTGATCGTGGCCATGCTGCTGCTTATCTACAAGCAGGCGAACGCCATCGGCTACAAAACTGCCAAACGCAGGTTCGCTATGGAAATCAGAAACCTGGCTATTGCCATCGTGGTGGCTCATTGCCAAGGAGACTTGGACAAGCTCTTTAAAACATAAAAAGTGGTCAGAATTTCTTCCGACCACTCCTG